>NZ_JALLIN010000014.1 GCF_023630175.1 Streptomyces cellostaticus | reverse complement strand
TGCCAGACGACTTTGCCGGAGCCCTGCGTTGATCCCGCCCAGGTGCCTTCACGTGCGTACAGGCGGTGGGTACGGGACGGCGCTGCCAGTCCGTTGCAGGCGTCCGGGCTTACCGACCACTGCGGGAGGGCGTTCCCGTGACAGCCGTACCGTAGCCACCGACGGCCGGCTCCGCTTCGGGCACAGCGGTTCGGGCCGTATGCCAAGGCTTTCTAGGACAGACGGCAGGGCGTCTGCGATCCACTCGCCGACCGCCAGCAGGGAGGCCGCTCCGGTCAGAACCGCGTACGCGGTCAGTGCGGGTACGACGGCCCGAGCATGCTGCACGCCGCGCGGATTTCGGGGATCGGGCACCGCGGCCAGTCGCTCCAGCAGGCCCGGGATCTCCTCGGCGTGGACCGGCAAGCTCACCCGCGCCTACCGGCCGTAGACCAACGGCAAGGCCGAACGCTTCAACCGCACCCTGCTCGACGAGTGGGCCTACCTGCGGCCCTACACCAGCAACACCGAACGCACAGAGGCCCTGGCAGACTTCCTGCACACCTACAACTACCACCGCTGCCACACTGCACTCGGCGGCCAGCCACCGATCAGCCGCGTGAATAACGCCGCGGCTCGATACAGCTAGAACTTGCGACGGAAGGCTGTGGCCAGGGTGTCTCCCTCTCTGAGCGTGGGCCTGTGCCGTCTCGTGATGCGCCGTGCTGCAGTCGCTGATCCATTCATAGCCCGGCAGGACCGAGAGAGAGGCACACCGGACTGTCTTCATGTCCGGAAATGGTTGTGCGTGAGTCCCCCCACATTGCCTGGCGTGCAGCGGCCATGGATCCTGAAAGGCTTGCCACAGTGGTAGGCGTTTGGGGGATGTGATGGCCCGCCCGGCAGTACGAGATGGCAGGGATCCCAAAGCCGTCCGCGACACTCGCGTCTTGATCGACTGTCTGCAGGAGCTGGTGCGGGGCGCCATCTCCAAGACCATCCGCGACTGTGCCAAGTACCCGGAAACGGTGTGGCTCGCGGACGCTCCCGATGGGACCGTGCGCCGTGCTGCGGACGCTGATCCTCGCATCATGGTGGTCAAGCACCGTCCGCCCCAAGAGGCACCGCGGCTGCCGGCGATCCTGCATGGCAGGGTGTCCGCCGAGGCCGCCGCCACCGCCGGGCCGCAACCTCCTGGCCTGATTGACAACACACCGAATGACCGTCAAATGGTCGACGGCCAGGCGGCTGTGGAGGAGAACCAGCCAGCACTGGAGGGCGGCAGATCCGAAGAACGCAAAGCGTACGAGACGTGGGTCGGCAAGTGGATGCGATGGTCGCAGGAAGAGCTGGCGGCCGAGCCGCAACGGCGACTGCACCAGCAGCTGTACCGGATGGCCAAGAAGATCGAGCAGGACAGCGACACCTTCGAAGTAGTTCTGGCCGTAGGTCTTTTGCAACTAGGAGCCCAGCGTCCCTCGGCCCGGGTCCGCAGGCACATCGTGACAACACCGGTGACCCTCACCGTTGAACCGGCATCGATCAACGTGACCGTTTCTCTGGTGCCGGAGCATCCCGGCCGTCTGGAAGACACCGACTTCCTCAGCGAGTCCGACGGCTACACGTCGGAGCTGCTGGGGGTTGTTCGCTCCGCTGTCGAGGACGTCCCCTTCCACCCGTTGTCGGACCGGGCGGCACAGGCCGTGCGCTCGTGGGCGCAGCGCGCTTTCGGAGTGGACCGCGTACTCCCGTTCGACGCAACAACCGGCCAGCACCCCGACCTCACCGCTGAACCCCAGACGCGGTCACTGCATCTTGCGCCCGCACTCATCCTGCGCGAACACAGCCAGCGCTCCGTCCTCGGCTTCTACGAGAGCATCGCCCGGGCGCTGAAACGTCCCGGAGCACAGGCTCCTCTGGGACTGGCGCAGTTGCTGTATGACCTTGAACCGGAGCACCGGACGGCCTGGGGGAGCAGGAATGGCTCCGTGCCGCCGGCACTGGGACCGGATCCGCTGTTCCCGATGATCACCAACGCTGCCCAGCGCGATGTCTTGGACCGGCTGCAGCGCGACACCAGTGTCGTGGTCCAGGGCCCGCCGGGCACCGGAAAGACGCACACCATCAGCAATCTGATCGCCGCGCTCCTCGCGGACGGCAAGCGAGTGCTGGTCACCAGTGCGAAGAGCCAGGCTCTGAATGTGCTGCGCGACCAGCTGCCGTCCCAGCTGCGCAGCATGTGCGTGATCCAAGGCGATCAGTGGCAGGGCGGTAACTCCGATCTGAGCCAGTCGCTGGGAGCCTTGGCGCACCTGAACGCGACAACGAACCTCGATCGGCTCCAACAGCGCATTGACGATCAGCAGACGCAGCGGCAACAGCTCATGGCGGAGCAGGCCAAACTCCAAGACCGCCTGCGTCAGGTCCGTGAAATCGAGTGGTACGAGCACCCTGAGATCGCGCCCGGCTACCGAGGGCGGCTCGACGACATTGTGCAGGCAGTGGAACGCGGCGCAGCCGAATATCGGTGGCTGCCGCCCCTGGATGTCCGGGCCCCACAGGTCCCGCCCCTGACCACGGACGAAGCTGAGCGACTGTGGCTGCTCGTCACCCAGCACGGTCCCGGACTCCTCGACGCCCGCATCCAGTACTGCCCGGACCCTGCCACGCTGCCGGACTCGCTGGAGGTTTCCCACTGCATCACGGAACTTCAAGGAGCCGAGGAAGCCGTCGGCCGCGAGCCGGTCACACCGCTGGCGCAGGAGCTGGCGGACCGCGGTGACGCGCGGCTCATGGTGCTGGAAGCCCTCCTCGACCGAGCTCAGCAGGCCCTGCAGAGGGTAGGGCTGTCCGCGGACCCCATCTCCTGGCAGGCGGATACCTGGTCCACGCGCGCGCTGCAGGACGGCATCGCCCAGCGATGGCAGCAATTGTGGGACAGCATCCGAAACGCCTCACAACGTGCACAGCAGACCCACGACGAGATAGCCGCCGCATCCTTCCCGGAAGTAGAGATCCCCCGCCTCTCCGAAAGTGAGGAGAAGGAACTCCTCATCGCCGGCCGCAATCTAGACCAACACGTCCTGCGCACCGGAAAACTGAACACGCGATGGCCCCGGCCGGCCGCCGTCAAGCAGGCCCGCTTCCTCCTCGAACAGTGCCGGGTGGAAGGCATGGCGCCAGCCGGCCGAGAGCACATCACCGCGGTCGTACGGCAACTGGAGATGCGCGCCCACGCCCGAACCCTGCGCGGCCGGTGGACTGGCGTCGGATCGGCCGTCGGACAGGACACCGCCGAACTGATGACGTCCGAGCTCTTGGACAGGGCCGTCATCCTGCAAGCCATCGACACCTGCGTGGAGGTCATCCGCCAGGTCCACGCAACCCTGCTGGCCGACGGAATCCAGACATCGGTCACCACCGCCGAGCAGTGGCGCGACATCCGCCAGGCCACGGCCCAGGCCCGTCAACTCCTGCACAGCAGGGCCGCAACACAACGCTTCGAAGAACTCCTCAAGAGCATTCCGCCGCCCCACCCGCATGGCGTCGACGAGCTGCAGCGCGCGGCGGATGCCGCAGCGGCCCGCGATGCGCAGGCCTACGCGCAGGCGGTCGATGCACTGGCTGCGGCATACCAGCGTGAGGCAGACCGGCGCGAGACCGGGAAACTCTTTGAGTGCCTTGCCGAGGCACACCCCGAACTCGCCAAGGACTTCGGCGGTGATCCCCGCGTCCGGCGGCTGCTCGGGCTCGTCCCGCCGGAGCACGATCTCGTCCAGCAGGCTCTCGTCGATCATTTCCTTCCCGGAGTCCATGGCTTCCTGGGCGCCGTCTTCGAGCAGGCGTCCCAGCAGGCCGATGACACCGCCGGTGCGACGCATCAAGTACTCCGGCATACCGCCGCCGGTGAGCATGCCCTGCGTCGCGTTCATCAGCCGCAGGTGCTTCTCGATTCCCTTTAGGTGATTGACGAAGGCCGCGATCTGTTTCGGGGTGGTGTAGCGGAACCGGTCGATCTCGATGAGCTCGAAGCGGTGTTCCGTCTGGGTGACCTCCAAACCGTGGATGCGGGTCGACTCCAGCGGTGGCATCTCCCATTGCCGGGTCTTCTTGTTCCACTTGGCCTCACGCAGCAGCCCGATGCCGGAGATGTTGACGCCGGTCAGGATCAGAGTGACGTCCAGGCTCATAAGGGCCCGCATCAGGTCGAGGACGTCCTGGTCGTCGGCTCTGTGCATCCGCAGCCGGCTGATGTCGTCCAGAATCAGAGCTTTGACGCCATGGTCGTAAAGGGAGTCGGCGACCTGCCGTACCAGTTCCGGCAGCGTGGCCGACTTGCGCGTCGGGGCCCGGAAGAAGCCTAAGATCGACGTGCAAAGGCTTTTCGGCGTTGCTGTCACCGGGGTCGAGACATAGACGACCGGTGCGTGGAGATCGCGGGTGCCCGGCAGAGCCTGGGGGTTGAGGTGGCTGTGGAGTTCAAGCCACTGCTTTTCGAAGACGGCCCCGGCTGAGCAGACAGACGCGGTCTTGCCGTAGTTGCCCCAGCCGCTGATCATGACGCCGGCGCGGGTCGGGGCGTTCTTCTTCCTCGTGTTGCCGCTCAACCGGCGCCGGATCAGCTTGCCGACCTTGTCATGCATGGGGGTGTCCTGCAGCGGGAGGTTCGCGTTCGTCAGCTCCCGGTAGAGGTCGTAGTCGTACCGGCGGCTCTCAGGGAGCATCGACCACTTTTGCGGGGAGATCGTCGGAGCGGGGACGAGTAGGTCGTAGTGGGTGCGGTAGTGCTGCCAGCCAACGTAGGTGTCGAGGGGCGGGCGGCTGCCCAGGATCAGCTCGGCGATCCTGGCTCGTGAAGGCAGACCGTCCAGTGGATCATCGTGAGAGAGGGCTCGGGTCACGTGTGGTCCTCCTGGACAGGTGTATCGGCTTCCGAGTCGTCGGGGGGCGGAAGCCGGAACATGGGACGCCGGTTCAGGGCCTCGTGCAGCGTTGCCGGGGCCACGGGCTTGACGTCGGAGAGGGCTTCTTCGCGTCGTCGACGGCGGTCGGCGTCGACCGCGTGGTCGATCGTGCGGGCGTGCTCGGCCCAGGCCGCGGGCATCTCAGCCGGAGCTAGCTCATCCGCGATGGCGGGTGCGGCGGGGCGGTCAGCGGCCGCAGCCTGTGCGCGGGTGATCTCGCGGGCTTGGGCGACGCGCTGCTTCTTTCCGGCCTTCCTCTTGGCCTGGCTGGGCCATTGGTCGACTGGGGTGACCGAGCCGAGGATCCCGAGCAGATGTTCCAGGAGCTCGCTCTCGGAATGGACCCTGATCTTGTTCGCCCTCACGTGTGTCAGCAGGGCGTCGGCAGTCTTGTCCGAGAAAGCAGGGATCTCACCTTCGGGCGGCAGGCCTCTCCAGCGCAGAATGTGCCAGGTCTCGTGGTCGGCAGGGTCCTGGAAGAACACCTGCCGGCGGTCCCTCCGGTCACTGCGGACAACCCACTTGCCCGCGTGTTCGCCGCCCCGGGCGGAGGGTTGCTGGAAGCGCGGCTCGTCGAAGACCGGGTGGTGATACCAGAGCCCGAGGATCTTCACCCCGCGACGAGGATGGATCTTCACGTGGTGTTTGCGCAGGACCTTGTAGTAGAAGCTCGGTTCGGGGAAGTCCAGGTCGAAGCCGCCCTGTTCCATCGCGGCAGCGAACAGGGTGTTGGGGCTGTGGTCTTCACCCGGTGCCCAACTCGGGGCGTATTCGCCTAGTTTACGGTTCTGCCAGATCTGGACGATCCAGGTCGCGATGATGTGCTCGGCTTGCGCGAGCGTGAGGCTCGCATCGCGTTCCGGGTCGGCCCCGCGGTCCGCGACGTCACCGCCGGTGAATCCCAGCAGGTGCTCGAAGAGCATGGTCTGGATGGTGAGGAACTGGCGCTCGACCGCGAACTTGTCGGTCTGCCGCAGGACGCGAGCAGGCAGGATCCGGCAGCCGATCTCCGTTTCGGCTTCCACCAGGTCGTGATTCTTGTAGGGGCCGCCGTGGTCGGTGGTGACCGTCTCCGGGGCAAAGAACGGCAGAGCGGCGACCCGGTGCCCGGTGAACTCGGCGATCACCTCGGCCGGCACCCCTGCGTAGGGCCATTCCATGTCCTCGCCCCAGCCGTCCCGCATCGGAAGCGGCAGCATCACGTCCCGCAGCAGCATCGCGATGTCGACCGAGGTGTCGGACTGGAGCGTGAGCCGGAAGGCCGGCAGCCCGTGCGTGTAGAGATCGAGTGCGAGGGTCAGCGTCGCGGTGATCGCGTCGCCGAACACGGTCTCGCGCAGCTTCACCGGCATCGGGGTCGAGTCCAGCACCAGAACCTGGCCCGGCCTGTGGACCACCACCCGGCCGGAGACCCCGGCCTCCGCGGCCGCCTCCGCCGTCCGCCCGTAACGCGGCCGGGCTCCGCCGGGCCCGAACCACTCCTTCCAGACGGCCGCGAGCGTCCAGCGTGAAGGGATCTTCTCAGTGGGAAACGTCGGGAACCGCTCACGCATGTACTGGTGCATCAACCGGTGCTTGGCACCCTGGCTCAGGCGGGCGCGTGGGCCGCACTCGGCCTTTACTGCGAAGATCGCCTCCCGGACCTCCTTCGTGATGGTGCGGTGCCCGCTGCGTCGCCGCGTCCAGCGCCCGTCCGCGCAGGCCAGCAGGAGACTGTCGCCCGCCAGTCCCGACAGACGTACCAGCGTCCGGTAGCTGAGGTGCTGCAGACCGCACCGGACCGCCTCGGGACGGGGCATCGCCTCTATCTCCGCAGCCTTCGCGTACCGACGCTGAGTCAACGTCGTGCGGTCCGGATCGTAGGCCGGCCGGGGCTCACCCGGCAGGGCCCGAGCCGGGTGGCCCTCCCGGAACCCCGTCTCGGCCTCCAGCACGTGCGCCGCCCGCAGCCGGGCCCGCTCTAACTGGTCCTTGGTCAAGTCGGCCAGTGTCCTCGGCTGCCGGGCGACCGGCGGCGGGCGCCCTGACTCGACTGCCGGAAGAAGCCGCAGGTCAGCATGGTTGATGAGCCAACGGAACGAGCGGGTCTCCGCGCGGCCGTCGTCATCCACGAGGACGAGCCGGCCGAGTTGACCGTGGACGTCGTCAACCGTCCACTCGACGCCATTGAGCGCGACCCGCCTACCCGGCGCGATCTGCAAGAATCGCCTCGTTGCCATCACACCGCCCAGATCAGTGAGCTGTGGCGCAAGGGACTGCCCAGGTCAACGCCGAGCTCGCGGTGCCAGAGCAGCCGGACGATGTTCGCCCGGCCAACGGAAGGCACGCTGGTCGCCTCCGCCAGGTCGGAGAACGTCATCGCCTGCCCCTTCTGCCCGCTGATAGCGGTGAGCAGCTGCTCGCGCATGCCGAGAAGGTCCCTCGCCGGCCGCCGGCGCGAGGACAGGTGGTCAAGGACGCTCCAGACATGCGGTCGCCAGCCCGCGACCACCGAGTACCGCCAGCCGCAGGCAGCCGCCACTTCCCTGGCCGCCGCGAACTTCAGCGCGTCCTCTTCCTTGATCAGCTCCATCGGGCGGACGTCCAGCAACCACATCCCACCGCCGATCACGGCCAGGAAGTCCGGGATGTGCCAAGCACGCCCGCCCGCATGCTCGAAATCAAGCCGGAACGGCTGCGACAGCACTTCCGATGCCCTCAAGAAGTCCAGCGCGACCAGCAGGCTCACTTCCTTCAGCGACTCGAAGCCATGCTTCCCGCCCGCTGACGCCATCGCCTCCAGGCCGGGGCGGTGCCGCTGCTTCGCCCGCCACGTGAACCCCCGCATCGGCCGGGACGACATCACCGGTACGTGAGCCATGTCCCGGACCGGCCAGCAGACCTCGTCGGCGCCCACCTGCCACGTCGAACTCCACCGACGCGGCCAGTCGTCCCCGAGCCGCAGCCGATCCCGCAGTCCGGCGTCCCCGTCGTACGCCGTGACAAGGTGGTCCAGCTGACTTGAATCCGACGGGATCTTCGCTCTCGCTGCCTCGCCCACTCATCCAGACAAGCACCACTCGACCGGCGACGGAGGCGTTTCGCTGGTACTGCCCGCAACACAGCGTGACGGGACCAAGATTTGCCAACCAGCGTTCTCCATGTGCCAACTAAAAATCTCCGTCGCACCGGTGGATCCACCGGACTCCGACGGTCATTGCATAAACGTGCAGCAATACGTATAGTCATGCCATCCGGAGGAGGGTGGACATGGCGGTACGTGCGGCGGTGGCCGGGGCGAGCGGGTACGCGGGCGGTGAGGTCCTGCGGCTGCTCCTCGCGCACCCCGAGGTCGAGATCGGTGCCCTGACCGGAGGGTCCAACGCCGGCCGGCGGCTCGGCGCGCTCCAGCCGCACCTGCTGCCGCTGGCCGACCGGGTGCTGGCCGAGACCACGCCGGAGAACCTCGCCGGGCACGACGTCGTCTTCCTGGCGCTGCCCCACGGGCAGTCCGCCGCCGTCGCCGAGCGGCTCGGGCCGGACGTCCTCGTGGTGGACATGGGTGCCGACTTCCGGCTGAGGGACCCGGCCGACTGGGAGCGGTTCTACGGCTCCCCGCACGCCGGTACCTGGCCCTACGGCCTCCCCGAACTGCCGGGTGCCCGCGCCGCGCTGGAGGGGTCCAAGCGCATCGCGGTACCCGGTTGCTACCCGACCGCGGTCTCCCTCGCCCTGTATCCCGCCTACGCGGCCCACCTCGTCGGGCCCGAGGCCGTGGTCGTCGCCGCGTCCGGCACCTCCGGCGCGGGCAAGGCGCCCAAGCCGCACCTGCTCGGCAGCGAGGTCATGGGCTCCATGACGCCGTACGGCGTCGGCGGCGGCCACCGGCACACCCCCGAGATGATCCAGAACCTCAGCGGGGTGGCGGGGGAGCGGATCTCGGTCTCCTTCACCCCGACCCTCGCGCCGATGCCGCGCGGCATCCTCGCCACGTGCAGCGCGAAGGCTCTGGCCGGGGTGACGGCGGAGTCCGTCCGCGCCGCCTACGAGAAGGCCTACGCCGACGAGCCCTTCGTCCACCTGCTCCCCGAGGGGCAGTGGCCGGCCACGGCGTCCGTGTACGGCTCCAACGCCGTGCAGGTGCAGGTCGCGTTCGACGCCGCCGCGGGCCGCGTCGTCGCGATCAGTGCCATCGACAACCTGACCAAGGGCACCGCGGGCGGTGCCCTGCAGAGCATGAACACGGCCCTGGGTCTCCCGGAGACCACGGGACTTTCCACGACCGGAGTCGCACCGTGAGAAACGCGCGTGCGGCCGCCGGGCCGCGGACGACGACGGCCGCGCCGCTGTGCTGCGCGGGCGGCCGTGACATCAGCCGCTACCGCGGCGGGGCGAACAAGGAGATGCAGTGAGCGTCACGGCAGCCAAGGGGTTCACGGCGGCGGGCATCGCCGCCGGGATCAAGGAGAACGGCAACCCGGACCTGGCCCTCGTGGTCAACGACGGGCCGCGCCGTGCCGCAGCGGGCGTCTTCACCTCCAACCGCGTGAAGGCAGCGCCGGTGCTGTGGTCCGAGCAGGTCCTCAAGAGCGGCCAGGTGTCGGCCGTGGTCCTGAACTCCGGCGGCGCCAACGCCTGTACCGGCCCCAAGGGTTTCCAGGACACCCACGCCACCGCCGAGAAGGCGGCCGAGGTGCTCGGCCGGGGCGCCATCGAGGTCGCCGTCTGCTCCACCGGGCTCATCGGTGTGCTGCTCCCGATGGACGGACTCCTGAAGGGAGTGGAGACGGCCGCCGCCGCCCTGAGCGAGCACGGCGGCGAGAAGGCCGCCATCGCCATCAAGACCACCGACACCGTCCACAAGACGTCCGTCGTCACCAAGGAGGGCTGGACCGTCGGTGGCATGGCGAAGGGCGCGGGCATGCTCGCGCCGGGCCTCGCCACCATGCTGGTCGTCCTCACCACCGACGCCGACCTCGGCAGCGAGGTGCTGGACAAGGCGCTGCGCGCCGCGACCCGGGTCACCTTCGACCGCGTCGACTCCGACGGCTGCATGTCCACCAACGACACCGTGCTCCTGCTCGCCTCCGGCTCCTCCGGCGTCACCCCCGGGTACGACGAGTTCGCCGAGGCCGTCCGGCAGGTCTGCGCCGACCTCGGCCGGCAGCTCATCGGCGACGCCGAGGGCGCCGGCAAGGACATCAGGGTCGAGGTGATCAACGCCGCCACGGAGGACGACGCCGTCGAGGTCGGCCGCTCCATCGCGCGCAACAACCTGCTCAAGTGCGCGATCCACGGCGAGGACCCCAACTGGGGCCGCGTCCTGTCCGCCATCGGCACCACGGGGGCCGCGTTCGATCCCGACCGGCTGAACGTCGCCATCAACGGCGTCTGGGTCTGCCGGAACGGTTCCGTGGGCGAGGACCGCGAACTGGTCGACATGCGCTACCGCGAGGTGCACATCGTCGCCGACCTCGCCGAGGGCGGCGAGACCGCGACCATCTGGACCAACGACCTGACCGCCGACTACGTCCACGAGAACAGCGCCTACTCCTCATGACCACGACGCGGAAACACACGGCACTGCCCAAGGCCGAGATCCTCATCGAGGCCCTGCCCTGGCTGACCCGGCACCACGGCAGGACCGTCGTCATCAAGTTCGGCGGCAACGCCATGGTGAACGAGGACCTGAAGGCCGCCTTCGCCCAGGACGTCGTCTTCCTGCGGCACGCCGGCCTCAAGCCGGTCGTGGTGCACGGCGGCGGTCCGCAGATCAGCCAGGCCCTCGACCGGCACGGCATCGTCAGCGAGTTCAAGGCCGGCCTCCGGGTCACCACCGAGGACGCCATGGATGTCGTGCGGATGGTGCTCGCCGGGCAGGTGCAGCGCGAACTGGTCGGCCTGCTCAACCAGCACGGTCCCCTCGCCGTCGGCCTGACCGGCGAGGACGCCCACACCATCACCGCCACCAGGCACCAGCCCGAGATCGACGGCGAGCTGGTGGACATCGGGCGGGTCGGCGAGATCACCGAGATCGACACCGGCGCCATCGAGGCACTGCTCGCCGACGGCCGCATCCCGGTCGTGTCCTCGATCGCCAGGTCACAGGACGACGGACATGTCTACAACGTCAATGCTGATACGGCGGCTGCGGCACTCGCTGCGGCACTGGGGGCCGAGACCCTCATGGTGCTCACCGATGTCGAGGGCCTCTACGAGGACTGGCCGCACTCCGACGAGGTGATCAGCCGCCTCACCGCCTCCCAGCTCGAGAAACTGCTGCCGGAGCTGTCCGCCGGCATGGTCCCCAAGATGGAGGGCTGCCTGCACGCCGTGCGCAACGGCGTGCGCACCGCCCGTGTCATCGACGGCCGGGTGCAGCACTCGATCCTGCTGGAGATCTTCACCGACGAGGGCATCGGCACGATGGTCGTGCCCGACGAGACGCAGGGGGAGCAGCCATGACCGGCAACCAGGAGCTGACCGCGCGGTGGCAGGGCGCGCTCATGGACAACTACGGCACCCCCCGGCTGCCCCTCGTACGCGGTGCGGGCGCGCGGCTGTGGGACGCCGACGGCAAGGAGTACCTCGACTTCGTCGGCGGCATCGCCGTCAACGCCCTCGGCCACGCACACCCGGCCGTGGTGGAGGCCGTCAGCCGGCAGATCGGCTCCCTCGGCCACGTCTCCAACCTGTTCGTCGCCGAGCCGCCGGTCGCCCTCGCCGAGCGCCTGCTCCAGCTCTTCGGCCGGGACGGAAGGGTCTACTTCTGCAACTCGGGGGCCGAGGCCAACGAGGGCGCCTTCAAGATCGGCAGGCTCACGGGGCGGACCCATATGGTCGCCACCCGCGGCGGCTTCCACGGACGGACGATGGGCGCCCTCGCGCTCACCGGCCAGCCCGCCAAGCAAGAGCCCTTCCTGCCGCTGCCCGGCGACGTCACCCACGTCCCGTACGGCGACGCGCAGGCGCTGGCCGCCGCGGTGACGCAGGAGACGGCCCTCGTCGTCATCGAGCCGATCCAGGGCGAGAACGGGGTCGTGGTGCCCCCGGCCGGCTACCTCAAGGCCGCCCGCGCCATCACCGCCGCCACCGGTGCCCTGCTGGTGCTCGACGAGGTGCAGACCGGCGTCGGCCGGACCGGCAACTGGTTCGAGTACCAGGCCCACGAGGGCGTCCTGCCGGACGTCGTCACGCTGGCCAAGGGGCTGGGCGGCGGGCTGCCGCTCGGCGCCACGGTCGCCTTCGGGCGCGCCGCCGAACTGCTCCGGCCCGGCCAGCACGGCACCACCTTCGGCGGCAACCCGGTCGCCTGCGCCGCCGGACTCGCGGTGCTGGACACCATCGCCGGCGAGGGGCTGCTGGCGAACGTCAAGCGGCAGAGCGAGAAGCTGCGCGACGGAATCGAGGCGCTGGGCCACCCGATGATCGATGATGTCCGGGGCGCGGGACTGCTCCTGGGTATCGTGCTCACCGGGCCGCACGCGCCGAAGGTGCAGCAGGCGGCCCAGGAGGCCGGGTTCCTGGTGAACGCGCCCGCTCCCGACGTCGTGCGGCTCATGCCGCCGCTGAACCTGCGCGACGACGAGACGGGCGCCTTGCTGCGGGCACTGCCCGGCATCCTCGACGCAGCCGACGGGGACGGACGATCCGGGGAATGAGACGACGATGAGCCAGGCGCAGGACCACGAGCAGGCGGCGGGTGCCGGGCCCGCCGTGCCGCAGACCCGCACCGCCCGCCACCGCCGGATCGTGGACATCCTCAACCGGCAGCCGGTGCGGTCCCAGAGCCAGCTCGCGAAGCTGCTCGCCGACGACGGGCTGAGCGTCACCCAGGCGACGCTCTCGAGGGACCTCGACGAGCTGAACGCGGTGAAGATCCGCAACAACGACGGCGACCTGATCTACGCGGTACCCAGCGAGGGCGGCTTCCGTAC
This sequence comes from Streptomyces cellostaticus, assembly GCF_023630175.1. GTDB lineage: Bacteria > Actinomycetota > Actinomycetes > Streptomycetales > Streptomycetaceae > Streptomyces > Streptomyces cellostaticus_A. The sequence continues at coordinate 127,668 of NZ_JALLIN010000014.1, read as the reverse complement.
CCCGCGCGCTCCGCTGGGGGAGTCGGCGAAGGAGGAGCGGATGCGGCGGCTCTCCCAGGAGCTGCTGATCTCCGCCGAGGCCTCCGCCAACCTCGTGGTGCTGCGCACCCCGCCGGGCGCGGCCCAGTTCCTCGCCTCCGCGATCGACCAGGCCGAGCTGCACGACATCCTCGGCACCATCGCCGGCGACGACACGCTGCTGCTCATCAGCCGGAACCCGGACGGCGGGCAGGCGCTCGCGGACCACCTGCTGCGGCTGGCGCAGAACGGCGGGCAGTGACCCGCGTGCGGGTCCCGTCCGCCCGGCGGACAATGGCCGTGTGATCTTCCGGAGCCGGGGTGCAATCCCCAGGCGTCGGCCGGCCGTATACAGAGGTGTGTCGGGTTACGGGACACCGGTGGACCGCCTTCCGGACGAGGCTCTGCTGTCCGGGCTGTCCACCGGTGACCAGGAACTCGCCGTCGCCTTCGTACGGAGGTTCCAGCACCGGGTCTTCGGTGTCGCGATGACCGTCACCGGTGATCCGCAGCTCGCCGAGGACATCGCCCAGCAGACGTTCGAGCGCGCTTGGCGTCACGCGCAGATCTACGACTCGCGCCGCGGGTCGGTCACGACCTGGCTGACCACCATCGCGCACAACCTCGCCATCGACGCCGTCCGCGCCCGGCGGGCGCAGGCGGTGGCGCCCGAGGACATCGAGGCGCTCCTGGGCGTCGTCACCGAGACCCCCGAGCGGTGGGCACTGGCCGACGAGGCCTCGTCCCAGCTCCGGGCCGCCCTGGCGCGGCTGCCGCGGGAACAGGCGCGTGCCCTGGTGATGGCGGGTGTCTACGGAATGACGGCCCAGCAGATCGCCGACCGGGAGCGGATCCCGCTGGGCACCGCCAAGACGCGGATCAGGGCGGCCATGGGCAAACTGCGGACCACCCTCGCGGCTCCGAAGCGAGGCAACCATGTCCAGTGAGGTGACCTGCGGGCGGCTGCGGCAGCTCGGCGCCGAGCTGGCGCTGGGCGTGCTCGACGGCCGCGAGCGCGCCGCGGCCGTCGAGCATCTGGACCGCTGCGCGGAGTGCCGCGAGTACGTCGAGCACCTGACCCTCGTCGGCGACCGGCTGGTCGGGCTGCTGCCGGACCGGGAGCCGCCGCTCGGCTTCGAGACCCGGGTGGCGGGCGCCCTGACCCGGGACGCGACGGCGCACGAGGGGCGCCCGGCCGTGCGCGCCCCCCTCCGTGCGGGGCTGCGCGGACGCACCCGGCGGGTCCGGCTGCGGCTCGCCTCCGTGGCGGTCGCGTTCGCCGTGGCCTTCGGGTTCGCCGGCTGGGGGATCGGCACCGCCATCGAGGCGGTCACGGCCGCGCCCGCGGCTCCCGCCGGGACGGAGACCATGCTGGTCGGCGATCTGACCTCGGCCGGTGCCGGGTCCCGGCCCGCGGGCGAGGTCTACGCCCATCCCGGGAGCCCCGGCTGGGTGTTCATGTCCGTCGACCTGACGGGCTCCGGCGCCGCGTACGACGGCGAGGTGACCTGTCTCCTGGAGCGCCCCGACGGTACGACGGTCCGGCTCGGCGAGTTCCCGATGCACGAGGGGCGCGGCGCCTGGGGCGCGGCGGCCGCCGTCGATCCCGCCGCGGTGTCGGGCGCCCGCCTGACCTCTCCGGACGGCACCGTCCTCGCCACGGCCCCGTTGCAGAGCGGCCAGGTCCGCACCGGAGAGGCGTGAGCCCGGGACGCCCCTGCCGGTCCGGTGTCAGCCGCCGGGGCGGCTGCCCGGCCGGGTGGACCCGAGGGCGGCGGACAGATCGGTGAGCGAGGGCCGGGCGCGCGCGGCCGGACGCAGGCAGGCCTCCACGGCGGCGGCCAGGTCGCCCGGCAGGCGGCGGCGGGAGGCGACGGGCGGGGCGGTCCGCTCCGGTTGCGGGCAGCGCCGTCCGGCGGGGTCCCCGGTAGCGTCGTCGCGGCCGAACGGCGGCTCTCCACAGGCCACTTCGAACAGGGTGACCCCGATGCCCCACACGTCGGCGGCGGCCGTGAGCGGCTCGCCGCGGGCCTGTTCCGGGGACAGGTAGCGCACCGTGCCCACCCCGGCGGGCGCCGGGCCGGGAGGCCGCGCCACACTCAGGTCCAGCACCTTCGCGTACCCGCGGTCCACCACCACGTTGGACGGTTTGAGGTCCAGGTGCAGCAGGCCCCGGCGGTGCAGGTAGTGGACGGCGGAGCAGAGCTGGACCCCGAGGAGCGCCACGTCGGCCGCGGAGGCCCGGTGCCGCAGCCGCCGCACCAGGTGCGACAGCGTCTCCCCGGTCAGGGTCTCCAGCACCACGAGCGGCTCCGGCGACTCGAAGGCCTCGTAGCCGCGGACCAGATGGGGGTGGCTGAACTCCCGCAGCCACCGGCCCTCCCGCAGCAGCCGCTCGCCCAGGTCGGCCTCGCCCCGCCGGTCCGGACGCAGCACCTTGATCACGCACCGGCAGTCGCGCTCCTCGCTCCAGGCGTCGTGGACGTCCAGCCAGCGGGTGCGGGTCAGCAGGCCCAGGATCTCGTAGCCGGGGACCGGCCGCGTACCCGGGGCCAGAGCCGGGGCCGCTTCCCGCGCGGCGGGGGCGCTCATGTCGGAACCCGTCCCGGCGAGGGGACACCGTGCGGGGCGTTCAGCCGGTGCAGCCGAGCGTAGGGTCCGTCGTGACCGAGCAGTTCGGCGTGGGCCCCCTGCTCGACGACCCGGCCGTGGTCCAGCACCACGATGCGCGTGGCGTCCTGGACGGTCAGCAGGTTGTGGGAGATCACGACGGTGGTCCGGCCGGCCATGAGCCGGCGCAGCGGGTCCATGATCCGCCGGCCCGAGCGGGCGTCGAGCCCGGTGGTCGGCTCGTCCAGCACCAGCACGGGGGCGTCCCGGATCATCGCCCGGGCGATGGCCAGCCGCTGGCACTGACCGCCGGAGAGCGTCCGGCCCCGCTGCCCGACCAGCGTGTCGTACCCCTCCGGAAGCAGCTCGATGAACTCGTGCGCGTCCGCCGCGCGGGCCGCCGCGACGATCTCCGCCTCCGACGCCTCGGGCCGGCCGTAGGCGATGTTCTCCCGCACGGTGCCGTGGAAGACGAGCGTCTCCTGCAGCACGACGGCGACGCTGTCCCGTACGTCGGACAGGCTGAGCTCCCGCAGGTCCCGGCCGTCGAGGCGGACCGCCCCCCGGTCGGGGTCGTAGAAGCGCAGTTGCAGCTTCGCGACCGTCGACTTGCCCGCCCCGCTGGCCCCGACCAGTGCCAGCGTCTGACCCGGTGCCACCTCGAAGGACACGTCCGACAGGGCCCAGGACGCGGTCCCGGGGTAGCGGAACCGGACGCCGTCGAACTCCACCTCGCCGCGGGCCCGGCCGATGCGCCGGGGGTGCAGGGCCTCGACGACCTGCGGCCGCTGGTCCAGCAGTTCGATGATCCGCTCGGCCGAGGCGGAGGCCGCGTAGAAGGTGGTGCCCAGACGGGACAGGCCGCGGACCGGGCCGTAGAGCTTGCCGATCAGCGCCAGGAAGACCAGCAGCCCGCCCAGCGTGAGCTGTCCCTGGGCCAGTTTCCAGGTGCCGAGGCCCATCACGGCGATACCGCCGGTTATCTCGATGATCTCCACGACGGGTCCGTAGACGGCACGGATCCGGGCCGACGCCATCGCCGCCCGGAACCTGCCGAGGTTCTCCAGCTCGAACCGGCGCTCCTCCCACCCCTGCCGGTTGTACGCCTGGACCAGGGCGACGTTGCCCAGGGACTCCTCGGCGATCGCGCTGATCGAGCCACTGCGCCGCCTGCGCTCCCGCGACGCCGCCTTGATCAGCTTGGCGAAGTGCCGGGCGGCACCCCAGAACAGCGGCACGATGGCGAGGGCGAGCAGGGTCAGGTCCCAGCGCAGGTAGAACAGCAGTCCGAGGAAGACTCCCAGGCGGATCACGTAGTACAGGACGTCCGCCACCCCGGAGAGCAGGAACGTCTCCACCGCGTCGACGTCGCCGGTCACCCGCGACAGCACGTCGCCGAGCCGCCGGCGCTCGAAGAAGCCGAGCGACAGCCCCTGGACGTGCCGGAAGACGTCGGAGCGCAGGGAGAGCAGAAAGCGTTCGCTGACCCAGGTGGACGTCACGTTGTCGCCGAAGCCCAGGACGCCGGAGCAGAGGATGAGTCCCAGGTAGGCGGGCGCGATCCACAGAAAGGGGCGCAGATCCCGGGGGACGAGGACGTCGTCGACGACGATCTTGAAGAGCCAGATCTCGGCCGCGTCCACGGCCGGCCCGGCCAGGCTGAAGAGGGTGAGGGGCACGAGCCAGCGCCGGCCGCCGCGGGTGTAGGGCCAGAACCGCCGGAAGACCTCGCGCAGGGGCACCGGGGGAGCGGCGGCGACCACGGCGTCGGAGGTGTCGCCCACCGACAGCAGCCGCCGCAGGACCTGCGCCATGGCATGCGTTCCTCGGAAGTCGGTGGCGGGGCGGGCCGGGGCCTTCGGTCACCGGGCCGCTCCGCCTCGGGATGCGATCAGTAGCCGCCGTGGCCGTGGCCGCCGTGGCCGCCGTGGCCGCCGTGGCCGTTTCCGTGGCCGTCACCGTGGCCGTGTCCGTGGCGGTCGCCGAAGTCGTGACGGTCGCCGCCGTCGTGGCCGAATCCGGTTCCCGATCCGCCGTCGAACGACGTGTCGTCGCCGTGGTCATGGCCGTAGGCCGGCATGAGATTGCTGAAGATGGCCATGCGTTCCTCCTGGGACTCGCTTCACAGGGGATACGTCCCAGCACCGGACCCGGATCGCGTTCGGAGGGGAAACTTACCAAAATCGAACTTTCAGCCCAGCCGCTCCGCCAGACCCCCGGTGCACCGCACCTCGTCCCCGGCGGTGATCAGCAGGCCCTCCACGCCGGGCAGCGACTCCAGCCACGCCAGGCCCGCCCGCGAACCCATCGCGAACGCGGCCGTGGCCCAGCAGTCCACCCAGGTCAGCCGCGGCCCCACCACCGTCACCGAGACCAGGTCGGTGACCGCCGGGCGGCCGGTGCGCGGATCCACGATGTGCGCGCCCCGCTCCGCCGTACCGGACGTGGCCACGGACAGCTCGTCCACGCCCGCCGCCGAGACCACCGCGGCCAGCCCGCCCGGCCGGAGCGGGTCGGCCACGCCCACCCGCCACGGCCGCTGCGGCTCCGGCGCGCCCAGCATCTGGACGTCGCCGCCGCCGTTCACACTGACCCCGCACACCCCGTCCACGGCCGCCAGCAGCCGGGCGGCCCGTTCCGCCGCCCAGCCCTTCACGATGCCGGTCGGGTCCAGCTCGCCCTGGTACCGGGGGCTGAACCAGCCCTCGCTGACCCGTTCGGCCTCGGCCGCCAGTTCCAGCACCTCGGCCATCTCGGGCGCGCACCGCGCCACGGTCAGCTCGCCCCGGACCAGCCGGGTCAGCTCGCTGTCCTCGCGGTAGGTGGAGAACAGCGCGTCGGCCCGGTGCAGTCCGGCGACCGCCGCGGCCAGCGTCTCGCGCACCGCCTCGGGCCGTCCGCCGCGGACGTCGAAGGAGAAGACGGTCCCCATGACCTCCTCCGCGTGCCGCACAGCGGCGGGTGCGCCGGCCGGCTCGTCCATCGGGTCAGCCACCGGCCTGGTCGAGCGCCGACTGCAGCGACTTCTTGTAGCCGGTGCTCGTGTACGTCGCGCCGGACACCGCGTCGATGTCGGCGTTCCCGGCGGCCACGGCCTCCTGGTTGAGCCTGGGCACGGCCAGCGTGGTCTTCTGGCCGCTGACCCCGCCCTCGGGCGCCTGCACCGCCTCCGCCCGGGTGATGCGGCCCCCGCTGACCGTGATCCTCACCTGCACCGGACCGTACTGCGTCTGCGCCGTCCGGCCGGTGACGGTCCGGGCCCGCGCGGCCCCCGAGTCGCCCGAGGAACCGGAGCCCCCCGAGGAACCGGAGCCCGCGCCGGTCTCGCCGCCCGACCCCGGGGACGAGGCCTTGATCTTGTCCAGCGCCGACTGCAGTGACTTCTTGTAGCCGGTGCTCGTGTACGTCGCGCCGGACACCGCGTCGATGTCGGCGTTCCCGGCGGCCACGGCCTCCTGGTTGAGCCTGGGCACGGCCAGCGCGGTCTTCTGGTCACTGACCCCGCCCTTGGGCGCCTGCACCGCCTCCGCCCCGGTGATCTTCCCGTTCGCGACGGTCAGCCGCACCTGCACGGCTCCGTACTGCGTCTGCGCCGCGTCACCGGTGACGGTGCCCGCCGCCGCACCGCCCCGCTGTCCGCCCTGCGGCGACGGCCGCGCGGCCGCGCCCGGCTGCGGGGCCGCACCGGCGGCGGCCGCCGCGGCAGGGTCCGACGCGGGCTTCAGCGACAGCAGCAGCACGACTCCGGACACCGTGGCCGCGGTGGCCAGCACGACGCGCCGAATGGGATGGCTCTTCCTCATCGCTTCGCAGCTCCCGCTCACATCTCGAACGACTCGTGGTGGATACGGCGCGCGGGGACTCCGGCCTCGCGCAGTGCCTCGTACACGGACTGCGCGAACCCGGGCGGACCGCACATGAAGACGTCGTGGTGGTCCACGTCCGGGATCTTCCGCTGGAGGTTCTCCGCGGAGATGTCCGGCCGCTCCCCGTCCGGGCTGTTGACCGCGTACATCAGGCGGGCGCCCCGCTCCTCGGCGATCGCGGCCAGCTCGTCCCACAGTGCCAGGTCCTGGGTGGTGTTGGCCCGGTACAGCAGGGTGATGTCACCGGCCGCGCCGGGCAGCGTCTCGAACAGCGCCCGCATCGGCGTGATGCCGACCCCGCCCGCCACCAGCAGCACCTTGCCCCGGCTGCGCCGCTGCGCGGTGAGCGCCCCGTACGGGCCCTCCGCCCACACCCGGGTGCCGGGCGCCAGCTCGCGCAGCCGGGAGCTGTGGTCGCCGATCGCCTTGACCGTGATCCGCAGCATGTCCGGCCGGGGCGCCGCCGACAGCGAGTACGGGTGCGAGCTGAACCGCATCCCGGGGGCCAGGAACCGCCAGCGGAAGAACTGCCCCGCCTCCGCGCCCATCCGGTGCAGCTTCCGCCCGCCGATCAGCACCGACACGATGCCCGGCGTCTCCTCGATCACCGCCTCCACACGCATCCGGTGACGGATGTTCAGCCGCAACGGGGTGAGGATCCGGTACCAGAGCACCAGCGCCGTGACGGCGCCGTACAGCCCGTACCAGAAGGTCTTGGCGACCGGCTCGACCGCGAAGTCGTTGCCGGTGGTGATCTGGTGCCAGAACGTCAGGAACACCGCCGCGTACGTCAGCAGATGCACGTGGTACCAGGCGTCGTACGGCAGCCGGCGGCGGATCCCGCCCACCGAGCTCACCCCGATCAGCACGAACAGGCCCGTGCCGACGGCGGCCTTGCCCATGTCCGGGAGCTGGTTGACGGAGTCGACGGTCTGCTGCACCACGTCACCGAGCGTCCGGCCCGCCTGCAGCGCGTAGCCCCACATGGTGAGGAACACGTGCGCGACGATCAGGCAGAGCGTGTAACGGCCGCTCATCGCGTGCCAGCGGGCCACCCGGTCCGAGCCGACCCGGCGCTCCAGCGCCGGTACCCGTGCCATCTGGAGCACGACCAGCGCCATCAGATAGCCGGCCAGCAGACCGGTGATCCGGCCCGCGTTCAGGATCCTGCCGTTGTCGTCCGCGATGGCCGGGGTGTTGTGCCACCAGAGCCACAACACGGCCGCGGCGCCCGCCCAGACCGCGATCAGCAGCGGAACGGCCGGGGAGCGACGCGGGCGGATGCGGCGCATCGTCTGGCGGCGGGCGGCACGTCCGCCTGCGAGCGTGGTGGTCACGGTTCCTCCGTGGGGACTTGACCCTTGGCCCAGAGATACGCGCCGCGCGCGCCGAGTGTTCAGAGGCCCGCCGAGTCCAGCGCGGACTGGAGCGACCGGCGGTAACCGTCGCTGGTGTACGTGGCTCCGGAGACCGAGTCGATCCGCGCGCTCTGCGCGTCCAGCGCCTCGCGCCGCAACTGGGGGATGGCGTAGCTGTTGATCTCCTGGTCGCGCGGGTTCTGCGTCGGGTAGGTGACCGCGGTGACGTCGGTGAGCCTGCCGCCGCTGATCGTCACCCGCACCTGGACCGGGCCCCAGCGGGTCTGGACGGAGTCACCGGTGACCGTCGAGGTCCCGGTGGCCGGCGCCTTCGTCGTCCCCGGGGAGGCGCCGGAGCTGCTGCTCGTCGGCGCCGGAGCGGGGCTCCCGACGGCGAGGGCCGGGCCGGCGTGCGGCTTCAGCGACAGCAGCAGCACCATCCCGGAGACGGTGGCCGCGCTCGCCAGCACGATGCGGCGCAGGGGACGGTTCTTGTTCAACGCGTGCACGGCAAGCATCCTCACAGCTCGAAGGACTCGTGGTGGATCCGGCGGTCCGGCACCCGGGCCGCCCGCAGCGCCCGGTACACGTCCTGCGCGAAGCCGTGCGGGCCGCATATGTAGACGTCGTGCCCGGCCAGGTCCGGGAAGGCCGCCCGCAGCGACTCCGCGGTGATCTCCGGGCGCTGCCCGCGCGGTCCGTTGAGCGCGTACAGCACCCGGGCTCCGCGCCAGCGGGCGATCGCCTCCAGTTCGCCGCCCAGCGCCAGGTCCTCGGCGCCGCGGGCCCGGTACAGCAGGGTCACCTCTCCGGGCAGCGTCTCGAACAGCGCGCGCAGCGGGGTGATGCCGACGCCGGCGGCGATCAGCAGGGAGCGGTGCGAGGTGGCCCGGTCGGCGGTCAGGGAGCCGTACGGGCCCTCCGCCCACACCCGTGTGCCCGGCCGCAGCAGCGGCACGGCCGCACTGTGGTCACCGAGCGCCTTGACCGTGATCCGCAGCAGGTCCGGGCGCGGCGGCGCCGACAGCGAGTACGGCGTGGACGTCCAGCGCAGGCCCTCGCCCAGGAACCGCCAGCGGAAGAACTGCCCCGGCCGCGCCCCCAGTTCGTCCAGGTGCCGGCCGCGCACGACGACCGAGTACACGCCCGGCGCCTCCTGGTGCACCGAGTCCACCCGCAGCCGGTGGCGCCGGTTGAGCCGCACCGGCGCGAGGATCCGGAACCACACCACCAGGGCCGCCACCCCGAGGTACAGCGCGTACCACAGGGCGGTGGCCACCGGCCTGCCGTTGAACTGGTCGCCCAGCGCGAGCTGGTGGAAGAAGGCCAGGAACACGGCCGCGTACGTCAGCAGGTGGACGTAGTACCAGAACTCGTAACTGGTCCGGCGCCGCGCCGCCCGTGCCGAGGTGACGCCGACCGCCACGAGCATCACCGTGCCGGCGGTCGCCTTCAGCATGTCCGGGTAGTGCAGTACCACCGTCACCGTCTCGTGCCACAGCGAGGCCCGGTCCTGCGCCGCGTACCCGGCGAGGACGAACGCCACGTGCGCGAGCAGCAGGCAGATCGTGTAACGGCCGGCCATCGCGTGCCAGCGCGCCACCCGGTCCGAGCCGACCCGCGCCTCCAGCAGCGGCACCCGGGCCATCAGCCCGACCAGCACCGCGCAGGCGTACCCGCACAGCAGGCCGGCGATCCGCCCGGCCCCGGTCAGCCAGCCGGCCGCGCCGACCACGGACCCGGTACCGGTCCACCACAGGGCGACCGAGCCGGCGGCCCCCGCCCACAGCACGGCCAGTAGGGGCCCCGCGGGGGAGCGCCGCGCGGTCCGGGGCCCCGCCGGGGCCGCCCGTCCCGTCTCCACGGTGGTCATCGAGCGCCGTCCTTCCGTCGTCCTGCCAGGCAACTGTGCGTGCCCAAGCTCTGAGGAACCTCTGAGCGGCCCGGGATCCGCCCGACTCAGAGGAAACTCACAGCTCCAGCGGGGGCCCGCCGGGCGACGCACGCGCGATGCTGGAGACGCCATGAACACCACTCGCTCCGGGCACCCCGCCCTCACCCGACCCGACGGCACCCCGCTGCGCGTCCTCGTCGTCGACGACGACCCCGACCTCGCGGAGGTGCTGACCGGCGCCCTGCGCTACGAGGGCTGGGAGGTGCGCGCGGCCGGCGACGGCGCCGCGGCGGTCAGCGCCGCGCGCGAGCTGCTGCCCGACGCCGTCGTCCTCGACGTGATGCTCCCCGACACCGACGGCTTCACCGTGCTGCGGCGCCTGCACGAGGTGAAGCCCGAGGTGTGCGTGCTGTTCCTCACCGCCCGCGACGCGGTCGAGGACCGCATCGCCGGCATCACCGCGGGCGGCGACGACTACGTCACCAAGCCCTTCAGCCTCGAGGAGGTGGTCGCCCGGCTGCGCGGCCTGCTGCGCCGGGCCGGCATGGCCCGCCAGCTCGAGGACGGGCCCCGGCTGGTCGTGGGCGACCTGGTGATGGATGAGGAGGCCCGCGAGGTGACCCGGTCCGGGGAGCTGATCGAACTCTCCCCGACCGAGTTCGAACTGCTGCGCTTCCTCATGCGCAACCCGCGCCGGGTGCTCAGCAAGGCCCAGATCCTCGACCGGGTCTGGTCCTACGACTTCGGCGGCCGGGCCCATGTGGTCGAGCTGTACATCTCCTACCTGCGCAAGAAGGTGGACGCGGGCCGCGAACCCATGATCCACACGGTGCGCGGGGCGGGCTACGTACTGAAGCCGGTGACCCGGTGAGGGCCCTCCGCCGGCTGCCCCGCCCCCGCACGCTGCGCGCACGGCTCACCGTCGGCCTCGTGGTCCTGCTCGCCGTGAGCTGCGCCGCCGTGGGACTCGCCGCGGTCGTCGAGCTGAACGGCTTCCTGACCCAGCGCCTCGACGAGCAGCTCGTCCAGGTCGGCACCCGGTTCCCCGAGAGCATGGAGCACGACCCCCCGCGCACGGACCACGACGGCGACGAGCACCTCGACACCCGTCGCCAGGCCACCGGCACCTTCGGTGCCCGCCTGCTGGACGGCAGGGTGACCCACAAGGGACTGATCCGCTCCGGCGACCCGTCCGCCGACCTGGACGTCGACCTGACGGCCGCGGACCAGCGGCGGCTCGCCCGGCTCCCGGCCGACGGCCGCCCCCACACCATCGAGCTGTCCGCACTGCACGACTACCGGGTGATCGCCTCCCCCGGCCGGGACGGGGACGTCCTGATCGTCGGCCTCCCGCTGGAACCCGTCGAGGCCACCGTCCACCGCCTGGAGCGGGTGGCGGGCATCGTCTTCGGACTCGCCCTCGTGATCACCGGCGTGGCCGGGGCGCTCTGGGTGCGCTGGTCGCTGCGCCCGCTCAGCCGGGTCGCCGCCACCGCCACCCGGGTCAGCGAACTCCCGCTCGCCAGCGGCGAGGTCGCCCTGCCGCCGCGCGCCCCGGTGTCCGACCCGCGCAGCGAGGTGGGCCGGGTGGCGGCCGCCTTCGACCGCATGCTGGGCCATGTCGAGGGCGCGCTGACCAAGCGGCACGCCAGCGAGGAGCGGCTGCGCCGCTTCGCCGCCGACGCCAGCCACGAGCTGCGCACCCCGGTCGCCTCGGTCCGCGGCCACGCCGAGCTGGCCCTGCTGCACCCGGGCCCGGTGCCGGCGGAGGTGACCCGCGCCCTGGAGCGGATCGCCGCCGAGTCCTCCCGCATGGGCGAGATGGTCGACGACCTGCTCCTGCTGGCCCGGCTCGACGCCGGCCGCCCCCTGGAGCGCCGTCCGGTCGACCTGACCCGGCTGGTGCTGGACGCGGTGACGGACGCCCGGGCCGCGGGCCCCGGCCACCGCTGGACGCTCGACCTGCCCGAGGAGCCGGTGACGGTGACGGGCGACGCCCACCGTCTGCACCAGGTGCTGGGCAACCTGCTGGCCAACGCCCGGCTGCACACCCCGGCCGGCACCGAGGTGACGGTGACCCTGTCGGCCGGGCAGGGCACGGCCCGCCTCTCGGTCCACGACGACGGCCCCGGCGTCCCCGAGGACGTCCAGCCGGGGGTCTTCGAACGCTTCACCCGCGCCGAGCACCGCCGTCGCGCGGGCGCCTCCGGCGGCGGCGCCGGACTCGGGCTGTCGATCGTGGCGGCCGTGGTGGAGGCGCACGGAGGAGGCGTGGAACTGGAGAGCAAGCCGGGATCGACGACCTTCACGGTGCTGCTCAGTACCGCGTGACGGCCGTGGCGCCGTCCGTCGTGCCGATCGCGATGTGCGGCTCGCGGGCCGGATCCGCCCAGCTCAGGATCTTCCGCATCGCGTCCTCCGGAACCAACACGCACCCCGCCGTCGCGGCCTTGCCGTTCACGTGCAGGAAGATCCCGCGCCGCGCCCGCGCACCGGCCGTTCGTAGTTGAAGCCGATGACGAGCGCGTACCCGTACTGGGGGTCGTAGGAGCTCAGTTCCTCCGACCGCGAGGCCCGGCAGTCGGCGGGCAGCGGCTCGGTCCAGCGGTTGTACGACGTGGAGTCGTTGTCCTGGCACCACACAGGAGGCGGCCGTCACCGGCCGGTACTCGACGCGGGTGCCGGCCGGGGCGGCCCTGATGCCGAAGCCGAACGGGATGCCGTAGAGCCCGGTCGGCGTCGTGTTCGTGCCCTGCTCGCGTGCGCCGCCCTCCACCAGCCCGTTCGCCCCGAACCGGGCGGGCGCGGAGCCGGCCTCCACCCACTGCCCGTCCCGCAGGTCCCACCAGGTCACCGTCCCCGACGCCGAGTCGGTGCCCGGCGCCGCGGCGGTGATGAGCTGGGTGCCGCCGCCGGTGTCCGCCATGCGCGCGGGCAGCGGCTCCGGGCCGCGGCCGGGGGAGAGGCCGAGCAGGGACACGGACGCGGACACGAGGGCGAGGGCGACACCTTGGCGCATGGTTCAGACGCTGGACGGGGGCAGGGGCAACGGCAGTCCGGGTAGTCCGTCCAGGCTCGTCGCCACGTGCTCCTTCCCGGTGAAGTACGCGCTCAGCGAGGCGTCGTCCTCCCGCCCGAACCGCTTGCCGTGCAGGTCGCGGTCCTCCTCGTACGCCATGTGGGGGACCGCGTAGCCGCAGGTGTCGCGGACCAGCTCGGCGTGCACGACGACGATCGCGCGCAGTCCGTGCGTGCTCGGGTCGATGTCCGGGAAGCGTGCGAGCAGCCCGGCGAAGCGCGGGTCGTCGCGGAAGACGGGCTCGCCCCGGCCGTGCACCCGGACGATGTTCGGCGGACCCTGGAAGGCGCACCACATGAGGGTGATGCGGCCGTTCTCCCGCAGGTGCGCGATGGTCTCGGCGTTGGAGCCGGCGAAGTCGAGGTAGGCCACGGTGAGTTCGTCCAGCACCGCGAACGAGCCGCGCAGCCCCTTGGGGGAGAGGTTGATCGTCCCGTCGCCGGAGAGGGGGGCGGTCGCCGTGAAGAAGAGGGGCTGCTCCTCGATGAACTTCCGGAGCCTGCCGTCCACGCGTTCGTAGGTCTTTCCCATGTCCGGTGATTATCGGCGCGATTTCTTCGCCTGTCTAAGCAATTGGCGTACGGGGTGCGGCCCTCGCCCCGGCGCGGCCGTCCCGGCCGGCGGCCGCCCCGCGGGCGGCGGGGGCGCGACTCGCCGAGCGGCGATTGACGAATCATGCGGAGTTCTGCATACTCATGCATGTCAGCGAATGCACTGTGAGGAGAAACCCGTGACCGAGCGCGTCGTACTCGCCTACTCGGGCGGTCTGGACACCTCCGTCGCCATCGGCTGGATCGCCGAGGAGACGGGCGCCGAGGTCATCGCCGTTGCGGTCGACGTCGGCCAGGGCGGCGAGGACCTGGACGTCATCCGCAAGCGCGCCCTCGCGTGCGGTGCCGTCGAGGCCGAGGTCGCCGACGCCAAGGACGAGTTCGCCGACGAGTACTGCCTCCCGGCGATCAAGGCCAACGCCCTCTACATGGACCGCTACCCGCTGGTCTCGGCCCTGTCCCGGCCGACGATCGTCAAGCACCTGGTCGCGGCCGCCCAGAAGCACGGCGCCACCACGGTCGCCCACGGCTGCACCGGCAAGGGCAACGACCAGGTCCGCTTCGAGGCCGGCATCGTCGCCCTCGCGCCGGACCTGAAGTGCATCGCCCCGGTCCGGGACTACGCGATGACCCGGGACAAGGCGATCGCCTTCTGCGAGGCCAAGCAGCTCCCGATCGCCACCACCAAGAAGTCGCCGTACTCCATCGACCAGAACGTCTTCGGGCGCGCCGTCGAGACGGGCTTCCTGGAGGACATCTGGAACGCGCCGATCGAGGACATCTACGAGTACACCTCCAACCCGGCCGTCCAGCGCGAGGCCGACGAGGTGGTCATCACCTTCAAGGAGGGTGTCCCGGTCGCCGTCGACGGCAGGCCCGTCAGCGTCCTGCAGGCCATCCAGCAGCTCAACGAGCGGGCCGGCGCCCAGGGCGTCGGCCGGATCGACATGGTCGAGGACCGCCTGGTCGGCATCAAGTCGCGCGAGGTGTACGAGGCACCCGGCGCGATCGCCCTGATCACCGCCCACCAGGAGCTGGAGAACGTCACCGTCGAGCGCGAGCTGGCCCGCTACAAGCGGCAGGTCGAGCAGCGCTGGGGCGAGCTGGTCTACGACGGCCAGTGGTTCTCCCCGCTCAAGCGCGCCCTGGACGGCTTCATCGACGAGGCCAACCAGCACGTCTCCGGCGACGTCCGGATGACCCTGCACGGCGGCCGCGCCGTCGTCACCGGCCGGCGCTCGGAGTCGTCGCTCTACGACTTCAACCTCGCCACCTACGACACCGGCGACACCTTCGACCAGGCGGCGGCCAAGGGCTTCATCGACATCTACAGCCTGTCGTCGAAGATCGCCGCCAAGCGGGACCTGGGGTAACCCCGCACGCAGGGGTTCCCTTCGCGCACATCGCCGGACAGCCGCCTCCCCGCCTGCAAGGGTGGGGAGGCGGTCGCACAGAGACGAACTTCCGAGGAGCAACGCAAGTGAGCAGCAACAGCGGTGACGTACGGCTCTGGGGCGGCCGTTTCGCCGACGGTCCCGCCGAGGCCCTGGCGAACCTGTCCGCCTCCGTCCACTTCGACTGGCGGCTCGCGCCCTACGACATCGCCGGCTCCCGCGCCCACGCGCGCGTGCTGCACAAGGCGGGGCTGCTCACCGAGGACGAGCTGACCCGCATGATCGCCGGGCTGGACCGGCTGGAGGCGGACGTGGCGGACGGCTCCTTCGTCGGCACCGTCGCCGACGAGGACGTCCACACCGCCCTCGAGCGCGGTCTGCTGGAGCGCCTCGGCCCGGACCTCGGCGGCAAGCTGCGCGCCGGACGGTCCAGGAACGACCAGGTCGCGACGCTCTTCCGGATGTACCTGCGGGACCACGCCCGGATCATCGGCGGTCTGATCGCCGAACTCCAGGACGCGCTGATCGGCCTCGCCGAGGCCCATCCGGACGTGGCGATGCCCGGCCGCACCCACCTCCAGCACGCGCAGCCGGTGCTCTTCGCCCACCACATGCTCGCGCACGTCCAGTCCCTGTCCCGGGACGCCGAGCGGCTGCGGCAGTGGGACGAGCGCACGGCCGTCTCGCCGTACGGCTCCGGTGCCCTGGCGGGCTCCTCGCTGGGTCTGGACCCCGAGGCGGTGGCACGGGACCTCGGCTTCGAGCGCGGCAGCGCCGGGAACTCGATCGACGGCACGGCCTCCCGTGACTTCGTGGCGGAGTTCGCCTTCGTCACCGCGATGATCGGGGTCGACCTGTCCCGGATCGCCGAGGAGATCATCATCTGGAACACGAAGGAGTTCTCCTTCGTGACCCTGCACGACGCGTTCTCCACCGGTTCGTCGATCATGCCGCAGAAGAAGAACCCGGACATCGCCGAGCTGGCGCGCGGCAAGTCGGGTCGGCTGATCGGCAACCTGACGGGTCTCATGGCCACGCTGAAGGCCCTGCCCCTCGCGTACAATCGCGACCTCCAGGAGGACAAGGAGCCGGTCTTCGACTCCTGCGACCAGCTCGAGGTCCTGCTCCCGGCCTTCACCGGCATGATGGCCACCCTCACGGTCCACCGTGAGCGCATGGAGGAGCTGGCCCCGGCCGGCTTCTCGCTCGCCACCGACATCGCCGAGTGGCTGGTGAAGCAGGGCGTTCCGTTCCGGGTGGCCCACGAGGTCGCGGGCGAGTGCGTCAAGGTCGCCGAGGCCGAGGGCAAGGAGCTGGACGAGCTCACGGACGAGCAGTTCGCGAAGATCTCGGCCCACCTCACTCCGGAGGTCCGTTCGGTCCTGGACGTCCCCGGAGCCCTCGCCTCCCGCAGCGGCCGCGGCGGCACGGCGCCCGGCGCGGTCGCCGTCCAGCTCGCCGAGGTCAGGTCGGACGTTGCGGCGCAGCACGCGTGGTCCACGGCGCCCCGCAGGACGCACGGGGCACCGCGCGGCGAGTCGTAGGGCGGCGGCCCTCGCCCAAGCGCCGATCCGGCCGGGCCGTCGGGCGGACCAGGAGGTCGTCGCGGGTTACGTTGGTCGTCGAAGCCGTACCGGAGCCGACCGAACGGAGCCTGCGATGTCCTTCGCCCGCCTCGCGGCAGCGACCACGCCGACGAGCCACATCGGCCTCGGCCTGGCCGCGGTGGGCCGCCCCGGCTACATCAACCTCGGCCGCGAGCGGGACCTCGGGGAGAACCGCAGTGCCGAGGCGCTGCGCGAGCGCACCCACGAACTCCTCGACGCCGCCTACGCGCAGGGTGTGCGCTACATCGACGTGGCCCGCTCCTACGGCCGCTCCGAGGAGTTCCTCGCCGGCTGGCTGGCCGCCCGTCCGGACGTCGACGACGTGGTCGTCGGCAGCAAGTGGGGCTACACCTACACCGCCGGCTGGTCCACCGACGCCGAACGCCACGAGGTGAAGGACCACGGCCTGGCGACGTACGAGCGGCAGCGCGCCGAGACCGGCGAACTCCTCGGCGACCGGCTCGACCTCTACCAGATCCATTCGGTGACCCCGGACAGCCCGGCCCTCACCGACAAGGAACTCCACGCCAGGCTCGCCGAGGCCGCCGCCGGCGGTCTCACCGTCGGCTTCTCCACCAGCGGCCCCGCCCAGGCCGACGCCATCCGTGCCGCGCTCGAGGTGACGGTCGGGGGCGAGCCCCTCTTCCGTACCGTCCAGTCGACGTACAACGCCCTGGAGACCTCGGCCGGGCCCGCGCTGGCCGAGGCGCACGACGCCGGGCTGACGGTGATCGTCAAGGAGGGCATGGCCAACGGCCGGCTCGCCGCGCCGCACGCCCCGGACATGCTGAAGGCCGTGGCCGAGGAGACCGGCCTCGGCTGCGACGCCGTCGCCCTCGCCCTGATCCTGCGCCGGCCCTGGGCCGGGGTCGTCCTCTCCGGTGCCGCGACCCTCGGACAGCTCGCCTCCAACCTGCACGCGGCCGTGGTGGACCTCGACGTGGACCAGCTCACCCGGCTCGCCACGCTGGTGGAGGACCCGCACGCCTACTGGGAGCGGCGCGGGCAGCTCCCCTGGCACTGACGGACCTCCTCTCCGAACCGCCTCCGACCAGCGGTCATGAGTCACGTATGCCTACGATGAGACAAGAGTGTCTCATCTGGGTTATCCTTGTCTCATGGCCCTCGATCGTGACCACGTGCTGCGCAGCGCAGCCGCCCTGCTGACCCGCAAGTCCACCGCGACCATGGACGAGGTGGCCAAGGCCGCCGGGATCAGCCGGGCCACCCTCCACCGTCACTTCGCGGGACGCGACGCCCTCGTCCGGGCCCTGGAGGCGCTCGGCATCGCGGAGTGCGAAGCCGCCCTGGACGCGGCCCGCCTGGACGAGGGGCCGGCGGCCGAGGCGGTCCGCCGCCTGGTCCGGGCCCTCGAACCCGCGGCCGGCCTGCTCGCCTTCCTCTACACCGAGAACCAGCTCTTCGAGGGCGAGGAGCAGAACCAGGGCTGGACCCGCCTCGACGAGCGCCTCACGGCCCTGTTCCGGCGCGGCCAGGAGAGCGGCGAGTTCCGCATCGACCTCACCCCGGCCTGGCTCGCCGAGGCGCTGTACGGCCTGCTGGCCTCCGGCGCCTGGGCGGTCGCGGAGGGCCGGGTGGCCGCCAAGGACTTCAGTCACATGGTCGTCGAGCTGCTGCTCGGCGGCGCACGGCGTGCGTACGACGCACCAAGAAGAGAGGAATCATGACCAGCACCCTGCGGCCGGCCCTCACGCGCGGGGCGGTGAAGCGCCCGGGCCGCTGGCTCGCGCTCTCGGTCCTCGTCCTGGCCGTGCTGCTGGTGGCCGTCGACGCCACCGTCCTCGGCCTGGCCACCCCCTACATCAGCGAGGACCTGCGCCCGTCCGGCACCCAGTTGCTGTGGATCGGCGACGTCTACTCGTTCGTCATCGCCGGGCTGCTGGTGTCCATGGGCAGCCTCGGTGACCGCATCGGCCGCAAGCGCATCCTGCTCGTCGGTGCCACGGCGTTCGGCGCGGTCTCCGTCCTGAACGCCTACGCGGCCACCCCCGAACTGATGATCCTCGCGCGGGCACTGCTCGGCGTCGCGGGGGCCACCCTGATGCCCGCCACCCTCGCCCTCATCCGCAACCTCTTCCACGACCCGCGCGAGCGCAGCCTCGCCATCGGCATCTGGGGCGCCACCGCCTCCGCCGGCACGGCCGTCGGCCCCATCGCGGGCGGCTTCCTGCTGGAGCACTTCTGGTGGGGCTCGGTGTTCCTGATCAACCTGCCGGTCATGGCCGTGCTGGTCCTGGTCGGCATCCGCACGCTGCCCGAGTCCCGCAACCCCCACCCCGGGCCCTGGGACCTGAGCAGTGTCGTGCTGTCCCTCGTCGGCATGATCGGCGTCGTGTACGCCGTCAAGGACGCCGCGGCGCACGGCCCGACGCCGGTCGCGCTGACCGCGGGCCTGCTGGGCGCGGCCGCCCTGTACGGCTTCGTGCGCCGTCAGCTCACCATGCCGGTCCCGCTGCTGGACGTGCGCCTGTTCCGGCGCCGGGGCTTCAGCGGTGCCGTCCTCGCCGACCTGCTGACCGTGCTGGGCATGTCCGGCCTGGTGTTCTTCCTCTCCCAGTACCTGCAACTCGTCCAGGGCAGGCGCCCGTTCGAGGCCGGTCTGGCCGAACTGCCGGCGGCCGTGGGTGCGGTGGCGGCCGGCCTGGTCGCGGGCCGCGCGGCGCGCCGCCTCTCGGTACGCGCGGTGGTCTCCGGCGGCCTGGCGGCGGTCGGTGCGGCACTGGCCGTGCTGACGACGCTGAGCCGGTCGACCGGTTACCCGCTGCTCGGCGCCGCGCTGCTCGTCGTGGGCGTGGGCGCCGGCCTCTCCTTCACGGTGACCGCCGACGTCATCCTCGCCGGCGTCCCCAAGGACGAGGCGGGCGCGGCGTCCGCGGTCTCGGAGACGGCGTACGAACTCGGCGCGGCACTGGGCATCGCGCTGCTGGGCTCCATCGTCACGGGCGCCTACCGCGGCTTCACCGGCCCGGCGGGGACCCCGGCCCAGGCCCACGAGTCACTGGGCGGCGCGATGGAGGCCGCCGGGGACATGCCGGCCCTCCCGGCCCAGCAGATGCTGGACGCCGCCCGCGACTCCTTCGTCCACGGCCTCCAGCTCGCCTCGGGCGCGGGAGCGGCGGTCCTGCTCGCCACGTCGGCGGCGGCGTGGTTCCTGCTGAAGGGCCAGAGGCTGGAGAACTCCGGCTGAGCGAGCGCCCCCGCCAGGCACTGTTCCGTGATCCCCGGTGGATCGGCGCCGTGCGCCCGCCGGGGACCGCGGGACTGCCCTCGGGGGCTCGGGGAGCCGCGTGACCGGCCGGGAAGCACCTGCGGCGCACCGGGGCCGGAACCGCCGCGGCGGCGACCCGCGTAGCCGCGGGAGCGGCTACGCGGCCTTCGCCTTGGTGGCGTACATGTCCACGTACTCCTGGCCGGACAGCCGCATGACCTCGGCCATCACCGAGTCGGTCACCGCCCGCAGCACGTAGCGGTCGCGGTCCATCCCCTCGTAGCGGGAGAACTCCATCGCCTCGCCGAAGCGCACGGTCACCCGGCCGGGCCGCGGGATGCCCGCCCCGCCCGGCTGCAGCTTGTCCGTGCCGATCATGGCGAAGGGAACCACCGGTGCACCCGTCATCAGGGTGAGCCGGGCGATGCCGGTGCGGCCCCGGTAGAGGCGGCCGTCGGGGGAGCGGGTGCCCTCGGGGTAGATGCCGAAGATCCTGCCCTCCTCGAGGACGCGGCGCCCGGTCATCAGGGCGGCCACACCGCCGCGGCCGCCGTCGCGGTCCACCGGGATCATGCCGACACCGGTGAAGAACCAGGCCATGAGCCGCCCCTTGAGGCTCTTGCCGGTGACGTACTCGTCCTTGCCGATGAAGACGACCTGGCGGTCGCAGACCAGGGGCAGGATCATCGAGTCGATGAAGGTCAGGTGATTGCCGGCCAGGATGACCGGCCCGTCCCCCGGGATGTGCTCCACGCCCTCCACCTGGGGGCGGAACATCAGACGCATGATCGGTCCGAGCACGGCCTTGATGAGCGCGAAGCGGGACAACGGGTCCTCCGATGTCGAGGTGAGCGATATGTGTCTGTGCAGGTGAGGACATTACTCGCGGCTCCGGGGGAAGCGCACATCGGGGAGCCGCGGTTCACCGAGGTCTTACGCACTGTTGACACTGGTTTACCTGCGGTGAAGCACCGGAACCGGGGTGCGGCGTCCGGGTGGGCGATGTGACGGACGTCGCGCGGGGCCGTACCGTCCGGCTACCCGCACCGCGCAAGGCGATGCCGACGCACCGTCACTTCCCGCCGTCCGCCGGACATCCCGTGTCACCCGCGTGTTCGAACAGGGGTCTCCCCCAGGTCACACCGGCACCCCTACGATCGGCGCGCACCGGCGCCCCGGAACCGGAGCGCCGGGAACGGACACGCAGCGAACGGCAGGAGGGCGCATGGACCGCATGGACGGCGACCGGGCGAACGAGGGACAGCGGACCAGCGGACGGCGGGCCGTGCTCGGCGCGGCGGTGCTCGGCGCGGGCGGGGCGGTCCTCGGACTGCCCGGCACCGCCCGGGCTGCCGGAGCCGGGGCGGCCGCGCACGGCGGGCGCGGGCTGAAGAGCCTGCCGGTGCCGACGATCATCGGCCACCGGGGGGCCAGCGGCTACCGCCCCGAGCACACCTTCGGCTCCTACGAGCTGGCCCTCGACCTCGGCGCGGACGTCGTGGAGGCCGGCGACCTGGTGCCCACCCGCGACGGCCATCTCGTGTGCCGGCACGAGCCCGAGATCGGCGGCACCACCGACGTCGCCTCGCACCCCGAGTTCGCCGGCCGCCGGACCACCAAGGTGCTGGACGGGGTCTCCACCACCGGGTGGTTCACGGAGGACTTCACCCTCGCCGAGCTGAAGAGGCTGCGCGCCGTCGAGCGCATCCCCGCCAACCGGCCGCACAACACCCTCTACGACCGGCGCTGGGAGATCCCCACCTTCGAAGAGGTCCTGAGGTGGCAGGACGAGCAGACCCGCAGGCGGGGCAGGCAGGTCTGGATCTACCCGGAGACCAAGCACCCCACCTACTTCCGCAAGCTGGGCCTCGGCCTGGAGGAGCGGGTGGCGAAGCTGCTGCGCAAGCACGGCAAGGACGGCCGGAACGCGCCGGTGATCCTCCAGTCCTTCGAGCCCACCAGCGTCCAGCGGCTCAACCGGCTCGTCGACAACCCGCTCGTCGTGCTGCTGTCCTCGGCGAGCAGCCGCCCCTACGACTTCGTGGACACGGGCGACCCGCGCACGGTCGCCGACCTCGTCACGCCCAAGGGCCTGCGGGAGATCGCCGGTTACGCCCAGGGCATCGGCCCCACCCTGGACCTGGTCATCCCGAAGAAGGCGGACGGCACCCTCGCCGAGCCGACCGCACTGGTCGCCGACGCGCACCGGGTCGGGCTGGTCCTGCACCCCTACACCATGCGCAACGAGAACCCCTTCCTCCCGGCCGAGTACCGCAAGGGCGGCGAGGTGGACGCCTACGGTGACCCCTTCGGTGCCTTCGCCACCTACTTCGCGACCGGTATCGACGGCGTCTTCACCGACAACGCCGACACCGGTGTGCTCGCCCGGGCCGACTTCCTGGCCCGCTGATCCCGCGGGCCGCGTCAACGCCCCGGTGAACCCGCACCCTTTCGGGCTGAGCGTGCGCCGTCCCGGAACCCGGCACCGGGGCGGCGCGTCGTTCCGCTCATGACCCACGACCTGGTGGCAGCCCTCGGTCCCCTGCTCAGCGCCGAGGCGTCCGCCGAGGCGCAGGCGGCCGGGAGCGAGCCGGCCGACCTGGAACAGGCCGTCTGGCTGCGGCTGCTGGAGCGCCTGGCGGCCGCCGGGCCGCCGCCCGACCCGTACGGCTGGCTGCGCGGCGCCGTTCGCGCCGAGGCCCGCCGCTCCCGCCGCACCACCCGGCGGGAGCGGCCCTACGGAGCCGAACCGGCCGACGACGCGCGCCCCGGACCGGAGCAGCTCGCCCTCACCGCCGCCCGGTACCGCGCCCTGCGCGAAGCGGTCGGCCGACTGCCCGGGCGCTGCCCCCGCCTGCTGGAGGCACTGCTCTCGCCGACCGACCCGACATACCGGGAAATCGCCGGGGAGTTGGGTATCTCACAGGGCAGTCTCGGGCCGGAACGCTCCAGATGTCTGGGTTGTCTGCGGCGATTGCTCGCACCGGAGGTTGCGGCCCGCGGAGCGCGGGGATAGGAGTGTGGGGACGACCGGTGATCAGGTGAGCGGGAGGCATGCGCACATGGGCATGAGCGTGACCATCTCGGCGGCGACCGAGCAGGACGCGGAGCAGATCTTCAGGCTCCAGTACCTGTGCTTCCAGAGGGAGGCGGCGCTGTACGGCAACTACCGCATCGATCCGCTCGTGCAGAGCCTGGACTCCGTCCGCCAGGAGGTGGCCGCCGACTGCGTGTTCGTCGCACGGCTCGGCGAGGAGGTGGTCGGCTCGGTGCGCGGCAAGGTGACCGAGGACGGCGCGGCCGCCATCGGCAAGCTCTGCGTCCACCCGCGGCTCCAGGGCCACGGCATCGGCGCGCGGCTGCTGCGCGCCGCCGAGACGGCGCTGTCCGAGCAGCGCGGCGCCACCCGGTTCCGCCTGCACACCGGGCACCGCAGCGAGGGCAACCTCCGGCTGTACCGGCGGGTCGGCTACGAGACGGTGGGCCGGTCCACGGGCGCCGACGGGGTCGAGCTGATCGTCCTGGAGAAGCGGGCGGGCGCCTACGCGACTACCGCGTGACGCGCTCGCGCGACCTGCGCAGCCAGTACATCGCCGACAGCGGCAGCAGCACCGGAATGAAGACGTACCCCATGCCGTAGTCGGACCAGACGGTCGCGTCCGGGAAGGCGGAGGGGTCGGCCAGGGTCCACGTCCCCACGATCAGCACGCCCGCGAGCTCGGCGGCACAGCACACCAGTGCCGCCCTGCGGGCCGTCTCCCCGCCCCGGACCAGCGAGTACGTGATGAACCCGTACACCAGGCCGGCCACCGCGGACAGCGAGTAGGCCAGCGGCGCCCGGTCGAAGTCGGTCGCGATCTGGTACGCCGAGCGCGACACCGCGCCGACGACCATCACCCCGTAGAACCAGACCAGCAGCATCCCCGGCCCGCTGATCAGCCGGGCCGGCTTCTCCTGAACCGCCGTCATCTCAGGCTCCCCAGATGTCATACAACCGCACCTCCAGCACGGCGAGGACGACGCCACCGGCGGCCACCGTCACGGAGCCCCAGCGGGTCCGCTCGGCCAGTGACATGAAGCCCGCGGCCGGCACGCACGCGAACGCCCCGAGCAGGTACGCCACGAAGATCGTCGTGCCCTGCTCCGGCTTCTCGCCCCGCGCCAGCAGGACGACCCCGACGACGAGCTGCACCGCGGCCAGCAGGGACACCACGGCCATGCCGAGGAAGTGCCAGTCCTTGGTCGGCTGGTCCCGGTAGGCGGCCCAGCCGCACCAGGCGGCGAGCAGCAGCGCGGTGAGTCCGGTCACCAGCGTCAGGCCATTGAGCATGCGGTGACCATATTACGGCGGAAACGACCCGACGCCGCCGGCCCCGGTGTACGCCGCAGGGTCCAGACCATGACGATCCACGCACGAGCCCTCCTGTTCGACAACGACGGCACCCTGGTCTCCTCCCTCGAGTCCGTCGAGCGCTGCTGGACCCTCCTCCCTTGGACTACGACAGGCTTCGTCCAAGGGGGGACCCCATGGCGCGGGAGTACGGGATCACGGCCGAGGAGTTCGGGCCGAGGAGTTCGGGCGGGTGGAACTGCACGGGCGGCCCGCGGTGGAGATGGCCGCCGACCTGCCGCCCGCCCGCCTGGTCCCCGAGGCGGTGGCGCGGGTCGAGCAGCTCGAGGTGGAGGACGTGCCGGACGCAGGGGTGCGGCTGCTGCCCGGGACGCGGACCTTCCTGGACTCGCTGCCGGCCGACCGCTGGGCCGTCGTGACCTCCGCCACCCGCCGGCTCGCCGAGGCCCGGCTGGACGCGGTCGGCATCCTGCCCGAGACGTTCGCCGCCGCCGACGACATCACCCGCGGCAAGCCCGACCCCGAGCCCCACCTGCTGGCGGCCCGGCGGCTCGGTGTGGACCCGGCCCGCTGCGTGGTCTTCGAGGACGCCCCCGCCGGGCTCCAGGCGGGCCGCGCGGCCGGTATGACCACCGTGGCGTTGGCCACAACGCACCAGGCCGCGGAGCTGCGGGCCGACCTGGTGGTCGGGGATCTCTCGGCCTTGTCCGCACTGGCCACCGGCGAGGGCGTGGAGATCTCCGTCCGCGGCCGAGCGGGTCCCCGCCGGTGTCCACAGCCGTCCAGCATGCGGACAGCGGTCACCGGGCGGCACCGCCGGTCTGGTTTACTGCTCGCATGACCACGACGAGCAGCCGCATCCCCGCGACCGAGGCGACCATGCCGCCCGGTGCTCGCTGCATGTGTCGAATGTGCGCCTTCTAGAGGGCCCCCGCACCACCTGAGCCTCGCGCCCCGAAGCGAGAGCCGCGGCCTGTCCCCGCCGCCCCCGCGGCGCCGTGGACCGACGCCCACCCCACTGCCCGAACGGCGTGGGGCACCCCCACCGCGCACACGACGTTCTCCCCGGTTCCATCGCCACCGCGAGAGCCGTGCCGCGTCCCTGACCGAATGCAATGACATGCACCCCTGCCCGGGCACACCCACGCCCGCGCACTCGACAGTGACGGAAATCCCAGTGATCACCACATCGGGCCTGACCAAGGTCTACCGCTCCCGCGGCCGCGAGGTCACCGCCCTCGACGGCGTCGATCTCCATGTCCGCGAGGGCGAGGTCCACGGCGTCATCGGCCAGTCCGGCGCCGGAAAGTCCTCGCTCATCCGCTGCGTCAACCTGCTGGAGCGGCCCACCTCCGGCACCGTGACCGTCGCCGGGGAGGACCTCACCGCCCTCGCCGGCCGCGGCCCCCGGGCCGGCCGGGAGCTGCGCCGGGCGCGCAGCCGCATCGGCATGGTCTTCCAGCACTTCAACCTGCTCTCCTCGCGGACCGTGCAGGACAACGTCGAACTGCCGCTGGAGATCCTCGGCAAGTCCGGCAAGGAGCGCTCCCGCAAGGCCCTCGAACTGCTGGACCTGGTGGGTCTCGCCGACCGGGCGAAGGCCCATCCCGCCCAGCTCTCCGGCGGCCAGAAGCAGCGCGTCGGCATCGCCCGCGCCCTGGCGGGCGACCCCAAGGTGCTGCTCTCCGACGAGGCCACCAGCGCCCTCGACCCGGAGACCACCCGCTCGATCCTGCAACTGCTGCGCGACCTGAACCGGCAGCTCGGCCTGACCGTCCTCCTCATCACCCACGAGATGGACGTGGTGAAGTCGATCTGCGACTCCGCCGCCCTCATGGCGAAGGGCCGGATCGTGGAGTCCGGCACGGTCGGCGAACTGCTGGCCACCCCGGGCTCCGCGCTGGCCTCCGCCCTCTTCCCGGTCGGGGGCGGGGCCTCCGGCGCCGACCGGACCGTCCTGGACGTCACCTTCCACGGTGAGGCGGCCGCCCAGCCGGTCGTCTCCCGGCTCGCGCGCACCTACCACATCGACGTATCGATCCTCGGTGCCGCCGTCGACACCGTCGGCGGACTCCAGGTCGGCCGCATGCGCATCGAACTGCCCGGCCGCTGGGAGGACAACGTGGTCCCGGTCGGGTTCCTGCGCGAGCAGGGTCTGCAGATCGACGTGGTCGAACCCGAGGGCCACGAGCCCGTGCTGGTGAAGGAGGGCGCGAAGTGACCTGGTCCGAGATGTGGTCGCTGCTGGAGCCGGAGTGCTGGAACACCGCCTACATGGTGGGCTGGTCCACGCTCCTCGCCGTCGCCGGCGGTCTGCCGCTCGGCATCCTGCTCGTGCTCAGCGAGCGCGGCGGCCTGCTGCAGAACGTCGTGGTGAACAAGGTCCTCGGGCAGGTCGTGAACATCACCCGCTCCATGCCGTTCATCATCCTCATGGTCGCCCTGACCGGCTTCACCCGGTCGGTCACCGGAACCAGCATCGGCCGTGACGCGGCCATCGTGCCGCTGGCCATCGGCGCCATCCCGTTCTTCGCGCGCCTCGTCGAGACGGCCGTCCGCGAAGTGGACGGCGGACTCGTGGAGGCCGTGCAGTCGATGGGCGGCAACACCCTCACCATCGTCCGCAAGGTCCTGGTGCCGGAGGCCCTGCCGTCGCTGATCGCCTCCGCGACCACCACCCTCGTCGCGCTCATCGGCTACTCCGCCATGGCCGGCACCGTCGGCGCCGGCGGCCTCGGCGACCTCGCCGTCCGCTACGGCTATCAGCGCTTCGAGACCGGCCTGATGTGGGTGATCGTGGTGATCCTCGCCGTCGTCATCTCCCTCGTCCAGTTCGCCGGCGACTACGCGGCCCGCGCCGTGCACCACCGCGGCGCCCGCTCCGGCCCCGCCCCGAAGCTCCGCCTGCTCAAGGCCCGTGAGCCCGCGGCCGCCGACGTCACCGAGGTCGCCTGAGCGGCACCGCCGCGCCCCCCCCAGAACCCCCCGTCCACCTGTCACGGGGTCGCACCACCCATAAGGAAAGGCACTTTTCGTGCGTAACACCGCCCAGCTCACCACCGCCGTCCTCGCCGCCGGAGCCCTCACCCTCGGGCTCAGCGCCTGCGGCTCCGGCGGGGACTCTGCCGGCTCCTCCGACCACGACGGCCCGCTGGTCGTCGCCGCGAGCCCGACCCCGCACGCCGAGATCCTCGACTTCGTCAAGAAGAACCTGGCGAAGAAGGCGGGCCTCGACCTGGAGGTCAAGGAGTTCACCGACTACATCACGCCGAACACGGCGACCGAGGACGGCTCGGTGGACGCCAACTACTTCCAGAACCAGCCGTACCTGGACGACTTCAACGACAAGCGCGGCACCCACATCGCGCCCGTCGTCACGGTGCACCTGGAGCCGCTCGGCCTCTACTCCCACAAGGTGCGGAAGGCCGGCGCCCTGAAGAGCGGTGCGACCATCGCCGTCCCCAACGACGCCGTCAACGAGGCCCGCGCCCTGAAGCTGCTCGCCGCCAACGGGCTCATCACCCTCAAGGACGGCGCCGGCACCGGGACCACCCCGCGGGACATCACCGAGAACCCCGGGAAGCTCCAGTTCAAGGAGGTCGAGGCGGCCCAGACCGCACGCTCCCTGGACGACGTGGACGCGGCGGTGATCAACGGCAACTACGCCATCTCCTCCGGGATCAGTCCCGCGAAGGAGGCGCTGGTCCTCGAGTCCGCGAAGAACAGCCCGTACGGCAACTTCCTCGCGGTCAAGGAGGGCAACGAGAAGGACCCCCGGGTCAAGAAGCTCGCCGGGCTGCTGACCTCGCCCGAGGTGAGGAAGTTCATCGAGGACAAGTACCAGGGCTCGGTCATCCCGTCCTTCTGAGCCCATATCGCCACGCACGGGGTCCGCTTCCTCACACGGGGTGGGCCCCGTTGTGCGACTGGGTGCTTTCATGCTGCATGCTGGGCAGTTCAGCAGCCCCTGCAGGATTTTCCGAAGGTTACGGAGCGGCGCATGAGTAGCACCTTCCCCAACGTCTCCATCAGCACGGAGCGGTTGGTGCTGCGACCCCTGGACGAGGACGACGTGCCCGCGATGGCCGAGATGATGAACGACGAGCAGATCGCCGCCTGGACCGACGTGCCGCAGCCGTTCACGGAGAACGGCGCCCGGCACTGGATCACCGCGTACGCGCCCGCCGAACGCGCCGCGGGCCGGGGGCTGGACTTCGCGGTCACCGAGTTCCTCACCCAGCGCCTGGTCGGTGTCGTCCAGCTCGCCAGGACCGACTGGCACATCCGCTCCACCGAGCTGTCGTACATCATCGCGCCCTGGGCCCGCGGCGAGGGCTACGCGGCCGAGGCCGCGCTGGCCACCGCCCACTGGCTGTTCGGCGACCAGAAGTTCGAGCGCATCGAACTGCGCACCGCCGCCGACAACGCGGCCTCCCAGCAGGTCGCCCAGAAGATCGGCTGCATCAGCGAGGGCGTGCTGCGCAACGCCTGCATAGTCCACGTCCGGACCGCGGACGGCACCTGGACCGACACCCGCACCGACTTCATCGTCTGGAGCCTGCTTCCGGAGGACCTCGAAGGCGGCGACGGGCAGTTCGCCGACACCGGTGGTTTCGGCTCCTACTCCGACTGGAACTGACACCCCGGGACCGCCCGCGGCCGCGCACCGCCCCCCATCGCGCGTCAGCAGGCTCCACCGGGTACGCTCACGGAGCCCGCCAGGCCCGCCCAGGGCCCGTATCCCAGACGACCCGCGAAAACGGAGACTGACGACGATGGCCGACCGGGTCACGGTGATCGGCTGGGACGGCTCGCCGCCGACCGAAGCGGCACGCGCCGCCCTCGGCGCCGCCACGCTCGTGGCGGGCGCGGCCCACCATCTGGCGCTCCCCGAGATCCCCGCCGCCGCCGAGCGCGTCCGCCTCGGCAGCGTCGCCCTGGCCGCACGCCGTATCGCCGCGCACCGCGGTACCGCGGTGGTGCTCGCCGACGGTGACCCCGGCTTCTTCGGCGTCGTGCGGACCCTGCGCGCACCGGAGTTCGGACTCGAGGTCGAGGTCGTCCCGGCCGTCTCCTCCGTGGCCGCCGCCTTCGCCCGCGCCGGTATGCCCTGGGACGACGCCCAGGTGGTCGTCGCCCACCGGCGCACCCTGCGCCGCGCCGTCAACGTGTGCCGGGCCCACACCAAGGTCGCCGTCCTCACCTCGCCGGGCGCCGGACCCGCCGAACTCGGCCTCCTGCTGGAGGGGGTGCACCGGACCTTCGTCATCTGCGAGGAACTGGGCACCGAGCGCGAACAGGTCACCGTCGTCACCTCCGACAAGGCCGCCGACCACACCTGGCGCGACCCCAACGTCGTCATCGTCGTCGGCGGCCGGGCGGGGAGGGCCGAGGACGGCGGCTGGATCGCCGGGCGCGACCCGGGCACCGGGCCCCGCGGGTGGGTGATGCCGGACGAGGAGTACGGCGGGCACGGCGGTCTCGGCGAGGGCGAGACCCAGTCGCTGCGGGCCGCCCAACTCGCCCGTCTCGGCCCCCGTGTCGGTGACCTGGTCTGGGACATCGGCTGCGGCAGCGGCGCGTTGGCCACCGAGGCCGCGCGCGCCGGGGCCGCCGTCATCGCCGTCGACCGGCTGCCCGAGGCCTGCGCCCGGACCGAGGCGGCCGCGCGCCGCTTCGGCGTCCAGCTCCAGGTGGTCCACGGCACCGCCCCGCACGTCCTCGAGAACCTGCCCGAACCCGATGTCGTACGGGTCGGCGGCGGGGGAGCGGCCGTGGTCTCCGCGGTCGCCGACCGCCGGCCGCAGCGCATCGTCACCCACGCGGCGACCCGTGACGAGGCCGAACTCGTGGGCCGCGGGCTGACCGAGCACGGATACCGGGTCGAGTGCGCCCTGCTGCAGTCCGTCGAACTGGACACCGGGGACTGGACGGAGACCGAGCGGAACGTTGCGTTCCTGCTCAGCGGGGTGCTGGCCGATCGCGCCCCGTGATCCTGTTGTCGTACCGCGCGCGGTAGGCTGGCCGATCGTTGTGCCGTACCGGTGGCCCGGAGCTTCGTTCTCAATGTCCGGAAAGCGCGCCAGTTTTGGGGTGGGTGTGGTACGGCGTGACCCGAGGACGCGCAACGTGGCGCAGTCCACAGCGGGCTGTCGCGGATCACGCTGTCGCGACGGCGCAACGGCCGGGACAATGCCACTGAATGGCTTTGTCGCCTTTTCCGGGCGGTCGTTCGTGCCGCTGGGCACGCACGCTCGTTCTTCACTACGGGGCGGTCGGTGCGCCGTTCCGGGTGAGCTGGTCGCAGAGAAGCACTAACCGATGGGCGAGGGGTACGCATGACCGACACCGGCCAGGTCCCGGCCGAGGGACAGCCGGAGAGCGCAGGCATGGTGGAGCAGCCGGGCGCCCCCGCGCACGGCGCGTACACCTACCTCTCCGAGCTTCCCGCCGAGGACGAAGACCTGCTGCTGCCGGGCGCCCAGGGCGCCTGGGGCAACGAGGTTCCGCCGCCCGCGCCGGAACCGGTCGTCGAGACCTTCCGGGAGCCGGGTCCGCACGAGACGGCCGGCCGGGACAGCGGCTCGGTCGACCTCAGCGGCGTCCGCCTGCCCGACCCGGGACCGGCGTCCGCACCCCGTTCCCCGGTCGCTTCCGCCTCCCAGGAGACGACGGCGGCACAGCAGCCGCGCCGCCCGCTGCACCTCGGCCCGCCGATCCCCAACGCCTCCGCAGGCCCGGTCCGCTCCCTCGCCGACCGCGGCCCCGCCGGAGCGCCGGTCCGGCAGTCCGGACCGGCCACGACCGGGCCCGAGTACCTCGATGTCCAGGCCCTGCCCTCAGTCGCCCCGCGGGGCGCGGCCCCCTGGGGCGCCGCGCCCGCCGCCGTGGCCCGGGACGACGCTCGGGAGCCGGCTGCGGAAACGGTTGCTCCGGCCGGTGGGCCCGAGCCCACCGCCGACGTCTCCGGCGCCGCCCAGGCCGCGGTGGCCCGTCTCACCACCCAGGTGACCGCGCAGGCCCGAGCCGAGGAGCCCCAGGCTCCGGTCCCGGCCCAGGACGTGCACGGCCAGGACGGGGTCCAGCCCGCACACGGCCAGGACGAGGTGTACGCCGCTCCGGCGGACCGGGGACCGGGTGCCGAGGGCGGTCCGCTCGCGGTGGACGCCGGCCGGGAACCGCAGGCCGCGGCCGCGCCCGGTGCGCCCGTGGCGGCGCCGCCGGTGCCGGAGGCCGGGGGAGCACCCGTGGCCGGGGCCCACGGCGCCGGGCCCGGCCAGGCGCTTGCCGGCCCGGACGCCGACGGCGTCGCGGATCCGGCCGACGCGGACGCGCGGGCGCAGGCCGCACCGGTCCCGGAGGCGGTTCCCGCACCCGCGCCCGCGGTGTCCGGCGAGGCCGCCGAACCCGTCCAGCCGGATGGGAACACGGCGCGGACGGACGTACCGTCCGGCGCCGGGCCGGAGGCCGCCGGCGCCGTCGCGGCACCGGATGCGGTCCCGGCCGCGGCCGTCGCACCTCAGGACGCGACCGAGTCGGCCGAAGCGGTGCAGCCCTCCGTGGCCGTCCCCGCGCAGGCCCCCGGGCCCGTTCCCGTCGAGGCGCCCGAAGCCGCCCAGGCGCCCGCCGAGCACCCGTCCGCCGTGTCCGCGCAGGCCGGTGCCGCCGTACCGGCCCCCGCCGCGGAGCCGCTGCCGGCGCCCGACCAGGCCCAGGTCTCCGACCAGGCCCAGACGCCCGATCAGGCTCCGGCGCCCGAGGCCGCCGAGGTGCCCGATCAGGCTCCGGCGCCCGAGGCCGCCGAGGTGCCCGATCAGGCTCCGGCGCCCGAGGCCGCCGAGGTGCCCGATCAGGCTCCGGCGCCCGAGGCCGCCCAGGTCCCCGAGCCGGCTGAGGCTCCCGACCCGGCACAGGTCCCCGGAGCGGTACCGGCCGCACAGCCCGTGGCCCCGGCACCGGAGGCCGACACGGCACCCGCGTTCGACACGGCACCGGAGGCCGACACGGCGCCGGAGTCCGACACGGCACCCGACGCCGGTACGGTCCCGCCGGCCGCCGGGACCGTACCCGGGCCCGTCGTCCCCCAGGCGCAGGGCCCGCAGATCACCGCTCCCGCCACGCCGGACGGCGACGCGGCGCCCCCAGCGCAGGAGCACCGGCCCCACGCCGTCGAGGACGCCGCCGGCGACGGCACGCCCACCCCGCCCACCGGCCCCGGCGCGGCCTCGGGCCCGCAGCTCCGGCCCGCCGCGGAGACGCCCGCACCGGCCGCCGCCGAGACCGCGTCGCCGCCCCCGCCCGCCGCGGGGCCGGACCCGGCCGGGCCCCTGCCCTCCGCCGTTCCGCTGCGGCCGGACCCCGAGCAGCCGCTCGGGCAGTTCGTGCCCGTGGACGGCCAGGTGCCGACCACACCGCACCTGGCACCGACCCCGGCGCACCCCATCGTGCTGCCCGCCCAGGACCAGCAGGAGGCGGCGGCCACGGTCCCCGCGCCCCGCGAGGCCGAGCCCGCCGGGGCGCCGCCGGCGCCGGACGCCGAGGCCGCCGCCGACGTCGTACAGGACGCGGAGGACCTGCGCACCACGGCCGCCGACCAGGAGGACAGCGCGACCGGGGCGGAGGAACCGGCACGGTCCGCCGGACCGGCGGCGCCCGCCTACGACGACGCCGAGCGCGCGGCCGTGCTGAAGGTGATGCGCGAGCGCCGCGACATCCGCAACGGCTTCCGTGGTGACCCGATCCCGCACGAGGTGCTGCTGCGCGTCCTGGAAGCGGCCCACACGGCGCCCTCCGTGGGCCACTCGCAGCCCTGGGACTTCGTCGTCATCCGCTCCGCCGACACGCGGCGGGCCATGCACGAGCTCGCCATGCGCCAGCGGGGGGCCTACGCCAAGTCGCTGCCCAAGGGCCGGGCCAAGCAGTTCAAGGAACTGAAGATCGAGGCCATCCTCGACACCCCGGTGAACATCGTGGTCACCGCCGACCCGACCCGCGGCGGCCGCCACACCCTCGGCCGGCACACCCAGCCGCAGATGGCCCCGTACTCCGCCGCGCTCGCGGTGGAGAACCTGTGGCTCGCCGCGCGCGCCGAAGGCCTCGGGGTCGGCTGGGTCAGCTTCTTCGACGAGCGGGAGATGGTCCGCGCCCTCGGCCTGCCCGAGCACCTCGAGGTCATCGCCTACCTGTGCGTCGGATACGTCGACGAGTTCCCGGACGAACCCGAGCTGATGCAGGCCGGCTGGTCCAAGCGGCGCCCGCTGTCCTGGGTGGTGCACGAGGAGACGTACGGCCGCCGCGCCCTGCCCGGAGAGGAACCCCACGACCTGCTTGCCGAGACCGTCGCACAGATCCGCCCGCTCGACGCCAAGGCCCTCGGCGAGGCCTGGGAGCGCCAGAAGCGCATGACCAAGCCGGCCGGCGCGCTCGGCATGCTGGAGATCATCTCCGCCCAGCTCTCCGGGCTGTCCCGGCAGTGCCCGCCGCCGATCCCGGAGCCCGCGGCCGTCGCGATCTTCGCCGGCGACCACGGAGTGCACGCCCAGGGCGTCACCCCCTGGCCGCAGGAGGTCACCGCGCAGATGGTGGCCAACTTCCTCGGCGGCGGAGCGGTGTGCAACGCCTTCGCCGGCCAGGTCGGCGCCGAGGTGTGCGTCGTGGACGTCGGTGTCGCCGCGGACCTGCCCGCCACGCCCGGACTGCTGCCCCGCAAGATCCGCGGCGGCACCTCCGACATGACCACCGGCCCGGCGATGACCCGCGAGGAGGCCAAGGCCGCCGTCGAGGTCGGCATCGAGACCGCCCGCGACCTGGTGGCGGCCGGCAACAAGGCGCTGCTCACCGGCGAGATGGGCATCGCCAACACCACCGCGTCCGCCGCGCTGATCTCGGTCTACACCGGCGCCGACCCGGCCGAGGTCACCGGCCGGGGCACCGGCATCAACGACGAGACGCTGGCCCGCAAGACCGACGTCGTCCGCCGCGCCCTGGAACTGCACCAGCCGGACCCGGCCGACCCGATCGGCGTCCTCGCGGCCCTCGGCGGCTTCGAGCACGCGGCCCTGGTCGGCCTGCTCCTCGGCGGCGCCTCCCTGCGTACGCCGGTGATCCTGGACGGTGTCAGCGCCGGCGCCGCGGCCCTGGTCGCCCGCGCGATCGCCCCCGAGGTCCTCGCGGCCTGCATCGCCGGTCACCGGAGCGCCGAGCCCGGCCACGCGGCCGCGCTCAACAAGCTGGGCCTGCGTCCCCTGGTCGACCTCGACCTCCGCCTCGGCGAGGGCACCGGCGCCCTGCTGGCCCTGCCGCTGGTGCAGAGCGCCGCACGGGCGATGCACGAGGTGGCCACGTTCGACTCGGCGGGCGTCACGGAGAAGTAGCGGCCCGGCGGCGGGCGGTCCGGTGTTCAGCCACCGGACCGCCCGTGCCCCGCTCGCTCCCACGTCCTAAAATCCGCACGTCAGGGCCGCTCCAAAGTCGCAGCGCGCCCATCGCAGAGAGCTGCACGAGGAGCCGTCCCTCATGGCCGAACACCCCGCCTACCCCGTAGGCCTCCGCCTCTCCGGCCGCCGTGTGGTCGTCCTCGGCGGTGGCCAGGTCGCCCAGCGCCGCCTCCCGGCACTGATCGCGGCAGGCGCCGACATCGTCCTCGTCTCCCCGGAGGCCACGCCCTCCGTCGAGGCCATGGCGGACGGCGGTGAGATCACCTGGCAGCGCCGGCGGTACGCCGAGGGCGACCTCGATCAGGCCTGGTACGTCCTCATCGCCACCAGCGACCCCGAGACCAACGCCGCCGCGTCCGCCGAGGCGGAGCGGAACCGCGTCTGGTGCGTGCGCTCCGACGACGCCGACCGGGCGACCGCCTGGACCCCGGCGACCGGGCACAGCGAGGGAGTCACGGTGGCCGTCCTCACCACCGACGCCCGCGGCCGCGACCCCCGGCACACGGCCGCCGTCCGCGACGCGGTCGTCGAGGGCCTGCGCGACGGCACCCTCGTCGCACCGCACCACCGCACCCGCACCCCCGGAGTCGCGCTGGTCGGCGGCGGCCCCGGCGACCCGGACCTGATAACCGTGCGCGGCCGCCGTCTCCTCGCCGAGGCCGACGTCGTCATCGCCGACCGCCTCGGCCCGCGCGACCTGCTCGCCGAGCTGCCGTCGCACGTCGAGGTCATCGACGCGGCGAAGATCCCGTACGGTCGTTACATGGCCCAGGAGGCCATCAACAACGCCCTGATCGAGCATGCCAGGCAGGGCAGGTCGGTGGTCCGGCTCAAGGGCGGCGACCCGTTCGTCTTCGGCCGGGGCATGGAGGAGGTCCAGGCACTCGCCGAGGCCGGCATCCCGTGCACGGTCGTGCCGGGCATCTCCAGCTCCATCTCCGTGCCCGGCGCCGCCGGCATCCCGGTCACCCACCGGGGTGTGGCGCACGAGTTCACCGTGGTCAGCGGCCACGTCGCCCCCGACGACGACCGGTCCCTGGTCGACTGGCCGTCCCTGGCCCGGCTGACCGGCACGCTGGTGATCCTGATGGGCGTCGACAAGATCGGGAAGATCGCCGACACCCTCGTCGCGCACGGCAGGCCGCCGCAGACCCCCGTCGCCCTCGTCCAGGAGGGCACGACGGCCGCGCAGCGCCGCGTCGACGCGACCCTCGCCACGGTCGCCGAGACCGTGCGCACCGAGGACGTCAGGCCCCCGGCGGTCATCGTCGTGGGCGAGGTGGTGAACGTGGGCCCCGAACCGGCGGCCTGAGCCCGCACGACCCGGAGCACCGGGCCCGGGACGTCCCGCCCGCCTCCCAGCCGCCGGCAACCGACCCACCCAGGACAAGGCAGTATCACCCCGTGGCCGAACTCATCACCATCGAGGATCCCGACGACCCGCGCCTGCGCGACTACACGGGCCTGACCGACGTCGAGCTGCGCCGCAGGCGCGAGCCCGCCGAGGGCCTGTTCATCGCCGAGGGCGAGAAGGTCATCAGAAGGGCCAGGGACGCCGGGTACGCGATGCGGTCCATGCTGCTCTCGGCGAAGTGGATCGACGCCATGCGGGACGTCATCGACGACATCCCGGCGCCGGTGTACGCCGTCACCCCGGATCTGGCCGAGCGGGTCACCGGCTACCACGTGCACCGCGGCGCCCTCGCCTCCATGGGGCGCAAGCCGCTGCCGACGACGCAGGACCTGCTGCGCGACGCCCGGCGGGTCGTGGTCATGGAGGCGGTCAACGACCACACCAACATCGGCGCGATCTTCCGCTCCGCGGCCGCCCTCGGCATGGACGCGGTACTGCTCTCACCGGACTGCGCCGACCCGCTGTACCGGCGCAGCGTCAAGGTCTCGATGGGCGCGGTCTTCTCCGTGCCCTACGCCCGCCTGGAGACCTGGCCCGCGGGCCTGGACCCGGTGCGCGAGGCCGGCTTCGCTCTCCTCGCGCTCACACCCGACGACCGGGCCCGCACCCTCGACGAGACCGCCCCGCACCTGATGGACCGGGTGGCCCTGATGCTCGGCGCCGAGGGCGACGGGCTGTCGGCCCGGGCCCTGGCCGCCGCCGATGCATGGGTCCGCATCCCGATGTCGCACGGCGTCGACTCCCTGAACGTCGGCGCGGCGGCCGCGGTGGCGTTCTACGCGGTGGCCTCGGGACGGCCCGGGGCCTGAACCGGGGAGGCCGCAGACCCCTCGGCCGGCGGGCGCTGGCCCAGCCCCACGTGCTGCTGCTGCTGCCGCCGCCCGTCGCCGCCCAGACCACGTGCCGGACCCTGGCAGCCCTGCGCGACCGCGATGCCGAGCGCGACCAGCAGCGTCACCACCACGAAAACGAACAGCCGCTGCCGCAGCAGCCGGGGATTGGCCGGCCGCAGCCTGCTTCCCGTCGGACGCGGTGCCGACCGCCCCGGACCGCTGCGCGGACCGGTACGGCTGCCGGAGCGCGGGCCGCCTCCGCGCGGCGGCGGGGTGGACCGGGCCGCACCCGGCCGCGAGGCGGTCCCGCTGTTCCGCGCGACGCCGCCCCGGGTGGGCCGGCCGCCCCGGGCGGGGGTGTTCCCACGCGGCAGCGGAGTACCGGGAGCCGTGCGCCGCTGGGCGCGCTGCTGCTCGGGGTAGGTGTCGGCGAGCCGACCGGTGGGCAGGTCCGCCTCGGCGGCACGCTGCGCGGGCGGCCGGACCTCGGCCAGGCCCTGTGCCTCGCGGGCGGCGATCTCCTTCAGCCGGAGCGACAGTTGCAGCGTGCTCGGCCGGTCGTCCGGATCCTTGGCCAGACAGGCCCGGACCAGCGGGGCGAGGGCGTCCGGCACCCCGTGGAGCTGGGGCTCCTCGTGCACCACCCGGTACAGCATCACCTCGGAACTGCCCTGCCCGAACGGCGAGTCGCCGGTCGACGCGTAGGCCAGCGTCGCCCCGAGCGAGAACACGTCCGTCGCCGGTGTCACGGCGGCGCCGCGCACCTGCTCGGGAGCGAGGAAGCCCGGTGAGCCCACCGCCGTGCCGACGTGGGTGAGCGTGGAGGCGCCGGTGGCCCAGGCGATGCCGAAGTCGATGATCCGCGGTCCCTTGGGGGACAGCAGGATGTTGGACGGCTTCAGGTCCCGGTGCACGACACCGGCCTCGTGCACGGCGACCAGCCCCTCGGACAGGGCCGCGCCGATCGCCGCCGCGTCGGCCGCGCCGAGCGGGCCGTCGTCGGCGACCTTGTCGTGCAGGGAGGGCCCGGGGACGTACTGCGTGGCGAACCAGGGCCGCTCGGCCTCCAGGTCCGCGGCCACCAGCCGGGCCGTGCACCCGCCCCTGATGCGCCGGGCCGCCGAGACCTCGCGGGCGAAGCGCGACCGGAACTCCTGGTCCTCCGCCAGATCGGGCCGGATCACCTTGAGCGCGACCCGCTGGCCCTTCTTGTCGGAGCCGAGGTAGACCACGCCCATACCGCCCGCGCCGAGCCGTCGGTGAAGCCTGAACGAGCCGACGACGCGCGGGTCCTCGCGCCTCAGGCGCATCATCGCCATGTTCATCCCCGCTGCCCGGTCCCTGTGACGTGGCACAGCTTACGTTTCCACGGCCGCCCGCGCGCATAGGCCGCGCCCTCTCGGCCCGGGGGATTGTCCGCCGCGCGCGGGCGGGGTGAGACAGGGTCAGCAAACCGTCCCGCACCGGGCCATTGAGGCCAAGGCGGCTTCAACCGTGCTGTGGGAAAAGGGTGTTGATCCGGAGCGCGGTGACCGGGCGCAGGCCGCGGCGGCCCGGCCGCGGCACTCGCGGTCGCACCGGAACGGGGTCGGCGGGGCCGGCCGCGGGACGATCGGGACACCCCGCGCCGACCGCCCGGAAAAGGAGGAAGTGATCGAACTCACTCGAAGTGACGCGTCGGCGGGTCCGGACATGACGGGGCACAGCGGACGCCCCCTCCGGGAAGACCCCGAGAGTCAGGTCCATGTCTCCACCCAGGGGAGTACGCCACCGGTTGCCGCTCATCCTCCGGGAGGCCCGCCGATCGATACGAGGGCATGACGCCCACCAGGCCCCCCGCGCCTAGATTTGAGGTCAAGCGGCGGGTGCCAGCACTCGTCCCCCGAGGTCGGGCACCCGCCGCTGCTGGAACAAGAGCAAGTACGACAGACGGTCAGGAGAGGGACCATGGCCCACGCGGCACCGCGGCGCACCACGTTCGCCCCCCGCCGCACGGGCCGTCGCCACCCCTTGGTGGCGACGCTCATGGCCCTTCCCCTGGCGGCCCTGCTCCTGCTCGTCTTCGACGGCTGGGAGACGGTGGCCACACAGGCGTCGTCCGTGGGTGCGATGCTGGGGCGCTGAGCGGCGACCCCAGGCCCGGAAGAGCGGTCCGGGCGGGGACATCCATCCATGAAACCCCGTGGGGACGGGGGTGCGGCGGACGGCACGAATGCCGGCGCAGCTGGGGAGCTGCGCCGGCATTGCGCCGTCCCGCGTGCGGGGCGCCCGCCTGCCGCGTCCACCACCGGGGCCCCGGGTCCGGCGGACACCGTCCACCACCACGGCGCGACCCCACCCCCGCCCTGCGCGGGCGTAGGCTCCCCGGGCCACCCCACCTCCGAGGCCGAAGTGACCCCGTGAATCTCCTGACCGCGCTGACCGCCCAGGCCGGAGCCGCCGCCCACGCCCACGCACTCCCCGGCGCGGGCCCCTGCGCCTGCCGGGGAGCGACCCTCGCCGACCGGCCCGACGCCACCGTCGTCCGGCACGCCGGCACCGTGGCCAAGGCCCACGCCCCGGACACCGAACCGGTCGGCCTCACCCTCCGCCTGGCCGTCGCGGCCGGCGCCCCGGAGGTCCTGCTGCCCCCGCTCGCCACCGCGCCCACGGCCCTGTGCGGCCGACTCGTCACCCTCTGGCCGTACGGCGTCCCCGTCGCCCCGGACGACCCCGGCGCCGCACCTTGGGAGGCGGCCGCCACCCTCCTCGCCCGGCTGCACCGAACGGTCCCGGGCGGCCTCGTCCCCCCGCCCGCCATGCGCGGACCCGTCAAGGCCGCCAAGGCCCTCGACCTCCTGCGCACGGCCCTGGGCACCGCCCCGCACCCGGCCGGACCCCCCGTCCTGCGTGCCTGGACCGCGCTCCCCGCCTGGGCCCGCGCCGAGGCCCCCATGCCCGGCGCTCCCGCCCTCTGCCACGGCGACCTGCACCTCGGTCAGCTCGTGCGGCACCCCGCCCCCGACGGTCCCTGGCGGCTGATCGACGTGGACGACCTCGGCCTCGGCGTACCGGCCTGGGACCTCGCCCGCCCGGCCGCCTGGTACGCCTGCGGCCTGCTCCCGCCCGACGAGTGGACCCGGTTCCTCTCCGCCTACCGAGAGGCCGGCGGCCCCGCCGTACCGGCGAACGGCGACCCCTGGGCCGCCCTGGACGTCCCCGCCCGCGCGCTCACCGCGCAGACCGCGGCCCGCGCCCTCACCAAGGCGATCGCCGCCGGCCGTCCGCTGGACGAGGTGGAGCGGGCGCTGGTCGACGCGTGCGCCCGAATGACCTCCGCCCCGCACCGGTTGACGCGCGGGTTCCCGGCGTAGGGTGCAACCGACCGGGGCCGCGCGGAGTCTGTCCTGGGGAAACACCAAGCAGGACCGACCGGCGAGGAGTTGAGCCGACCATGCAGTGTCCGAAGTGCCACGCGCCGATGCACACCTACAACCGCAACGGCGTCCAGATCGAGCAGTGCGGTGGCTGCCGCGGCATCTTCCTCGACTACGGCGAGCTGGAGGCGCTGACCCGCCTGGAGTCCCAGTGGTCCCAGCCGATGCCCCCGCCCCCGCCCCCGGCCGCCCCGCAGGCGTACCCGGCTCCGTCCGCACCCGCCTGGGGCGCCCCGTACGGTGGGGGCCATCACGGCGGCCACCACGGGGGCCACCACGGCGGCCATCACCGGCACAAGAGCTTCGGCCGCATGCTGTTCTCGAGCTGAGCCACGGATCACGCGGAAGCCCCCGGCCGTACGAGACGGCCGGGGGCTTCCTGGTGTGTGGACGATACTGGGATTGAACCAGTGACCTCTTCCGTGTCAGGGAAGCGCTCTCCCGCTGAGCTAATCGTCCGCGGACTGTGACCTTCACGTCACAGGCAGTGCGCGATACTGGGATTGAACCAGTGACCTCTTCCGTGTCAGGGAAGCGCTCTCCCGCTGAGCTAATCGCGCGGGTTCGGATCCTGCCGTACCAGCCGGCGGATCCAGTGGACGATACTGGGATTGAACCAGTGACCTCTTCCGTGTCAGGGAAGCGCTCTCCCGCTGAGCTAATCGTCCTTGGAGGTGGAGACGGGATTTGAACCCGTGTAGACGGCTTTGCAGGCCGTTGCCTCGCCTCTCGGCCACTCCACCAGGAGTGTAGGGGATCGGGACGACCCCTTCTTCCTTCGAGCGGACGACGAGGCTCGAACTCGCGACCTCAACCTTGGCAAGGTTGCGCTCTACCAACTGAGCTACGTCCGCCTGTCGTTTCGGTCCGCTCCCGCGTCCCGGCGACGTGATGAACTCTAGCGGATTCCCGGGCCAGTACAAAAACGCGTTTGCGCAGCGTGCTGCGCTGCACCCGGCGGATCAGGCGGCCGGCGCCTCCCGGGGGACGTCTCCCGGCCGCGATTCGGACACCAGCCCTAGACTCGACCCCGTGCTTCACCACCCTTCCGGCCCACCTCCCCTGGCCCGCTTCGGCACCCGCCTCGCCACCGGTCTGCTCGACGTCACCGACGACCCGGCGGCCCTGGACTCGGCCGGTTTCTGGGCCGTCTGCGCCGACTTCGAGGGCCGCCTGACCTGCGCCCGCTTCGCCGAAGTCCGGCAGGAGCCGGTGCCCGCCCCGGTGCCGGGCGGCTGGCGCGGCCCGGCGGGGACCGACTGGACCTCCTCGCTGGACCGCGCCGGGTACACCGCGGCCGTGGACCGGATCCGCGAGCACATCGCCGCCGGTGAGGTCTACCAGGCCAACCTCTGCCGGGTGCTGAGCGCGCCCGTCGCCCCCGACGCCGACGTGGACGCCCTGACCGCCCTGCTGGCCCGCGGCAACCCCGCGCCGTACGCGGGCACCGTCCGGCTGCCGGAGCACGGCGTGGAGATCGCCACCGCCTCACCGGAGCTGTTCCTGCGCCGCGCGGGCCGGACCGTGGAGTCGGGCCCCATCAAGGGCACCGGCCGCACCGAGGCGGACCTGCTGGAGAAGGACTACGCCGAGAACGTGATGATCGTGGACCTGGTCCGCAACGACATCGGACGGGTCTGCGCCACCGGCGGCGTGAGCGTGCCCGACCTGTGCGCCGTGGAGAAGCACCCCGGCCTGGTCCACCTGGTCTCCACGGTCCGCGGCGAACTGCGCCCGGACACCGGCTGGCCCGAGCTGCTCGCCGCGGCCTTCCCGCCCGGATCCGTCACCGGTGCCCCCAAGTCCAGCGCGCTCAGGATCATCGGGGCCCTGGAACCCGTCCCGCGCGGCCCGTACTGCGGCGGCATCGGCTGGGTCGACGCCGACCGGGGCGTCGGAGAGCTGGCCGTCGGCATCCGCACCTTCTGGATCGACCGCTCATCCCCCGGCGCGCCGGTGCTGCGGTTCGGCACCGGTGCCGGCATCACCTGGGGATCCGATCCCGAGGGGGAGTGGCGGGAGACCGAGCTGAAGGCGTCCCGGCTGCTCGCGGTAGCGTCGGGGCTGTACCAGGAAAGTGGAGGGGCTCTCACATGAGGATCTGGCTGGACGGCGCTCTGCGGGACATCGACTCCGCCCGGGTGTCCGTCTTCGACCACGGGCTGACCGTCGGCGACGGCGTCTTCGAGACGGTGAAGGCCGTCGACGGCGAACTCTTCGCCCTCACCCGCCACCTGGACCGGCTGACCCGCTCGGCCCGTGGCCTGGGCCTGCCCGACCCCGACCTCGACGAGGTCCGGCGCGCCTGCGCGGCCGTGCTCGGGGCCACCCCGACGCCACTGGGGCGGATGCGCATCACCTACACCGGCGGCCACGGACCGCTCGGATCCGACCGCGGTGAGCACGGCCCGACCCTGGTGGTCGCCCTCGGCGACACCGCCCGCCGCCCGGAGAGCACCGCCGTGATCACGGTGCCCTGGACCCGCAACGAGCGGGGCGCGCTCACCGGCCTGAAGACCACCTCCTACGCCGAGAACGTCGTCGCCCTCGCCCGCGCCCACCAACACGGCGCCTCCGAGGCCCTGTTCGGCAACACGGTCGGACAGCTCTGCGAGGGCACCGGGTCGAACGTCTTCGTCGTCCTGGACGGCGAGGTCCACACCCCGCCGGTCGCCTCCGGCTGCCTCCCCGGCATCACCCGCGCCCTGGTGGTGGAGTGGACCGGTGCCAGGGAGACCGATCTGCCGCTGGACGTGCTGGAGCGCGCCGAGGAGGTCTTCCTCACCTCCTCCCTGCGCGACGTCCAGGCGGTGCACCGGATCGACGACCGGGAGCTGCCCGGCGCCCCCGGTCCGGCGACCCTCAAGGCGATGCGGATCTTCGAGGAGCGGTC
This sequence comes from Streptomyces cellostaticus, assembly GCF_023630175.1. Classification (GTDB taxonomy): domain Bacteria; phylum Actinomycetota; class Actinomycetes; order Streptomycetales; family Streptomycetaceae; genus Streptomyces; species Streptomyces cellostaticus_A. The sequence continues at coordinate 84,719 of NZ_JALLIN010000014.1, read as the reverse complement.
CGGGCACGACCTGGATCCCTGACCGGCCCGAAATTCGGCTGACCCGGGCCCGCCGAGCGGGTAGAACACCCGTGATGACGACGACCCTGCGGCCGGCCGAGCCGCTTCAGCGCAACGCCGACGGAACACGCTCGCGCCGGTACCAGGTGTGCGTGAACAGCCGCCCCGTCGGTGTGCTCCACCTCGGCACCTCGGCGAACCTCGGTGACGCGGTGGCGCGCATCATCGAGGTGCGGATCGCCGAGCCGGACCGGCGGCGCGGCAGGGGGACGGTGGCCGCGCTGGCCGCGGAGGAGGTCGCCCGCGGCTGGGGCTGCACCCGGATGGAGGTCGTGGTCCCGGCCGCGGAGGAGGGCGCGACGCGGCTGGTCGGCGCTCTCGGCTACTCCCTGCGCAACCGGAGCATGGAGAAACGGCTCGGCGGCGCTCCGCCCGAACTGCCTCCGGAAAGCCAGGCCCGGCCCATGACCCCCGCCGAGTTCGCCGCCTGGCAGGAACACGCGCTGGAGGACTACGCCCGGATGTGGATCGAGCGGGGCGTGCCCGAGGCGGCCGCGCACGCCAAGGCCCGCAGGGACCACGAGACGCTGCTGCCGCAGGGGCGGTCCACCGGGGACATGAGTTTCAGCGTCCTGGAGCACGCGGGCACGCGGGTCGGTGTGCTGTGGCTGGCCCTGCAGGAGGACAGGGGGTTCGTCTTCGACGTCGAGACCGACCCGGACCACCGGGGCCGGGGGCACGGCCGGACGCTCATGCTGCTGGCGGAGCGCCGGGCGATCGCGGCCGGCCGGCCGGTCCTCGGGCTCAACGTCTTCGCCGGCAACGCCCCGGCCGAGCGGCTGTACGAGTCACTGGGCTACGAGACGAAGGAGTCGGCCTTCAGCAAGCCGCTGCTGTAGGCCGTGCCGCCGAAATCGAGTCGTCCGCCCGTCGGGCGTCGCGGGGCGGACGGGCGTGCGGCCACGGGGGCCGACGGTGGCCGGGCCGGGTCACGCCCGCTCGGCCAGCAGCCGGTCGGCGATCTCCTCGATCCGCTCGCGCAGCCCCTCCTGGCTCTTGCCGCCGTCGAGGCGCTCGCCGCCGATGACGTACGTCGGGGTGCCGGTCACCCCGACGGCCTTGCCCTCCGCCTGATCGGCGTCGACGATCAGGATGTGCCGGCCGTCGATCAGGGCGGTGTCGAACTCCTCCGCGTCCAGACCCAGTTCGCGGGCCACCTCGACCAGGAGGGGCTCTCCCGCACGGTCCAGCTCCGTGACCCGCTCCAGCACGGCTTCCACGTACGGCCAGCCCTGCCCCTGGGCCAGGGCCTCCTCGGCGGCCTGGGCGGCGGCGAAGGCGTGCTTGTGCTTCTCCAGCGGGAAGTGCCGCAGCCGCGGCTCCAGCCGGTCCCCGTAGCGGGCGCGCAGGGCACGGACGTCGTCCAGGGCGCTCCGGCAGTCGGGGCACTGGAGTTCGCACCAGACGTCGAGGACGAGGGGTTCGGCGCGGTGGGGTGAGGAGTCGCTCATGGTCACCAGTCTTCCAGGCGGGCACTCGGGGACCGAATCGGGCGCCGCCCCGGGCCCGCGGGAGGCCCAGGGGACCGTCGTCCGGGCCCGCCTCGCGGGTTCGGGGGGCCTCGCGCGGACCGTCCCGGGGCGGCACGCGGACCGGACCCACGGAGGAGACGACCCGGAGATCTCCCTGATGTCGGGCCGGAGCGTGGCCCGGCGGGACCGGGACGGTGCAGGATGGAACAGACGAGGCGCACACCCCGTGCCGTCCTCGACCCGCCGGCCGACCGAGCCCGCCAGGAGGACCGGATGATTGCCGAGACCGTCTGCTCCGCCGTGTCCGCGGCGGGCCTGGGCATTGCGGTGGTCACCGCCTACCGCAAGCGCTACCTCTCCGCCGCACGGATCGCGGCCTACTCCCTCGTGCCGATCGGCCTGGTGATGACCGGGATCGTCGGGTGGCTCTCCGACACCGCCCTCAGCCCCACGGCCTGGGCCGGCTTCGGTGTGCTGGCCGCGGCCGGGCTGCTGTTCGCCGGGACGCGCGCCGTCGAGCGCCGACGCGGCGGCACCCGCGCCGACCGCAGGGCCGAGCGCGCCGCCGCTCGCGGTGCCCGGACCGACGCGGTGGCGCCGGCGGCCTCGGCGCCCTCGCTCGGCGCCGGGAGGAGCCCGGCCGCCCGGCCGGCCTCCCCGCCCGAGGGCGCGACCTCCGGCGACGACTTCAGCGACATCGAGGCCATCCTGAAGAAGCACGGCATATGACCTGAAACCGTTCACATCCGGAACCAAGGTGAACCGGTCCGTGGGGAAAACGGTGCACACCCGCACTCGGTGGGTGTGCTGATCGCCAACGGGGTGCCGTCTGGTCCATCATCGGCCGCGAGATGCTGGACACGTCAGAGAGCGAGGCCGCGCCGCCGAAGGACGAGCCGCGCGGATGCCTCTTCGCCCTTTCCCAGCCACCGTTGATGATCTTTCTTGCGGTGATCGGGTGTCTCATCCTCATGGCTGCGCTGCACGACCTGCTGTTGCTGTGAGCCGTACACGTCCGTCCCGGCGTCACCCGCCGGGACAGGCGTCGCCCCGACGGGCACGAGCGGTCCGGCCCACCCGGACGGTCAGCCCGCCGCCTCCTTGCGCCGTGCCCGGTACGCGGCCACGTGCAGCCGGTTGCCGCAGGTCCGGCTGTCGCAGTAGCGCCGTGAGCGGTTGCGGGACAGATCCACGAAGGCGCGCCGGCAGTCCGGTGCCTCGCAGCGCCGCAGCCGCTCCTGCTCCCCGGCCACCACGAAGAAGGCGAGCGCCATGCCGCAGTCGGCCGCCAGATGGTCCGCGACGGACGCGCCGGGAGCGAAGTAGTGCACGTGCCAGTCGTAGCCGTCGTGGTCCGTGAGGCGCGGGGTGGTGCCGGCCGCGGCCACCAGTTCGTTGATCTGCGCCGCCGCCGCCCGGGCGTCCGGCGCGGCGAAGATCCCCGCGAACCGGCTGCGGACCTTGCGCACCGCCGACAGGTCGAACTCCGACAGCACGCCCACGTCGCTCATGTTGTGGCTTCGCACGAAATCGGCGAGTGCCGCGACATCCGGCAGCCCGTCCGCCGCCGCCCCGTCGTCCGGCACGGAGTTCACCAGATCCACCACGGTGTCGAGGGCGCAGCGGGTGTCGTGGGTGATCAGCACGTTTCGCTCCCTGGCCTGGAGGTCGGGCGGGCGCCCGCCGATGCCGGCCGATAGTAGCGACAACCGCGCCCACCACATCGGGTACCGCCCCGCCGGCCGTCCGCCGGCACGGCGCCCCGTGCCCCTGGGAGTCCCGAGTCTCCCACGCCCGGACGCGCGCGGTACACACGCAGGCGCGCACCATCACCGTGAGCACTCACGGTGACGGCGCGGGCCTGTGCCGTATGCGGTTGTCCTGAGCCCGAGCCGTCTCCCCGAGTGGACGGCGCCGGGCGGCTTGGTGGGGCGCGGCCTAGCTCTCCGCCAGGATGTGCGAGAGCTCCTGATCCAGGTCGAAGTGCCGGTGCTCCGTGCCGGGCGGCACGGCGGCGTCGGTTCGCTTCAGGAAGGACTCCAGGGCCCGCGCCGGGGCCTCCAGCAGAGCCTCTCCCTCAGGGGAGCTGAGGGCGATGCAGACCACGCCCTGGCCATGACTGCGAGACGGCCAGACGCGGACGTCTCCGGTGCCGGTGGGGCGGTGGAGACCCTCGGCGAGGAGGTCGCGGGCGAACACCCACTCGACGGTCTCCTCGGCTCCGGTGTGGAAGGTGGCGTGCACGGCGTAGGGGTCGGCCGTGTCGTACCGCAGGCCTGCGGGGACAGGCAGGGAGGACTCGCTCGACACAACGAGGCGCAGGTGCAGCTCGCAGCTGACCGTGGTGTTCATAAGCGCCAGGGCCTTTCGCTCAGTGTGCGCTCGGGGATTCGCACGTCGGCGAAATCGACATGCCACCTACGGTGCCGTTGTAAACCCCTCTGAGGGTTTTGCGTGGGTTTACGTAACTCTTCCGGCCGAGAACTTCGGTGAGGGTTGCGACCATTCCGGTGACTGATTCACTACGGTAGGGTTTGTCTGTATGAATACGGGGAGTGACGACCGGGGCGGCGTTGTCGTGGCCATCGACGAGGCGGGCGAGATGAAGACAGGCGAGGAGCGGGCCGAGCGGGGACTCGGCTCCAGGGCTCCGCGGTTCGTCCGGTCACGCAGAGTCCTGCATCTGAGCTGGCAGGTCGGCGTCTTCGTGATCGGCCTCGCGGTCGTCGCGGCCGGGATCGTCATGCTGCCGCTGCCCGGCCCCGGCTGGGTGGTGATCTTCGGCGGCATGGCGATCTGGGCGACCGAGTTCGTCTGGGCGCAGCTCGTGCTGCGCTGGACCAAGCGCAAGGTCACCGAGGCGGCCCAGCGGGCCCTCGATCCCCGGGTGCGCCGGCGGAACATCGCGCTCACCGTGATCGGCCTGGTGACGATCGGGGTGCTGGTGGGGATCTACCTGTGGAAGTTCGGCCTGGTGATGCCCTGGAAGATCGAGAACCAGTGAGCGGAGCCGCCACCGGTGCGCCGGACCCCGGCAGCCCGGCCCGCCCCCTGGTCGGAGGCACCCCCTGACATGGGGTAATGTTCTTCCTGCGCCCGGGCGATTAGCTCAGTGGGAGAGCGCTTCGTTCACACCGAAGAGGTCACTGGTTCGAACCCAGTATCGCCCACCCGGAACACGGCCCACCTGCGAGAAGCAGGTGGGCCGTCGTCGTCGGGGCACGGGGCACGCCGCGCGCGGTCGTCCCCCGACCGACGGGGCCTGCCCGTGCCTGTCGGGCGCCTCGTCGCCCCCTGCGGGAACCGGCGGGAACCCTGCGGGGCACACGGCCCGAGGCCGACCGGTTCCCCGGCCGCCGCCCCGGGTGCCCGGCGACGTTCCCGGGCTTCGGCCGCGGTGCGGCGGGGCGGTCGTCCCGGGTTCGATGCGGTGACCGTCCGTTACTGCCGGTGGCTGTCGAAGGGCGGGCCGGGAAGATCGAACGGCGTTTCGCGCTCTTCGGGAAAGAGTGCTCCAAGATCAAGGTCAAGACCGACTTCCGGACGTATCAATCGTTCCGGGAGAAGTTCCGGACGCGGCCGCCGACGGAAATCCCGCAGGCGTTTTCCAAAACGTCGTCACCTTCCCCCGGAAGTACGACAAGCGCGGAATTCCCGACGGCCTCAGGATCAGGTGCCGCAGAACGATCTGAGCCCGGATCACTTCCGCGCGGGCGGCGCGAAGGACGGCGAGGCCGGCGGCGAGCGGCGCGGAAACGCACCGGCCCCACGGCACCGCGGGCACCGGCCCCCGCGACGGCGCCCCGAGCCCGGCGGCGACCGCGTCCGCGGCCCCGCGGTCCGCTTCACCGTGCCGGGGTCGCGACGCCGCGCAGGAGTGACCGGCTGACGAAGGGTCACGTGGCCTGCGCCGTCGCACGGGCGGCGGCGCCCGCCCCCCGGGTCTGCCGGGCGTCGTGTACCGCGTGTCGCCGAGTCCGCGTACGCGGACTCGGATCCGGCGCCGCGGGCAGACTCGGGCCATGGACTGGAACCACTACCGTTTCCGCGCCCTGTGGTCCCTGCCCGCTGCGCCGGCCGACGTGTTCGCCGTGCTGGAGCGGCCCGAGGACTATCCGCGCTGGTGGCCCCAGGTGCGCTCGGTCAGCCGCCCCGACGCCGCCACCGGTGTCCTCACCATCCGCTCCCTGTTGCCGTACGACCTGACGCTCACCGTCCGCGAGACACGTCACGACCCGGCCGCCGGCGTCCTGGAGGCCGCCGTGTCCGGCGACATCGAGGGCTGGGCCCGCTGGACCGTCACCCCCGCGGGCCCGGGCACGCTCGCCCGCTACGAACAGGTCGTCGATGTGACCAAGCCCCTGCTCAGGCGGCTCGCGGTACCGGCCCGGCCGCTCCTGCGGGCCAACCACGCGCTGATGATGGCCGGCGGCCGCCGCGGACTGCTGCGCCACCTCCGAGCGGTTTGAAGTAACCCCGCGGAGCCCTGTATTGTTCAGGGCGTCGCCGGGCGATTAGCTCAGTGGGAGAGCGCTTCGTTCACACCGAAGAGGTCACTGGTTCGAACCCAGTATCGCCCACCGTGTCCGGTACGCCAGGGTCCTTCCTCCACGGGGAAGGACCCTGCCGCGTTCGGCGCGCCGCGCTCACGCCGCCGCCGGCAGGTCGGGGCGCAGCGGCCAGTCCGTGCTGACCGTCTCCTCCGAGCCGCTGCGGGCGAACCAGGCCTGCAGGCCGCGTGCCTGGGCCGCGTGCCAGTTGACCTGCAGGGTGTGCAGTTCGGTGGGGGAGAGGCGCTCCAGGCGGGTCGCGAAGCGGCGGCCCACCGCCCGTACGACCTCCAGCGCGGCCAGCGCGTCCGCCGCCGCCTCGTGCGCGCCGTCCAGGTCGACGCCGTAGTGCGCGCACAGGTCGGTCAGCGTGCGGCGGCCCTTGCGGTAGCGGTCCAGATGCTTGTCCAGCACCCGAGGGTCCAGCACCCGCAGCGGGGCCGCCTGGAACCAGTGGTCCAGCGAGGACGCCCGGTGCCGGCGCAACTCCCGGTCCAGCAGGGTGAGGTCGAACGGCGCGTTCATCACCACCAGCGGCCGTCCCATCGCGGCGTGCTCGGCGAGCCGGTCGGCTATCTCGTACATCACCGGCGCCGGCCAGCGGCCGTTGTGCTGCAGGTGCTCCTCCGTCAGCCCGTGCACCGCGGTCGCCGCCCCGGGCACCGGTACACCGGGGTTCACCAGCCAGCGGACGATCCGCGGCCGGGTGCCCGGCGCGTCCTGGACCACGACGGCGGCCGACACGATCCGGTCGGCCTCGACGTCCACACCCGTCGTCTCCGTGTCGAAGGCGGCCAACGGCCCCTCGTACCAGCTCGTCATCGCAATACAACTCCTCGTTCACCCGCGGCGGGTGACATCCCGTCTTCTGCCTGTTTGGTGATACCCGGGCCGTTTGCGCCGTACGCCGGAAGGACACAACAGGAGTACGGGTCTTTGCAGTTCAGCGGCCCGTCACGGGGAAACCCCTGGCTCGGAAGGCTGTTGGTCATGGCCATTGCGCAGCCCGAGCGGGGCGGGCTGCTGCCCGAACGCACGGGTCACCTCCGCGGCACGCTCGCCACCACCGCCTGCATGGAGACACTGCAGGTCGGCTATCTGCACGCGGTCGCCGCCGCGGCAGGCTGCTCGCTGTCCCAGCCCTTCCCGGACAACGGCATCGACTGGCACGTCAGCCACAGCGCGCCCGGTCACACCGTCGACGACGAGGTCACCATCAAGGTGCAGCTCAAGTGCACCTACCAGATCGCGCCGAACCCCCCGGGCCGCTTCTTCTCGTTCACGCTCGACAACGACCACCTGCGCAAGCTCGCCCGCACACCCGTCTCGGTGCACAAGATCCTGGTCGTCATGCTGGTCCCGCGGTCCCCGGACGACTGGCTGCGCGCCGGCCACGACCGGCTCGACCTGCGGCACTGCTGCTACTGGGTCAACCTCGCCGGGCAGCCGGTCACCGGCCGGCACCGGACCACCGTGCGGATCGCGACCTCACGCATCTTCGACGACCGGGCGCTGTGCGAGATCATGGCGCGGGTCGGGACGGGAGGCAGGCCATGAGGAGCCGTCCCCAGGAGGAACTTCCGCGCCGGGCCCGGCCGCACCCCGACGACCCCGCCTGGCACCGGCCACCCGACCCCGCCGCGGTCGACCCCGCCGTGCTCGGCGCCCTGCTGCGCCGGCACGGCTGGCGGCGGCGCGGCGGCGCGGCCGGGCGCTACGGCCGCTGGACCCCGCCGGGTCCCGGCGGAGCCGGCACCAGCCTGCTGCTCCCCGAGAGCCGCGCCTTCCCCGACAGCGACGACCTGCTCGGCGAGGCCCTCGACGCGCTCGCCCGCAGCGGCACCCCGTCCGCGCGCGAGGTCCTGATCTCCCTCGCCGTGCCCAGTGACGAGATCCGCTGGTGGCGGGACACCCCGGGCGGACCGTCCGGGGCCGCGGCCTGGACGGCCGACGAGCGGCTGCGCGGCGCGGCCCGCCGACTGCTCCTCGCCGCGGCCCTCGCCACGCGTGCGCGGGCCGGCTACCACGGCGCCCGGCACCGCTCCGCAGCCGCGGCCCTGCTGGAGAACGTGCTCGTCGGCCCCGGCGCCGAGGGGCGCCGACTCACGGCCTTCGTGCCCGTGGCCGGCGGCCGCCCGCTCGCCGTCCGTCTCCACCACGCGCTGTACGCGGTGCGCGAGGCCGTCGACTACCAGCGCGCCACCGGCGGCATGGACGCCTTCGACGGCGCCGTCGAGGCCGGTGCCAGCCGTGAACTGACCGACGCGCTCACCGCTCTCGTGCGCGGCACCGAGGGGGCCCGCGTCGCGGTCGCCTGGGCGCCCGGAGCCGGCGTCCCCGAGGGCTGCGCGGCCCCGGCCGAACCCGTCGAGTTCTCGCCGGGCGACCTGCCCGCCCTGCGCGCGGCCGGCGCCCGCTACCTGCGCGCCGAACCCTCCGTGCCGGTGCGGATCACCGGCGCCGTCGTCCGGCTGCGCCGCTCCGGACCGCTGGGCGAGGGCGCCGTGCGGCTGCGGGTCCTCGCGGGCGCCGACGTCCCGCACGTCCGCGTCATCCTGGGCGAGGAGGACTACCGCATCGCCGGGCACGCGCACCTCGTCGGACTCCCGGTCCGGGTGCACGGCCGGCTGGAGCGCCGGGGCGGCTTCCGCAGGCTCACCGGCGCCGGCGGGGTCGTACCCGTCCAGGTCGACGACGCCGAGCGGGACCGGCTGATGAAGTCGCTGCACGAGAACCTCGACTTCTTCGAGGAGGCGTGCGGGGAGGCGTACCGGGACGGGGACTGAGACGCGCCGGGAGGGGACCGGCGCGACCGGGGCGGACCGCGGCACGGCACCGGGGCGCGCGGGCACACGGGACCGAGGCGTACCGGGATACGGACTGAAAGTAACCGTTTCGCGGTCGGCGGTCCCGGGTCGGTACGATCCCTTGTGCGCGCGCTCCTGGTATGGCGCCGCCCCCACCTTCAGTCAGGAGAGACCGGTGTCAGACGTCCGTGTGATCATCCAACGCGATTCCGAGCGGGAAGAACGCGTGGTGACGACGGGCACTACGGCCGCCGACCTCTTCGCGGGCGAGCGCTCCGTCATCGCCGTGCGCGTGGCCGGTGAGCTCAGGGACCTCAGCCACGAGCCGGCCGACGGTGACGAGGTCGAAGCCGTCCACATCTCCTCCGAGGACGGCCTGAACATCCTGCGCCACTCCACCGCGCACGTCATGGCGCAGGCCGTGCAGGAGCTCTTCCCCGAGGCCAAGCTGGGCATCGGCCCGCCCGTCAAGGACGGCTTCTACTACGACTTCGACGTCGAGAAGCCGTTCACGCCCGAGGATCTCAAGGCCGTCGAGAAGAAGATGCAGGAGATCCAGAAGCGCGGGCAGCGCTTCTCCCGCCGCGTGGTCACCGAGGAGTCAGCCCGCGAGGAACTGGCGCACGAGCCGTACAAGCTGGAGCTGATCGGCCTCAAGGGCTCGGCGTCGCACGACGACGGCGCGGACGTCGAGGTCGGTGCCGGCGAGCTGACGATCTACGACAACCTCGACGCCAAGACCGGCGAGCTGTGCTGGAAGGACCTCTGCCGCGGTCCCCACCTGCCCTCCACCCGCCTGATCCCGGCGTTCAAGCTGATGCGCAACGCGGCCGCCTACTGGCGCGGCAGCGAGAAGAACCCGATGCTCCAGCGCATCTACGGCACCGCCTGGCCGTCCAAGGACGAGCTCAGGGCGCACCTCGACTTCCTCGCCGAGGCCGAGAAGCGCGACCACCGCAAGCTCGGCAACGAACTGGACCTGTTCTCCATCCCGGAGCAGATCGGCTCCGGCCTCGCCGTCTTCCACCCCAAGGGCGGCATCGTCCGCCGCGTGATGGAGGACTACTCGCGCCGCCGGCACGAGGAGGAGGGCTACGAGTTCGTCTACACCCCGCACGCGACGAAGGGGAAGCTCTTCGAGACGTCCGGGCACCTGGACTGGTACGCCGAGGGCATGTACCCGCCCATGCAGCTCGACGAGGGCGTGGACTACTACCTCAAGCCCATGAACTGCCCGATGCACAACCTGATCTTCGACGCGCGCGGCCGCTCCTACCGCGAACTGCCGCTGCGCCTGTTCGAGTTCGGGACCGTGTACCGGTACGAGAAGTCGGGCGTCGTGCACGGCCTCACCCGGGCCCGCGGCTTCACCCAGGACGACGCGCACATCTACTGCACCCGTGAGCAGATGTCCGAGGAGCTGGACAGGACGCTCACCTTCGTCCTCGGCCTGCTGCGCGACTACGGCCTGACCGACTTCTACCTGGAGCTGTCCACCAAGGACCCGGAGAAGTTCGTCGGCTCGGACGAGGTCTGGGAGGAGGCGACCGAGACGCTGCGCCAGGTCGCCGAGAAGCAGGGCCTCCCCCTCGTGCCGGACCCGGGCGGCGCCGCGTTCTACGGCCCGAAGATCTCCGTCCAGGCGAAGGACGCCATCGGCCGGACCTGGCAGATGTCGACCATCCAGCTCGACTTCAACCTGCCCGAGCGCTTCGACCTCGAATACACCGGTCCCGACGGCGCCAAGCAGCGTCCGGTGATGATCCACCGCGCCCTGTTCGGCTCCATCGAGCGGTTCTTCGCGGTGCTCCTGGAGCACTACGCGGGCGCCTTCCCGGCGTGGCTGGCCCCCGTCCAGGCGATCGGCATCCCGATCGGTGACGCGCACGTGGAGTACCTGGAGAAGTTCGCGGCCGCGGCCAGGAAGCAGGGTCTGCGCGTCGAGGTGGACTCCTCCTCGGACCGTATGCAGAAGAAGATCCGCAACGCCCAGAAGCAGAAGGTGCCCTTCATGGTCATCGCGGGCGACGAGGACATGTCGGGCGGTTCGGTGTCCTTCCGCTACCGCGACGGCTCGCAGGAGAACGGCATCCCGTTCGACGAGGCCATCGCCAAGATCGCGAAGGTCGTGGCGGAGCGGGCCCAGGTCTGATCCGCGCCCTCGGAGGGCCGCCGGGGAGTCACCTTCCCGGGGGCCCTTCGTCGCCCTCGCGGGCGAAGGTCTGCATCAGCCACGACGAGAACGAACCCGTCACCGCGCCGAGCAGGCCGAGACCGCCGGCCATCATCCCGGTCGCGATCACCCGGCCGGCCGTGGTCACCGGGATGACGTCCCCGTAGCCGACCGTGCTCAGGGTCGAAGCGGCCCACCACACGGCGTCGCCGAACGTCTTCATGGTGGCGCCCGGCGCCCCGCGCTCCTCCTGGTAGACCGCGAGGGCGCCGGAGAAACCGAGCAGCAGGGTGGACAGGCTGGCGTAGGCGATCACGCGCGCGTACAGCGAGAGCCGGGGCTCTCCCTGCCTGCGCTGGATCACGTCGTAGAGCGGCACGATCCGCAGCGGGCGCAGCAGTGGCAGGACCACGACGACGGTGTGCAGGAAGTGCGTGCTGACGAAGCGCAGGAACCGCTGCCCGCCGAGTCGCCAGCGCACCAGGTAGTCCGCCGCGAACAGCGCCCACAGCGTGAGCATGGTGGCCAGGCACAGCCCCCGCCAGAAGGACGGGATGCCCAGGGCCAGGACCCGGGTGGCATAGGCGGCGATGAAGATCAGCGACCCCAGGAAGAGCGGGATCTCGGTGCGCTGCTCCCAGCGGGCCGCGGGGCTGTCGTCGTCCACCGGCCCAGCTTGGCCGCTGACGGGGGCCCGGACGCCCCGGCGACACGCCGCGAACGGGCGAAGCAATATGCTGCCTTGCATGACGAGTGAGCCGGAACAGCAGATCGGAGTGGGGACGCAGGACGCGTTCCAGCGCCTGTGGACGCCCCACCGGATGGCCTACATCCAGGGCGAGAACAAGCCGAGCGGCCCGGGGGCCGACGACGGCTGCCCCTTCTGCTCGATCCCGGCCAAGTCGGACGAGGACGGCCTGATCGTCCGCCGCGGCGAGCACGTGTACGCGGTCCTCAACCTCTACCCGTACAACGGCGGCCACCTGATGACCGTGCCGTACCGGCACGTGGCCGACTACACGGACCTGACCCTGCCGGAGACGGCCGAGCTGGCCGAGCTGACCAAGCAGGCCATGACCGCGCTGCGCACCGCGTCCGGAGCCCACGGCTTCAACATCGGCATGAACCAGGGCACGGTGGCCGGCGCCGGCATCGCCGCCCACCTGCACCAGCACATCGTCCCGCGCTGGGGCGGCGACACGAACTTCATGCCGGTGGTCGGCCAGACCAAGGTGCTGCCGCAGCTACTGGCGGACACCAGGAAGATGCTCGCCGAGGCCTGGCCGGCGCCGGCGTAGGTCCGCGGGTGCCCTCGGGACCGAGGGCACCCCTCACGCGTCGTACAGATCGGCCTTCCGCGGCGTCGGGTCCTGCACCAGGCCGCTGAGGACGGACGAGCGGTTGCCGAACTTCTCGGTGTCCACGCCGTTCTCCCGCAGCACCCGGATCGCGGCCGAGTGCACCACCCGCAGCACCGGGGTGGCCGCGCGCAGCGCGTCGTCGGCCATGAAGCGGTGCCGCCACGGCTGGTCCGCCCAGGCGTGCCGCAGCCCGAACGGCTCCGGCAGGGCGAGCGAGCCGCCGAGCCACTTGAGCATCGGCGGGTACCAGGTCAGCGGGGCGCGCGCGGTGAGCCGCACCACCTCGTCGGTGGGTACCAGGGGCAGGCTGACCGTGCGGCTCTCCCAGGGCTTGAGCGACTTGGCGACCTCCTTGGTGGGCGCCGCCGGCTTCGTGGTGAACAGCGGGTTCACCGGTCCCAGGGCGTGCCCGGTCACCTCGATGCGCAGCGTCTCGTGGAGCACCGTCACCGTGATCATCATGGTGATCACGAGCTGCCCGTCCCACAGCGTCCACTGCACCCCCAGGTAGTGCCGGTCGCCGCTGCCGAACTGCTGCTTGTTGCAGATGTCCTGGACCGCGTGCTGCTTGATCTGGAACGCCTCGACGTCCGTGCCCTCGGGCCGGGACACCTCCTTGGAGTTCTCCCCGATGGGCGTGACGATCCAGTGCCGTATCGACGGCCGGGGGAAGCCACCGGTGTTCAGCGGCCCCCGCTCCAGCATGCGGAGCTGGTCGTGGATGGCGCGTACGACGTCCCAGCTCCGGAAGGGGTGGATCTCCCGCGAGGGGTCCGCCGGCTCGAGGTCCTCGGCGAGTTGCCAGGAACCCCAGCGGGTGCCCATGCCGAGTATGCCCTTCGGCCCGGCGTAGAAGACGGAGTTGGACCGCTGCTCGGCATCGAGCCGGGCCAGCGACTGGCGCAACTGCTCGGCCGCGGTCTCGCCCGGAGCGCGCGGCACTGCCTCGGGCACCTTGGCGCCGACGCTGCTGCCGGAGAGCAGGCCCTCCCAGCGCGCCCGCAGATCACGGGCGCTGCGCTCGCAGATCCGCTTGGCCCAGAACCAGCCGAGCACCGGGATCACGACGCAGCCGCGCGCGTACCACCCCCAGAATCCGCCGAACGGCATCTTCAGCAGGAAGAGCGCGGCGAGCACGCCCACCCCGGTGAGGAGCACCGTGGCGAGCGTCCCGGCACGCTTGTCGTCGCGCTTGGCGACGAACGTGCGCAACTGGAAGACCAGCAGCCAGCCGATGAACCCGGGCAGGAAGATCAGGCCGCACAGCACCACGACGACGGACAACCGGTTGTCGCGCTCGCGCCGGATGTTGTTCGCCGCCAGCGCGTGCTCCACCACGACCTGGGGCTCGGCGCCGAAGGACTGGATGAGCGGCTTTCGGCCCGGGGCGATCATGCGGTCGACCACGGCCCGTGAGAAGGCCTCGCCGAGGTTGGGCCTGAGCAGGGATATCCGGCCGGCCTTGACGGTCGACTGGTGCCATTCGTTGTCGGTCTTCTTGATGTCCTCGATCACGTTGTCCCGGTAGGCGGCCGAGGCCAGCGCGAACGTCGCCGCCTGTCCCTCGTCGCCGGAGACGGGCACCTGCGGGCCGTCCCACTCCGTACCAACCGACATTCCCGCCCCCTCGCCGCCGGTGTCGCTCCTGCGGCCTTCCCGACTTCACTGCCCCGCACACCTGTTGAACAGGCCAACCTGCCGGATCCGCAGGACAGCCGCACGACTTCGGCACGACGTGATCAGGTGATCAGCGTATCCGCAGCCACCGACGGCGCGCCGGGGTACGGCCGAAGCCGCCCACCGGCGCACCGGGCCGGGCGGAGCGGGTCACGGCGACTCGCCGGCCTGCTCGCGGACGCGCTCGGCGATCTGCGGCGGCATCGGCTCGTGCCGTGCGTAGGCGCGGTCGAAGCGGGCGGTGCCGTGGGACAGGGAACGCAGGTCGATGGCGTACCGGCCGATCTCGAACTCGGGCACCTCGGCCCGGATCAGGGTCCGTCCCGAGCCCACCTGCTCGGTGCCGAGCACCCGGCCGCGCCGGCTCGACAGGTCGCTCATCACCGGGCCCACGTAGTCGTCCGGGACCAGCACGCCCACCTCGCTCACCGGCTCCAGCAGATGGATCCGCGCGCCCGCCGCGGCCTCGCGCAGGGCCAGCGCGCCCGCCGTCTGGAACGCGGCGTCGGAGGAGTCGACCGAGTGCGCCTTGCCGTCCAGCAGCGTGATCCGCACGTCGATGAGCGGATAGCCCGCGGCGACGCCCCGGGCGGCCTGCGCCCGTACGCCCTTCTCCACGGACGGGATGAACTGGCGCGGTACGGCACCGCCGACCACCTTGTCCACGAACTCGATGCCCGAGCCGCCGGGCAGCGGCTCCACCTCGATCTCGCAGATGGCGTACTGGCCGTGCCCGCCGGACTGCTTCACGTGCCGGCCGCGCCCGGCGGCCCTCACCGCGAACGTCTCCCGCAGGGGGACCTTGTGCGGGACGACGTCGACCTGGACGCCGTACCTGCTGCGCAGTCGCTCCAGGGCGACGTCCGCGTGCGCCTCGCCCAGGCACCACAGGACCACCTGGTGGGTGTCCTGGTTCTGCTCCAGGCGCATCGTCGGGTCCTCGGCGACCAGGCGGGAAAGGCCCTGCGAGAGCTTGTCCTCGTCGGCCTTGCTGTGCGCCTGGATGGCGAGCGGCAGCAGCGGGTCGGGCATCCGCCAGGGCTCCATCAGGAGCGGGTCGTCCTTGGCCGAGAGGGTGTCCCCGGTCTCGGCGCGGCCGAGCTTGGCCACGGACACCAGGTCGCCGGCGACGGCGTGCGCGACCGGGCGCTGCTGCTTGCCGAACGGGGTGGACAGGGCGCCGACCTTCTCGTCGACGTCGTGGTCCTCGTGCCCGCGGTCCGTCAGCCCGTGCCCGGAGACGTGCACCGTCTCGTCGGGGCGCAGGGTGCCGGAGAAGACGCGGACCAGGGAGATGCGGCCGACGTAGGGGTCGGAGGAGGTCTTCACGACCTCGGCGACCAGCGGGCCGTCCGGGTCGCAGGCCTTCAGCTCACGCGTCTCGCCGCCGATCGTGGTGACCCCCGGCATGGGGTGCTCGAACGGCGTCGGGAACCCACCGGTGACGAGTGCCAGCAGTTCCACCGTGCCGAGGCCCTGCCGGGCGCCCTCGGCGGCGGGCGCGGCGGCCAGGACCGGGAAGAACGTGCCGCGCGCCACGGCCCGCTCCAGGTCCTGGACCAGCGTCTTGACGTCGACCCGTTCGCCGCCCAGGTAGCGGTCCATGAGGGTCTCGTCCTCGCTCTCGGCGATGATCCCCTCGATCAGCCGGTCACGGGCCTGCTCGATGTCCGGGAGCTGGTCCGCACCGGGCTCGGACTCCTTGCGCTCGCCGGTCGAGTAGTCGAACAGCTTCTGCGACAGCAGGCCGACGAGGCCCGTCACCGGAGCGTGTCCGTCGGGGCCCTCGGGGCCGCGCAGCGGCAGGTACAGCGGCAGCACCGCGTCGGGGTCGTCTGCGCCGAAGGCCTCCGCGCAGACCCGGGTCATCTCCTCGAAGTCCGCGCGCGCCGACTCCAGGTGCGTCACCACGATCGCCCGGGGCATGCCGACGGCCTGGCACTCCTCCCAGACCATGCGGGTCGAGCCGTCCACCCCGTCCGAGGCCGAGACGACGAAGAGGGCCGCGTCCGCGGCCCGCAGACCGGCCCTCAGCTCCCCGACGAAGTCGGCGTACCCGGGGGTGTCGATGACGTTGACCTTGATGCCGTCCCATTCGACCGGGACCAGCGAGAGCTGCACCGAGCGCTGCTGCCGGTGCTCGATGTCGTCGTGGTCGGAGACGGTGCCGCCGTCCTCCACGCGGCCCGCCCGGTTGACCGCGCCCGCGGTCAGGGCGAGGGCTTCCACCAACGTGGTCTTGCCCGATCCGGAGTGGCCGACCAGCACCACATTCCTTATGGACGCGGGGTGGTCGGCCGCCCTTGCCCTGCCGGCGGCTCCGGGATGTGTCTGTGCCTTGTCGCCCATGGTCCTGCCTCCCGTGCACGGTGAGGTCACTGTGGGCGCGGACGCGCGGGACCCGCGTGCTCTGGCGGCTCCGGCGACGCCCGCGGTCCTTCGAGCTTTCCACTCCCGTAACGCCGCGTCCATACGAACGGCCGTGAAGCGGCCACGGCGGCGCGGGCGCGTCACTGCCGCCCGCGCCGGGGGTGTGCGCGGGGCGGCGGCACGGGCTCGCGGGTGCCCGCCCGCCACGCACGCGGGCGCGTGACTACGATGGGCCAGCCGGAGGCCACCAGGGCCACGGCGACAACGACCGTCGGGAAGGCCATGCTGAACAAGTACGCGCGTGCATTCTTCACGCGTGTCCTCACGCCGTTCGCCGCGTTTCTGATCCGCCGGGGCGTCAGCCCCGACACGGTCACGCTCATCGGCACCGCCGGTGTGGTGGCGGGCGCGCTGGTCTTCTATCCCCGAGGCGAGTTCTTCTGGGGCACGGTCGTGATCACGCTCTTCGTCTTCTCCGATCTGGTCGACGGCAACATGGCCCGCCAGCTCGGCCGCTCCAGCCGCTGGGGCGCCTTCCTGGACTCCACCCTGGACCGGGTCGCCGACGGCGCGATCTTCGGCGGCCTCGCACTGTGGTACGCGGGCAACGGCGACGACAACGTCCTGTGCGCCGTCACGATCTTCTGCCTGGCCAGCGGCCAGGTCGTCTCGTACACCAAGGCGCGCGGCGAGTCGATCGGGCTGCCGGTCGCCGTCAACGGGCTCGTCGAACGCGCCGAGCGGCTGGTGATCTCGCTGGTCGCGGCCGGTTTCGCGGGACTGCACAAGTTCGGTGTGCCGGGCATCCAGTGGCTGCTGCCCGTGGCCCTGTGGATCGTCGCCGCGGGCAGCCTCGTGACGCTGGTCCAGCGGGTCGTCACCGTCCGCCGCGAGTCCGCCGAGGCCGACGCGGCGGCCTCGGCGGGGCAGAGCACCTCCCACGCGGCCGGGGAGAGCACCTCCCACGCGGCCGGGCAGAGCACCTCCCACGCGGCCGGGCAGAGCACCTCCCACGCGGCCGGGGAGAGCACCTCCCACGCGGCCGGGGAGAACGCCTCCCAGGGGAGGGAGACGGCGAAGTGAGCACCGCCGACCGGCTCACCGACGCGCTCTACGGACTCGGCTGGAGCACCGTCAAAAGGCTCCCCGAACCCGTCGCGGTCCGTCTCGGCCGGACCGTCGCCGACCTCGCCTGGAAGCGGCGCGGCAAGGGCGTACAGCGCCTGGAGGCGAACTACGCGCGCGTGGTGCCCGACGCCGGCCCGGACCGGCTCGCCGAGCTCTCGCGCGCGGGCATGCGCTCCTACCTGCGCTACTGGATGGAGTCCTTCCGGCTCCCGGCCTGGAGCCCCGAGCGGGTCCGGGCCGGCTTCGAGGCCAAGGACCTGCACCACCTGACCGACGGCCTCGCCTCGGGGCGCGGCGTGATCCTGGCCCTGCCGCACCTGGCCAACTGGGACCTGGCCGGCGCCTGGGTCACCACCGAGCTGCGGACCCCGTTCACCACGGTCGCCGAGCGGCTGAAGCCCGAGACCCTCTACGACCGCTTCGTCGCCTACCGCGAGGGACTGGGCATGGAGGTGCTCCCGCACAGCGGCGGCTCGGCCTTCGGCACCCTGGCCCGGCGGCTGCGCGAGGGCGGCCTGGTCTGCCTGGTCGCCGACCGCGACCTGTCCGCGTCCGGCACCGAGGTGGACTTCTTCGGCGCCCGGGCCCGGATGCCCGCCGGACCGGCCCTGCTGGCCCAGCAGACCGGCGCGCTGCTGCTGCCCGTCACCCTCCGGTACGACGACTCCCCCGTCATGAAGGGCCGCGTGCATCCCCCGATCGAGGTACCGGAGACGGGGACGCGGGCCGAGAGGACGTCCGCCATGACACAGTCGCTCGCCGACGCCTTCGCCGCCGGGATCGCCGAGCACCCGGAGGACTGGCACATGCTCCAGCGCCTGTGGCTCGCCGACCTGGACCCCACGAAGGGACCCGCGTGAGAATCGGGATCGTCTGCCCGTACTCCTGGGACGTGCCCGGCGGCGTCCAGTTCCACATCCGCGACCTCGCCGAGTACTTCATCCGGCTCGGCCACGAGGTCTCCGTCCTGGCGCCCGCCGACGACGACACCCCGCTGCCGCCGTACGTCGTCTCGGCCGGTCGCGCGGTCCCGGTGCCGTACAACGGTTCGGTGGCCCGGCTGAACTTCGGCTTCCTGTCGGCCGCGCGCGTGCGCCGCTGGCTGCACGAGGGCGCGTTCGACGTGGTCCACATCCACGAGCCGACGTCGCCGTCGCTCGGCCTGCTGACCTGCTGGGCCGCGCAGGGCCCCATCGTGGCGACCTTCCACACGTCCAACCCCCGCTCGCGCGCGATGATCGCCGCGTACGCGATCCTGCAGGCCGCGCTGGAGAAGATCAGCGCGCGGATCGCGGTGAGCGAGTACGCCCGCCGCACCCTGGTCGAGCACCTGGGCGGGGACGCGGTGGTCATTCCCAACGGCGTCGACGTCGACTTCTTCGCGGAGGCCGAGCCCAGGGCGGAGTGGCAGGGCGACACCATCGGTTTCATCGGCCGCATCGACGAGCCCCGCAAGGGCCTGCCGGTACTGATGAGGGCGCTGCCGAAGATCCTGGCCGCCCGCCCGCGGACCCGGCTGCTGGTCGCGGGGCGCGGCGACGAGGAGGCGGCCGTCGAGGGCCTGCCGGCCGAACTGCGTTCGCGCGTGGAGTTCCTCGGCATGATCAGTGACGAGGACAAGGCCCGCTTCCTGCGCAGCGTCGACCTGTACGTCGCGCCCAACACCGGCGGCGAGAGCTTCGGCATCATCCTGGTCGAGGCGATGTCGGCGGGAGCCCCCGTCCTCGCCTCCGACCTGGACGCCTTCGTCCAGGTCCTCGACCAGGGCAAGGCCGGCGAGGTCTTCGCCAACGAGGACGCCGACGCGCTGGCGCGGGCCGCGGCCGACCTGCTGGCCGACCCGGAGCGACGGGCCGAGCTGCGGGACCGGGGCAGCGCGCACGTCCGCCGCTTCGACTGGTCGACGGTCGGCGCCGACATCCTGTCGGTGTACGAGACCGTCACGACCGGCACGTCGGCGGTGGCCACGGACGAGCGCCCGGGCCGGCGGTCCCGGTTCGGTCTGGCCCGGGACTGACCCGACGGGGGGCGACGGCACGGCCGCGGCGTCCCGATAGCCTTCGCCCGTGACCGCAACCCTCATCTGGATCCTGCTCGCGCTCGTCGCCGTCGGCGTCTACCTGAGCTGGACGGCCGGGCGGCTGGACCGGCTGCACGTGCGCATGGACGCCGCGCGGGCCGCGCTGGACGCCCAGCTTCTGCGCCGGGCCTCCGTGACCCAGGAACTCGCCACCTCGGGCGTCCTGGACCCGGCGGCCTCGATAGTGCTCTACGAGGCCGCGCACGCCGCCCGGCAGGCGGAGGAGGACCAGCGGGAGGTCGCGGAGAGCGAGCTGAGCCAGGCCCTGCGCGCCGTGTTCGAGGACCCGCGGCAGGTCGAGGTCGTCCGGGACGCCCCGGGCGGGGACGAGGCGGCCCGTGAGCTGGCCGAGGCGGTACGCCGGGTCCCCATGGCCCGCCGATTCCACAACGACGCCGTCGGTGCCGCCCGCCGGCTCCGCGAGCACCGCAAGGTGCGCTGGTTCCGGCTGGCCGGCCACGCCCCGTTCCCGCTGGCCTTCGAGATGGACGACGAGCCGCCCGCGGCCCTGGTGGAGCGGGCGGCCTGAGGCGGGCCCCGCGCCCCCGGCCGGGCAAAACGATCCACCGGGTCGCCATTGGCCCTTGCTGTGGACTGGTCGCCTCGCGTTTCCTCGTCGGTGCAGTCACACCCGTCTTCCTTCAGTGAGGTCACCCGTGTCCACCACCGACAACCAGGCTCCCGAGACCGGCACCGCCCGTGTGAAGCGCGGCATGGCCGAGCAGCTCAAGGGCGGCGTGATCATGGACGTCGTCACGCCGGAGCAGGCGAAGATCGCTGAGGACGCGGGCGCCGTCGCCGTCATGGCCCTGGAGCGGGTCCCGGCCGACATCCGCAAGGACGGCGGCGTGGCCCGCATGTCCGACCCCGACATGATCGAGGGCATCATCGAGGCCGTCTCGATCCCGGTCATGGCCAAGTCCCGCATCGGTCACTTCGTCGAGGCCCAGGTCCTGCAGTCCCTCGGTGTCGACTACATCGACGAGTCCGAGGTGCTCACCCCGGCCGACGAGGTCAACCACTCCGACAAGTGGTCCTTCACCACCCCCTTCGTCTGCGGTGCCACCAACCTGGGCGAGGCGCTGCGCCGCATCGCCGAGGGTGCCGCGATGATCCGCTCCAAGGGCGAGGCCGGCACCGGCAACGTCGTCGAGGCCGTCCGCCACCTGCGCCAGATCAAGAACGAGATCGCCCGCCTGCGCGGCTTCGACAACCACGAGCTGTACGCCGCGGCCAAGGAGCTGCGCGCCCCGTACGAGCTGGTCAAGGAAGTCGCCGAACTGGGCAAGCTCCCGGTGGTCCTCTTCTCCGCCGGCGGTGTGGCCACCCCGGCCGACGCCGCGCTGATGCGTCAGCTCGGAGCCGAGGGCGTCTTCGTCGGCTCCGGCATCTTCAAGTCCGGCGACCCGGCCAAGCGCGCCGCCGCCATCGTGAAGGCCACCACCTTCTACGACGACCCGAAGATCGTCGCCGACGCCTCCCGCAACCTCGGCGAGGCCATGGTCGGCATCAACTGCGACACCCTGCCCGAGACCGAGCGCTACGCCAACCGCGGCTGGTAAGGCGACACGGCACATGAGCACCCCCGTGATAGGCGTCCTGGCACTCCAGGGCGACGTGCGGGAGCACCTCACCGCCCTGGCCGCGGCCGACGCCGTGGCCAGGCCGGTGCGGCGCCCCGAGGAGCTCGCCGAGGTGGACGGCCTCGTCCTGCCCGGCGGCGAGTCCACCACCATCTCCAAGCTGGCCGTCCTCTTCGGAGTGATGGAACCCCTCCGCGCGCGCGTGCGCGGCGGCATGCCCGTCTACGGCACCTGCGCCGGCATGATCATGCTCGCCGACAAGATCCTCGACCCGCGCTCGGGCCAGGAGACCATCGGCGGCATCGACATGATCGTGCGCCGCAACGCCTTCGGACGGCAGAACGAGTCCTTCGAGGCAGCGGTCGACGTCCGGGGCGTCACGGGCGATCCTGTGGAGGGCGTCTTCATCCGCGCTCCCTGGGTGGAGTCCGTGGGCGCCGGGGCCGAAGTGCTCGCCGAGCACGAGGGACACATCGTCGCGGTCCGCCAGGGCAACGCGCTCGCCACGTCGTTCCACCCGGAACTGACCGGCGACCACCGCGTGCACGCGCTTTTCGTCGACATGGTGCGCGCCAACCGGACACCCGAGTCCTTGTAGGATCTCTGGAGTTCGTTGCAGAGATGGGTTACGCGAAGGAGACAGGCAGATGTCCGGCCACTCTAAATGGGCTACGACGAAGCACAAGAAGGCCGTGATCGACGCCAAGCGCGGCAAGCTCTTCGCGAAGCTGATCAAGAACATCGAGGTCGCGGCACGCATGGGCGGTGTCGACCTCGACGGCAACCCGACACTGTACGACGCCGTCCAGAAGGCCAAGAAGCAGTCGGTCCCCAACAAGAACATCGACTCCGCGATCAAGCGGGGCGGCGGCCTGGAGGCCGGCGGCGCCGACTACGAGACGATCATGTACGAGGGCTACGGCCCCAACGGTGTCGCGGTGCTCATCGAGTGCCTCACCGACAACCGCAACCGCGCCGCCTCCGACGTGCGCGTGGCCATGACCCGCAACGGCGGCAGCATGGCCGACCCGGGCTCGGTGTCCTACATGTTCAGCCGGAAGGGCGTCGTCATCGTCCCCAAGGGCGAGCTGACCGAGGACGACGTCCTCGGCGCCGTCCTGGACGCCGGTGCCGAGGAGGTCAACGACCTCGGCGAGACCTTCGAGGTCATCAGCGAGGCCACCGACCTGGTCGCGGTCCGCACCGCCCTGCAGGGAGCCGGGATCGACTACGACTCCGCCGACTCCAGCTTCGTGCCGTCCGTCCAGGTCGAGCTGGACGAGGAGGGCGCCAAGAAGATCTTCAAACTGATCGACGCGCTCGAGGACAGCGACGACGTGCAGAACGTCTTCGCCAACTTCGACGTCAGCGACGAGATCATGGAGAAGGTCGACGCGTAGCGCTGCCGTGCTGAGCGGTTCGGCGGGCCGGTGGGACACGTCCACCGGCCCGCCGCCGTTGTCACAGGCAGCGGTTAGCCTGGCGGCATCCGTGGATCACCTAGGCATCCGCGGATCACCACGGAGGGAGGGCGCGGTGCGCGTACTGGGGGTGGACCCCGGCCTGACCCGGTGCGGCGTCGGTGTCGTGGAAGGAGTGGCGGGCCGTCCGCTCACCATGATCGGCGTCGGTGTCGTACGGACGCCCGCGGACGCCGAGCTGGGGCACCGCCTGGTCGCCGTCGAGCGGGGCATCGAGGCCTGGCTGGACGAGCACCGGCCCGACTTCGTCGCCGTGGAGCGGGTGTTCAGCCAGCACAACGTGCGCACGGTGATGGGCACCGCCCAGGCCAGCGCGGTCGCCACGCTCTGTGCCGCGCGCCGGGGCATCCCGGTCGCGCTGCACACCCCCAGCGAGGTCAAGGCCGCCGTCACCGGCAGCGGACGCGCCGACAAGGCGCAGGTCGGTGCCATGGTCACCCGGCTGCTCCGGCTCCCCGCACCGCCCAGGCCGGCCGACGCGGCCGACGCCCTCGCCCTCGCCATCTGCCACATCTGGCGCGCCCCCGCGCAGAACCGACTCCAGCAGGCCGTGGCGCTGCACGCGGCCCACGCGAAGAAAGGCCGTACGGCATGATCGCCTTCCTCAGCGGCACCGTCGCCGCACTCGCCCCCGACGCGGCGGTGATCGAGGTGGGCGGCGTCGGCATGGCCGTCCAGTGCACGCCGAACACACTCTCCACGCTCCGCCTGGGCCGGCCCGCCAGACTGCACACGTCCCTGGTCGTCCGCGAGGACTCCCTGACGCTGTACGGCTTCGCCGACGACGACGAGCGCCAGGTCTTCGAGCTGCTCCAGACCGCCAGCGGGGTCGGACCGAGGCTCGCCCAGGCCATGCTCGCGGTGCACACGCCGGACGCGCTGCGCCGCGCCGTCGCCACCGCCGACGAGAAGGCACTCACCGCCGTGCCCGGCATCGGCAAGAAGGGTGCCCAGAAGCTGCTGCTCGAGCTGAAGGACCGCCTCGGCGCCCCGGTCGGCGCCCCCGCGGTGGGCGCGCCCGTCACCCAGGGCTGGCGCGACCAGTTGCACGCGGCCCTCATCGGTCTCGGGTACGCCACCCGCGAGGCCGACGAGGCCGTCGCCGCCGTGACCCCCCAGGCCGAGGCCGCGGGCGGCACCCCGCAGGTGGGTCAGCTGCTGAAGGCGGCTCTGCAGACCCTGAACCGCGCCCGCTGACCGACCACACCACCCCGAGGCACACCACATGAACTGGGACGACACGACCGACCCCACCGCCCCCGAGCGGCTGGTGGGCTCCGCCGCCGACGGGGAGGACCAGGCCGTCGAGGCGGCCCTGCGCCCCAAGGACCTCGACGAGTTCATCGGCCAGGAGAAGGTCCGCGAACAGCTCGACCTCGTCCTGCGCGCCGCACGCGCGCGCGGCGCCACCGCCGACCACGTGCTGCTCTCCGGCGCCCCCGGCCTCGGCAAGACCACCCTTTCGATGATCATCGCGGCCGAGATGGGCGCCCCCATCCGCATCACCTCCGGCCCCGCCATCCAGCACGCCGGCGATCTCGCCGCGATCCTCTCCTCGCTCCAGGAGGGCGAGGTCCTGTTCCTCGACGAGATCCACCGCATGTCCCGGCCCGCCGAGGAGATGCTGTACATGGCGATGGAGGACTTCCGTGTCGACGTCATCGTCGGCAAGGGCCCCGGCGCCACCGCCATCCCGCTGGAGCTGCCCCCGTTCACCCTGGTCGGCGCCACCACACGGGCGGGCCTGCTGCCGCCCCCGCTGCGCGACCGCTTCGGCTTCACCGCGCACATGGAGTTCTACGAGCCGCGCGAGCTGGAGCGCGTGGTGCACCGCTCGGCGAGCCTGCTCGACGTCGGCATCGAGCCGGACGGCGCCGCCGAGATCGCCGGCCGCTCCCGGGGCACGCCCCGCATCGCCAACCGCCTGCTGCGCCGCGTCCGGGACTACGCGCAGGTCAAGGCGGACGGTGTGGTCACCCGTGAGATCGCCGCGGCCGCCCTCGCCGTCTACGAAGTGGACGCCCGCGGCCTCGACCGCCTCGACCGGGCCGTGCTGGAGGCGCTGCTGAAGCTGTTCGGCGGGGGCCCGGTCGGCCTGTCCACGCTCGCCGTCGCGGTGGGGGAGGAACGCGAGACGGTCGAGGAGGTCGCCGAGCCCTTCCTGGTCCGGGAGGGACTGCTGGCCCGCACTCCGCGCGGCCGCGTCGGCACCCCGGCCGCCTGGGCGCACCTCGGTCTGACCCCGCCCCGCACGGTCACCGGGGGAAACGGACAACAGGACCTGTTCGGGGCGTGACGGCGAGGGCATTGGCGGGGGCAGGAACCCAGGTGCCATGCTGAGCGTTGTTCCATGCGCGCGGACTCGCTTAGACTCCGCCGATGCCGCCCTTGCGGGCGGCGCCGACCCACCCCCATCAACAGGCCGCTCTCACCGCGCGGTCGCGCGAAGGAAACCCCGTCCCGTGAATACCTTGACCCTTCTCCCGTTCATCGTGCTCATCGCGGCCATGTTCCTGATGACGCGCTCGGCCAAGAAGAAGCAGCAGCAGGCCGCGAACATGCGCAACGAGATGCAGCCCGGCTCCGGCGTCCGCACGATCGGGGGCATGTACGCGACGGTCAAGGAGGTCAGCGAGGACACGGTCCTCCTCGACGCCGGACCGGGCGTCGACCTCCTCTTCGCCAAGAACGCGATCGGCGCCGTCCTCACCGACGACGAGTACAACCGGATCGTCCACGGCATCGAGCACGACCTCAAGACCGACGCCGACGTCGTCCCGGACGACGCCTCCTCCCTCACCGAGACCGGCGAGACCGACGCGCCCGCCGCTGCCGCCGCCTCCGGCGACAAGGCCGTCGACTTCGGTAAGAAGGACGTCGCCGAGGACGGGACCGACGCCGCCGAGGTCGCCGAGGCCAGGACGGACGAAGAGCCGAAGAAGACCGACGGCGACTCCGAGGCGAAGTAGGCACGTCCCGGGGTGCGCGGCGCGGCCCGGCCGCGTCCCGCGCACCCCGGGCGCCCCTGTTCGCCGCACGGAGCCCGACACCATGTCATGGCCGACCGCGCCGACCTGGCGCGGGGCGGCCCGAGAGGGAGTACGAGAAGGTGGCAGCACCTAAGAGGGGCCGGAGCGGGAGCGCCCAGAGCAAGCCAGGGCGCTCGCTGGCCCTCATTTTGATCGCCATCGTGGCGCTCACCGGGGGGATGTTCCTCTCCGGGCACACGACACCGCGCCTCGGCATCGACCTCGCCGGTGGTACGAGCATCACGCTCAAGGCGAAGGCCGACCAGGGGTCCGCGATCAACCAGGCCAACATGGACACCGCGGTCGACATCATGAACCGCCGTGTCAACGGTCTGGGCGTCTCCGAGGCGGAGGTGCAGACCCAGGGGCGCGATCACATCATCGTGAACATCCCCAAGGGCACCAACTCCAAGGAGGCCCAGCAGCAGGTCGGCACCACCGCCAAGCTGTACTTCCGCCCGGTGCTCGCCAGCGAGCCCAGCGGCGCCACCCCGGCGAACCCCTCGCCGAGCGCGTCCTCCAGCGGCGGCGCCTCCCCGAGCCCGTCGGGCTCCGCCAAGGAGAAGGCGTCCTCGTCCTCCTCCGCCTCCCCGTCGGCCTCCGCGACCTCGCAGGGCCGCGCCGTCACCGACGCGCTCAAGGCCGACGCCTCGCCGTCGGCCTCCCCGAGCGCCTCGTCCGGCGCCGAGACCTCCGCCAGCCCGTCCGCCCCGGCCACGGGCACCCCGGACACCAGCAAGCTGCAGGCCCAGTACACGGCCCTGAACTGCGCCAAGCCCGCCGAGCGCGCCAAGGCCGGCACCAACGCCAAGCCCGGTGAGCCCACCGTGGCCTGCGGCCAGCGGGACAAGGTCTGGTACAAGTACCTGCTCGGCCCGGCCGGCGTGGACGGCACCGAGGTCAAGAAGGCCCAGGCGGTCTTCGACACCCAGGGCGGCTCCGGCTGGCAGGTCCAGATGACCTTCACCAAGGCCGGGTCCAGCAAGTTCGCGGACATCACCGGCGAGCTGGCCAAGAACCAGAGCCCGCAGAACGAGTTCGGCATCGTCCTCGACGGCGAGGTCGTCTCCAGCCCGTACGTGCAGAACGCCATCACCGGCGGCCAGGCGGAGATCTCCGGCAGCTTCACGCAGGACGAGGCGCAGAGTCTCGCGAACATGCTGTCCTACGGCGCGCTCCCGCTCTCGTTCAGCGAGGACACCGTCACCACGGTGACCGCCGCGCTGGGCGGCGAACAGCTCCGCGCGGGCCTGATCGCCGGCGCGATCGGCCTCGCCCTGGTCGTGATCTACCTGATCGCCTACTACCGCGGTCTCTCGCTCGTGGCCATGGCGTCCCTGCTGGTCTCCGCCATCCTCACCTACGTGATCATGGCGCTGCTCGGCCCGGCCATCGGCTTCGCGCTGAACCTCCCGGCCGTCTGCGGTGCCATCGTCGCCATCGGTATCACCGCGGACTCGTTCATCGTGTACTTCGAACGCATCCGGGACGAGATCCGTGAGGGCCGCTCGCTGCGCCCCGCCGTCGAGCGGGCCTGGCCGCGAGCCCGGCGCACCATCATGGTCTCCGACTTCGTGTCGTTCCTCGCCGCCGCCGTGCTGTTCATCGTGACCGTGGGCAAGGTGCAGGGCTTCGCGTTCACGCTCGGCCTGACCACCGTGCTCGACGTGGTCGTCGTCTTCCTGTTCACCAAGCCGCTGATGACGCTGCTGGCCCGCCGCAAGTTCTTCGCGAACGGCCACAAGTGGTCCGGCCTCGACCCGAAGAGCCTGGGTGCCAAGCCGCCGCTGCGCCGCACCCGCCGTCCCGCCGGTCCCGCCGCCGGCCCTGTCGACCCGAAGGAGGCGTGAGCGATGTCGAAACTCGGCAACCTCGGCGCTCGACTGCACCGCGGCGAGATCAGCTACGACTTCATCGGCAAGCGCAAGATCTGGTACGGCGTCTCCATCCTGATCACCATCACGGCCATCGTCGGCCTGGCGGTGCGCGGCCTGAACATGGGCATCGAGTTCCAGGGCGGCGCGGTCTTCACGACACCGACGAAGATGAGCACGTCGGTGGCCCAGGCGGAGGAGTTCGCGACGAGCGCCTCCGGCCACGAGGCCGTCGTGCAGAAGCTCGGCAACGGCAGCCTGCGCATCCAGATCGCCGGCATCGACACCGACAAGTCCGGCGAGATCAGGCAGACGCTGGCCAAGGACCTGAACCTCGATCCGGAGAAGCTCAACGCCGACCTGGTCGGCCCGAGCTGGGGCGAGCAGATCGCCAGCAAGGCCTGGCAGGGCCTGGCGATCTTCATGGTGCTCGTCGTGATCTACCTGGCGATCGCCTTCGAGTGGCGCATGGCCATCGCGGCCCTCATCGCGCTGATCCACGACATCACGATCACGACCGGCATCTACGCCCTGGTCGGCTTCGAGGTCACGCCCGGCACGGTCATCGGTCTGCTGACGATCCTCGGTTACTCGCTCTACGACACGGTCGTCGTCTTCGACAGCCTCAAGGAGCAGACGAAGGACATCACGAAGCAGACCCGCTTCACCTACAGCGACATCGCCAACCAGTCGATCAACGGCACGCTGGTCCGCTCCATCAACACCACCGTGGTCGCCCTGCTTCCGGTCGCCGGCCTGCTGTTCATCGGCGGCGGATTCCTCGGGGCGGGCACCCTGAACGACATCTCGCTGTCGCTGTTCGTCGGCCTCGCGGCCGGCGCGTACTCCTCGATCTTCATCGCCACCCCGCTCGTCGCCGACCTCAAGGAGCGCGAGCCGGCGATGCGGGCCCTGCGCAAGCGCGTCATGGCCAAGCGCGCGCAGGCCGCCGCGGGCGAGGACGTCGTGGCGGGCCGGTCCGGCGAGGGAGACGGGAACGAGGAGGCGGCACCCGCCGTGGTGGGTCCCCGCAACCAGCCCGCCGCCCGCAACCGGGGCCGCGGCCGACCCTCCGGGAAGCGCCGATGACCGAGCTCGCCGACATCACGCCGCTGCTGCTCAGCCGCATCCGGGACGTGGCCGACCACCCCGAGCCCGGCGTGATGTTCAAGGACATCACTCCGCTGCTCGCGGATCCCGCCGCGTTCTCCGCGCTGACCGGGGCCCTCGCCCAGGTCGCCGCCGAGACCGGCGCCACCAAGGTCGTCGGCCTGGAGGCCCGGGGCTTCATCCTGGGCGCACCGGTCGCGGTCCGCGCGGGCCTCGGTTTCATCCCGGTCCGCAAGGCGGGCAAGCTGCCGGGCGCGACGCTGCGCCAGGCGTACGACCTGGAGTACGGCTCGGCGGAGATCGAGGTGCACGCGGAGGACCTGGCGTCCGGCGACCGTGTCCTGATCGTCGACGACGTGCTGGCCACCGGCGGCACCGCCGAGGCCGCCATCCAGCTCATCCAGCGGGCCGGCGCCGAGGTCTCGGGGCTCGCGGTCCTCATGGAGCTGGGCTTCCTCGGCGGACGGGACCGCCTGGAGGCAGCGCTCGGCCAGGCACCGCTGACGGCGCTGCTGCGGATCTGACGCCGCTCCACCGGCAACGGCCGCCCCCCGGTACCTCCGGGGGGCGGCCGTTCGCCGTGCGGCCACCGGCCGGACCTCCCGGACACCGCTCCCCGTCACCACCGCGGAATCCCGGGGGAGTCCCTCGCGTTGCACGGGTAGACGGTTCTCACAGCCGCCTGCGGGCGATGACACGGCACAGGATGGCTACCATGGGGTTTCCGGAGCCTGACCGGGGGACCCGGATCGCGCACGAGGAGTCCTCTTGCCAGACGAGGCCCAGCCACTGACCGCCGCCAAGCCCGAGCCCGCCTCGGCGCCCGCGGCCAAGCCCGCGCGGAACGTGCCGTCCGCCAAGAACGACACCCGCGGGACGGTCGAGCACGCCCAGTCCGCGCCCGTCGAGAAGACGCCCGAGGCCACCCGCCCCAAACCGGCCCCGCCCGTGCGCTCCGCCGCCGGCCAGCCCGCCCGTACCGGCTCCTCCAACCGCGTCCGCGCCCGCCTCGCCCGCCTCGGCGTCCAGCGCGCGAACCCGTACAACCCGGTCCTGGAGCCGCTGCTGCGGATAGTGCGCAGCAACGACCCCAAGATCGAGAACGCCACGCTGCGCCAGATCGAGCGGGCCTACCAGGTCGCCGAGCGCTGGCACCGGGGGCAGAAGCGCAAGAGCGGCGATCCGTACATCACGCATCCGCTCGCCGTCACCACCATCCTCGCCGAGCTGGGCATGGACCCGGCCACCCTCATGGCGGGGCTGCTGCACGACACCGTCGAGGACACCGAGTACGGCCTGGAGGACCTGCGCCGGGACTTCGGCGACGTGGTCGCCCTGCTCGTCGACGGCGTCACCAAGCTGGACAAGGTCAAGTTCGGCGAGGCCGCGCAGGCCGAGACCGTGCGCAAGATGGTCGTGGCGATGGCGAAGGACCCGCGCGTCCTGGTCATCAAGCTCGCCGACCGGCTGCACAACATGCGCACCATGCGCTACCTCAAGCGCGAGAAGCAGGAGAAGAAGGCCCGGGAGACCCTCGAGATCTACGCCCCGCTGGCGCACCGGCTGGGCATGAACACCATCAAGTGGGAGCTGGAGGACCTCGCCTTCGCGATCCTCTACCCCAAGATGTACGACGAGATCGTGCGGCTGGTGGCCGAGCGGGCGCCGAAGCGGGACGAGTACCTCGCCATAGTGACCGACGAGGTCCAGTCCGATCTGCGCGCCGCCCGCATCAAGGCGACCGTCACCGGCCGCCCCAAGCACTACTACAGCGTCTACCAGAAGATGATCGTCCGCGGCCGTGACTTCGCGGAGATCTACGACCTGGTGGGGATTCGTGTACTCGTCGACACGGTCCGGGACTGCTACGCGGCCCTGGGCACCGTGCACGCGCGGTGGAACCCGGTGCCCGGCCGGTTCAAGGACTACATCGCGATGCCGAAGTTCAACATGTACCAGTCGCTGCACACGACGGTCATCGGGCCCAACGGCAAGCCCGTCGAGCTGCAGATCCGCACCTTCGACATGCACCGGCGCGCCGAGTACGGCATCGCGGCGCACTGGAAGTACAAGCAGGAGGCCGTCGCCGGCGCCTCCAAGGTCCGCACCGACGTGCCCAAGGCGGGCAAGGGCAAGGACGACCACCTCAACGACATGGCGTGGCTGCGCCAGCTGCTCGACTGGCAGAAGGAGACCGAGGACCCCGGCGAGTTCCTGGAGTCCCTGCGCTTCGACCTCTCCCGCAACGAGGTCTTCGTCTTCACACCGAAGGGCGACGTCATCGCCCTCCCGGCCGGGGCGACACCGGTGGACTTCGCGTACGCCGTCCACACCGAGGTCGGCCACCGCACCATAGGAGCACGGGTCAACGGCCGGCTCGTACCGCTGGAGTCCACCCTGGACAACGGCGACCTGGTGGAGGTCTTCACCTCCAAGGCGCCCGGCGCCGGGCCGTCCCGGGACTGGCTGGGGTTCGTCAAGTCCCCGCGCGCCCGCAACAAGATCCGGGCCTGGTTCTCCAAGGAGCGCCGCGACGAGGCCATCGAGCAGGGCAAGGACGCCATCGTGCGGGCCATGCGCAAGCAGAACCTGCCCATCCAGCGCATCCTCACCGGCGACTCGCTGGTCACGCTCGCGCACGAGATGCGGTACTCGGACATCTCCGCGCTCTACGCGGCGATCGGCGAGGGCCATGTCTCCGCGCAGAACATCGTCCAGAAGCTGGTGCAGGCCCTCGGCGGCGAGGAGGCCGCCACCGAGGAGATCGACGAGACGGTACCGCCGGCCCGCGGCCGCAGCCGCAAGCGGCGCTCCAGCGCCGACCCGGGTGTCGTCGTCAAGGGCGTCGACGACGTGTGGGTCAAGCTGGCCCGCTGCTGCACGCCCGTGCCCGGCGACCCGATCATCGGCTTCGTCACGCGCGGCAGCGGTGTGTCGGTCCACCGCAGCGACTGCGTGAACGTGGAGTCGCTGTCCCGCGAGCCGGAGCGCATCCTCGACGTCGAGTGGGCGCCCACCCAGTCCTCGGTCTTCCTGGTCGCCATCCAGGTCGAGGCGCTGGACCGCTCCCGGCTGCTGTCGGACGTCACCCGGGTCCTGTCCGACCAGCACGTCAACATCCTGTCCGCGGCGGTGCAGACGTCCCGCGACCGGGTGGCCACCTCCCGCTTCACCTTCGAGATGGGCGACCCCAAGCACCTCGGCCACGTCCTCAAGGCCGTACGGGGCGTGGAGGGCGTGTACGACGTCTACCGCGTGACCTCGGCACGCAGCCGGGCCTGACGGCACGCAGCCGCGCCCGGCGCACGGGGCCAGGACACACGAGAGGGCCCCATACGCCTGTATGGGGCCCTCTCGTACGCGCGGTGGGGAACTCAGCCGCCGAACTCCTGCAGGCCCTTCAGAGCCTGGTCCAGGAGCGCCTGACGCCCTTCCAGCTCCCGCTCCAGCTTGTCCGCCCTGGCGCCGTTGCCCTGGGCGCGGGCCTGCTCGATCTGCGCCCGCAGCTTGTCCACGGCGGCCTGGAGCTGACCGGTCAGACCCGCGGCACGCGCGCGTGCCTCCGGGTTCGTCCGGCGCCACTCGGCCTCCTCGGCCTCCTGCAGCGCCCGCTCGACCGCGTGCATCCGGCCCTCGACCTTCGGACGCGCGTCCCGCGGGACGTGGCCGATGGCCTCCCAGCGCTCGTTGATCGAGCGGAAGGCGGCCCGCGAGCCCTTGAGGTCCGAGACCGGCAGGAGCTTCTCGGCCTCCTCGGCCAGCTCCTCCTTCAGCTTCAGGTTCTCGGCCTGCTCCGCGTCCCGCTCGGCGAAGACCGAGCTGCGGGCCGCGAAGAACACGTCCTGGGCGCCGCGGAAGCGGTTCCACAGATCGTCCTCGTGCTCGCGCTGGGCGCGGCCCGCGGCCTTCCACTCCGTCATCAGGTC
Source organism: Streptomyces cellostaticus (assembly GCF_023630175.1). Taxonomy (GTDB): domain Bacteria; phylum Actinomycetota; class Actinomycetes; order Streptomycetales; family Streptomycetaceae; genus Streptomyces; species Streptomyces cellostaticus_A. The sequence continues at coordinate 52,038 of NZ_JALLIN010000014.1, read as the reverse complement.
GCGGTAGCGGGCCGCCGTCACACCCCAGTCCGTCGAACCGGACAGCGCCTCGGCCTCGGAGACCAGCCGCTCCTTGGTCCGGCGGGCCTCCTCGCGCTGCGCGTCGAGCTGCGCGAAGTGCGCCTTGCGCCGCTTGGAGAACGCCGACCGGGCGTGCGAGAAGCGGTGCCACAGTTCGTCGTCCGACTTGCGGTCGAGCCGCGGCAGGCCCTTCCAGGTGTCCACCAGGGCGCGCAGCCGCTCGCCGGCCGCCCGCCACTGGTCGGACTGCGCGAGCTGCTCCGCCTCGGCGACCAGTTCCTCCTTGGCCCTGCGGGCCTCGTCGGACTGCTTCGCCCGCTGCGCCTTGCGCTCCTCGCGCCGGGCCTCGACCGTCTCCACGAGCTTGTCGAGCCGGGTCCGCAGCGCGTCGAGGTCGCCCACCGCGTGGTGCGCGTCCACCTGCTCGCGCAGGTGGTCGATCGCGGTCCGGGCGTCCTTCGCCGACAGGTCGGTGGTCTTGACTCGCTTCTCGAGGAGGCCGATCTCGACAACCAGGCCCTCGTACTTGCGCTCGAAGTAGGCAAGCGCCTCCTCAGGGGAGCCGGCCGCCCAGGAACCGACGACCTGCTCGCCGTCGGCCGTACGCACGTACACGGTCCCCGTCTCGTCGACGCGGCCCCACGGGTCGCTGCTCACAGCGCCTCCTCCACATGATGCCTGCGAGGGGCCTCAGCGCCCCGGGCATCGTCCACAGTTTCGTCACGGCCAACATAGGCGACCGGCGGGTGACCTGTCCGCATCCAGCGCGGGCGAAATTGCGCTGGCGGCCGCTCCGGGTGCCCCGCCCGGTCAGGACTTGGTGACCGTCGCCTTGTCGATCACGACCGTCGCGTTCGGCGCGGTGTTCCCGGTGGTCGGGTCGGCCGCCTGGGCGCCCGCCGCGGCGATCTTCTCGAGCACCTTCATGCCCGACTCGGTGATCGTCCCGAACGGCGTGTAGCTGGGCGGCAGCGGGCTGTCCTTGTAGACCAGGAAGAACTGGCTGCCGCCGGTGTGCTTCTGCCCCGTGTTGGCCATCGCCACCGTGCCGGCCGGGTACGTGTTGCCCTTCAGGCTCTTGTCCTTGAGGTTCTCGTCCGGGATCGTGTAGCCCGGTCCGCCGCTGCCGGTGGCCGTCGGGTCGCCGCACTGCAGCACGAAGATTCCCTCGGCGGTGAGCCGGTGGCACTTGGTGTGGTCGAAGAAGCCCTTGCCCGCCAGGAAGTCGAACGAGTTCACCGTGTGCGGGGCCGCCGACGCCTTCAGCGACATGTCGATGTCACCGCACGTCGTCGCGAGCCTCATCGTGTACTTCGCCGACGTGTCGATCGTCATCGCCGGCTCCTTCTTCCAGCTCAGCTTCTTCACCGAGCCCGCCGCGGGCTTCCCGCACGGGTCCGGCGCCTTGCTGCTCGGCGCGGCGCTCGGCGAGACGTCCGCGCCGGCACTGGTCTTCTTGTCGTCGTCGTTCTTCAGCACACCGGTCGTGTACAGCGCGACGCTGCCGATCACGACCACGCCGAGCACCGACGCGATCACGGAGTTGCGCACGCGTGCCTTGCGTCGCGCGCTGGTGCGCCGCTGCTGCTGCCGCAAGAACTTCTCCCGGGCGAGCTGACGCCGCCGCTGCTCCTGGCTGACCACCGGGTTCTCTCCTCATGCGTGTCGTGTTGCCGACGGTACGCGAGCGGCCCGTGAGCCGACGGCCGCGTGTAGCCCCGTACCGTATATGGGTTCGCTGAGGAATCGGCAGCGCCGGTAGGCTTCGGGACCACAGGCGGCCTGCTCGCAGGCCCTCCCGTATCGACACAACGAAGGACGATCGTGCTCATTGCCGGGTTCCCCGCCGGGGCCTGGGGGACGAACTGTTATCTCGTCGCCCCCGCCGCCGGTGAGGAGTGCGTGATCATCGACCCGGGCCACCAGGCCGCCGACGGAGTCGAGGAAGCGCTGAAGAAGCATCGGCTCAAGCCCGTCGCCGTCGTCCTCACCCACGGCCACATCGATCACGTGGCCTCGGTCGTCCCCGTGTGCGGCGCGCACGACGTACCGGCCTGGATCCACCCGAGCGACCGGTACATGATGAGCGACCCCGAGAAGGCGCTCGGCCGTTCCTTCGGCATGCCGCTCATGGGCGAGCTGACCGTGGGCGAGCCGGACGACGTCCGGGAGCTGACCGAGGGCGCGCGGCTGGACCTGGCCGGCCTCACGTTCTCCGTCGCGCACGCGCCGGGCCATACCAAGGGGTCGGTGACCTTCCGGATGCCCGAGACGGCGGACGTCCCGCCGGTCCTCTTCTCCGGGGATCTGCTGTTCGCCGGCTCCGTCGGACGCACCGATCTTCCGGGTGGCTCCACGGAGGACCTGCTCGAGTCGCTGGCCCGCGTGTGCCTGCCGCTCGAGGACTCCACCGTGGTGCTGTCCGGCCACGGCCCCCAGACGACCATCGGCCGGGAGCGCGCCACCAACCCCTATCTGCGGCAGGTGGCGGCCGCCGGCCAGGGAGCCCCCCGGGCTCCCCGACGAGGAATGTGACGAGATACTTCCGTGAGCACCTTCCAGGCCCCCAAGGGCACCTACGACCTGATCCCGCCGGACTCCGCCACCTACCTGGCGGTCCGGGAGGCGATCGCGGCCCCCCTGCGCGACTCCGGCTACGGCTACGTCGAGACCCCCGGCTTCGAGAACGTCGAGCTGTTCGCGCGCGGTGTCGGCGAGTCCACCGACATCGTCACCAAGGAGATGTACGCCTTCGAGACCAAGGGCGGCGACCGCCTCGCCCTGCGCCCCGAGGGCACCGCCTCCGTGCTCCGCGCCGCGCTGGAGGCCAACCTGCACAAGGCGGGCAACCTCCCGGTCAAGCTCTGGTACTCCGGCTCCTACTACCGCTACGAGCGCCCGCAGAAGGGCCGCTACCGGCACTTCTCCCAGGTCGGCGCCGAGGCGATCGGCGCCGAGGACCCCGCGCTGGACGCCGAGCTGATCATCCTGGCCGACCAGGCCTACCGCTCGCTGGGCCTGCGCGACTTCCGCATCCTGCTGAACAGCCTGGGCGACCAGGAGTGCCGGCCGGTGTACCGGGCCGCGCTGCAGGAGTTCCTGCGCGCCCTGGACCTGGACGAGGACACCCGCCGCCGCGTCGAGATCAACCCGCTCCGGGTCCTCGACGACAAGCGCGAGTCGGTGCAGAAGCAGCTGACCGGTGCCCCGCTGCTGCGCGACTACCTCTGCGACGCCTGCAAGGCGTACCACGAGGAGGTCCGCGAACTGCTCACCGCGGCGGGCGTGGCCTTCGAGAACGACCCGAAGCTGGTCCGCGGCCTGGACTACTACACCCGGACCACCTTCGAGTTCGTGCACGACGGCCTGGGCTCCCAGTCCGCGGTCGGCGGCGGCGGCCGCTACGACGGCCTGTCGGAGATGATCGGCGGTCCCGCGCTGCCGTCCGTGGGCTGGGCCCTGGGCGTCGACCGCACGGTCCTCGCCCTGGAGGCCGAGGGGATCACGCTCGACCTGCCGGCCACGACCAGCGTCTACGCCGTCCCGCTCGGCGAGGAGGCCCGCAGGGTCCTGTTCGCGAAGGTCACCGAGCTGCGCAGGACCGGCATCGCGGCGGACTTCGCCTACGGCGGCAAGGGTCTGAAGGGTGCCATGAAGAACGCCAACCGCAGCGGCGCCCGGTACGCGGTCGTCGCCGGTGAACGGGATCTCGCCGAGGGCGTCGTGCAGCTCAAGGACATGGAGTCCGGCGAGCAGACCGCCGTCGGCGTGAACGAGATCGTGGCGGAACTGGAGTCACGGCTCGGCTGAGCACCCGCGCGCGTGGGTGCCGGAAACCCCCGACCGGGGTGTCCGGCGCCGCGCCGCGGGCGGCACGGCCCCTGGCCGGAACCGAACGGACGGGACCGGTCATACGTACATGCTTATGCGGAGCGAACGGCCAACCCCCGCGTATGTACGGCAGAATGAGGCTTGCCCGAAGAAGGACCACCTCTCGAGTGACGGAATCGGCGTGATGAGCAAGACGACAGTCAAGGACGTCTCCAGCGAGCCCGGGTCCGGGCGGATCGCCGGCGCGCCACGCGCGGTGGGCGGCAGCCGGGCCTTCGCCATCCTGCTGGTGATCACCGGCGCCGCCGGGCTGCTGGCCGCCTGGGTCATCACCGTCGACAAGTTCAAGATCCTCGAGGCCAAGGTCGCGGGCAAGACGTTCACCCCCGGCTGCAGCCTCAACCCGGTCGTGTCGTGCGGCAGCGTCATGGAGAGCAAGCAGGCCGCGGCCTTCGGCTTCCCCAACCCGATGCTCGGCCTGGTCTGCTACGGCATCGTCGTCTGCGTCGGCATGAGCCTGCTGGCAGGCGCCCGCTTCCCGCGCTGGTACTGGCTGACCTTCAACGTCGGCACGCTCTTCGGCGTGGCCTTCTGCACCTGGCTGCAGTTCCAGTCCCTGTACCGGATCAACGCGCTCTGCCTGTGGTGCTCGCTGGCCTGGGTCGCCACGATCGTCATGTTCTGGTACGTGACCTCGTTCAACGTGCGCAACGACTTCCTGCCGGCCCCGCGCTGGCTGAAGTCCTTCTTCGGCGAGTTCACCTGGGTCGTACCGGTCATGCACGTCGGCGCCATCGGCATGCTGGTGCTCACCCGGTGGTGGGACTTCTGGACGAGCTGACGGACGGCTGACCGCCCGCGCCGGACTGTCGGTGCGGTGTTCTAGGGTTTTGGCGTGGAGCCCGACCTGTTCACCGCCGCAGCAGAAGACCGCCAGGAGAAGGATCCCGCCGCCAGTCCCCTGGCGGTGCGGATGCGCCCGCGCACCCTCGACGAGGTGGTGGGCCAGCAGCACCTGCTGAAGCCCGGCTCGCCCCTGCGCCGGCTGGTGGGCGAGGGGGCGGACCGCACTGGCGGGGCCGCAGGCCCCTCCGGCAAGGGCGGTGACGGGAGACGGGTGGGACCCGCCGGACCGTCCTCGGTGATCCTCTGGGGTCCGCCCGGCACCGGCAAGACGACCCTGGCGTACGTCGTGTCCAGGGCCACCAACAAGCGTTTCGTGGAGCTGTCGGCCATCACCGCGGGCGTCAAGGAGGTCCGCGCGGTCATCGACGGCGCCCGCCGCGCCATCGGCGGCTTCGGCAAGGAGACCGTCCTCTTCCTCGACGAGATCCACCGCTTCAGCAAGGCCCAGCAGGACTCCCTGCTCCCCGCGGTCGAGAACCGCTGGGTGACCCTGATCGCGGCGACCACCGAGAACCCGTACTTCTCGGTGATCTCCCCGCTGCTGTCCCGCTCCCTGCTGCTCACCCTCGAACCGCTCACCGACGACGACGTCCGGGGGCTGCTGAAGCGGGCCCTCACCGACGAGCGCGGGCTGGGGGACGCCGTCGCCCTGCCCGACGACACCGGGGAACACCTGCTGCGCATCGCCGGCGGCGACGCCCGCCGCGCGCTGACCGCGCTCGAGGCCGCCGCCGGAGCCGCCCTGGACAAGGGCGAGGGCGAGATCACCCTCCAGACGCTCGAGCAGACCGTCGACCGTGCCGCGGTGAAGTACGACCGCGACGGCGACCAGCACTACGACGTCGCCAGTGCCCTGATCAAGTCCATCCGCGGCTCGGACGTGGACGCCGCGCTGCACTACCTGGCCCGCATGATCGAGGCCGGCGAGGACCCCCGCTTCATCGCCCGCCGCCTGATGATCTCCGCGAGCGAGGACATCGGCCTCGCCGACCCCAACGCCCTGCCCACAGCGGTCGCAGCCGCCCAGGCCGTCGCCATGATCGGCTTCCCGGAGGCCGCGCTCACCCTCAGCCACGCCACGATCGCCCTCGCGCTCGCCCCCAAGTCCAACGCCGCCACCACCGCGATCGGCGCCGCGCTGGAGGACGTGCGCAAGGGGCAGGCCGGCCCGGTCCCACCGCATCTGCGGGACGGGCACTACAAGGGCGCGGCCGACCTCGGCCACGCGCAGGGCTACGTGTACCCGCACGACCTGCCGGAGGGCATCGCCCCGCAGCAGTACGCCCCCGACGCCCTGAGGGAACGCGAGTACTACACACCGACCCGGCACGGCGCCGAGGCCCGGTACGCGGACGCGGTGGAGTGGACGCGCAGGCACCTCGGTCGCAGGCGGTCCTGAGCAGCCTGTAGACTGCCCCGAAGTGCTGAGTCCCGCGCAGTCAGAGCGGGACAGCCAGCCGGAGCCCCGGTCCCTCGCGGACCGGCTCCAGGAGCGTCGCGCACCGTCGAACGGTGTCGCGGGCAGCCCACCACCACCCGGAGTCCCGGGAGCGGCAGGTGGGCCACTCGCGTGCTGCACGTATGTGCCCAGATCAGGGGAGCGGCTGCCCGGCAGGTCCCGAGCGGACCCGGCGGGTTTCCCCGGCTGCGGATGCGACCTCCCTCAACCCTGACGAGCCGAAAACCAGGAAAGAGAAACAGACAGTGGCGAACCAGTCCCGCCCCAAGGTCAAGAAGTCGCGTGCCCTCGGCATCGCGCTGACCCCGAAGGCCGTCAAGTACTTCGAGGCCCGCCCCTACCCGCCGGGTGAGCACGGCCGCGGCCGCAAGCAGAACTCGGACTACAAGGTCCGTCTGCTCGAGAAGCAGCGTCTGCGCGCGCAGTACGACGTGTCCGAGCGTCAGCTCGTCCGCGCCTACGAGCGTGCCTCCAAGGTCCAGGGCAAGACCGGTGAGGCCCTGATCATCGAGCTCGAGCGCCGTCTCGACGCGCTGGTCCTGCGTTCGGGCATCGCCCGCACGATCTACCAGGCCCGCCAGATGGTCGTCCACGGCCACATCCAGGTCAACGGCCAGAAGGTCGACAAGCCGTCCTTCCGTGTCCGTCCGGACGACGTCGTGCAGGTCCGCGACCGCTCCAAGGACAAGACGCTCTTCCAGGTCGCCCGCGAGGGCGGCTTCGCCCCCGACGGCGAGACCCCGCGCTACCTGCAGGTGAACCTCAAGGCCCTGGCGTTCCGCCTGGACCGCGAGCCGAACCGCAAGGAGATCCCGGTGATCTGCGACGAGCAGCTCGTCGTCGAGTACTACGCCCGCTGATCCAGGTCACGGCGCAGGCACTCCGCCCGCCGCCTCCCCGCCCTTCCGGGTGCGGGAGGCGGCGGGTTCGCGTTTCCCGGCCTCCCCGAGCGCACGCGGCACCGGTCCCCGCGGGCCGGGCACCGCGTGCGGCGGCCGGACCCCGCCGGGCGACAGCGCCCGGGCCACGGCCGCGTCCCGGTCGAGCCGGGCCCCCTCGGCCAGCAGCTCCTCGTACCGTTCGTCGCCGAGGGCCCGCCGGGCCGTCGCCTCGCACAGCTCGTGCGGCGCGTTGTAGTACGCCGACCCGAACAGCGGCAGCCCGACCGACGGCCACAGCCGGCCCGCGGCGCCCTGCAGGACCGCCGCCTCGGCCGGATCGCCCTGGGACACCGTCACCAGGGCCAGCAGCTCCAGTGACAGCACCGAGCCGAGCAGGTCGTCGAAGGCGTGCACGTCGCCCAGGCAGTCCACGAGCAGCTCCCGTGCACGGCGCTGGTCCCCGTCCCGCCAGGACGCGTACGCCAGCACGTACAGCGCGTAGGAACGGGCCCAGTGCTCCCCGTGGTCCTCGCACACCCGGCGCACGTCCTCGCACAGCCGCACCGCGTCCGCCAGGTCCCCCTGGAACGCCCGCGCCATCGCCAGCTCCACCTGGCTCATCAGCACGTTGCTGTTCAGCTCGCCCAGCTCCTGGTACCGCCCGAGGGCCGAGCGCAGCAGCCGCTCCGCCCGCGCCATGTCGTCCGTCACCAGTGCCAGACAGCCCGCGCGGTGCTCCGCGTACGCCACCGCCGTGCCGTCCGCGACCCGCTCCGCCTGCTCCCGGCACTCCCGCAGCGCCGCCCGCGCCGGCGTCGTGTCGCCCTGCAGGATCGCCACGTAGCCGAGCACCCACAGCGCCTTCAGCCGCGAGCGCCCGTACCCCGGCCGCGGTTCCACGTCCACGCTGCGCTCCAGCCAGTGCCGCCCCTCCGACAGCCGCCCGCAGCCGGCCCAGCAGAACCACAGCGAGCCCGCCAGGTACTGGCCCAGGTGCGCCTCCTCCGGTTCGGAGAGGCAGAAGTCCAGGGCGCCCCGCAGATTCGGCAGCTCCGCCTCGATCCGCGCGGCCGCCTCCCGCTGCCGCGGCGAGAACCAGTCCAGCTCGCACATCGTGGCCAGGCCCAGGCACCAGTCGCGGTGCCGCCGCCGCGTCCGGGCCGTGTCCCCGGCGGCCGCCAGCCAGCCGGCGCCGTAGGCCCGGACGGTCTCCAGCATCCGGTAGCGGGGACCCGTGGCCGCCTCCTCGCGGGTCACCAGCGACTGGGCGATCAGCTCCGACAGGACGTCCAGGACGTCCTCGGCGGGCAGCCCGTCCCCGCTGCACACGTACTCGGCCGCGTCCAGGTCGAAGGTCCCCGCGAACACCGACAGCCGCGCCCACAGCAGCCGTTCGGCCGAGGTGCACAGCTCGTGGCTCCAGCCGATCGCGGTGCGCAGGGTCCGATGGCGCGGCAGGGCGTCCCGGCCCCCGCCGGTCAGCAGCCGGAACCGGTCGTCGAGACGCGCGAGCAACTGGGCCGGGGACAGCGCCCGCAGCCGCCCCGCGGCCAGCTCCACCGCGAGCGGGATCCCCTCGAGGCGCAGGCACAGCTCCCGCACCGCGGGGAGGTCCGCCACCTCGGCACCGTGCCGCCGGGCCCGGTCGGCGAACAGCTCCACCGCCTCGTCCGTGCCCAACGGCGCCAGCGGGAACAGCCGCTCGCCCGCCAGCCCCAGTGGACGCCGTCCCACGGCCAGCACCCGCAGCCCCGGAAGCCGGCGCAGCAGTTCCGCGGCCAGCTCGGCGCAGGCCTCCACCAGATGCTCGAACCCGTCCAGCACCAGCAGCAGGCGGCGGCCCGCCAGGTGGCCGAGCAGCGCTTCGCGGAGCGGCCGGGTGGTGTGGTCGGTCAGGCCCAGCACCTCCGCCACCGCGTACTCGACGAACAGCGGATCCCGCACCGGCGCCAGCTCGACCGTCGACACCTGCGCCCCGGCCGCCGCCCGCACCGCGGCCCGGAGCGCGAGCCGGGACTTGCCCACCCCGCCCGCGCCGGTCACGGTCACCAGCCGGGCCGCCGCCATCGCCCCGGCCAGCGCGTCGAGTTCGGCCGAGCGCCCGACGAATGCGGTGAGTTCAAGGGGCGGCTCGCCGTCGCCGCGGGGGCCGGGGCGCTGAGGACCTCGCATGGAACACGGAGCGTACTGAACCGTGTTCATTCCGTACAATCGCTTCCCGCGGCCGCGCCCGCCGCCGACGGTAATCCGGTACAGAGCCCCGCCACCGGCGCGATAGGCTCGGTGCACTGCTTTTCTCATGGTTCCGATGTTCAGAGCACGTTTCAGGGAGCGGGTGCGCACAGTGTCCGGTGGAGAGGTGGCCGGGATCCTGGTGGCCGTCTTCTGGGCGATCCTGGTCTCCTTCCTCGCCGTCGCGCTGGTGAGGGTGGCCCAGACGCTCAAGGCGACCACCAAGCTGGTGGCGGATGTGACCGACCAGGCCGTCCCGTTGCTCGCGGACGCCTCCGCGGCCGTGCGCTCCGCGCAGACCCAGATCGACCGGGTCGACGCGATCGCCTCCGACGTCCAGGAGGTCACGTCGAACGCCTCCGCGCTCTCCACCACCGTCGCCTCCACCTTCGGCGGCCCGCTGGTCAAGGTCGCGGCCTTCGGCTACGGCGTACGCCGGGCCCTGAGCGGCCGCCGGGACGACGCGCCCGCGAAGCCGCCCCGGCGTACGGTGATCGTGGGCCGCACGCTTCCCGCCGCACGACGCAAGCGGAAGAAGGACTGACCGAGCGATGTTCCGCCGTACGTTCTGGTTCACCTCGGGCGTCGCCGCCGGTGTGTGGGCCACCACCAAGGTCAACCGCAAGCTCAGGCAGCTCACTCCGGAGAGCCTCGCCGCCACCGCGGCCGACAAGGCCCTGGAGACCGGCCGGAAGCTGAAGGACGGCGCGGTCGGCTTCGCGCTCGACGTGCGCCACAACATGGCCCGGCGGGAGGCCGAACTGGGGGAGGCGCTGGGCATCGACGCCGCCCCCGAAATCCCCGCGCCCGGGCGGTACGCCGCCCTGGAGAACGACCGCAGCAACCCCAAGTACGTCGAGAACACGACGTACTCGTACAACCGGAATGAGGACCACTGATGGAGTCGGCCGAGATTCGCCGCCGCTGGCTGAGCTTCTTCGAGGAGCGCGGGCACACCGTCGTCCCTTCGGCGTCGCTCATCGCGGACGACCCGACTCTGCTCCTGGTCCCCGCCGGCATGGTGCCCTTCAAGCCCTACTTCCTGGGTGAGGTCAAGCCCCCCTTCACGCGCGCCACCAGCGTGCAGAAGTGCGTGCGCACGCCCGACATCGAAGAGGTCGGCAAGACCACCCGGCACGGCACGTTCTTCCAGATGTGCGGCAACTTCTCCTTCGGTGACTACTTCAAGGAAGGTGCCATCAAGCACGCCTGGGAGCTGCTCACCTCGGCCCAGGACCAGGGCGGTTACGGCCTCGATCCCGAGCGCCTGTGGATCACCGTCTACCAGGACGACGACGAGGCCGAGCGCATCTGGCACGAGGTCGTCGGCGTGCCCAAGGAGCGCATCCAGCGCCTGGGCATGAAGGACAACTACTGGTCCATGGGCGTCCCCGGTCCCTGCGGCCCCTGCTCCGAGATCAACTACGACCGCGGCCCCGAGTTCGGCGCCGAGGGCGGCCCCGCCGTCAACGACGAGCGGTACGTGGAGATCTGGAACCTCGTCTTCATGCAGTACGAGCGTGGCGAGGGCACCGGCAAGGACAACTTCGAGATCCTCGGTGAACTGCCGAGCAAGAACATCGACACCGGGCTCGGCCTCGAGCGGCTCGCCATGATTCTGCAGGGCGTGCAGAACATGTACGAGATCGACACCTCCATGGCCGTCATCGCCAAGGCCACCGAGCTGACCGGCGTGGCCTACGGCGACGCCCACGCCTCGGACGTCTCCCTGCGCGTGGTCACCGACCACATGCGCACCTCGGTGATGCTCATCGGCGACGGCGTCACCCCCGGCAACGAGGGCCGCGGCTACGTGCTGCGCCGCATCATGCGCCGCGCCATCCGCAACATGCGCCTGCTCGGCGCCACCGGTCCGGTCGTCAAGGACCTGATCGACGTCGTCATCGGCATGATGGGCCAGCAGTACCCGGAACTGGTCACCGACCGCGAGCGCATCGAGAAGGTCGCCCTCGCCGAGGAGAACGCCTTCCTGAAGACGCTGAAGGCCGGCACCAACATCCTCGACACCGCCGTCACCGAGACCAAGCGGTCCGGCGGCACCGTCCTCTCCGGCGACAAGGCGTTCCTGCTCCACGACACCTGGGGCTTCCCGATCGACCTCACCCTGGAGATGGCCGCCGAGCAGGGCCTCGCCGTGGACGAGGACGGCTTCCGCCGCCTGATGAAGGAGCAGCGGGAGCGCGCCAAGGCCGACGCCCGGGCCAAGAAGACCGGCCACGCCGACATGGGCGCCTACCGCGAGATCGCCGACGCCGCCGGTGCCACCGACTTCATCGGCTACACCGACACCGAGGGCGAGACCACGATCGTCGGCATCCTGGTGGACGGCGTCTCCTCGCCGGCCGCCACCGAGGGCGACGAGGTCGAGATCGTCCTCGACCGCACCCCGTTCTACGCCGAGGGCGGCGGTCAGATCGGCGACACCGGCCGTATCAAGGCCGACTCCGGTGCCGTGATCGAGATCCGCGACTGCCAGAAGCCGGTCCCCGGCGTCTACGTCCACAAGGGCGTCGTCCAGGTCGGCGAGGTGACCGTCGGGGCCAAGGCCCACGCCTCGATCGACTCCCGGCGCCGCAAGGCCATCGCCCGCGCCCACTCGGCCACGCACCTGACCCACCAGGCGCTGCGCGACGCCCTCGGCCCGACGGCCGCCCAGGCCGGTTCCGAGAACCAGCCCGGCCGCTTCCGCTTCGACTTCGGTTCCCCGGCCGCCGTCCCGACGGCCGTGATGACCGACGTCGAGCAGAAGATCAACGAGGTGCTCGCCCGCGACCTCGACGTGCACGCCGAGGTCATGGGCATCGACGACGCCAAGAAGCAGGGCGCCATCGCCGAGTTCGGCGAGAAGTACGGCGAGCGCGTCCGCGTGGTCACCATCGGCGACTTCTCCAAGGAGCTGTGCGGCGGCACGCACGTGCACAACACCGCCCAGCTCGGCCTGGTCAAGCTGCTCGGCGAGTCGTCGATCGGCTCCGGTGTGCGGCGTATCGAGGCCCTGGTCGGCGTCGACGCCTACAACTTCCTCGCCCGTGAGCACACGGTCGTCGCCCAGCTCCAGGAACTGGTCAAGGGCCGCCCGGAGGAACTGCCGGAGAAGATCTCCGCCATGCTCGGCAAGCTGAAGGACGCCGAGAAGGAGATCGAGAAGTTCCGCGCCGAGAAGGTGCTGCAGGCCGCCGCCGGTCTCGCCGAGGCCGCCAAGGACGTCCGGGGCGTCGCGCTCGTCACCGGCCGGGTCCCGGACGGCACGACCCCCGACGACCTGCGCAGGCTGGTCCTCGACGTACGCGGCCGTATCCAGGGCGGCCGGGCCGCCGTGGTCGCCCTGTTCACGGTCAACAACGGCAAGCCGCTGACCGTCATCGCCACCAACGAGGCCGCCCGCGAGCGCGGTCTCAAGGCCGGTGACCTGGTCCGCACCGCTGCCAAGACCCTCGGTGGCGGCGGTGGCGGCAAGCCGGACGTCGCCCAGGGCGGCGGGCAGAACCCGGCCGCGCTGGGCGAGGCCGTCGACGCCGTCGAGCGGCTCGTCGCCGAGACCGCGAAGTAGGGAAGCGACCGCACATGCGCACAGGACGCCGGCTCGCGATCGACGTCGGGGACGCCCGGATCGGGGTCGCCTCGTGCGACCCCGACGGGATCCTCGCCACCCCGGTGGAGACCGTCCCGGGCCGGGACGTCCCCGCCGCCCACCGCCGGCTGCGGCAACTGGTGGAGGAGTACGAGCCGATCGAGGTCGTCGTCGGACTCCCTCGCTCCCTCAAGGGGGGCGAGGGGCCGGCCGCCACCAAGGTCCGCGCCTTCGTCCAGGACCTGGCCGGCGGCATCGCACCGGTGCCGGTCCGCCTGGTGGACGAGCGGATGACGACCGTGACGGCCAGTCAGGGACTACGCGCCTCGGGGGTGAGATCGAAGAAGGGCCGCTCCGTGATCGACCAGGCGGCCGCCGTGATCATTCTGCAGCAGGCCCTGGAATCCGAACGGGTGTCAGGCAAAGCACCCGGCGAGGGCGTCGAAGTGGTCATCTGATCGCGATACGGTAACGTTCCGCGCGATGCGGCGGTGTTCGAACAGCCGGCGCACAGCAAGAGGCGGAACGGGATCCGGTCCCCGCCGCGTGACCGTCCGCCTCGCGGCTCTAGGGGATCGATGACTGAGTATGGCCGGGGCCCTGGCTCCGAACCGTGGCATCCGGAGGACCCGTTGTACGGGGACGGCGGATGGCGAGGGCAGCAGACCCACGCGGGTCAGCAGTCCCTCTACGACGGCCAGGCGCAGCAGCAGTACCCGCAGCAGCCGCAGCACGGTGACTGGACCCAGGGCGGGCAGCCCGGGTACGACCAGCAGCAGTACCCGTACCACCCGGAGCAGGGCGGGCAGCACTACGGTCACCGGTTCCCCGGCCAGGACCAGCAGCACGCCGCGCACACCCATCAGCAGTACCAGCACCAGGACGTCTGGAACACCAGCGGCGGCCAGGGGCAGGTGCCGTACCCGCCCGATCCCGGCGACCCGTACGGCCACCAGCCCGCCGCCTACGGCGTGCAGCAGCACGACTTCTACCGGACCGAGGACGCCTTCCCGCCGCCCGAGCCGCCCGGCCGCCGGCGTCCCGAACCGGAACCGGAACCGGAATCCGCGGCCGGCGAGGAGAACCACGCCTTCTTCTCCGGCGAGGACGGTGAGGACGACGCCGGACACGAACTGCAGAGCAGGCGTGAGCGGCGGGGCAAGGGCAGGAAACCGGTCAAGGGCAAGAAGCGGCGCAACGGCTGCGCCTGCCTGGTCGTCTGCCTGGTGTTCGGCGGGGGCCTCGGCGGAGCCACCTATTTCGGCTGGAAGTTCTACCAAAATCGTTTCGCCCCGGCTCCCGACTACGCGGGCGAGGGGACCAGCGAAAGAGTGACCGTCGAGATTCCCAAGGGCGCCGGAGGCTGGGAGATCGGGCGGCGGCTGAAGGAAGCGGGCGTGATCAAGAGCGCCGACGCTTTCGTGAGCGCCCAGGGGCAGAATCCCAAGGGGGACACCATCCAGGCCGGCGCGTATCTCCTGAAGAAGGAGATGTCCGCCGCCAGTGCCGTGCAGTTGATGCTGGACCCGCGGAGCCAGAGCAATGTGCTCGTCAAACCCGGCGAGCGCAACGCACAGGTGTACGAGGCCATCGACAAACAGCTCGGTGTCCCCGCCGGCACCACGAAGAAGGTCGCCAAGGCGCAGTACAAGAAACTCGGCCTGCCGAGCTGGGCGCAGAACAGCGGCTCCGTCCAGGACCCGCTGGAGGGCTTCCTGTGGCCGGCCACGTATCCGGCCGCGAAGGGCATGAAGCCCGAGGCGGTCCTGAAGCAGATGGTGACCCAGTCCAAGCAGAAGTACGCCCCGTACGACCTGCCCGCCAAGGCGGAGGCCCTGGGCCTGAAGAACGCGTTCGAGCTGCTCACGGTCGCGAGCCTGGTCCAGGCCGAGGGCAAGACGCACGACGACTTCCGCAAGATGGCGGAAGTGATCTACAACCGCCTCAAGCCCACCAACACCGAGACCAACCAGTTGCTGCAGTTCGACTCGACCTACAACTACCTCAAGGGCACGAGCAACATCCACATCTCCGAGAAGGAGATCAACAGCAACCGGAGTCCGTACAACACCTACACCAACAAGGGTCTTCCGCCCGGTCCGATCGGCAACGCGGGCGAGGACGCCTTGCGGGCGACGCTGAATCCGACGCACGACGGCTGGTTCTACTTCGTGGCGACGGACGGCACCACCAACACCGAGTTCGCCAAGACCTACGCGGAATTCCAGCAGCTCAAGGACAAGTTCAATGCCTCCTCGGGCAACTGACGCCCGCCGGGCCGCCGTGCTCGGTTCGCCCATCGCCCACTCGCTCTCCCCGGTGCTGCACCGGGCGGCCTACGAGGCCCTCGGGCTCGGCGGCTGGTCGTACGACCGGTTCGAGATCGACGAGGCCGCCCTGCCCGGCTTCCTCGACGGGCTGGGCCCGGAATGGGCGGGGCTGTCGCTGACCATGCCGCTCAAACGGGCGGTCATCCCGCTGGTGGACGAGATCAGCGAGACGGCGGCCTCCGTCGACGCGGTCAACACGGTCGTCCTCACCGAGGACGGCCGCCGTCTCGGCGACAACACCGACATCCCCGGCATGGTGGCCGCGCTGCGCGAGCACGGTATCGAGCAGGTCGAGTCCGCTGCGATCCTGGGTGCCGGCGCGACCGCCTCGTCCGCGCTCGCCGCGCTGTCCCGGATCTGCACCGGTGAGGTGGTCGCCTACGTGCGCGGCGAGGCCCGCGCCGCCGAGATGCGGCGGTGGGGCGAACGGCTCGAGGTGGACGTGCGCACGGCGGCCTGGGCGGACGCCGGGCAGGCGCTGCGCGCCCCGCTGGTGATCGCCACCACCCCGGCCGGCAGCACCGACGCCCTGGCCGCCGCCGTGCCCGAGCGCCCCGGCACCCTGTTCGACGTGCTCTACGACCCCTGGCCGACCGAGCTGGCCGCCCGCTGGTCCATGTTCGGGGGCGCGGTGGTCGGCGGCCTCGACCTGCTCGTCCACCAGGCCGTCCTCCAGGTCGAGCGGATGACCGGCCGCTCCCCGGCGCCCCTGGAGGCCATGCGGCACGCCGGCGAGAAGGCGCTCGCCGGGCACTGACCGGCCGAAACCGCGTCCGCCTGCTGGACCGGCCGCCGGATCGGGCTCCCGGACGTGGGAGGATCGGTGGTGGCGGGCCGGGGTCGCGCACCCGGTCGCGTCGTCGCCGTACGCGAGGACACGCGTACTCGGGGCAGTACCGGGCGCGAACACTGAGGAGCACCGTTGAGCAGGCTGCGTTGGCTGACCGCGGGGGAGTCCCACGGTCCCGCACTTGTCGCGACGCTGGAGGGGCTTCCCGCCGGCGTGCCGATCACCACGGAGATGGTGGCGGACCACCTGGCGCGGCGGCGGCTCGGCTATGGCCGCGGTGCGCGCATGAAGTTCGAGCGGGACGAGGTCACCTTCCTCGGCGGTGTCCGGCACGGCCGCACCCTGGGCTCACCGGTGGCGATCATGGTGGGCAACACCGAGTGGCCCAAGTGGGAACAGGTCATGGCGGCCGACCCGGTGGACCCCGAGATCCTGGACGGGCTCGCGCGCAACGCGCCGCTGACCCGGCCCCGGCCCGGCCACGCCGACCTCGCCGGCATGCAGAAGTACGACTTCGACGAGGCCCGCCCGATCCTCGAGCGCGCCTCCGCCCGCGAGACCGCCGCCCGGGTGGCGCTCGGCGCGGTGGCCCGGTCGTACCTGAAGGAGACGGCCGGCATCGAGATCGTCTCCCACGTGGTCGAGCTGGCCTCCGCCAAGGCCCCGCACGGCCTGTACCCGACACCGGCCGACGTCGAGCGGCTGGACGCCGACCCGGTGCGCTGCCTGGACGCCGACGCCTCGAAGGCGATGGTCGCCGAGATCGACCAGGCCCACAAGGACGGCGACACCCTCGGCGGCGTGGTCGAGGTCCTGGCCTACGGCGTGCCGGTGGGCCTGGGCTCGCACGTGCACTGGGACCGCAAGCTGGACGCGCGCCTGGCCGGAGCGCTCATGGGCATCCAGGCGATCAAGGGCGTCGAGATCGGCGACGGCTTCGAGCTCGCGCGGGTGCCGGGCTCGAAGGCGCACGACGAGATCGTGGCGACCGGCGAGGGCATCCGGCGCGTGTCCGGCCGCTCCGGCGGCACCGAGGGCGGTCTGACCACGGGTGAGCTGCTGCGGGTACGGGCCGCGATGAAGCCGATCGCGACCGTGCCGCGGGCCCTGCGGACGGTGGACGTGGCCACCGGCGAGGCCGCCCAGGCGCACCACCAGCGCTCCGACGTCTCCGCCGTACCGGCCGCGGGCATCGTCGCCGAGGCGATGGTCGCCCTCGTCCTCGCGGACGCTGTGGCGGAGAAGTTCGGCGGCGACTCGGTGGCCGAGACCGGCCGCAACGTCCGGTCGTACCTCGACAACCTGCGGATCCGGTGAGCGCGATGCCTGCCGTCGTACTCGTCGGTCCGATGGGCGTGGGCAAGTCCACCGTGGGCCGGCTGCTGGCCGGGCGACTGGGAACCGGGTTCCGGGACACCGACGAGGACATCGTCGCCGCCGAGGGCCGGACCATCGCCGACATCTTCGTGGAGGAGGGCGAGCCCGCCTTCCGCGCCCTCGAGAAGCGGGCGGTGCGCCAGGCCCTCACCGGGCACCAGGGCGTCCTCGCGCTCGGCGGCGGAGCCGTCCTCGACGCGGACACCCGGGCGCTGCTCGCCGGCCACCGGGTGGTCTACCTCTCGATGGACGTGGAGGAGGCCGTCCGGCGCACCGGTCTCAACGTGGCCCGCCCGCTGCTCGCGGTCAACCCGCGCAAGCAGTGGCGCGAGCTGATGGAGGCGCGGCGGCACCTGTACGAGGAGGTCGCCACCGCCGTGGTGGCGACGGACGGCCGCACCCCCGAAGAGGTCGCCCAGGCGGCGCTGGACGCAACGGAGTTGGAAACCGTGTTTCCCGGGGGACCCCTCCCGGACCCCCGGCCGGAGGACTTGATGTCAAGCGGAGTCACCAGGATCCAGATCGCCGGCAGTGCGGGCACCGACCCCTACGAGGTGCTGATCGGGCGGCAGCTCCTGGGCGAGCTGGCCGGGCTGATCGGTACCAGGGCCAGGCGTGTGGCGGTGATCCACCCGGAGGCGCTGGCCGAGACCGGCGACGCGCTCCGCGCCGACCTGGCCGAGCAGGGCTTCGAGGCCGTCGCCGTCCAGGTGCCCAACGCCGAGGAGGCCAAGACCGCCGAGGTCGCCGCCTACTGCTGGAAGGCGCTCGGCCAGTCCGGCTTCACCCGCACCGACGTCATCGTCGGCGTCGGCGGCGGCGCGACCACGGACCTCGCCGGGTTCGTGGCCGCGACCTGGCTGCGCGGGGTGCGCTGGGTCGCGATCCCGACCACCGTGCTCGCCATGGTGGACGCGGCGGTCGGCGGCAAGACGGGCATCAACACCGCCGAGGGCAAGAACCTGGTGGGCGCCTTCCACCCGCCGGCCGGTGTGCTCTGCGACCTCGCCGCGCTGGACTCTCTCCCGGTCAACGACTACGTGTCCGGACTGGCCGAGGTCATCAAGGCCGGTTTCATCGCCGACCCGGTGATCCTCGACCTCATCGAGTCCGACCCCGAGGCCGCCCGGACGCCGGCGGGACCGCACACGGCCGAGCTGCTGGAGCGCTCGATCCGGGTGAAGGCCGAGGTCGTCTCCTCGGACCTGAAGGAGTCGGGCCTCAGGGAGGTCCTCAACTACGGGCACACCCTCGCTCACGCCATCGAGAAGAACGAGCGGTACAAGTGGCGGCACGGCGCCGCGGTCGCGGTCGGCATGCACTTCGCCGCCGAACTCGGCCGGCTGGCGGGACGGCTGGACGACGCGACGGCGGACCGTCACCGGACCGTCCTCGAAGCGGTCGGCCTGCCGCTGCACTACCGCTACGACCAGTGGCCCAAGCTGTTGGAGACGATGAAGGTCGACAAGAAGTCCCGCGGCGACCTGCTGCGGTTCATCGTTCTCGACGGACTGGCCAGGCCGACCGTGCTGGAGGGCCCGGACCCGGCGGTCCTGCTCGCCGCCTACGGCGAAGTGGGCCAGTAAGTACCCCACTGCACCACTCCTGCCGATTCCCTTTGCGGAACGGGCACTTCGGGCCGCCCCCGGTCGTTGCAGCGAACAACGGCCGGGGGCGGTACCGTTCGGGCGGGGCTCCCTCCCAGGCCGTTTAGGCTGTGGGGGAGCGCGGGCTCCGCACCCGCCTGCCAGTGCCAGATGTGTGTACGAGACGGAGTGGCGACGGATGCAGCACGCAGTGGGGTCTCCGCTGCCACCGCCCCATGAGCAGGGGCGGGGACCGCACGCCGGCTGGGTGTCGGCCGCGCACCACCCGGGGGGCCCGCAGGGTCCCGCACCCGTGCCTCCGCCGCCACCCGGCCACCCGGGAACCGCCGGGGGATCCGTACCCCCGTCCGGGGCCGTACCGCCGTCCGGCCCGGTGCCTCCGTCCGCGCCGGTGCCCCCGCCGCACGCGCAGCCGCCCGCGCCGCGGCACGCCCCCGTGCCCCCCGAGACCACCGGCCATGTGCCGCTGCCGCCCGGCGGCCTCGTCGGTGTGCCCGCCGCGCCACCGGCCTCGGCCCCCGCGCCCGATCCGGCGGCGACCACGCTGGCCGTCCTGCTGATCGGCCCGGCGGGCGCGGGCAAGACCAGCGTCGCCAAGTTCTGGGCGGACCACCGGCGGGTGCCCACGGCCCACATCAGCCTGGACGACGTGCGCGAATGGGTCCGCTCCGGCTTCGCCGACCCCCAGTCGGGCTGGAACGACCACTCCGAGGCCCAGTACCGCCTGGCCCGCCGGACCTGCGGCTTCGCCGCCCGGAACTTCCTGGCCAACGGCATCTCCTGCATCCTCGACGACGCCGTCTTCCCGGACCGGCCGGTCGTGGGCCTCGGCGGCTGGAAGCGCCATGTCGGCCCCGGCCTCCTCCCGGTGGTCCTGCTCCCGGGCCTCGACGTCGTCCTGGAGCGCAACGCCCAACGCTCCGGCAACCGCCGCCTCAGCGACGAGGAGGTGGCCCGGATCCACGGCCGCATGGCGGGCTGGTACGGCTCCGGCCTGCCGATCATCGACAACTCCCAGCTCGACGTCCCCGGTACCGCCCGGCTGCTGGACGAGGTCCTCGCCAGGGCGATGGCGAGCCCGCCGAGCTGGTGACCGGCGGCATCGTCCCCGCCGGACCCCACTCGGCCCCACCCAACCGGCACAAATCGCCCGGAACTCCTACGCTCATCTCATGTCAGAGGTGTACGCGACCCGCCGATCCCGCCTGAGGGAGCGCTGCAACGCGGCCGGCGCCCCCGCCGCCCTGGTCAGCCGCCCCGCCAATGTGCGCTACCTGGCGGGCGCCGCCCCCCGGGGCGCCGTCCTGCTGCTCGGCGGGCAGGAGGATCTCCTGGTGTGCGCCGCGCCCCCCGAGGACCGCCCCGCGGACGGACGGCCGGACGAGAACGTGCGACTGCACGTCCTCTCCCCACCCGGGGGCGACGCGGCGGTCGCCGCGGCCGGGCTCGCCGACGCCCAGGGCGCCGACGCCCTGGCCGTGGAGGAGCACGACCTCACCGTGGCCCGGTACCGGGCCATGTCCTCAGCCGCCCCGCGGCCCCGCCTGGTCGATCTCGGCGGAGCCGTCGAGCAGCTCCGGGTCGTCAAGGACGAGGAGGAGATCTCCTGCCTCCGCATCGGCGCCGAGATCGCCGACCAGGCCCTCGGGGAACTGCTGGAGTCCATCCTGGTCGGCCGCACCGAGCGGCATCTCGCGCTCGAGCTGGAGCGCCGGCTGGTCGACCACGGTGCCGACGGGCCGGGCTTCCCCACCTCCGTCGCGACCGGGCCCAACTCGGGACGGCGCGGGCACCGTCCCACCGACCGGCGGGTGGAGGAGGGCGACTTCCTCTCGGTCTGCCTCGGCGCCACCTACCGGGGGTACCGCTGCGAGATCGGCCGCACCTTCGTCATCGGCACCTCGCCCGCCGACTGGCAGATCGAGCTCTACGACCTGGTCTTCTCCGCCCAGCGGGCCGGACGGGAGTCCCTCATGCCGGGCGCCGCGTACCGTGAGGTGGACCGCGCGGCCCGCCAGGTGCTGGACTCCGCGGGCTATGCGGAGGCGCTGCCACCGCTGACCGGACACGGCGTCGGACTCGAAAACGACGAGGACCCTCGGCTGGCCCCCGCCGCCATGGGTAAACTGGACGCTTGCGTGCCGGTCACCGTCGAACCGGGGGTCCACCTCCCGGGCCGGGGCGGTGTCCGGATCGATGACACGCTCGTCGTACGCCCAGAGGCGGACGGCGGACCCGAGCTACTCACCATCACGACCAAGGAGCTGCTCGCGCTGTAGGAGTGCGTGCCCCGGGGTCGTACGTCAGTCCAGGAGATTCCGCAACCGTGGCTTCCACGAACGACCTCAAGAACGGCCTGGTGCTCAAGCTCGAAGGCGGCCAGCTCTGGTCCGTCGTCGAGTTCCAGCACGTCAAGCCCGGCAAGGGCCCGGCATTCGTGCGCACCAAGCTCAAGAACGTGCTCTCCGGCAAGGTCGTCGACAAGACCTTCAACGCCGGTGTCAAGGTCGAGACGGCCACTGTCGACAAGCGCGACATGCAGTTCTCGTACATGGACGGCGAGTACTTCGTCTTCATGGACATGGAGACCTACGACCAGCTGATGGTCGACCGCAAGGCCGTCGGCGACGCCGCCAACTTCCTCATCGAGGGCTTCACCGCCACCGTCGCCCAGCACGAGGGCGAGGTGCTCTTCGTCGAGCTGCCGGCCGCCGTCGAGCTGGTCGTGCAGGAGACCGAGCCGGGTGTCCAGGGCGACCGCTCCACCGGTGGCACCAAGCCCGCCACCCTGGAGACCGGCCACCAGATCCAGGTCCCGCTCTTCATCACCACCGGTGAGAAGATCAAGGTCGACACCCGTACCAGCGACTACCTCGGCCGGGTGAACAGCTAACCGTGGCCGCCCGCAACACGGCCCGCAAGCGCGCCTTCCAGATCCTCTTCGAGGGTGACCAGCGCGGCGCCGACGTCCTGACGGTGCTCGCCGACTGGATCCGGCTCTCCCGGTCCGACACCCGGCAGCCGCCGGTGAGCGAATACACGATGCAGCTCGTCGAGGGCTACGCCCAGCACGCGAGGCGGATCGACGAACTGATCGCGCAGTACGCGGTGGACTGGACGCTCGACCGGATGCCCGTGGTGGACCGGAACCTCCTGCGCCTCGGTGCCTACGAGCTGATCTGGGTCGAGGAGACCCCGGACGCCGTCGTCCTGGACGAGATGGTGCAGTTGGCGAAGGAGTTCTCCACGGACGAGTCCCCCTCGTTCGTCAACGGCCTCCTGGGCCGGCTGAAGGAGCTCAAGCCGTCGCTGCGCCGGGACAACGCGTAGACGGCACGACGAAACGCCACAGGGCCCGCGGCGAGCGATCGCCGCGGGCCCTGTGGCGTCCGTGTGCCCGGGGCGCCCCACGGGGCCCTGAGGGGGCGCACAAAGCCGCCGGGGTGGCCGGAACCCACGGGTCCCGGCCACCCCGGCGGCACGTTTCTGCTGAGGCGCCCCGCGGCTCAGGCCTCTTCGTGGGTCGCCACGGCCCGGCGCGCGTCGGCGTCGAGGACGCCCCAGCTGATCAGCTGCTCGGTGAGCACCGAGGGGGACTGGTCGTAGATGACGGCGAGTGTGCGCAGGTCGTCCTGGCGGATCGAGAGCACCTTGCCGTTGTAGTCACCGCGCTGGGACTGGATCGTCGCCGCGTAGCGCTGCAGCGGGCCCGCCTTCTCGGCCGGCACCGAGGCCAGCCGCTCCAGGTCCAGGACCAGCTTCGGCGGCGGCTCGGCCGCGCCGCCCGGCGTGGTGCCCGGCAGCAGCTCCTGCACCGGGACGCCATAGAAATCGGCCAGCTCGGCCAGGCGCTGCACGGTCACGGCACGGTCGCCGCGCTCGTAGGAACCGACCACCACGGCCTTCCAGCGACCCTGGGACTTCTCCTCGACACCGTGGAGGGAAAGGCCCTGCTGGGTGCGGATGGCCCGGAGCTTGGCCCCGAGCTGTTTGGCGTATTCGCTGGACATATAGCTCCCCGGCACTGTGTCGACGCGGTCGGCTGTGATTTCCGCCGCGCGGCTGGTAACTCACTGTGAGGTTACGCAGCGTGACTCTTGCGCGTCAAGCCGAACGGTCCACCCCGGCCCTTCCGTTCCGGTGGTGGCCGATTACGCCGTACGGGTGATCGAGGACTCCCGGACACCTGCTACCGTTGATGGCGCAAATCCGACGTCCTTTAAGGTCCGTCCCGTGAGGCGGAGAAGGAGGTCCGTTTCGTATGGACACGCAAGCCGGCCACTCCGCGTCCGACCCGCGGCCCGTGCTCGAGGGCCCCGACATCGCACGCGTGCTGACCCGCATCGCCCACGAGATCGTCGAGCGCGCCAAGGGCGCCGACGACGTGGTGCTCCTCGGCATCCCGACCCGGGGTGTCTTCCTCGCCCAGCGGCTCGCCGCCAAGCTGGAGCAGGTCACCGACCGCAAGGTCCCCGTCGGTTCGCTCGACATCACCATGTACCGCGACGACCTGCGCATGCACCCGCCGCGCGCGCTGGCCCGCACCGAGATCCCCGGTGACGGCATCGACGGCAAGCTGGTCGTCCTCGTCGACGACGTGCTCTTCTCCGGCCGCACCATCCGCGCCGCCCTCGACGCCCTGAACGACATCGGGCGCCCCCGCGCCGTGCAGCTCGCGGTCCTGGTCGACCGCGGCCACCGCGAACTGCCCATCCGCGCCGACTACGTCGGCAAGAACCTCCCCACGTCGCTGCGGGAGACGGTCAAGGTCCAGCTCGCCGAGGAGGACGGTCGCGACACCGTGCTGCTCGGCGTGAAGCCGGCCGACCAGTAGCGAGTCCGGCGTACGGCCGCCCCGGCGCGCCCGTACACGCACCGGCCTGCCCCGAATCTCCCCGAATGAACTGCCTTACGGAGCCTGACAGATGCAGCGTCATCTCATCTCGGCCGCCGACCTCACCCGCGACGACGCCGTCCTGATCCTCGACACCGCCGAGGAGATGGCCCGGGTCGCCGACCGGCCGATCAAGAAACTGCCGACCCTGCGTGGCCGCACGATCGTCAACCTCTTCTTCGAGGACTCCACCCGCACCCGGATCTCCTTCGAGGCGGCCGAGAAGCGGCTGTCCGCGGACGTCATCAACTTCTCCGCCAAGGGGTCCTCGGTGTCCAAGGGCGAGTCCCTGAAGGACACCGCCCAGACCCTGGAGGCCATGGGCGTCGACGCCGTCGTCATCCGGCACGGCGCCTCCGGGGCCCCCTACCGCCTGGCCACCTCCGGCTGGATCGACGCCGCCGTGGTCAACGCCGGCGACGGCACCCACCAGCACCCCACCCAGGCCCTGCTCGACGCGTTCACGATGCGCCGCCGCCTGGTCGGCCGGGACACCGGGCTCGGCCGGGACCTGAGCGGCAGGCGGATCACCATCGTCGGCGACGTCCTGCACAGCCGCGTCGCCCGCTCCAACGTCGACCTGCTGCACACCCTCGGCGCCGAGGTCACCCTGGTCGCCCCGCCCACCCTGGTGCCGGTCGGCGTCGGGAACTGGCCCTGCGAGGTCTCCTACGACCTCGACAGCACGCTGGTGAAGTCCGACGCGGTGATGATGCTGCGGGTCCAGCGCGAGCGCATGAACGCCGCCTTCTTCCCCACCGAGCGCGAGTACTCGCGGCGCTACGGCCTTGACGCCGAGCGCATGGCGAAGATGCCCGGGCACGCCATCGTGATGCACCCCGGCCCGATGGTCCGCGGCATGGAGATCACCGCCGAGGTCGCCGACTCCGACCGCTGCACCGTCGTCGAGCAGGTCGCCAACGGCGTCTCCATCCGGATGGCCGTCCTGTACCTGCTGCTCGGCGGCAACGAGCCCGCCCTCAGCCACGCCCGCCAGCCCGTCGCCCACCACCCTGCCACCGAGCGCGTCGCGCCCCCCACCGGTTCCGAGGAGAAGTGAGAACCATGAGCAAGACCCTGATCCGTGGTGCGAAGGTGCTCGGCGGCGAGCCGCAGGACGTGCTCATCGACGGCGGGACGATCGCCGCGGTGGGCCCGGGCCTCGGTGCCGACGGCGCCGAGGTCGTCGAGGCCGCCGGCCAGGTGCTGCTCCCCGGCCTGGTCGACCTGCACACCCATCTGCGCGAGCCGGGCCGCGAGGACTCCGAGACCGTGCTGACCGGCACCCGAGCGGCCGCGAGCGGCGGCTACACGGCCGTCTTCGCCATGGCCAACACCTTCCCGGTCGCCGACACCGCCGGCGTCGTGGAGCAGGTCTACCGGCTCGGCCGGGAGCACGGCTACTGCGATGTGCAGCCCATCGGTGCCGTCACCGTCGGCCTGGAGGGCAGGAAGCTCGCCGAGCTGGGCGCCATGCACGAGTCCGCCGCCGGCGTCACCGTCTTCTCCGACGACGGCAAGTGCGTGGACGACGCCGTGATCATGCGCCGCGCGCTGGAGTACGTGAAGGCCTTCGGCGGCGTCGTCGCCCAGCACGCGCAGGAGCCGCGCCTCACCGAGGGCGCCCAGATGAACGAGGGCGTCGTCTCCGCCGAACTCGGCCTGGGCGGCTGGCCGGCCGTCGCCGAGGAGTCGATCATCGCGCGGGACGTGCTGCTCGCCGAGCACGTGGGCTCCCGGGTGCACATCTGCCACCTGTCGACCGCGGGGTCCGTGGAGATCGTCCGCTGGGCCAAGTCCCGCGGCATCGACGTCACCGCCGAGGTCACGCCGCACCACCTGCTCCTCACCGACGAACTGGTGCGCTCGTACAACCCGGTCTACAAGGTCAACCCGCCGCTGCGCACCGAGCGGGACGTGCACGCCCTGCGCGAGGCGCTCGCCGACGGCACGATCGACATCGTCGCCACCGACCACGCCCCGCACCCGCACGAGGACAAGGACTGCGAGTGGGCCGCCGCGGCCATGGGCATGGTGGGCCTGGAGACCGCGCTGTCCGTGGTCCAGCAGACGATGGTCGACACGGGCCTGCTGGACTGGGCCGGCGTCGCCGACCGGATGTCCGTGCGGCCCGCGCAGATCGGACGGGCCACCGGACACGGCCGCCCCGTCTCGGCTGGTGAGCCCGCCAACCTCGTCCTCGTGGACACGGCATACCGTGGCCGGGTGGACCCCGCGGGCTTCGCCTCGCGCAGCCGCAACACCCCGTACGAGGGACGCGAGCTGCCGGGCCGTGTGACGCACACGTGGCTGC
This sequence comes from Streptomyces cellostaticus, assembly GCF_023630175.1. Taxonomy (GTDB): domain Bacteria; phylum Actinomycetota; class Actinomycetes; order Streptomycetales; family Streptomycetaceae; genus Streptomyces; species Streptomyces cellostaticus_A. The sequence goes on along the minus strand of NZ_JALLIN010000014.1, from coordinate 25,804 downwards.
GGGGCAAGGCCACTCTCGTCGACGGGAAGCTCACGTGACACCTGTAATCCTGCTGGCCGAGGCGAAGAGGTCGGCCGAGGTCACCGACTGGGGCGCCAGAATCGGGTGGCTCGTCGGACTCGCCCTCTTCGTGGCGCTCGTCTACTGGCTGATGCGCGAGGGCTGGAAATGGCGCGGCACCCTGCAGGGGGACCTGCCCGCCCCGCCCAGCGCGCCGGACGAGACCGGGCCGGTGAGACTGGGCATGAGCGGCCGCTACCACGGCTCCACGACCGCCGGGCAGTGGCTGGACCGCATCGTGGCCCACGGCCTCGGCACCCGCAGCCGGGCCGAGCTCACCCTGACCGACGCGGGCCTGGTGGTCGAGCGCCCCGGAGCGAACGACTTCTTCGTCCCCGTGGCCGCGCTGCGCGGCGCCCGGCTCGACAAGGGCATCGCCGGCAAGGTCCTCACCGAGGGCGGACTGCTGGTGGTGACCTGGGCGCTCGGCGACCGGCTGATCGACTCCGGCTTCCGCTCCGACCACGCGGCCGAGCACACCGAGTGGGCCGACACCCTGAACAAGATGATCAACGACACGGAAGGCGCACGATGACGACCTCCACCAGGGGAGCCGCGAAGGTTCCCGCCGTACTCGTCCTGGAGGACGGCCGCACGTTCCGCGGCCGCGCCTACGGGGCCGTGGGGGAGACCTTCGGCGAGGCCGTGTTCTCCACCGGCATGACCGGCTACCAGGAAACCCTCACCGATCCGTCCTACGCCCGCCAGATCGTCGTGGCGACCGCCCCGCAGATCGGCAACACCGGCTGGAACGACGAGGACGACGAGTCCCGGCGCATCTGGGTCTCCGGGTACGTCGTGCGCGACCCCGCGCGGCTGCCGTCCAACTGGCGAGCCAAGCGCTCGCTGGACGACGAGCTGGTCGCGCAGGGCGTGGTCGGCATCTCCGGGATCGACACCCGCGCGCTCACCCGCCACCTGCGCGAGCGCGGCTCGATGCGCGCCGGGGTCTTCTCCGGTGCGGCGATCGCGCCCGAGGCCGAGCTGGTCGGCCGGGTGCGGGCGCAGCCGCACATGAAGGGCGCGAGCCTCTACGAGGAGGTCGCCACCCAGGAGGCCTACGTCGTCCCGGCGGTAGGCGAGAAGCGCTTCACCGTCGCCGCCATCGACCTCGGCATCAAGGGCATGACCCCGCACCGCATGGCCGAGCGCGGCATCGAGGTGCACGTGCTGCCCGCCACCGCCACGCCCGACGAGGTCTACGCCGTCCGGCCCGACGGTGTCTTCTTCTCCAACGGCCCCGGCGACCCGGCCACCGCCGACGGCCCGGTCGCGCTGATGTCGGCCGTCCTGGAGCGCCGCACGCCGCTGTTCGGCATCTGCTTCGGCAACCAGATCCTCGGCCGCGCCCTCGGCTTCGGCACCTACAAGCTGAAGTACGGCCACCGGGGCATCAACCAGCCGGTCCAGGACCGTACGACCGGCAAGGTCGAGGTCACCGCCCACAACCACGGCTTCGCCGTGGACGCCCCGCTCGACCGGGTCAGCGACACCAGGTTCGGCCGCGCCGAGGTCTCGCACGTCTGCCTGAACGACGACGTGGTGGAAGGGCTGCACCTCCTCGACCAGCCGGCCTTCTCCGTCCAGTACCACCCCGAAGCGGCAGCGGGCCCGCACGACGCCGCCTACCTCTTCGACCGCTTCGTATCCCTGATGGAGGGCCAGCGTGCCTAAGCGCACCGATATCCAGTCCGTCCTGGTCATCGGCTCCGGCCCGATCGTCATCGGCCAGGCCGCCGAGTTCGACTACTCCGGCACCCAGGCGTGCCGGGTGCTCAAGGCCGAGGGCCTGCGCGTGGTCCTCGTCAACTCCAACCCCGCGACGATCATGACCGACCCGGAGATCGCCGACGCCACCTACGTCGAGCCGATCACCCCCGAGTTCGTCGAGAAGATCATCGCCAAGGAGCGCCCGGACGCGCTCCTGCCCACCCTGGGCGGCCAGACGGCCCTCAACACCGCCATCGCGCTGCACGAGAACGGCGTCCTGGAGAAGCACGGCGTCGAGCTGATCGGCGCCAGGCCCGAGGCCATCCACAAGGGCGAGGACCGCGACCAGTTCAAGGCGGTCGTGGCGGAGGTCCGCCGCAAGACCGGGCACGGCGAGTCCGCCCGCTCGGTGATCTGCCACTCCATGGACGACGTCCTCCAGGGCGTCGAGACGCTCGGCGGCTACCCCGTGGTCGTCCGCCCCTCCTTCACCATGGGCGGCGCCGGCTCCGGCTTCGCCCACGACGAGGAGGAGCTGCGCCGCATCGCCGGCCAGGGCCTCACGCTCTCCCCGACCACCGAGGTGCTCCTGGAGGAGTCCATCCTCGGCTGGAAGGAGTACGAGCTGGAGCTGATGCGGGACAAGCACGACAACGTCGTGGTCGTCTGCTCCATCGAGAACTTCGACCCGATGGGCGTGCACACCGGTGACTCCATCACGGTCGCGCCCTCGATGACGCTGACCGACCGGGAGTACCAGGTCCTGCGCGACATCGGAATCGCCGTCATCCGCGAGGTCGGCGTCGACACCGGCGGCTGCAACATCCAGTTCGCGGTGAACCCCGAGGACGGCCGGGTCATCGTCATCGAGATGAACCCGCGTGTGTCGCGTTCCTCGGCGCTCGCCTCCAAGGCGACCGGCTTCCCGATCGCCAAGATCGCCGCCAAGCTGGCCGTCGGCTACACGCTCGACGAGATCCCGAACGACATCACGCGGGAGACCCCGGCCTCCTTCGAGCCCACGCTCGACTACGTGGTCGTCAAGGCCCCGAGGTTCGCCTTCGAGAAGTTCCCGCAGGCCGACTCCACGCTGACCACGACCATGAAGTCCGTCGGCGAGGCCATGGCCATCGGCCGCAACTTCCCCGAGGCCTTCCAGAAGGCGCTGCGCTCGCTGGAGAAGAAGGGCAGCCAGTTCGCCTTCACCGGCGAGACCGGTGACAAGGAGACGCTGCTCCGCGAGGCAGTGCGCCCCACCGACGGCCGGATCAACACCGTCATGCAGGCCATCCGCGCCGGCGCCACGCCCGAGGAGGTCTTCGCGTACACGAAGATCGACCCGTGGTTCGTGGACCAGCTCTTCCTGATCAAGGAGATCGCGGACGAGCTGGCCGAGGCGCCCGAGCTGACCGGTGAGCTGCTCGCCGGGGCCAAGCGCCACGGCTTCTCCGACCAGCAGATCGCCGACATCCGCGGTCTGCGCGAGGACGTCGTCCGCGAGGTCCGGCACGCCCTCGGCGTCCGCCCGGTGTACAAGACGGTCGACACCTGCGCCGCCGAGTTCGCCGCCCGAACGCCGTACTTCTACTCCTCCTACGACGAGGAGTCCGAGGTCGCGGCCCGCGAGAAGCCCGCGGTGATCATCCTGGGCTCCGGTCCGAACCGCATCGGCCAGGGCATCGAGTTCGACTACTCCTGCGTCCACGCCTCCTTCGCGCTGTCCGACGCCGGGTACGAGACGGTGATGGTCAACTGCAACCCGGAGACGGTCTCCACCGACTACGACACCTCCGACCGGCTGTACTTCGAGCCGCTGACGCTGGAGGACGTGCTGGAGATCGTCCACGCGGAGCAGCAGGCCGGTCCGGTCGCGGGCGTCATCGTCCAGCTCGGCGGCCAGACCCCGCTCGGCCTGTCGCAGGCCCTGAAGGACAACGGCGTGCCGATCGTGGGCACCTCGCCCGAGGCGATCCACGCCGCCGAGGACCGCGGCGCCTTCGGCCGCGTCCTCGCGGAGGCCGGCCTGCCCGCCCCGAAGCACGGCACGGCCACCACCTTCGAGGAGGCCAGGGCCATCGCCGACGAGATCGGCTACCCGGTCCTGGTCCGGCCCTCGTACGTCCTCGGCGGGCGCGGCATGGAGATCGTCTACGACGAGACCCGCCTGGCCTCCTACATCGCCGAGTCGACCGAGATCGGCCCGTCCCGTCCGGTGCTCGTCGACCGCTTCCTGGACGACGCCATCGAGATCGACGTCGACGCGCTCTACGACGGCGAGGAGCTGTACCTCGGCGGAGTGATGGAGCACATCGAGGAGGCCGGCATCCACTCCGGCGACTCGGCGTGCGCCCTGCCCCCGATCACCCTCGGCGGCTTCGACATCAAGCGCCTGCGCGCCTCCACGGAGGCGATCGCCAAGGGCGTCGGCGTGCGCGGGCTGATCAACATCCAGTTCGCGATGGCGGGTGACATCCTCTACGTCCTGGAGGCGAACCCGCGCGCCTCCCGTACGGTGCCCTTCACCTCCAAGGCGACCGCGGTGCCGCTGGCCAAGGCCGCCGCCCGGATCTCGCTGGGCGCGACCGTCGCCGGGCTGCGCGCCGAGGGCCTGCTCCCGGCCAACGGCGACGGCGGCGAGCTGCCGCTGGACGCGCCGATCTCGGTCAAGGAGGCCGTGATGCCGTGGTCGCGCTTCCGCGACATCCAGGGCCGCGGCGTCGACACCGTCCTCGGCCCGGAGATGCGCTCCACCGGCGAGGTCATGGGCATCGACTCGGTCTTCGGCACGGCGTACGCCAAGTCGCAGGCGGGGGCGTACGGACCGCTGCCCACCAAGGGCCGCGCGTTCATCTCGGTCGCCAACCGGGACAAGCGCTCGATGATCTTCCCGGCGCGCGAGCTGGTCGCGCACGGCTTCGAGCTGCTCGCCACCTCCGGCACCGCCGAGGTGCTCAAGCGCAACGGCATCAACGCCACCGTCGTGCGCAAGCAGTCCGAGGGCACCGGCCCGAACGGTGAGCGGACCATCGTCCAGCTCATCCACGACGGCGAGGTCGACCTCATCGTCAACACCCCCTACGGCACCGGCGGCCGCCTCGACGGCTACGACATCCGTACCGCGGCGGTGGCCCGCTCCGTGCCGTGCCTGACGACCGTCCAGGCCCTCGCCGCGGCCGTCCAGGGCATCGACGCCCTCAACCACGGCGACGTGGGCGTCCGCTCGCTCCAGGAACACGCGGAACACCTGACCGCGGCCCGCGACTAGCAGCCGAGGAGGGGGACACCGGAAACGGTGTCCCCCTCTTCGTGAGGACACCATGTACAAGATCTTCTTCAACCTCGTCTTCCAGCGGATGGATCCCGAGCAGGCCCACCACCTGGCCTTCCGCTGGATCCGGCTCGCGGTCCGCGTCCCGGTGCTGCGCACCTTCGTCGCGGCCGCCCTCGCGCCCCGCCACAAGGAGCTGCGCACCGAGGCCCTCGGGCTGCGGATGCACGGTCCGTTCGGGCTCGCGGCGGGCTTCGACAAGAACGCCGTCGCCATCGACGGCATGTCCATGCTGGGCTTCGACCACGTCGAGATCGGCACGGTCACCGGTGAACCGCAGCCGGGCAACCCCAAGAAGCGGCTCTTCCGGCTCGTGGGCGACCGCGCGCTGATCAACCGCATGGGCTTCAACAACGACGGTTCACTGGCCGTGGCGGCCCGTCTCGCCGCCCGCGAGCCGGTGTTCCGGACCGTGGTCGGCGTCAACATCGGCAAGACCAAGGTCGTCCCGGAGGCGGAGGCCGTCGGCGACTACGTGAAGTCGGCCGAGCGCCTCGCCCCGTACGCGGACTACCTGGTCGTCAACGTCTCCTCGCCGAACACGCCCGGCCTGCGCGACCTCCAGGCGACCGAGGCACTGCGCCCGCTGCTCGGCGCGGTGCGCGGGGCCGCCGACCGCGTGGTCCCGGACCGGCGCGTCCCGCTGCTGGTGAAGATCGCTCCCGACCTCGCGGACGAGGACGTCGACGCCGTCGCCGACCTCGCGGTGGAACTCGGCCTCGACGGCATCATCGCCACCAACACCACGATCGCGCGCGAAGGCCTCGGCCTGACCTCCGCGCCGTCGCTGGTGAAGGAGGCCGGCGGCCTCTCCGGCGCGCCGCTGAAGGCGCGCTCGCTCGAGGTGCTGCGCCGCCTGTACGCCCGCGTGGGGGACCGGATCACGCTCGTGGGCGTCGGCGGCGTCGAGACCGCCGAGGACGCCTGGCGGCGCATCCTGGCCGGTGCCACGTTGGTGCAGGGCTACAGCGCCTTCGTCTACGAGGGCCCGTTCTGGTCCCGCGCGATCCACAAGGGCCTCGCCGCGCGCCTGCGGACCAGCCCGTACGCCACCCTCGCCGACGCGGTCGGCGCCGATGTGAGGAACGACGACGTGAGGAGCGACGCATGACCGTTCTGGAGCCGTTCGGCGCGCGCCTGCGCCGCGCGATGGACGAGCGCGGCCCGCTGTGCGTCGGCATCGACCCGCACGCCTCCCTGCTCGCGGCGTGGGGCCTGGCGGACGACGTGGCCGGTCTGGAGCGGTTCAGCCGCACCGTCGTCGAGGCGGTGGCCGGCCGGGTCGCCGTCGTGAAACCGCAGAGCGCGTTCTTCGAGCGGTTCGGCTCGCGCGGCGTCGCCGTGCTGGAGCGGACGGTCCAGGAGGCACGCGCGGCCGGCGCCCTGGTCGTGATGGACGCCAAGCGCGGCGACATCGGCTCGACCATGGCCGGGTACGCCGAGGCCTACCTGCACCAGGACTCCCCGCTGTTCTCCGACGCGCTGACCGTCTCGCCGTACCTCGGCTACGGCTCGCTCAGCCCTGCCGTGGCGCTGGCCAGGCAGAGCGGCACCGGGCTGTTCGTGCTGGCGCTGACCTCCAACCCGGAGGGACCGGAGGTCCAGCACGCGGTCCGCGCCGACGGGCGCGACGTGGGCGCGACCATGCTGGCCCACCTGGCCGCCGAGAACGCCGGCGAGGAGCCGCTGGGCTCGTTCGGCGCCGTCGTCGGCGCCACCGTCGGCGACCTGTCCTCGTACGACCTCGACGTCAACGGCCCGCTCCTGGCGCCCGGCGTCGGGGCGCAGGGGGCCACGGCGGCGGACCTTCCCCGCGTCTTCGGGGCGGCGGTGCGCAACGTGGTGCCCAACGTCAGCCGGGGTGTGCTGCGCCAGGGGCCCGACGTCGCGGCGCTGCGCTCGGCCACGGAGCGCTTCGCGGAGGAGATCCGGACCGCCGTCGCGGGCGGCTGAGCTGCCGGGAGGGCGTTTCGGCGCGCGGCGGGCGTCGCCCTGAGCGCGAATACATCCTCAAATCGAGGGCATTATGTCTGAAATATCCGTCCTGACGGCGGCTGACCTGTACTTTTCCGCTGTTCTCGCTGACTCTGGCGGACTTGCCCGCTAGTCTCCGAGCAGTGGGGGCACCTCCCGCGCCTCCGCAGGTAGTGGGGGAGAACGGGCAGCGTGTTGCTCGTGGCTCCCCAGGTGTGGGGCGACTAGGTTCCTCACCGGTCCGTATCCGACAGTTCGACATCCGAGGTGACGTAGGCGTGGCTCTTCCGCCCCTTACCCCTGAACAGCGCGCAGCCGCGCTCGAAAAGGCCGCCGCGGCTCGCCGGGAGCGGGCCGAGGTCAAGAATCGACTCAAGCACTCCGGCGCCTCCCTGCACGAGGTCATCAAGCAGGGTCAGGAGAACGACGTCATCGGCAAGATGAAGGTCTCCGCCCTGCTCGAGTCCCTGCCGGGCGTGGGCAAGGTCCGCGCCAAGCAGATCATGGAGCGTCTGGGCATCTCCGAGAGCCGTCGCGTGCGCGGTCTCGGCTCCAACCAGATCGCCTCCCTGGAGCGTGAGTTCGGCAGCACCGGCTCCTGAGCCCGGCCCCCGCCGGACCGGGAGTCCCGGGCACTCCGGGATTGCTGGAATAATCGCTGCATGGCTGTAACACCCCGGGGGACGACCCCCGTGCCCCCGGACGCACGTCCGCGGCTGACCGTGCTCTCCGGCCCCTCAGGGGTCGGCAAGAGCACGGTCGTCGCCCATATGCGCAAGGAACATCCCGAGGTCTGGCTCTCGGTCTCCGCGACCACCCGCAAGCCGCGCCCCGGCGAGCAGCACGGAGTCCACTACTTCTTCGTCACCGACGACGAGATGGACAAGCTGATCGCCAACGGCGAGCTGCTGGAATGGGCCGAGTTCGCCGGCAACCGCTACGGCACGCCCCGCGGGGCCGTGCAGGACCGGCTGGAGAAGGGCGAGCCCGTGCTGCTGGAGATCGACCTCCAGGGCGCCCGGCAGGTCCGCGAGTCGATGTCCGACGCCCAGCTCGTGTTCCTGGCCCCGCCCTCCTGGGAGGAGCTGGTGCGCAGGCTGACCGGCCGGGGGACCGAACCGCCCGAGGTCATCGAGCGGCGCCTGGACGCCGCGAAGACCGAGCTGGCCGCGGAGCCGGAGTTCGACGAGACCCTGGTCAACACCTCCGTCGAGGACGTGGCCCGCGAGCTGCTAGCCTTGATGGACGTTGTGTGATCGTGACCGCAGCACCCAGGTGCACGCGGCCCCTCGCACCGACTGATTCTTTCCCATCCATCGGAAGGTAGAGCGTGTCCTCTTCCATCACCGCGCCCGAGGGCATCATCAACCCGCCGATCGACGAGCTGCTCGAGGCCACCGACTCGAAGTACAGCCTCGTGATCTACGCGGCCAAGCGGGCCCGCCAGATCAACGCGTACTACTCGCAGCTCGGCGAGGGCCTGCTCGAGTACGTCGGTCCGCTCGTCGACACCCACGTCCACGAGAAGCCGCTGTCGATCGCCCTGCGCGAGATCAACGCCGGTCTGCTGACCTCGGAGGCCATCGAGGGCCCCGCCCAGTAGCACCGCGCGGTAGTACTTTCAGATCGCGGTTGACCCATCCACGGGCCCGGCAGTCACTCCCCCGGAGGGGATGCCCTGCCGGGCCCGTGGTGTGTGATGGATCCGTACGTCGCCGCGTAGGTTGCCGAGCCCGGGAGAGATGGTGGACAAGCCTAGGGTCGTTCTGGGGGTCAGTGGCGGCATCGCCGCGTACAAGGCCTGCGAGCTGCTGAGGAGGTTCTCGGAGTCGGGTCACGACGTACACGTGGTGCCCACCGCCTCCGCGCTGCACTTCGTCGGCGCGGCCACCTGGTCCGCCCTCTCCGGCAACCCGGTCTCCACGGAGGTCTGGGACCGCGTCGAGGAGGTGCCGCACGTCCGCATCGGCCAGCACGCCGACCTGGTCGTGGTGGCCCCCGCCACCGCCGACATGCTCGCCAAGGCCGCCCACGGCCTCGCGGACGACCTGCTGACCAACACCCTGCTCACCGCCCGCTGCCCGGTGGTGTTCGCGCCCGCCATGCACACGGAGATGTGGGAGCACCCCGCCACCCAGGAGAACGTGGCGACCCTGCGCCGCCGCGGCGCCGTCGTCGTCGAGCCCGCGGTGGGCCGGCTGACCGGGGCCGACACCGGCAAGGGCCGGCTGCCCGATCCGGTGGAGATCTTCGAGGTGTGCCGCCGGGTCCTGGCCCGGGGCGTCCAGGCCCCCGACCTCCAGGGGCGGCACGTCGTCGTCTCGGCCGGCGGCACCCGCGAGCCCCTCGACCCGGTCCGCTTCCTGGGCAACCGCTCCTCCGGCAAGCAGGGCTACGCCCTGGCCCGCACGGCCGCGGCCCGCGGCGCCCGGGTCACGCTGATCGCCGCCAACACCGCACTGCCCGACCCGGCGGGCGTCGACGTCGTCCCGGTGGGCACCGCGGTCCAGCTCCGTGAGGCGGTCCTGAAGGCCGCCGCCGACGCCGACGCCGTGGTGATGGCCGCCGCCGTGGCCGACTTCCGCCCCGCCGTCTACGTGGCCGGGAAGATCAAGAAGAAGGACGACCAGGAGCCCGCCCCGGTCGCCCTGGTGCGGAATCCGGACATCCTCGCCGAGATCTCGGCCGAGCGCGCCCGGCCCGCCCAGATCGTCGTCGGCTTCGCCGCGGAGACCGACGACGTGCTCGCCAACGGCCGGGCCAAGCTCGCCCGGAAGGGCTGCGACCTCCTCGTCGTCAACGAGGTGGGGGAGCGCAGGACCTTCGGTTCGGAGGAGAACGAGGCCGTGGTGCTGGGCGCCGACGGCAGCGAGACCCCCGTGCCGCACGGACCCAAGGAGGCCCTCGCGGACGTCGTCTGGGACCTGGTGGCCGCCCGTCTCGGCTGACCCGGCCGCCGCCGTTGCGCCGTCCGGGCGTGGCCCGGTTCGGCCGTCCGGGCCGATTTCGTCCCGCCGCGCGACGTCGGTTTTCAGCCAGACAATGTCGCGTGGCGGGCCTGGTCAAGGCCGCCGGGCATTGTGCAGAATGCCCGTGCCGCAGGTCACAGCGCTCCCGAGAGGCGAGACACGTGGGCCGGCGGCCGAGTGCGACCGATAAACTGTTCGCGGACGACGTCGGGCGCAGCCCCCGCGTGGTCCGCCAATGATCAGACAGCAGCCGCTGCAACCCCAGGGAGCGTTGTGTCCCGTCGCCTGTTCACCTCGGAGTCCGTGACCGAGGGTCACCCCGACAAGATCGCTGACCAGATCAGCGACACCATTCTCGACGCGCTGCTGCGGGAGGACCCCTCCTCGCGTGTCGCCGTCGAGACGCTGATCACCACCGGCCTGGTGCACGTGGCCGGCGAGGTGACGACCAAGGCCTACGCGGACATCGCGACCCTGGTCCGCAACAAGATCCTCGAGATCGGCTACGACTCCTCGAAGAAGGGCTTCGACGGAGCCTCCTGCGGCGTCTCGGTGTCGATCGGCGCGCAGTCCCCGGACATCGCGCAGGGCGTCGACACGGCCTACGAGTCCCGGGTCGAGGGCGACGAGGACGAGCTCGACAAGCAGGGCGCCGGCGACCAGGGCCTGATGTTCGGCTACGCCTCGGACGAGACGCCGACGCTGATGCCGCTGCCGGTCTTCCTGGCGCACCGCCTGTCGAAGCGGCTCTCCGAGGTCCGCAAGAACGGCACCATCCCCTACCTGCGCCCCGACGGCAAGACGCAGGTCACCATCGAGTACGACGGCGACAAGGCCGTCCGCCTCGACACGGTCGTGGTCTCCTCCCAGCACGCCTCCGACATCGACCTCGAGTCGCTGCTCGCCCCCGACATCCGTGAGTTCGTCGTCGAGCCCGAGCTGAAGGCCCTGCTGGAGGACGGCATCAAGCTGGACACCGAGGGCTACCGGCTGCTGGTCAACCCGACCGGCCGTTTCGAGATCGGCGGCCCCATGGGCGACGCCGGCCTGACCGGCCGCAAGATCATCATCGACACCTACGGCGGCATGGCCCGCCACGGCGGCGGTGCCTTCTCCGGCAAGGACCCGTCCAAGGTCGACCGCTCCGCCGCCTACGCCATGCGCTGGGTCGCCAAGAACGTCGTGGCGGCGGGCCTGGCCTCCCGCTGCGAGGTCCAGGTCGCCTACGCCATCGGCAAGGCCGAGCCGGTGGGTCTGTTCGTGGAGACCTTCGGCACCGCCAAGATCGACCACGAGAGGATCGAGAAGGCGATCGACGAGGTCTTCGACCTCCGTCCGGCCGCCATCATCCGCGACCTCGACCTGCTCCGCCCGATCTACGCCCAGACCGCCGCGTACGGCCACTTCGGCCGTGAGCTGCCCGACTTCACCTGGGAGCGCACGGACCGCGTGGACGCCCTGCGCGAGGCCGCGGGCCTGTAGCCCGCACCGCGCGTCCCACCGGGGCCCGGCCTCCCTTCGGGGGCCGGGCCCCGGTGCGTCTCCGGCGCCCCCGCACCACCCCGTCCCCGCCCCCGGGATCCCGCTCGGGGCGCCGGCTGTCGGTGGCGTTTGGTAAGAATGCAGGCGTGAGCAGCGAGAACGGTGTGGGGGGCGGCGGGGCCGAGGGGGCGCCGCCGGAGCAGCTCGCGCTCATCCGGGAGGGCGTGCGGGGGGCCAGGGTCCCCCGGGCCAAGCCGCGGACCTGGCGGGGCGCCGCGCTGGCGGGGGAGCGGCCCGTGGCGCGCGTGCTCGTCGACAAGGGCGTACTGCACCTGGACCGGTACTTCGACTACGCGGTGCCCGAGGAACTGGACGCCGAGGCACAGCCCGGGGTCAGGGTCCGGGTGCGGTTCGGGGCCGGGCGGGGGCGCGTGCGGGAGGGCCGGCGCGAGGGCGGCGGGCTCATCGACGGGTTCATCGTCGAGCGGCGGGCCGAGTCCGACTACTCGGGGCCGCTGGCCGCCCTGGCCCAGGTGGTGTCGCCCGAGCCCGTACTGAGCGAGGAGCTGCTGCAGCTCGCCCGGGCCGTCGCCGACCGCTACGCGGGGAGCCTCGCCGATGTGCTGCAGCTCGCCGTGCCGCCGCGCAGCGCGCGCGCCGAGCGGCGGCCGTCGCCCGCCCCGCTGCCCTCGCCACCGGCGCCGGAGCCGGGTTCCTGGGCGCGCTACGGGCACGGGGCCGCCTTTCTCGAGTCGCTGGCCGCCGGCGCCTCCCCGCGAGCCGTGTGGAACGCCCTGCCGGGGCCGCTGTGGGCCGAGGAACTGGCCCGCGCGGTCGCCGCAACGCTCGCCTCGGGACGCGGCGCGCTCGTCGTCGTACCGGACGGGCGGGCCGCCGCGCGCGTCGACGCCGCGCTGACCGCGCTGCTCGGCGAGGGCCGCCACGTGCAGCTCACCGCCGACGCCGGCCCCGAGAAGCGGTACGCGCAGTGGCTCGCGGTGCGGCGCGGGTCCGTGCGCGCCGTCGTCGGCACCCGGGCGGCGATGTTCGCCCCGGTGCGGGACCTGGGGCTGGTGGCCGTCTGGGACGACGGGGACGGCAGCCACGGCGAGCCGCACGCCCCGCAGCCGCACGCCCGGGACGTGCTGCTGCTGCGCGCCACACTCGACAGATGCGCCTTCCTGCTCGGTGCCTGGAGCTGCACGGTCGAGGCGGCCCAGCTCGTCGAGAGCGGGTGGGCGCGGCCCCTGGCCGCCGGCCGGGACCAGGTACGGGGGGCCGCCCCCCTCGTGCGCACGGTCGGGGACGACGATCTCGCCCGCGACGAGGCCGCCCGCGCCGCCCGGCTGCCCACGCTCGCCTGGCAGGTGGTGCGGGAGGGGCTGCGGCACGGCCCGGTGCTGGTGCAGGTGCCCCGGCGCGGTTACGTGCCGCGCATGGCCTGCGCGCAGTGCCGGGCACCCGCCCGGTGCCGGCACTGCGCAGGCCCGCTGGAGGCCCGGGACGCCGGTGCGCCGCGATGCGGCTGGTGCGGGCGGGAGGAGGGGGCCTGGCACTGCCCGGAGTGCGGGAGCCCCAGGCTGCGGGCCCAGGTCGTGGGGGCGCGCCGGACCGCCGAGGAGCTGGGGCGGGCCTTCCCCGCCGTGCCGGTGCGCACCTCGGGGCGCGAGCACGTGCTGGACACGGTGCCGGACGCGCCCGCGCTGGTGGTGAGCACCCCCGGGGCCGAGCCCGTCGCCGAGGCCGGCTACGCGGCGGCCCTGCTGCTGGACGGCTGGGCCATGCTCGGCCGGCCCGATCTGCGGGCCGGCGAGGACGCGCTGCGCCGTTGGATCGCCGCCGGCGCGCTCGTCCGCCCGCAGGCCGAGCGAGGGACCGTGGTCGTGGTGGCCGAGCCGACCCTGCGTCCCGTGCAGGCGCTGGTGCGCTGGGACCCCGTGGGACACGCGGTGCGGGAGCTGGCCGAGCGGGCCGAGCTGGGCTTCCCCCCGGTGTCCCGGATGGCGGCCGTGTCCGGGACGGCGGAGGCGGTCGCCGAGTTCCTCGGCACCGTCGAACTGCCCGCGGACGCCGAGGTGCTCGGGCCGGTGCCGGTGCCCCCCACGCTGCCCGGCCGGCCCCGCAGGCCGGGCGCGCCGCCACCCGGTGAGCACTGGGAACGGGCGCTGATACGGGTGCCACCGGGCAGCGGGGCCGCGCTGGCCGCCGTCCTGAAGACGGCTCAGGCCGCCCGGATGGCGCGGGGGAGCGAGGAGCCGGTGCGCGTGCGGATCGACCCTCCGGACATCGGCTGAGGGCCCGGCCGCCCGGCCCGGGAGTGGCCCCTGCCGTCCCCGGGCGCGCGTCTGCCCTCCCGGTGTTCCGGGAGGGCGGGGACGAGGTCGGGCCGGCCGGCGCGCTCAGCCGTTGCGCGGGCCCGGGAAGGCCGTCGTCCGGGCGTCGTCGCGCAGCGTCGGGCTGCCCGCGGTCGGCTGCGTCGGCATCGAGCGGGCCGCGGGCACGGTCGGCACCGCGGGGGCGGGCACGGGGGAGTTCACGTCGAGTGTGCGGGTGCCGGACGGCTCCGTGGCCCGCTCGTTCTCGGCGGCCGCCTGCGCCGCGGCCCGGCGGGCGCCGTAACGGCGGTGCACCGCCTGCTTGGTGACCCCGAGGGCCGAGCCCACCGCGTCCCAGGAGAAGCCCAGCGAGCGGTCGAAGTCCACGGCGGCGGTCACCAGCGTCTCGACGCTGTCCCGGAGTTCCTGGGCGAGGCGGACCGTGGGGGCGGGGGCGCGTCCGTAGACGACGAACCCCGTGGACGGGCCGGAACGGCGCGGACGGTAGACGTTGCCCAACTGGGCGGTGAGCGTGCGCAGTGCGTCCACCTGCCGGCGGACCCGCTCGATGTCCCGCACCAGCAAGTGCAGGCTGGCCCGGGCCTGGGCGTCGTGAGTTGCGTGGTCGGCCATGAACAAGCCTCTCCAACCGGCGTTGAAAGGAACTGGGCCGCTGACGCGGTCCGGTGGGGTCAACTCTCTCTTGACCAACGCGTGGAAGCCCCCCTGGTCACGGGGTGGGGGCGTGCGGACACGCGCGTACGCCCGTTCGTCACCCGCGCACCACCGGCGCGGCCCGTCGCCGTCGGCGGCCGCGGGTCCGTGGAGCGGGTGGCCCGGCCGGGTCATAGACTGGTGCGCTGCCCGCCCGACCCCCGCCCGAGAGGCCCGATCCCGCCCATGAAGCTCGTCTTCGCCGGTACCCCCGAGGTCGCCGTTCCCGCCCTGGACGCTCTCCTCGCCTCCGGGCGGCACGAGGTGGCCGCCGTCGTCACACGGCCCGACGCGCCGGCCGGGCGAGGGCGCAGGCTGGTCGCGTCCCCCGTGGCCGAACGGGCGGCGGAGGCGGGCGTCGAGGTGCTGAAGCCGGCCAAGCCGCGCGACCCCGAGTTCCTGGAACGGCTGCGGGAGATCGCCCCGGACTGCTGCCCCGTGGTCGCCTACGGCGCCCTGCTGCCCCGGGTCGCCCTGGACATCCCCGCGCACGGCTGGGTCAACCTGCACTTCTCCCTGCTGCCCGCCTGGCGCGGGGCCGCGCCCGTGCAGCACGCCCTCATGGCGGGCGACGAGATCACCGGGGCCTCCACCTTCCTCATCGAGGAGGGGCTCGACTCCGGGCCGGTGTACGGCACCGTCACCGAGCAGGTCCGTCCCACCGACACCAGCGGCGACCTGCTCACCCGGCTCGCCTTCGCCGGCGCGGGGCTGCTGGCCGCCACCATGGACGGCATCGCGGACGGCACCCTGAAGGCCGTAGCGCAGCCGGCGGAGGGCGTCACGCTCGCCCCCAAGATCACCGTCGAGGACGCCCGGGTGGACTGGGCGGCGCCGGCGCTGCGCGTCGACCGGGTGGTGCGCGGCTGCACGCCCGCGCCCGGCGCCTGGACCGTGTTCCGCGGTGAGCGGCTCAAGCTCGTGCAGGTGACGCCCGTGCCCGAGCGCACCGGCCTCGCCCCGGGACAGCTCGCGGCAGGCAAGAACAGCGTGCACGTGGGCACCGGGTCGTACGCCGTCGAGCTGCTGTGGGTGCAGGCGCAGGGCAAGAAGCCGATGCGGGCCGCCGACTGGGCCCGCGGGGCGCGCATCGCGGACGAGGAGACGCTCGGGGGCTGAACCCCGCGCGGCGGGGGCGCGGCCGCGGCGACGTACGCTGGGACCGCACCCCCCCCTTCACATCCGGAGCACCTTTTTCGTGAGCGAGCAGTCCCAGCGGCCGCGTCGGCCCGCCAAGCCCTACCGCCGTCCCCAGAAGGACCCCGTCCGCATCCTGGCCTTCGACGCGCTGCGCGCGGTGGACGAACGGGACGCGTACGCCAACCTGGTGCTGCCGCCACTGCTGCGCAAGGCCCGAGAGAAGGGCGGCTTCGACGCGCGGGACGCCGCTCTCGCCACCGAGCTGGTGTACGGGACGCTGCGCAGGCAGGGCACCTACGACGCCGTCATCGCCGCCTGCGTGGACCGGCCGCTGCGCGAGGTCGACCCGCCGGTGCTCGACGTGCTCAGCCTGGGCGTGCACCAGCTCCTCGGGACCCGGATCCCCACCCACGCCGCCGTGTCCGCCTCGGTGGAGCTGGCACGGGTGGTGCTCGGTGACGGGCGAGCCAAGTTCGTCAACGCGGTGCTGAGGAGAGTGGCCCAGAACGATCTCGACGGGTGGATCGAGAAGGTCGCGCCGCCCTACGACGAGGACCCCGAGGACCACCTCGCCGTCGTGCACTCGCACCCCCGCTGGGTCGTCTCCGCGCTGTGGGACTCCCTCGGCGGCGGCCGGGCCGGCATCGAGGAGCTGCTGGCGGCCGACAACGAGCGGCCCGAGGTCACGCTGGTGGCGCGGCCGGGCCGGGCCACCACCGAGGAACTGCTGAGCGAGGACGCCGCCGTGCCGGGCCGCTGGTCGCCGTACGCCGTGCGGCTGGCCGAGGGCGGCGAGCCGGGCGCGGTGCGGGCCGTGCACGAGGGCCGGGCCGGGGTGCAGGACGAGGGCAGCCAGCTCGTCGCCCTCGCGCTCGCGAACGCTCCGCTCGACGGCCCCGACGCCACCTGGCTCGACGGCTGCGCCGGTCCCGGCGGCAAGGCCGCGCTGCTGGCCGCGCTCGCCGCGCAACGCGGGGCCGCGCTGCTGGCCGCCGAGAAGCAGCCGCACCGGGCAGGTCTGGTGGCCAAGGCCCTCCAGGGCAACCCGGGTCCGTACCAGGTCGTCACCGCCGACGGGACCCGGCCGCCGTGGCGGGCCGGTTCCTTCGACCGGGTCCTGATGGACGTGCCCTGCACCGGGCTCGGCGCCCTGCGCCGGCGCCCCGAGGCACGCTGGCGGCGCCGCCCGGAGGACCTGGACACCTTCGGACCGCTGCAGCGCGCCCTGCTGCGCACCGCGCTGGACTCGGTGCGGGTCGGCGGGGTCGTCGGCTACGCCACCTGCTCCCCGCATCTCGCCGAGACCCGGGCGGTCCTCGCCGACGTGCTCAAGCAGCGCCCGGACACCGAGCTGGTCGACGCCCGCCCCCTGCTGCCCGGCGTCCCGGCGCTCGGCGAGGGGCCCGACGTGCAGCTCTGGCCGCACCTGCACGGCACCGACGCGATGTACCTGGCCCTGATCCGCCGCACCGGTTGAGACCGGCCCGCGTTCCCGGGGGAGGCCCGGCCGCGGGCCGCCGGCCCCCACCGGTGCGCGGCCGTGACGGCACCGCGACGGACCGCCGTCACAGCCGGGCGCGGCGGCATGGCAGGCTTGGGTCATGGCCGCGCAGATCAACCCCAGCATTCTGTCCGCCGACTTCGCCCGCCTCGCGGACGAGGCCAAGGCGGTCGAGGGAGCCGACTGGCTCCATGTCGACGTGATGGACAACCATTTCGTCCCGAACCTCACGCTCGGTGTGCCGGTCGTGGAGTCCCTCGCCCGGGCCACGGGCACCCCGCTGGACTGCCATCTGATGATCGAGGACCCCGATCGCTGGGCACCGCGGTACGTCGAGGCGGGGGCCTCGTCGGTCACCTTCCACGTGGAGGCTGCCGCCGCGCCGGTGCGGCTCGCCCGGGAGATCCGCGCCAAGGGTGCCCGCGCCGCCATGGCGCTGAAGCCCGCGACGCCGATCGAGCCGTACGAGGACCTGCTGCCGGAACTCGACATGCTGCTGATCATGACGGTTGAACCGGGCTTCGGCGGGCAGGCCTTCCTCGACATCATGCTGCCGAAGATCCGCCGTACCCGGGAGCTGATCGGCAAGCACGGTCTCCAGCTGTGGCTGCAGGTCGACGGCGGAGTGTCGGCCTCGACGATCGAGCGGTGCGCGGACGCGGGCGCGGACGTGTTCGTGGCCGGCTCGGCCGTCTACGGGGCCGACGACCCGGCGGAGGCGGTGCGGGCGCTGCGCGCCCAGGCGGATTCCGCGACCGCCGGGGCGTCCTGGGCATGCGGCCACTGAGCCACGGCTGCGTGAACGCTTGAGTGAACGCCGCCCGTGTGGGCGGATCAGTCGCGCCGGATCTGCAAGGATGAACGGCGAATCCAGAGTGTGAACAGAAGTGAGGAGATCGCCGTGTCGGGTATGTCGGCGGGCCGGTCAGCCATGCGGATGGGACCCGCTGAGCTGGTGCAGGCGGCGGCCATGGCCCGCCGCTTCTACCTCGAGGGCAAGTCCAAGATCCAGATCGCGGAGGAGTTCGGCGTCAGCCGCTTCAAAGTGGCCCGGGTCCTGGAGACGGCCCTCGAACGGGATCTCGTGCGTATCGAGATCCGTGTGCCGGCCGAGCTGGACGCCGAGCGCTCCGACGCGCTCCGCGCCCGCTACGGCCTGAGGCACGCCGTCGTGGTCGAGTCCCCGGCCGAGGCCGAGGAGACCCCCGACCCCGAGAACCTCGGCGAGGTCGCCGCCGACCTGCTCGGCGAGCTCGTCAACGAGGGGGATGTGCTCGGGCTGGCCTGGGGCCGGTCGACCATTCACATGGCGGCCGCGCTCGACCGGCTGCCGCCGTGCACGGTGGTGCAGCTCACGGGCGTGTACGACGCCGGGACGTCCGAGCGGGGCTCGGTGGAGGCCGTGCGCCGTGCCGCGCAGGTGTCGGGCGGTGACGCCCATCCCATCTACGCGCCGATGCTGCTGCCGGACGCGGCCACGGCGGCCGCGCTGCGCAACCAGACGGGGATCGCCCGGGCCTTCGAGTACTTCGACAAGGTCACGGTCGCCTGTGTCTCCATCGGCTCCTGGGAGCCCGGTATCTCCACGGTGCACGACATGCTCAGCGACGAGGAGCGCGCGCACTACGCCTCGCTCGGGGTCGCCGCCGAGATGGCCGCCCATCTGTTCGACGCCGAGGGGCGCCGGATCGGGCGGGACCTGGGGGAGCGGTGCATCACGGTCAAGGCCGACCAGCTCCGCCGCGTCCCGGAGGTCGTGGCGATCGCCGGCGGGCAGCGCAAGGCCTCCGCGATCGACGCGGTGCTGCGCTCGGGGCTGGTCACCAGCCTGGTCACGGACACCTCGGCCGCCGACCACCTGATGGCGGCCGGGCCGGCGCCGAAGCCCGCGCTCGGCCGCACGGACCCCGACGGGCACTGACGGCCCGGCCCGGGCCGGGCCCAGGCGGGCCCGGCGTAGCCGCGTCGGGTGCGTCGGGTGCGTCGGGTGCGTCGGGTGCTTCGGGTGCGGACGTGACGGGACACCCGTCACGGCACCGGCGGCGTGCCGCCGCCGCGCTCCGTCCCCCGGGCGTCCCCCGGTGTCCCTCCGACTCCTGCCGGGCGGTGCGGGGATGACGCGGGACCCGGCGGGCCGCCGTCGACCTCGACGGGGTCACGGCCGGGGCGGGCCTGCCGGACCGCACCGCCCGGGCCCCGGTGGCTGCCTCCCCGGTGCGGCCGCACCGGGGACGCGCCGGCGGCCCCCTGTCCGAAGGCGCCGTCCGGCCCGGGGCCGCTGCCGAAGGGCGGCTGCCGGTCGTCGTGCGGGGCCGGCGGGAGTACGCCCCGGCGAACCCCGAGGAGTGGCTGACCGGGCAGGACGTGTGCGAGGAGGCCGCGGACCGCGCCCCGGACCGGCGTCGTCCCGGGCCCGGAGGGCTCCTTGGAGGATCCTCCCAGCAGCCTTCCGGCGGGCCTGGAGGTTCTGTGGGGGCGTGACGGGCCGACCGTCATGGGACAATGAAGTACGTGCTCTTTTTCCCCTGGCGCACCCGTCGGGGGGTCACCTCTGATCGACTGGGATGTGCGGCACGTGCGTTTCCTCAATGACATCCAGCCCGCGTACGACCTGACGTACGACGACGTGTTCATGGTGCCGAGCCGCTCCGCGGTGGGTTCGCGTCAGGGCGTGGACCTCGGCTCGCCGGACGGCACGGGCACCACCGTCCCGCTCGTCGTCGCCAACATGACCGCCGTCGCCGGCCGCCGCATGGCCGAGACGGTCGCCCGGCGCGGCGGCCTCGTGGTCATCCCGCAGGACATTCCGATCGACGTGGTCACCGACGTCGTCTCCTGGGTCAAGAGCCGCCACCTGGTGCTGGACACCCCGATCGTGCTGGCACCGCACCAGACCGTCGCCGACGCCCTGGCCCTGCTGCCCAAGCGCGCGCACAACGCCGGCGTCGTCGTCGACGAGGAGCAGCGGCCGGTCGGCATCGTCACCGACGCGGACCTCAGCGGCGTCGACCGCTTCACCCAGCTCGAAGTGGTGATGTCCAAGGACCTGCTGCTGCTGGACGCCGGCATCGACCCGCGCGAGGCCTTCAACACCCTCGACACGCACAACCGCCGCTACGCCCCGGCCGTGGACGAGGACGGCCGGCTCGCCGGCATCCTGACCCGCAAGGGCGCCCTGCGCGCCACGCTGTACACCCCGGCCGTGGACTCCCGCGGCAGGCTGCGCGTCGCCGCCGCCGTCGGCATCAACGGCGATGTGGCCGGCAAGGCCAAGCAGCTCCTCGACGCGGGCGTGGACACGCTTGTCATCGACACCGCGCACGGCCACCAGGAGTCGATGATCAGCGCGATCAAGGTGGTGCGCGCCCTCGACCCGCACGTGCCGATCGTGGCGGGCAACATCGTCTCCGCCGAGGGCGTCAAGGACCTGATCGACGCCGGCGCGGACATCATCAAGGTCGGTGTGGGCCCCGGCGCGATGTGCACGACCCGGATGATGACCGGCGTGGGCCGGCCGCAGTTCTCCGCCGTCCTGGAATGCGCCGCCGAGGCGAGGAAGTACGGCAAGCACGTGTGGGCCGACGGCGGTGTGCGGCACCCGCGCGACGTGGCCATGGCCCTCGCGGCCGGCGCGTCCAACGTGATGGTCGGTTCCTGGTTCGCGGGCACCTACGAGTCGCCCGGCGACCTCCAGCAGGACGCGAACGGCCGCCTCTACAAGGAGTCGTTCGGCATGGCGTCCGCGCGCGCGGTGCGCAACCGCACCTCGGAGGAGTCGGCCTACGACCGCGCCCGCAAGGCCCTGTTCGAGGAGGGCATCTCCACCTCCCGCATGTTCCTCGACCCGGCCCGCCCGGGCGTCGAGGACCTGATCGACTCGATCATCGCGGGCGTGCGCTCCTCCTGCACCTACGCCGGCGCCGGCTCCCTGGAGGAGTTCGCCGAGAAGGCCGTCGTCGGCATCCAGAGCGCCGCCGGCTACGCCGAGGGCAAGCCGCTGCACGCGAGCTGGAACTGACACGCCGGCCTCACCGGCCCCTTCCGCCCATCGGCACCCCTTCCACCGACGGCCCCCGCCGGTCCCGCTCCCGGGACCGGCGGGGGCCGTCGGCGTCCCCGCGGCGGGAGCGCCGGCCGGGTGCGGACCCTCGCGCACCCGGCCGGCGCGCGGGAGCCGGAGAAAGGGTGGGAAAAGGGACCCGCGGGGCCGCCGTGCAACGGTTCGCGGTCCCGGCGCAACAAAAGGGCACCGGGCCCCGATCAACGCAATGATCATGCGGGCATGCGCAAGCCTGCGTCATTACGCTCGCGAAGCCGTGCCTCATAGGGTGCTGCGCTGTAGGTGGCGTGGCGGGGACTCCGCTCGGCGGGTTCCTGCCCTGACGGGCTTCCGCCGGTCCTCGTCCGTCGTGACCGGCAGCGATAAGGAGCCAGCGCGTGCTCGACCAAGGCGCACCCCCGCAGGACCAGAGAACGGCCGCCCCGGCGTCCCCGGGCGTCGCCGGGCGCCTCATGCGTCGCAAGCCGGTGGAACGCCTGGTCGCCGAGGGGGGCCAGGGTGAGGGAGGGACGCTGCGGCGGTCCCTCGGGCTGTGGCAGCTCACCATGATCAGCATCGGTGCCACCCTCGGCACCGGCATCTTCGTCGTCCTCGGCGAGGCCGTCCCGAAGGCCGGGCCGGCCGTCACCCTGTCCTTCGTGATCGCCGGGCTCACCGCGCTGTTCTCGGCCCTGTCCTACGCCGAGCTGGCGGGCACCATCCCGGTCGCCGGATCCTCGTACTCGTACGCATACGCAACCATGGGTGAACTGATCGCCTGGGTCTGCGGCTGGTGCCTGCTCCTGGAGTACGGCGTCTCGGTCGCCGCCGTCGCCGTCGGCTGGGGCGAGTACCTCAACGAACTGCTCGACGGCACCATCGGCGTCACCATCCCGGACGCCCTGTCCGCCCCGCCCGGCGCCGGCGGCGTCTTCAACCTGCCCGCCCTGATCGTCGTGCTCCTCGCGATGGCGTTCCTGCTCGGCGGCGCCAAGGAGTCCGCGCGCGCCAACACGATCATGGTGTGCGTGAAGATCGCCGCCCTGGTCCTGTTCTGCGCCATCGGCTTCACGGGGTTCAGGTCCGGCAACTACGCGCACTTCATGCCGCTCGGCATGGCGGGTGTCAGCGCGGCCGGCGCCACGCTGTTCTTCTCGTACATCGGCTTCGACGCCGCGTCCACCGCCGGTGAGGAGGCGAAGGACGCGCAGCGGGACCTGCCGCGCGCGATCATGCTGTCCCTCGTCATCGTGACCACCCTGTACGTCCTGGTCGCGGCCGTCGCCGTCGGCGCGCGGCCCTGGCGCCGCTTCGACGACTCCGAGGCCGCGCTCGCCCAGATCATGAGGGACGTCACCGGGCAGAGCTTCTGGGCCACCCTGCTGGCGTTCTGTGCCGTCATCGCCATCGCGAGCGTCGTGCTGACCGTGCTCTACGGCCAGACCCGCATCCTCTTCGCCATGTCCCGCGACGGGCTGGTGCCCAAGGTCTTCGCCCGGGTCCACCCGAAGACCGGCGCGCCCCGCGCCAACACGGTGATCGTCTCGGTGTTCTGCGGCGTCCTCGCCGCCGCCGTCCCGCTGGGCCAACTGGCCGACGCCACCAGCATCGGCACGCTGTTCGCGTTCGCTCTGGTCAACGTGGCCGTGGTGGTGCTGCGCCGGACTCGCCCGGACATGCCGCGCACCTTCCGGGTCCCGCTGTCCCCGGTGCTGCCCGCGCTGGGCTTCGCCTTCTGCGCCTGGATGATGGGCAGCCTGTCCGCCGTCACCTGGGTGGTCTTCGGTGTCTGGATGGCGGTCGGGCTCGTGTTCTACTTCGGGTACGGCTACCGCCGCTCCCGTCTCGCCACCGCCGAGGGCGCCGCGGTGGCGACGGAGAAGTGACCGACCCGGAGAAATGAACCACCCCTCGTGCTGAACGATCTCGACGAACGCATCGTGCACGCCCTCGCCGAGGACGCGCGCCGCTCCTACGCGGACATCGGGCAGCTCGTCGGCCTGTCCGCGCCCGCCGTCAAGCGGCGCGTGGACCGGCTGCGGGCCACCGGAGCCATCACCGGGTTCACGGTCCGGGTGGACCCGGCGGCGCTCGGCTGGGAGACCGAGGGGTTCGTCGAGATCTACTGCCGGCGCAACACCTCGCCGGAGACCATCCAGCGGGGCCTGGAGCGCTACCAGGAGGTTGTGGCCGCGTCGACCGTCACCGGTGACGCGGACGCGATCGTCCAGGTCTTCGCCTCCGACATGCGCCACTTCGAACGCGTCCTGGAACGCATCGCGGGCGAGCCCTTCGTGGAGCGGACCAAGTCCGTGCTGGTGCTGTCGCCGCTGCTGCGCCGCTTCTCCTCGGGGGCTCCGGGGTAGGGCCCGTCGCCGGGCCCGGGGGGCCGCCGCCCCGCTCCCATGGTGGTCATCATCCGGGCACGTTCCGGCGGCGCCCGAGGCGACCCGGAGTTACCGCAGGTCACCATTGCGGTCCGAAGGGGCATCCCGTAGGTTGTGCCGGACTTTGTACTGACTGGTAACACCGGGCAGGTATCCCATGCGCTGGCCCGTCGGCCGTCCCACCACCGTCCGCGCGCGGATCGTGGCGCTCGCCCTCGCCCCGGCCGTCGCGCTGATGGGCCTGTGGAGCTTCACCATGGTGTCCGTCACGTCGGAACTGCGCGCCCTCCTGCGGCTCCAAGCGGTGTACGAGGACTTCGGCACCCCGGTGGACACCGCGGTCGGTCAGATCCAGATCGAGCGCCGGATGTCCGCGGCCTACCTGGGCGCCCGCCTCGACCCGGCCGCCGCCGGTGACCTGCTCGAACAGCAGCGCCGCACCGACCGGGCCGTCGAGGCCATGCGGCGGGCCGTCCGCGACGGCGACCGCGGCCGGCTCACCGGCCGGCAGCGGCGGGCCGTGGACGCCATGGTCGCCGCCACCGGGAAGCTGGAGGGCCTGCGCGAGCGCGTACTGACCCGCCGGGTCACCTGGGACCGGGCCGTCGGGGAGTACGGCGAACTCGTCGAGCCCGGCTTCGACGTCCAGTCCACGCTCACCGCCCTCCAGGCCGGACAGCTCGCCAGGGAAGCGCAGGTCGTCGTCGAGCTGGTGCGGGTGCGGGAGTTCGTGTCCCGGGAGGACGCCCTGGTCGCCGGGGCCCGAGCGGCGGGCACGCTCACCGACCGGCAGTACGACGCCCTGACCGCGACCATCGAGGACCGGCGGGTCTTCGAGCGGACGTACGTACCGGACCTGCCCGCCGACTCGCGGCGTCTGTTCGAGGAGTTCCAGCGCACCGAGCCGCACCGCTCGCTGGAGCACGGTGAGGACGCGCTGCTGCGGGCCGGCGCCGCGGGGGCCGGGCGGGCCGTCGCGGCGGACACCTGGCGGTCGACCACCGACCGGGCCGTCACGCGCTACATGCTGCTGTGCACGCGCTCCGCCGAGAACTCCGCCGCGCGGGGCCGGGCCTTCGCGTACCACGAGCTGACGAAGGCCGCCGTCGTCGGAGCGGTCGGGCTGGCGGCCGTGGCGCTGTCGCTGTGGCTCGCGGTGCGCGGCGCACGGCGCCTCTCCCGCCGCCTGGAGGCACTCCGGGACGCGGCCGACGTCCTCGCCGCGCGCCAACTCCCCGACGTCATGCGGCGACTGAGCGCGGGTGAGGACGTGGACGCGCTCGCCGAGGCGCCCCCGCTCGCCGCCGACGAGGTGCACCACGACGAGATCGGCCAGGTCGGGCGCTCCTTCAACACCGCTCGCCTTGCCGCCGTGGAGGCCGCCGTCAGACAGGCCGGCCTGCGCCGGGGCCTGTTCGCGGTGCTGCTCACCATCGCGCGGCGCAACCAGGCACTCGTGCACCGGCAGCTCAAGCTCGTCGACACGCTGGAGCGGCGGACCGACGACCCGGAGATCCTGAGCCAGCTCTTCCGCATCGACCACCTGACCACCCGGATGCGCCGGCACGCGGAGAGCCTGATCATCCTCTCCGGCGCGGCGCCCGGCCGCCGCTGGCGCCGGCCCGTGCCCGTGGCGGACGTGGTCGCCTCGGCGGTGAGCGAGATCGAGGACTACACGCGCGTGGCGGTGCCGCCGATGCCCGAGGCGGCCATCGCGGCCGACGCGGTCGCCGGCGTCGTACACCTCCTCGCCGAGCTGCTGGAGAACGCGACGGTGTTCTCGCCGCCGCACACCCGGGTCACGCTGCGGCCCGGGCGGGTCGGCGGCGGGTTCGTACTGGAGATCGACGACCGCGGGCTCGGTCTCGACGCCGAGCAGCACGCGGAGGCCCACCGCACCCTCACCGATCCCGACGCCTTCGACCCCACCCGGCACGACCGCCTCGGCCTGTACGTCGTCGGCCGCCTCGCCGCCCGGCACGGCATCGGGGTGACCCTCAAGGACTCGCCCTACGGTGGGACGACGGCGGTGGTGCTGCTGCCTCCGGCGGTGCTGGCGGACGCGGAACCGGGAGAGAGGCGGGCACCGGTCCCCGCAGGCAGGCCCGCCCCGCAGCCGCCCCCGGGCGCGGTCCCGGCACCGCAGCCGACGCCGCGGACCGCGACCCCCCTCGGACCGGTGCCC
>NZ_JALLIN010000139.1 GCF_023630175.1 Streptomyces cellostaticus | reverse complement strand
GACGTATGCGTTCCAGTCGCAGCGGTTCTGGCCGGAGGCGGTTCCCGCCGAGGGGGTCGCGGTGTCCGGGGGCAGTGCGGTCGACGCGGCGTTCTGGGCGGCGGTCGAGCGGGAGGACCTGGGCGTGCTGACCGCCGAGTTGGGCGTCGAGGACGATCGGCCGTTGACCGCGCTGTTGCCGGCTCTGTCGTCGTGGCGGACCCGGAGTCGTGAGCGGTCGACGGTCGAGGGCTGGCGTTACCGGGTGGTGTGGAAGCCGCTGGCCGAGCCCGCCGTCACCCGTCTGTCGGGCATGTGGCTGGTGGTGGTTTCGCAGACCGGCTCCGAGTCGGCCGGTGCCGTCGTCGGTTCGCTGGCCGAGCACGGTGCCCAGGTGCGTGCCGTCACCGTTCCCGCCACCGCGGGCCGGGAGGAGATCACGGCGCTGCTGAAGGAGGCCACGACCGACGGTACGCCCGCCGGTGTGGTCTCCCTCCTCGCCCTCGCCGGCGACGGCGGCACCCCGCTGCGCGCGCACGCCGGGCTGCTCTCGACCTCGGCGCTCGTCCAGGCCCTCGGCGACGCCGAAGTGGACGCCCCGCTGTGGTGCCTGACGAGCGGTGCCGTCTCGGTGTCCCGTTCGGAGAGGACGGCGGACCCGGCGCAGGCACTCGTCTGGGGCTTCGGCCGCACGGCGGCGCTGGAGTACCCGGACCGTTGGGGCGGCCTGGTCGACCTGGCGGGGCAGGCCGACGCCCGTACGCTCGACCGGCTGGCCGGTGTCCTGGCCGGTGACGGGGCCGAGGACCAGGTGGCGCTGCGCGCCTCCGGCCTGTTCGGCCGGCGCCTGGCCCACGCCCCGCTGTCCGACACCCCCGCCGCACGCACCTGGAAACCGCAGGGCACCACCCTGGTCACCGGCGGCACGGGAGCCCTCGGCGCCCATGTGGCCCGCTGGCTCGCCGGCAACGGCGCCGAACACCTCCTGCTCACCAGCCGCCGCGGCATCGACGCCCCCGGCGCCACCGAACTGCGCGACGAACTCACCGCCCTGGGCACCCAGGTCACCATCACCGCCTGCGACATGGCCGACCGCGACGCCGTCACCGCCCTCCTCGACGCCGTACCCGCCGACCAGCCCCTGACCGCCGTG
>NZ_JALLIN010000138.1 GCF_023630175.1 Streptomyces cellostaticus | reverse complement strand
CTTGGCGCTGGTTGCTGTTGGTGTGCTGCTGCCAGGCGGCGAGTTCGGTGTTGAGCACGGCGAGGTCGTCGATGCGGCGGTCCAGGCACTGGCGGGTGAGGGCGGAGAGCTCGATCTCGGCGATGTTGAGCCAGGACCCGTGTTTGGGGGTGTGGTGGATCTCCAGGCGCTGGGCCAGCGCGAAGGCCTTCCCCGGGTCGAACGCCTCGTAGAGCGAGGCGGTGGTGTGGGTGTTGAGGTTGTCCATCACCAGCACGACCGTGGCGGCGTCGGGATAGTCCACGGTCAGCAGGTGCTCGACCTGGTGTGCCCAGTCGACCCTGGTCCGGCGGGGCTGGGCGTCCACGCGCCGCCATCCGCGCAGTGGCTCGACCCAGCAGAAGATCGAGCAGGTCCCCGAGCGGACGTACTCGTTGTCCTCGCGCCGGTCACGGCCCGGCCGCGCGGGAAGCGGATCGCGGACGTGGCCGAGCAGCTGGTACGGCTTCTCGTCCATGCACACCACCGGGCGGGCCGCATCGAGGGGGCGGCGGTAGACCGCCAGGACGTCCTCCATCGCCGCGGCGAAGGCCGCATTCGCCGCGGGCGGGATGGTCCAGCACTTCTTCACGTGAGGACGCAGTTCCGTTTTTTTAGCACCCGGCCGATCGTGGAGTGGTCCAGATCCGGGATGTCCTCGACCAGCGCGACGTGCTTCTCCAGCAGTCGCAGCGACCACCGGACATGCCCCTTGGGCGGCGCCGAGCAGGCGAGCGCGATCAGCCTCGCCTCGACCTCGCCGGTCACCGGGGAAGGCACCGGCGGGCATGCGCGTTCCTTCCGTCCGACCGTGGCCCACACATCGCCGCCGGTCTCCACGTACCGCTTCGAGATCAGGCGGACCGACTCACACGAGACCCCGACCCGGTCCGCGATCACCGCCCGCGGATCGACCTCGCCGACCGACGTGTCCAACGCGAGCAGCACCCGTGCCCGCCTGATCATCGACGCGCTGCGGACCCCCGTCGTCGTCACGCGCACCAACGCCAGACGATCTTCGGCACTCAACGCAACCGGATACTTCTTCTGTGAGGACACGGCACCCCTGCCCGGCCGAACGGAACCGACAAGGGGAGCTTGCCCGACCCCAACTCCACCAACCAGAACAACACTTAGCCGCGACGATCTACTAG
>NZ_JALLIN010000137.1 GCF_023630175.1 Streptomyces cellostaticus | reverse complement strand
ACCAGCGGGACGCAGACCACGTCCGGTACGTCGCGACCGGCATCGGCGAGCGCCGCCAGCCCGGTGTGGGCTTCGTGTCGGACACCGACGGCGTCGAGTCCGGGGTGGCGGGCGTCGCCGGTGCCGCCGTCGTCCGCCAGCAGGGCCCAGGGCCGCTGTTCGGCCGCGGACACGGGAGTGAGGGGCAGAGGTGTCCAGTCGACGTGGAACAGCGACTCCTGCCGGCCGCCGCGTGCGGCGCCGATCTGGTCGGGCGAGACCGTACGCAGGACCAGCGACCCGACCGAGGCGACCGGCACGCCGGCCGCGTCGGCCAGGTGCAGCGACACCGCGTCGCGGCCGGCGGGGGCCAACCGGACCCGTACGGCCGACGCGCCCGCCGCGTGGAGGGACACGTTGCGCCAGGCGAACGGCAGCCGTCCCTGGCCGGTGCTCTCCACCAGGCCGCCGAGACCCGCCGCGTGCAGCGTGGCGTCCAGGAGGGCCGGGTGAAGTCCGAAGCCCTCCGCCGCCTCCGCGGCCTCCTCGTCCAGGGCGACCTCGGCGTACACCTCGTCGCCGTGCAGCCAGGCCGCGCGCAGGCCCTGGAAGACCGGTCCGTAGTCGAACCCGGCCGCGGCCATGCCCTCGTACAGCCCGTCGACGTCGACCGCCTCGGCGCCGGGCGGGGGCCAGGCGGTGAGGTCGAAGGCGGGGGGCTCCGCGCTCGTCGCGAGCACGCCGTCGGCGTGCCGCGTCCAGGGCTCGTCGGCGGGGGCGTCCTCGTCCCGGGAGTACAGCGCCAGGCTGCGCCGGCCGGAACCGTCGGTGGCGGAGACGGACAGCCGCAGCTGGACGCCGCCCCGCTCGGGCAGCACCAGCGGCGCCTCCAGCGTCAGCTCCTCCAGCACGTCGCAGCCGACCTGGTCACCGGCGCGGACCGCCAGTTCCACGAAGGCCGTGCCCGGGAGGAGGACCGAGCCCAGGACGGCGTGGTCCGCGAGCCAGGGCTGGGTGGCCAGGGACAGCCGGCCGGTGAACAGGAAGCCGTCCGAGTCGGGCAGTTCGACCGCCGCGCCCAGGAGGGGGTGGTCCGTCGTGCCGAGCCCGAACCCGGTCGCGTCCCCGGGACCGGTCGGGCCCGTGGCCGAGTTCAGCCAGTACCAGTCGCGCTGGAAGGCGTACGTCGGGAGCTCGACCTGCGTGGCGCGGGTCGGC
>NZ_JALLIN010000136.1 GCF_023630175.1 Streptomyces cellostaticus | reverse complement strand
GGATGCGGCAGTGCTGGGCGATCTTCCAGTACGCCACACCCCTGACCACCCTGGAATCCTCCTACGTGTATCCCGAGGCTGAGCCACTGCAGGCCGTGGCCCAGGAGTACGGGCTCAGGGTGATGTGACCCAACTGCGACACGGTCCGAAAACCCTGGCGAACACCACCTGAAAAGGCTAGCCCTAGCGGGTGGGAAACGGACGAAGTTCCTCCCAGCTGAGAGTGACACTATCGCCGACGCTGGCGAAAGAGCCCAGCTCAGACAGTGTGACCCGACTCGGCCCATCACGAACCTGGCATATGACGGTTACCCAAATGAATCGCAAACAGGTGGAGTTGACCTACCTTCCTGGGTACTCTTCCAGTACCACTCCAGAAGGGGCGAGCGCCATGAGGCAGCTACGGGGCGACTTACCAGTGACGGCCACCGGACGGCCGACCCGATCCACACCGCGGCCACAGCCCGCGTCCAGCCTCACGCGCCGATGGCGCCCCTTGCATCCATCAGCAGCATCCCCGCCAGCGCATCAGATCCAACCGGACCGATAGCGCCCGAGCGGACACAGCACACCCAGAGGCCGCCTTTCCTCGCCGCCTCGCGCAGTCCGCAGCACTGCGGCCCGCAGCTCACACACTCGCCGCCCGACGGCGAACACCACAACCCGTCGCCTGACGCGCGACAGACTCACAACCGCGCGCAGTCAGGACCACGAGGGAGACTCCCCATGCCTGCAACCACCACCAGACTCAACGCCACAAGCGTCGACCGCGCACACATCGTCGCAGTCAGCACCAAGATCGCTGACATCGCACGGTTCTTGCAGGACAACTTGGGACAACGCCTCACCGCGCGCATCGCCGGCATCAGCGACCCCAAGCAGGTCGGACGCTGGGCCACAGGAGCTGCCACCCCCCGGCCTGCCGCAGAGGCGCGACTGCGCGACGCCATCCAGATCTTCAACGTCATCCAGCAAGCCGAAAGCGTCTACATCGCCAGAGCCTGGATGATCGGGATGAACCCCCAACTCGAAGACATGGCACCGGCCCAATGCATCGCTGACGGCCGTTCCCGCGACGTAATGGTCGCCGCCCGGGCCTACATCAACAACATCTGTTCCTGACCCCCGCATGCGATCAACAGCGCCTACAGTAACAGGATGGGCGCTTGGTGCCTGCGGTTACAGGTTTCGCGTCTCACCGTCGGCGATGAACCGTGTCAGGGAGTGCTCCAGCAGCTCCAGGAACTGCCGT
>NZ_JALLIN010000135.1 GCF_023630175.1 Streptomyces cellostaticus | reverse complement strand
GGCCCCACGCCGTTCGGGTGGACCCGTGGTGCGGCGCCGTCGAAGCCGCGCGGTGTTCCGCCGCCGCCTCGGGCGGCACGGCGCCCGAGGCGGGCACGCGCAGCATGCCGGTTCACTCCGGGTGGGCCACCGCGTCCTTCTGCAGTTGCACCGCCGCGAGCAGGCTCAGCTCCGGCTCCGCCCGGCGCAGCGCCCGCACCGCCGCGACCGAGGCGATGTCACCGGTGAACTCGACGGCGGCCAGCCGCGCGCGGACCCAGCGGGCCCGCAGGCGGCCCTCCGTGGCGGCGGCGGTGGCCTCCACGACGGCGGCGGCACGCTCCAGCCCCGGACGCTCCAGGGGCGAGGCCTGTGCCAGCGCCTGACGCAGGGCGGCTGCGACCACGTCCGCGTCCCGTACCGTCAGCACGACCCTGTTCTTTCCGCCCAGTCCCATGATTCCCGTCATGGACACCAGCCTGACGCCCATGTCCCCAGCGCACCAGACGGCTTGAGGAACCTCACAGCAGGGCGCCGGCCAGGGGCGGCCCCGCGCACCCGGCGGCGGGCACCGCAGTACGCGAGTGCCGGAACGCGACCGCTTCGAGGGGCAACGGCCGGGCCACCGGGCGGCCTTCGCGAGATCACGTGCTCGCGGACGGGCCGGTGACCGGGGCCCGCACGCCGGCTGCCGCCTCCAGCAGGGACCACCCGTCGAACTCCACCACCCCGCGCACCCCCGGCTGCCACCCGCGCTCCGACGCCGCGTCGAGCAGGGCCCTGACGGCGCCGGGCTCGTGCAGGTTCAGGCAGACACCCCCGACATGTCCCACGTCACCAGAGCCCAGGGGAGCCCCGCCCGGAACGTACCGGTCCGGGCCTTCGGCGAAGACGATGCGCAGTGCGGCACCGGTACCGGCGGGCTGCGGGTACAGCACCAGGGTCTCGCGGCAGGATCGGCGGCTGTCCACCGCGCTCCGGCTCCGGCCGTGACGGTGACGGAGCGTCCACAGATACGTGCGCCCGTCGGCAACGAGCCGACGCGGTGTCTTCGGACGGCGGGGCACGGAGCCCAGGGTACGCGACCCGAGGCGACGCCCCGTCAGCCGCGGCGCACCACCCGTGTCCGGCCCGGCGGATGACACACGCGCCGCGTCCGCCCGGACGGCGGCTCCACCCTCCGCGCGTCCTCATGGGCATCGGCCGCGGCACCCACAAGGACCCGCACCGGGACCGGCGGGCGCACACGGGGGATAGGAGCGGGTCGGCTGCGGAA
>NZ_JALLIN010000134.1 GCF_023630175.1 Streptomyces cellostaticus | reverse complement strand
CCCGTCCTCCGCCAGACCCCGCTGGCGGCTGAACTCGATGAACGTGCCCGGCGTGGACATCACGGTCACGCCACCGGCCAGCGCGAGGGAGCACTCGCCGTTGCGCAGCGCCTGGATCGCCCAGTGCAGGGCGACCAGCGACGACGAGCACGCGGTGTCGACGGTGACCGCCGGACCCTCCAGACCGAACACGTAGGAGAGCCGTCCGGAAACGACGCTGGCCGCGTTGCCCGTGCCCAGGTGGCCCTCGAGGCTCTCGGGCTCTTCCAGCAGTACGGACAGGTAGTCCTGGCCGTTGGTGCCGACGAAGACACCGGCCTGGCTGCCCCGCAGCGTCTCCGGGTCGATGCCCGCCCGCTCGAACGCCTCCCACGAGGTCTCCAGCAACAGCCGCTGCTGCGGGTCCATCGCCAGCGCCTCACGCGGCGAGATCCCGAAGAAGTCGGCGTCGAAATCGGCGGCGTCGTACAGGAACCCGCCGGCTCGCGCGTACGACGTGCCCTGCGCGTCGGGGTCCGCGTCATACAGCGTCTCGACGTCCCAGCCCCGGTCCAGCGGCAGGTCGGAGATGGCGTCACCGCCCGAGGCGAGCAGCCGCCACAGGTCCTCGGGAGTACGGACCCCGCCCGGGAATCGGCAGCTCATCGCCACGATCGCGATGGGATCGTCGTCCACAACCGTGCTCGTCGGCCCGGCCGCCACGGTCTCCGCGCCGAGCAGTTCGGTACGCAGGTGCGCGGCGAGCGCGAGGGGCGTCGGGTAGTCGTAGACGAGCGTGGCCGGCAGCCGCAGTCCGGTGGTGGCACCGAGCCGGTTGCGCAGCTCGACGGCGGTCAGCGAGTCGAAGCCGATCTCGCGGAACGCCCGCCCCGTCTCGATGTCCTCGGCACCGGAGTGTCCGAGCACTTCGGCGACCTGGGCGCGTACGAGTTCCAGCAGGAACGGCTCGCGGTCCCCTTCGGTCATCGACCGGAGCCGCTGGGCGAGCGACGAGCCGTCGGACGCCGGGCGAACGTCCTTCTCGGCAACACCGCCGACCGCTGCCGCCTCGGGCAGGTCGGTGAGGAGCCGGCTGGCCCGTGCGGCGGTGAAGCCCGGGGCGAACCGGGACCAGTCGACGTCCATGACCGTCAGTGCCGCGTCACCCGAACCGGCCGCCCGGCCGAACGCCGAGATCGCCAGATCGGCGTCCATCGGCGGAACACCGCCCCGCCGCATCCGGGCATCAAGCTCCGCGTCGGCCGCCATGCCGCCCTCCGCCCACGGACCCCACGCCAAAGACGTGGCAGCCAGACCA
>NZ_JALLIN010000133.1 GCF_023630175.1 Streptomyces cellostaticus | reverse complement strand
TCGAGGACGCGGCCGTGGAACAGGACGCCGCCACCCTCAGCCTCACCCACGCCGAAGCACGGGATGCGACCCACTACCCGCTCAGCCTGATGGTGATGCCGGGAACCGGCCTGCACCTGCGGCTCGACTACCGGCCCGATGCCTTCGACCGTCCCTCGGTGCAGGGCATCGCGGATCGTTTCACCCGCGTCCTCGAGGCTGTCGCGGCCAACGCCCGACTGCTCGTCCGCGAGATCCCGCTGCAGAGCGAGGACGAACGCGAGCGGATCGTGGCCGCCTGGAACGACACCGCGCACGACGTGCCCGACACCACGCTGCCGGATCTGTTCGAGCAGCAGGTCGCACGGACACCCGACGCCCTGGCCGTCACCGGCGGCGGGGTCCGGCTGACCTACGCAGAGCTCAACGCCCGAGCGAACCGACTCGCCAGGTACCTCGCCGACCGGGGGGCCGGCCCCGAACGCCTGGTCGCCGTGGCGGCACCCCGCTCGCTCGACCTCGTCGTCGCCCTGCTGGCCGTGGTGAAGACCGGCGCCGGCTACGTCCCCATCGACCCGGAATACCCTGCCGAGCGCATCGCCCACATGCTCCGGGACGCCGACCCCGTCTTCGTCGTCACCCACGCGGAGACCGCGGAGAAGCTACCTGCGGAGGCCTCGGCCCACGCGCGCCGGATCATCCTGGACGACCCGGCCTCGCAGACCCTTCTGGAAGGCCAGGACCCCCGCAACCTCTCCGCCGCCGAGCTCTGCCCGAGCCGCCTGCTTCCGCAGCACACGGCCTACGTGATCTACACCTCTGGATCCACCGGGCGCCCCAAGGGCGTGGCCGTCTCCCATGCCGCGATCACCAATCGCCTGCTGTGGATGCACCACGCATACGGTCTGGAGCCGGCGGACCGAGTCCTCCAGAAGACCTCGCCCGCATTCGACGTGTCGGTGTGGGAGTTCTTCTGGCCGCTCGTCGTCGGCGCTGGGATGGTCGTCGCCACCCGCGGAGAACACAAGGACCCTGCTGCCCTCGCCGAGCTGATCCGCACCGAAGGGGTCACCACCGCACACTTCGTGCCGTCGATGCTGGGCGCCTTCCTCCAGCATCCCGACGCAGCCTCCTGCGCACCGCTGAAGAACGTCGTATGCAGTGGCGAAGCACTGTCCGCAGAGTTGAAGAACCAGGCGCTGCGCACACTCGGTGGTTCCATCCACAACCTCTACGGCCCCACAGAGGCCGCGGTGGACGTCACGTTCTGGGAATGCCGGGCGGCTGACGACACCGTGCCGATCGGGCGCCCGGTGTGGAACA
>NZ_JALLIN010000132.1 GCF_023630175.1 Streptomyces cellostaticus | reverse complement strand
CGGCGGGCGACTGCTTGGCGTCTGCGGCGCCAGTTCGACCAGCTCAGTGCGTGGTGTCGTCCGCGGTGTCCGCTCAGGTGCGGGGGCCGGGGACGACAAGCTGCCAGGAGTCGCCGAACCTCCGCCACTGTGAGCTCGACGACCCCGACCGCCCCACTGGTTGCGCCCCCTTTTCCCGGGCCTGGTGTGCCGTGGCGGCCAGGAAGGCGTGCGCGAGCATGGCCAGGGTGATGTGCCGATACCAGCCCGTGTAGCGGCGGACCTCGTACTGGTCCAGGCCGCATTCGTTCTTCGCGGCCTGGAAACACTCCTCGATCGCCCAGCGCGCTCCGGCGACCCGCACCAGCTCCTGGACGGTGACCTGAAGGGGCGCGTAGGCGAGGTAGTAGGCGATCTCGTCGGGCCTGCTGATGCTGCGCCGGGCCAGTGCCCACCGCATCCGGTGGGGGACCTCGCCCTGGTAGTCGAACTCGGCGACGGCCGGCAGTCGCACCGCCGCCCAGTGATAGATGCGGGGTCCCTTCGCGCCGTCGCCGCAGGAGATCTGCTCCCATGCCTCGTCGGGGGCTTGTGCGAACAGGTCCTCGATCCGTGAACAGCCCACGCTGAACTGGGACTTGGGGACGGCCAGTACGTAGCCGGCGCCCGACTGTTCCAGGAGCCGACGGAATCGGTTGTCCTGTCCGTAGGCGGAATCCGCGGTGACCCAGGCGATGGGCAGCGGCGAGGCGAGGGCCCGCAGCACCATGTGCCGGGCCAGTTCGCCCTTGGTGGCGAACCCTCGCTCGTCAGGAACCTTTGCGGTGCGGCAGCGTTCACGGTCCTCGGTCCAGGACTTGGGGAGGTAGAGCTCACGGTCGACCAGGGCCCGGCCTAGGGTCGTGGCGTAGGCGGCGAAGACGCCGATCTGGCAGTTCTCGGTGCGGCCTGCGGTTCCGGAATACTGACGCTGGACCCCGGCCGAGGTGGTGCCCTTCTTGATGAAGCCGGTGTCGTCGATGATCAGGACACCACTGTCCTCGGCGAGCTTGTCGGCGACGTATTGCTGCAGGTCGTCGCGGATGTCATCGGGCTGCCACTTCGCTCCAGCGAGCAGGTGCTGCAGGCCGTCGGGCGTCGGGTGGCCGGCCTGTTCGGCCAGCTGCCAGCTGTTCTTCCGGGCCACGGGGGCGAGCAGGCCGCGAACGTAGTCCCGCATGCGGCGGCGTAGTTCCACCCGGCCGAAGCGATGGCCGATATTCACGAAGAGGTCGTCCAGTTCGAGGTCCCACTGCGCGGCAACACCCTCGGTGATCACGTGGGGAGGCTGCCCAGCACC
>NZ_JALLIN010000131.1 GCF_023630175.1 Streptomyces cellostaticus | reverse complement strand
GCGAAGTACGTCTCCCAGTCGACGGGCGTGCCGTGGGCGTGGGCCCGGGCGAGGGCGGTGGTGACGGTCTCGGTCTCGGGACGTCCCTTGCGGAGGGCGGGCGCGAAGACCGCCGCGTCCGCCTCACCGGCCAGGCAGTCCTGCGCCATGGCGGACAGGATCCCGTCGGGGCCGAGTTCGAGGTACGTCGTGACCCCGGCGGCCTCCAGGGCGCGGATCCCGTCCAGGAAGCGGACCGCCTCGCGGACGTGCCGCACCCAGAAGTCCGCCGAACCCATCTCGTCCGTCACCACGGCGCCGGTCAGGTTCGACACGACCGGGATGCGCGGCGCCTCGTACGTGACGGTCTCCGCGATCTTGCGGAAGTCGGCGAGCATGCCGTCCATGTGCGGCGAATGGAACGCGTGGCTGACGGCCAGCCGCTTGGTCTTACGACCCTGCTCCTCGAAGTGCTCGGCGATCACCATCGCGTCGGACTCGTCGCCCGCGACCACGACCGACTGCGGACCGTTGACCGCCGCGACGCTCACCCGCTCGGTGAGCAGCGGCAGGACCTCGTCCTCCGAGGCCTGGACGGCGACCATCGCGCCACCGGACGGCAGCGCCTGCATCAGACGGCCGCGCGCGGCGACCAGGGTGCAGGCGCCGTCCAGGGTGAGCACCCCGGCCACGTGCGCGGCGGCGATCTCACCGATCGAGTGACCCGCGAGGAAGTCGGGCTTCACGCCCCAGCTCTCCAGCAGCCGGAACAGCGCCACCTCGACCGCGAACAGCGCGGGCTGGGTGAACTCCGTACGGTCGAGGAGGTCTCCGCTGTCACCGAACAGCGTTTCCTTGAGGGGCAGTTCCAGGCGCTCGCCGAGCGCGTCGAGCGCGTCGGCGAACACCGGGTAGGTGTCGTACAGCTCCCGGCCCATGCCGGGGCGCTGACTGCCCTGTCCGGTGAACAGGAACGCCAGCCTGCCGGTACCGCTCGCGGTCCCCCGCACCAGACCGGAGGCCGTACCGCCCTCCGCCTCCAGCGCCTCCAGCCCCCGCAGCAACTCCTCACGCCCACCGGCCACCACCACCGCACGGTGGTCGAACCCGACCCGCCTGGTCGCCAGCGAGTAGGCCACATCGGCCGCAGCCGGAACCGTACCCTCCGAAGCCGAAGCCGAAGCGTCCAGCAGGTGCGCCCGCAACCGCGCGGCCTGACCCCGCAGCGCCTCCGGCGACTTCGCCGACACCACGTACGGCAGCACGGCCGGCGAATCCGCCACCGGCTCCGCCCCGACCGCCACCGGCGGCGCCTGCTCGATGATCGTATGGGCGTTGGTCCCGC
>NZ_JALLIN010000130.1 GCF_023630175.1 Streptomyces cellostaticus | reverse complement strand
AGGTCATCGCTTGGAGCCTGACCCCGGATCTTGGACACCAGAGACACTTGGATCTTGAGGATCTGAGGACTGGAGTCCTGTACTGATGGCGATGAAGCACTACCCGGCCGAGTTCAAGGCGGACGCGGTCGCGTTGTACCGGTCCCGGCCCGGGGCGACGATCAAGTCGGTCGCCGCGGATCTGGGCGTGAATACCGAGACACTGCGGAACTGGATACGCGCGGCCGACGGCCGGCGCACGGGCGGCCACACGGCGTCGCGCCCGGCCGCGCCGGTGGCGGCCGAGGGGATGGAGGCCGAGCTCGTCGCCCTGCGCAGGCGGGTGCGTGAGCTGGAAGAAGAGCGCGAGATCCTGCAGAAGGCGGCGAAGTATTTCGCCGGGGCGACGCGCTGGTGAACCGCTTCCAGTGTGTCGCCGACCTGCGCGCCGAGCACGGCGTGAAGCGGTTGTGCCAGGTCCTCGGGATCGCCCGATCGAGTTTCTACTACTGGCAGGCCACCGCGCCGGCCAGGGCCGCCCGGCAGGCGGCCGACGAGAAGCTGACCGCCAAGATCGCCGCCGTCCACGCCGCCTCGGACGGCACCTACGGCGTCCCCAGGGTCACCGCCGAGCTCCGCGAGACCGGCGGCGAGTCGGTGAACCACAAGAAGGTCGCCCGGCTGATGAAGACCGCCAGCATCGCCGGGTTCCGGCTGCGCAGGAAGCACCGGACCACCGTCGCGGACCCGGCCGCGGCGAAGGCCCCTGACCTGATCGGCCGGGACTTCACCGCCACCGAGGTGAACACCAAGTACGTCGGGGACATCACCTATCTGCCGGTCGGCAGCGGGAAGTTCTGCTATCTCGCGACCGTGATCGACCTCGCGTCCCGGCGGCTGGCGGGCTGGGCGATCGCCGACCATATGCGCGCGAAGCTGGTCGTCGACGCCCTGGCCGCCGCCGAGCGGACCCGCGGCAGCCTCGCGGGAGCGATCATGCACACCGACCACGGGGCCCAATACACCAGCCGGGCCTTCGCCGATGCCTGCCGACGCGCCGGCGTCCGGCAGTCCATGAGCGCCGTCGGCTCCAGCGCGGACAACGCCGCGGCGGAGAGCTGGAACGCGACCATGAAACGCGAGACCCTCCAGAACCGAAAGAGCTGGTCAAGCGAGCGCGAAGCCCGCCTCGAACTCTTCGTTGGCTGCACCGCTACAACACCGTCCGCCGCCACAGTCGCCTGGGACATCGCAGCCCCATCACCTACGA
This sequence comes from Streptomyces cellostaticus, assembly GCF_023630175.1. Lineage (GTDB taxonomy): Bacteria > Actinomycetota > Actinomycetes > Streptomycetales > Streptomycetaceae > Streptomyces > Streptomyces cellostaticus_A. The sequence continues at coordinate 76 of NZ_JALLIN010000130.1, read as the reverse complement.
ACACGCGCTCGACCGAACATCAACTACGCTGACGCAAACCGCATAACCCCGTGTCCAACTTGCGGGGTCAGGCCCC
>NZ_JALLIN010000013.1 GCF_023630175.1 Streptomyces cellostaticus | reverse complement strand
ACGACGTCCTGTCCGGCGGCGCCGGCGACGACGCCCTCTTCGGCGGCCCCGGCAACGACGCTCTCGACGGCGGTCCCGGTACCGACACCAACGACGGCGGATCCGGCCACAACAGCTGCGTCAACCCCACCAGCGGACCCGGCTGCTTCTGACCCGCCCCACCGCCCCCGACCCGTTGCCCACCCGAGACGGGTAGCCAGGCTGCATCCACGGAACTCTGCAGGGCACCCTCGGCCAACCCGTGGCCAAGCAGAGCGCGCGAGCTTTCCGGCAGACCTTTCCGGTCACAGCACTACAGGGGGGGAGGATGCGGTGGCGGAGTAGGTCGAATCCGGCGCGTCCGTGCATCTGCCTCGTGATCCGCTCGGTGCGAGCGCCCTTCTGTTACGAGTTCCACGTCCCGTCAGATCCGCCGGGCTGGGCTAATTCGCACCCACTCGCGCCCACTCGCGCGCATCCCCTTTCCGTATGTCGTCACCGTTCCCAATCAGTGTGTCGGACGGCACCGCCAAGGTCCCATTTGTTACCTTGCGACCCCAGAGAATGCCTACAAGGAATTGAACACGCCGGCCGGCGGACAAGAGCTTTCTTAGCCGAGTACTGGCGCGGCCTGGTCGAGAGGATGCGGATCATGCATGAACTTTCCCGTCGCGGAGTGCTCAAGGCAACGGCGGCCACCGGTGCCGGAGCGGTAATTCTCCCGGGTATTTCGGCCGCAGAAGCCCCGGCCGCGAGTGCCGCCGGCAAAGGGCCCAGTGAGGTGAAATGCAAGCCGGCGAAGCTGACCGGCCGCATTGTCCGTCCCGACGACGCCGGGTACGCGGACGCGAGCCTCGGCTGGGACGAGCTCTTCGTCCACTACCCGCTGGTCATCGTCTACGCGCAGAACACCCAGGATGTGGTCAACGCCCTCACGTGGGCTCGGCAGCATGACGTCGCGCTGCGGGTACGCAGCGGCCGTCACAGCCTTGAGGGCTGGTCGAACGTGGACAACGGCATCGTCATCGACGTAAGCGAGTTGAAGTCGGCTCACATCGACACGCACACCCATGTCGCGACGGTCGGCGCCGGGCTCACCCAGTTGGAGGCGGTGACCATGCTCGGGAAGAAGGACCTCGCGGTGACGACCGGATCGGAAGGCACCGTGGGCCTGTCCGGCGCGACGCTCGGCGGCGGCTTCGGCTTCCTCAACCGCTGGCTCGGCATGGCCTGCGACAGCCTGATCGGGGCCGAGGTCGTCGTCGCGTCGGGTGCCGAGTGCGCCAAGGTCGTCAAGGCGGACCTGAATCACAACTCGGATCTTCTCTGGGCGCTCCGCGGGGCGGGAAACGGCAACTTCGGGATCGTTACATCACTTACCTACAAGGTGACTCCACTCAAGAGCGTCGCTTACGTGCAAGCGACGTGGAACGGCCTCGGGGACCTGCACGCGGTCTTCGACACATGGCAGCGTACGGCGCCGATCGCCGACAACCGGCTCGGAAGCCAGCTCGAAGTCCACAGAGACAAGATTCTGCTGTTCGCGGTTCTCGCGAAGGGGACGGCGGCGGAGGCGAAGAAGATGCTCGCCCCGATCCTGTCGGTCGGCAGCCCCGATGTCTCCACGCAGGTCGGTAACTGGGGTGACGTATATGCGGGATTCCAGATCCCGACCCAGGCCGATCCCGCGAACTGGAAGTTCTTCTCACAGTTCACCAGAAAGCCGTTCCCGAAGAAGGCGATCAGCCTGATCGGCTCGTTCATGCAGGACGCCCCATCCGATGCCAGCAACTTCTTCACCCAGTCCTTCGGCGGGGCGGTCAGGAAGAGCCCCCGCGGTGGTACAGCGTTCACTCACCGCGACGCGATCTTCTACTCCGAGCCCGGCGCCGGCTGGGGGACTCGCGGACAAGCGGGCAGCGGCGACGCGATCACCCCGCAGGCCCAAGCCTGGATCGCCGAGTTCAGCCAGGCGCTGCGGCCCTATGTGAACGGCGCCTACGTCAACGTGCCGAACGTCGGAATGCAGGAGTGGGAGACCGCCTACTGGGGATCCAACTTCGACCGACTGCGCGAGATCAAGGCGAAGTACGACCCCTACAACGTCTTCAAGTACGAGCAGAGCATCCCGCCCGCGACGTTGCACGGGCATGCGTGACCTACGTCAGCCGGAGACACTCGTCGAGCCCGTCCAGATCCGTGCGGCCCCCGAGGAGGCGGTCCGCCGACCCGCGGCGGGCTCGCGCACTTCGCATGAGGCGTTCCGACGGCGCCCCTGCGGTCCGCGACGCGGCGAATCTGGCGCCGCGACCAGGAAGGTGACCGGCACGACACCCGGCTCCTGCCGCTGCTCGACGCCGCCTTGGCCCGGCCGCACCAGTCCGAACGGCTCCGCACCCGCTACGAGCGGCGCGCTGATATCGACCAGGACCTGCTCGGACCGACCTGCGGTCTCATGCGCCACCGCCGCCTCCGCGCCTCCTTCCGAAACGATCGGTCAGTCGAAGAGGGCGACGAGTCCGTTCACCCAGATCGCGAGGAACACGAGGACCGCCACCAGGCAGCCGGCGCCCGCCAGCACACCGCCGACCGTCCAGGGCCCGGAGGGCACCTCGCACCTGTCCTCCGGGTCGTCCCGGTAGGAGGCGGGGTCGTCCCAGTCGACGGGATGCCCCAGCTCCTCGGCGCAGGCGGTCCGCACCGCGACGAGCTGCCCCTGCGCGAAGGCTGTGGCGGCCTCCGTCTCGGGGCCGCGCCACGCGAGGGCCCGCATCCGTCGTCCCGGAGACCCGTACCGCGCCTCGAAGGCGGCGGTCTCGTCGGCGTTCCGGTCCTCTTCGAGGTACGTCCAGCGTCCGGCCTCGGCGGCGTCGCCGTAGAGCCGGTACACCTCGGCCAGCCGACGGCGCGGCGCCAGGTCGTGCGGGAAGGACGAGACGAGACCACGCAGGCGCTGGCGCGCGACGGGAACCCGGCCGGCCTCCAGGTCCGCCTCGACTCGGGCAAGGGTCTCTCTCAGGGGCATGAACGCATGATCGAGTACCGCACCGACCTGCGTCGACCTGGTTTTGTCGCTCAGCACCCACCCGGCTCTTCAACCGCGTCGGCCGAACTCACCGGGGCGCGACCTCCCGGTCACCGGACGGCTGCTCCGGGCCCGGGAGCCGGAGGGCTGGGCAACTCGCCTGGAATCAGGGGAAGTTGACCGGTGGGTTGACCGGTGCGGCCCGGCGGACGTCCGTCGTGGGGCCGCCGCCGTCGGCCGGGCCGTCGTCCGGGCCCGCCAAGTGGGCTCGGCCGGGCCACCGTTGGCCGGTGGCCCGGCGTGCGGGTCATCTGTCCCGGGCCGCCTGCGCGGTGCGCTGCCGGTGACGTGAGATGCGCTGGCACGGTGGCCGGGTCAGGGTGACCTGCCGGACCAGTTGCTGGAAGCAGGTCAGGGCCGCCAGGGCCGGCAGCACGGCCGCGGCCACCCCGGTGAACGACCTCTCGGCCTCGGCCACGCACAACGTCATCGCGACCGAGGAGAACAGCAGCACCACGCACCAGGAGTGCAGGGCGCGCCGCCGGTGCAGCGCGGTCCGCAGGACGGAGAGCGAGGCCACCATCCAGGGGCCGTAGACGAGCAGTGGCCACCAGCGCAGCGGGCCGCTGCGGGTACTGGCCGCGATGTGCTGCAGCGGGGCGTAGGCGGCCAGGCCGCCGAAGACGCTCACCATCGCCACGATGGCGGCGGCGAGCGCCGCGATCAGGAAGCTGACCGTCTGCAGCCACGTGATGCGCAGCTTCCGCGTCCGCACCTTGCGGTGCCCGGCCGGATGGCGCCGGATGGGCGGCAGTTCGCTGGTGATCCGGGCAAGGTTCTCCAACGGGTCGCCCGTGCCGTGCTCGGTGCCGTGCGCGGGCTCGGCCCCGGTGCCGGACGGCGTCTCGGGCCCGTACCGCGGTTCCGGTCCGTACGCTGGTTCCGGCCCGTAGGGCGGCTCGCCCGCGTGGACGGTCCCGGTGCCGTGCGACGGTTCCGGCCCGTACGGCGGTTCGGTGCCGTAGGACGGATCGGGCCCGTACCCGGTTGTGGTGCCGTAGGACGGATCGGGCCCGTACCCGGTTGTGGTGCCGTAGGACGGATCGGGCCCGTACCCGGTTGTGGTGCCGTAGGACGGATCAGGCCCGTACCCGGTCCCGGTGCCGTAGGACGGCTCCGCCGGGCCGTACACCGGCTCGGTGCCGTACGGCCCCCCGTTGCGCGGGGGCGGTACGGGGGCGGTCTGCTGTGCCGCCTGCGCGCTCGCGGCGTCCTGCAGCAGATAGGTGAGTTCCTCGACCGGGTCCCAGCTCTCCTCCAGGGGGGTCGTCGAATAGAAATCCGCGTATTCGTTGTTCACGGAAAAGACCCGCCCCCGTCAGCCGGCCGCGTGGCAGCCGGACCGTCCCTGGTCGTTCCGGCGCCGGCCGAGGTTCCCCCGGGCTGTTCGGAGCACCCTCAAGCGCCTCGCTTTCGTCATATTCCGCTAACGCGGCCGAACTCCTCCGGATGTGCGGCATTCGAGTGAGTCCGATCCGGGCAGGGGGGTGCGGACGTCATTTCTCATGAAGAGTCGAATACTCGGTTAACTTAAAAGGCGTTCAACCCGGAAAAGCGGGGGACAGGCCCGCCGTCAGCAGACGCCGGGAGGATCCCGTCCCGTCCGCCGGGACCGTGTAGAGGTCGGCCCCGTAGTCGCCCGGCAGCGCGTACACCACGGTGTGGTCGTCCCGCCACAGCGCCTGGTCGTCCACGCTCCGGGTCTCCGCCAGCGGGGTCTCGCGCATCGTGCGCAGGTCAAGGACGTACAGGCGCCAGGGGGCGTCCTCGGGCAGGCCCCTGACCCGCTTCTTGTAGGCGACGCGGGTGCCGTCGGGGGAGAGGGACGGGCACTCGACGTCGGTGTGCAGCGTGGTGACCGTGCGGGTGCGCAGATCGCCGCGCACCAGGTAGGTGCTGCCCCCGGTCGCCATCGTCGCGTAGAACGTGCGGTCGTCGTCGGCGAACGTCACGCCCCAGAAGTTCACGTCGGCAGCGCGGTGGGGGTGCCCGTCCTTGACGATCCGGAAGGACTCCAGGGTCGGGATCAGCCGGCCGGTCCGGGTGTCCACGATGGCAGCCCGGGTGGAGAAATCGGTGCCCGCGTACGAGTCGCCGCCCACGAACGCCGTCCAGGCGGCGAAGTGCCCGGTGGGCGAGACCCGGGCCCGGGAGGGGATGCCGGGGACGTCGTAGCGCGCCCGTTCCTTCAGGCGCGCGTCCAGGACCAGCGCGCGGTAGGTGTCCGAGACCGGGCCGTGCACCGCCTGCAGGCAGATCCCGGTGCCGGCGGCGGCGTGGAAGCGCAGGCACTTGACGCCCGAGGCGGTGCGCGGCCCCGACGGGTCGGCGGCCGGGACCGCGGTCAGCTCGTCGCGGTGCGGGCCCCACGCCATGTTGCGGAACACCATCCGGCCGGGGCCGGTCAGCGACACCGGACCGCTCGCCACCGCGGGGCCGCCGGCCCGCGCGCGGTCGCGGCGGTCGGCGCGCGCCGACGCGTGCAGCACGGACGCCAGGGCGACCGCCGCCAGCACCGCGACGGCCGTGAGCAGGATCAGCAGGCGGGCGCGTGCGGTCATGGGATGGCGGTGCCTTCCGGTGGGCCCGGGGCACGGGAGGTGCTCCCGGGGCGCAGGAGGAGGGAGAAGGCCGCGCACCCGGCCAGCGCGGCGGTCGCCCCGGCCAGTGCCGCGCGGTCGCCCCACACCGTCCAGACCGCGCCGAACAGCAGCGAGCAGGCGAAACGGGCCAGTGCCTGCCCGGTCTGCACGACGGCCAGGCCCGAGGAGCGCAGCCCCTGCGGCACGCCGTCCGAGGCCGCAGCCATCAGCACCCCGTCGGTGGCCGCGTAGAAGGCGCCGTGCAGGGCCAGGACGAGGTACGGCAGGGCGGCGCCGTGCCAGGAGGCGAGCAGCAGGGCGTAGCACAGGAGCAGGGCCGCGTGGCCGGCCAGGAAGACCGCCCAGCGGCCCACCCGGTCCGCCAGTCGGCCCAGCGCCACCGCCAGCAGCAGGAACGCGGCGGCGGTGCCGAGCGGCAGCAGCGGGAACCAGCGGTCGGGCACGTCGAGGCGGCGCTGCAGCAGCAGGTAGACGAAGGAGTCGCTGACCGTGGCGAGGCCGAGCAGCAGCGCGCAGCCGGCCACCCGGCGCAGGTCGCGGTGGCGCAGCAGGCCCAGCGCCGCGCGCACCGTGGGACGCTCGGCCGGCGGCGCGGCCGGGGCCGTCCCCGCGGGGTGGCCGCCCGGCACGAACAGCACCAGCACCAGCACCCCGGTCACCGCCACGCAGAAGCTGACCGTGAACACCGCGTCGTAGCCGTCCACCGTGGCCCGCAGGATCAGGAAGGCCACGAGCGGGCCGAGCAGGGCACCCGCGGTGTCCATCGCGCGGTGCACCCCGAACGCCCGGCCGCGGGTCTCCGGCGTGCTGGACAGCGAGATCAGCGCGTCCCGGGGAGCCGTGCGCAGCCCCTTGCCGGTGCGGTCGGCGGCCAGGACGATCCCGATCGGCGTGAGCGAGTGCGCCACCAGCAGCAGGGGCTTGCACAGCGCGGAGAGGCCGTAGCCGAGCCCCGCCACCCGCTTGTGCCGGCCGCCGCCCCGGTCGGCCAGGTGCCCGCCCACGAGCCGTACGACGGCCGAGAAGCCGTTGTGGATGCCGTCGAGCAGGCCGAAGCCCAGCGGGGACAGGCCGAGCCCGGCCACCAGGTACAGCGGCAGCACCGCGGTGACCATCTCGGACGACACGTCGGTGACCAGGCTGACCGTGCCGAGGGCGAACACCGTGGGGGCGACCGCGGCGGGGCGCCGTCCGGCCGGCCGGACGGCGCCTTCCGCGGACGCCGGCGTACCGGCGCGGCTGTCCGCTACGTACACGTCAGGACGCCCAGACGCCGGTGATGTCCTCGGCGCCGGCCGCGTTGCCCGCGTGCGTGCTCAGGCCCTGGGTGTCCTCCAGGGTGCGCAGCAGGTCGTAGTGGTTGTACGTGGTGGAGGACGACGCGCCCGGGGTGACCGGCTGCCCGTACAGGACCGTGGGGATGCGGTTGCCGCTGAGCCGGTTGTCCTCGTCGAAGGTGACGACGAGCAGGCTGTTGTGCGTCCTGGCCCATGTCGCGTAGGCGCCCAGCTTGTTCTGCAGCCAGGTGTCGCCCGTCGACACCGAGCAGTCGTGCATGTCGCTGCACAGGTTGGGGATCACGAAGGAGAGCTGGGGCAGGGTCGAGTAGTCCGAGGGGAACTGCGCGAGGGTCCGGGCGCTCGAGGTGGGCACGTTGCTGAAACCGAACCACGGGTTGTGCTTGCGGGCGTACTTGCCGCTGCTGCACGTGGTCGACCCCTGGCTGGGCAGCGTCTCGTTGTAGCTGGCCCAGCTACGGCCGGCGGCGATCATCTCGGAGGCCAGGTTCGGAGCGGACGAGAAGCCCGGGGTGTAGCAGCTGTCGTCGGTGATGCCCTGCGTCGAGCCGGAGAACAGGGCGAAGTAGTTGGGCTGGCTCGGGTGGGTCTCGGCGTACGTCCGGCTCAGGTTGGCGCCGCCGGACTTGAGCGAGTTGATGTACGGCGCGCTGGAGGAGCCGATGACCTGGTTGTAGGCGTGGTTCTCGAAGACCACGACGACCACGTGGTCAGGGCTCGGCACGGCGCCCGCGGCGTGCGCGGACTCACCGGCGAGACCGGTCCACAGACCGATCGCGGCCGCGGCGAGAGCGGTCACCGAGGCCACGAGCGTTCGGGCACGGCGGTACACGGGACTGCCGGACACATCAACCTCCGGGAGGGGTACGGGGCTGGCGGTGCGAGGAGAGCATGCGCACGCCAACGTTCGTGCGGCCCACGGGCCCGGACTCCGCGGATGAAGAGCCGGTGAACTGCTGGGTGCCGCCCTCGACCGCGCCGGCATGCCGCCACCGGCACCAGGCGGCCCCGGCCCCACTGCGGTTAGGCTCGGCGCAGGACGAGGTGGACTGATCGCAGGGGAGGCCGGGCATGACGCCGGGGCGCAGGAGCAGTACCTTCACGCGGCTGCTGCGGCACGGCTTCACCGACCCGTCCGACGCCGAGCGCCTCCTGGACGGCGCCGAGCTGGCGGCGGTGCGCGACGACCCGGTCCTGCTGGAGGCCCTGGGCGCCACCGCCGACCCGGACCTCGCCCTGCACGGACTCGTCCGGCTCCTGGAGGCGCAGCCCGCCCCGACCGCCCGCCGCGAGCTGCTGGACACGCTGACCGCGGCCAAGCCGCTGCGCGACCGCCTGCTCGGCGTCCTCGGCGCCTCCGCGGCCCTCGCCGACCACCTCGCCCGGCACGCCGGCGACTGGCAGGCACTGGTCACCTACGAGCCCCGGGACCTCCATCCCGGGGTGGAGGAGTTCGAGCGGGGGCTCGCGGAGGCCACCGACCCCGTCTCCCTCCGGGTGGCCTACCGCCGCTGTCTGCTGTCCATCGCCGCCCGGGACGTCTGCGGCACCATCGACGTCGCCGACACCGCCGCCGAGCTGGCCGACCTCGCCACCGCCACCCTGCGCGCCGCCCTGTCCCAGGCCCGGCAGGCCGCCCCGGAGGACGCCGCGGCCTGCCGTCTCGCGGTGATCGCGATGGGCAAGTGCGGCGGCCACGAGCTGAACTACGTCTCCGACGTCGACGTGATCTTCGTGGCCGAGGCGGCCGACGGCGCGGACGAGGACAAGGCCCTCAGATCCGCCACCCGGCTGGCCGCGCACATGATGCGGATCTGCTCGGAGACCACGGTCGAGGGCTCCATCTGGCCCGTCGACGCCAACCTCCGCCCCGAGGGCCGCAACGGCCCCCTGGTGCGCACGCTCAGCAGCCACCTCGCCTACTACCAGCGCTGGGCCAAGACCTGGGAGTTCCAGGCCCTGCTCAAGGCCCGCCCGGTCGCCGGGGACGCCGAGCTGGGCAAGGCCTACGCCGACGCCCTCGGCCCCCTGGTCTGGCAGGCCGCCGAGCGGGAGAACTTCGTCGCCGACGTGCAGCGGATGCGCCGCCGGGTCATCGAGAACATCCCGGTCGCCGAGCTCGACCGCCAGCTCAAGCTCGGCCCGGGCGGGCTGCGGGACGTCGAGTTCGCCGTACAGCTCCTGCAGCTCGTGCACGGCCGCACCGACGCCACCCTGCGCAGCGGCACCACCCTGGACGCGCTGCGCGCCCTCGCGGCCGGCGGCTACGTGGGCCGCGAGGACGCCGCCCGCCTCGACGAGGCCTACCGCTTCCTGCGCTCCATGGAGCACCGCATCCAGCTCTACCGGCTGCGCCGCACCCACCTCGTCCCCGAGGAGCAGGCCGACCTGCGCCGCCTCGGCCGCTCCCTGGACCTGCGCACCGACCCGGTGACCGGCCTGCAGCGCGAGTGGAAGCGGCACGCCGGCGCCGTGCGGCGGCTGCACGAGAAGCTCTTCTACCGCCCGCTGCTCGACGCGGTCGCCCAGCTCGCGCCCGGTGAGGCCCGGCTCAGTGCCGAGGCGGCCCGCGAGCGCATGGTCGCCCTCGGCTACGCCGACCCGGCCGCCGCCCTGCGGCACCTGGAGGCCCTCGCCTCCGGGGTGACCCGCAAGGCCGCCATCCAGCGCACCCTGCTGCCCGTCCTGCTCGGCTGGTTCGCCGACTCCGCCGACCCGGACGCCGGCCTGCTCAACTTCCGCAAGGTCTCCGACGCGCTCGGCAAGACCCCCTGGTACCTGCGGCTCCTGCGGGACGAGGGCGCCGCCGCCGAGAACCTGGCCCGCGTCCTGTCCGCCGGCCGCCTGGCCCCCGACCTGCTGATGCGCGCCCCCGAGGCGGTTGCCCTGCTCGGCGACGGCGACCGCGGCGGCGGCCTGGAGCCGCGCGAGCGCGGCCAGCTCGAGCAGGAGGTCCTCGCCGCCGTGCGCCGCGCGGAGAACGCCGCCCAGGGCGTCACCGCGGCCCGCGGCGTCCGCCGCCGCGAACTGTTCCGCACGGCCGCCGCCGACATCGTCGGCTCCTACGGCACCGAGACCAGTCCCGCCGAGGCCGACCAGGGCGCCCTGGTGGACCGGGTCGGCTCCGCCGTCTCCGACCTCACCGCCGCCACCCTGGCCGGCACCCTGCGCGCCGTGGCCCGCGAGGGCTGGGGCGACACCCTGCCCACCCGGTTCGCCATCATCGCGATGGGCCGCTTCGGCGGGAACGAACTGGGCTACGGCTCCGACGCGGACGTGCTGTTCGTGCACGAACCGCAGGACGGGGTCGCCGAACAGGAGGCCACGGCGGCCGCCAACAAGGTCGTCTCCGAGATGCGCCGGCTGCTGCAGCTCCCCAGCGCCGACCCGCCGCTGCTCATCGACGCCGGGCTGCGCCCCGAGGGCAAGACGGGCCCGCTGGTGCGCACCCTGAAGTCGTACGAGGCCTACTACCGCCGCTGGTCCCTGGTCTGGGAGTCGCAGGCGCTGCTGCGGGCCGAGCCGGTGGCCGGGGACGCCGATCTCGGCCGCCGCTTCATCGAGCTGATCGACCCGCTGCGCCACCCGCAGGCCGGGCTCGGCGAGGACGCGGTCCGGGAGATCCGCCGGCTCAAGGCCCGCATGGAGTCCGAGCGGCTCCCGCGCGGCGCCGACCCCAAACTGCACACCAAGCTCGGCCCCGGCGGCCTGTCCGACGTCGAGTGGACCGTGCAACTGCTCCAGCTCCGGTACGGCGCGCGCGAGCCCGGCCTGCGCACCACCCGTACCCGCGCCGCCCTGGCCGCCGCCCGGGAGGCCGGGCTGCTCTCCGCCGAGGACACCGCCGTGCTCGACGAGGCGTGGGTCCTGGCCACCCGGGTGCGCAACGCGGTCATGCTGGTCCGGGGCCGGGCCGGCGACACCTTCCCCACCGAGCCGCGCGAACTGTCCGCCGTCGGCCGCTACCTCGGCTACGGCTCCGGGCACGCCGGGGACATGCTGGACGCCTACCGCCGCACCGCCCGCAGGGCGCGCACGGTCGTGGAGCAGCAGTTCTACGGGGACGGTGCCTGAGCCCGCGCCGCGGACCGCGACGGCACCAGCCTCGGCAGCCCGTACGGCAGGCTGCCGTACCAGAGCCGGGCGACCGTGAAGCCGAGGGCCAGGCAGACGGCCCCGCCCACCGCGTCCAGCCAGAAGTGGTTGGCGGTCGCGACGATCACCAGCAGGGTCGCCGCCGGATACACCAGTCCCAGCACCCGCACCCACGGCACCGACGCCAGTGCGAAGACGGTCAGCCCGCACCACAGCGACCAGCCGATGTGCATCGACGGCATCGCCGCGTACTGGTTCGACATGTGCTTCAGGTCGCCCGAGGCCATCGAGCCCCAGGTGTGGTGCACCATCACCGTGTCGACGAAGCGCCCGCCGTTCATCAGCCGGGGCGGGGCCAGCGGGAACAGGTAGTAGCCGGCCAGGGCCGCCCCCGTGGTCGCGAACAGCGTCAGCCGGGTCGCCGCGTAGCGCCCGGGATGCCGGCGGTACAGCCACACCAGAACGCCGATGGTGATCACGAAGTGCAGCGTGGCGTAGTAGTAGTTCATCCCGACGATCAGCCAAGTCACCGTGTCGACGGCGTGGTTGACGGACTGCTCGACGGCGATGCCCGCATGGTGCTCGGCCCGCCAGACCCAGTCGGCGTTGCGCAGCGCCTTCGCCCGCTGCTCCGGGACCGCGTTGCGGATCATGGAGTACGTCCAGTAACTCACCGCGATCAGCAGGATCTCGAACCACAGCCGGGGGCGGCGCGGGCTGCGCGGACCGTGCCGGCGGCCCCGAGTGTCCTCGCCCGTGACGGCCCGCGGAACGGCCACCTCCTCGCGACCTTCCGGCTGTGTCACGGTCGAGTCACTCATGGTCACAGAGTCTGCCAGAAAAGACTTCTCCGACAGATCATCCCAAGCCCGGTTCCGGGCCGCACGTCCTGGGGCGCGCCCGGACCCCTGCCCGCGCCGCCGGCAGGGCCGTCACGCGTGCGCGCCGGGCCAGTGGGCGTCGTTCGCAGGTCAGGTCTGCGGCGCCCGGCACGGCACCTCGCCGCGTGGTCGGATCAGCCGAGTACGCGCGGTGCCCGGCGGATCCTCCGCCCGTGCGAGGCACCGCACCGGACGCCGCGGCCCGATCCGAGCGACGTCCCCTAGCCGCGGGCGCGGTCCCCGGGGGCGGAGGCGGTCGAACCGCGCACCACCAGCTCGGGCATGAACACGAACTCGCTGTGCGGCGCGGGCGTCCCCCCGATGTCCTCCAGCAGCGTGCGCACGGCGGCCTGCCCCATCGCCGGGACCGGCTTGCGGACCGTGGTCAGCGGCGGGTCGGTGAACGCGATCAGCGGGGAGTCGTCGAAGCCCACCACCGAGATGTCCCGCGGCACCTCGAGGCCGAGCTGCCGGGCGGCCCGTATCGCGCCGAGCGCCATCATGTCGCTCGCGCAGACCACCGCCGTGCAGTCCCGCCCGATCAGGGCGGCCGCAGCCGCCTGGCCGCCCTCCAGGGTGTACAGCGAGTGCTGGATCAGCTCGGTCTCCACCGTCTGCGCGGAGAGCCCGAGCTGCTCCTGCACGGCGCGCACGAAGCCCTCGATCTTGCGCTGCACCGGCACGAACCGCTTCGGGCCGAGCGCCAGCCCGATGCGGGTGTGGCCCAGCGACGCGAGGTGCGTGACGGCCAGCGACATCGCGGCCCGGTCGTCCGGCGAGATGAAGGGCGCCTGCACCTTCGGCGAGAACCCGTCCACCAGCACGAACGGGACGCCCTGTGCCCGCAGCCGCTCGTAGCGCTGCATGTCGGCGGTGGTGTCCGCGTGCAGCCCCGAGACGTAGATGATCCCCGCCACGCCGCGGTCCACGAGCATCTCGGTCAGCTCGTCCTCCGTCGACCCGCCCGGGGTCTGGGTGGCGAGCACCGGGGTGTAGCCCTGCCGGGTCAGCGCCTGGCCGATGACCTGGGCCAGGGCCGGGAATATCGGGTTCTCCAGCTCGGGGGTGATCAGCCCGACGAGCCCCTCGCTGCGCTGCCGCAGCCGCACCGGACGCTCGTAGCCGAGCACGTCCAGCGCGGCCAGCACGGACTGGCGGGTGGTGGCAGCGACGCCGGGCTTGCCGTTGAGAACGCGGCTGACGGTCGCTTCGCTCACCCCCGCCTGCGCAGCGATGTCCGCAAGCCGTGTGGTCACGGCACCGGACTGTACCGGCCGGACCCCACCTTGCACACCGACGGGACGCCGTGCGCGGGCGGCTGACCGGCCTGCCGTGGATTGCTGCCTCATCGCGCTCCTCGTCCTTCGCGGTCCCTTGTGAGGTCCTTGCCGAGCCGATGTCCGCTCGCAAGGGGATGATTCCGGCGACGGAGACGGATGGCAAGGCCTTGCAGAGTCTTGCACAAGTGTCCGTCAACCCGCGTACCGGCGACGCCTCGGGGTTTCGGTGCGATGCGGCGCAGGTCACGGCCAGGTAACCCTCGTGTTCTCTTGCACTTTTTTGCTGCAAGGTCTTTCGCGGGGCTTACAACGCTGTTACGTTCCTGGTCGCCCGGCCGCCGCAACGGCGCAGTCGGCAAGACAGCGGGGCCGGTGGACGGGACCGCCCCTGCATCACACGGGCTTTAACCCTCAAGGAGAACTCATGCGGCGTGGCATAGCGGCCTCCGCGCTGGTGGCGTCCCTCGCCCTGGCGGCGACGGCGTGCGGCGGTGGCGACAGCGACAGCAAGTCGGACGGCCCGGTCACCATCACCTGGTGGGACACCTCCAACGCCACCAACGAGGCACCGACGTACAAGGCCTTGGTCCAGCAGTTCGAGGCCGCCAACAAGGACGTCAAGGTCAAGTACGTCAACGTGCCCTTCGACCAGGCGCAGAACAAGTTCGACACCGCGGCCGGCTCCAAGGGCGCCCCGGACGTGCTGCGCTCCGAGGTCGGCTGGACCCCCGCCTTCGCCAAGAAGGGCTACTTCCTGCCGCTGGACGGCACCGACGCCCTCGCCGACCAGGACAAGTTCGAGCCGAACCTGATCAAGCAGGCGCAGTACGAGGGCAAGACCTACGGCGCGCCGCTGGTCACCGACACCCTCGCCCTGGTGTACAACAAGGCCCTGTTCAAGAAGGCCGGCATCACCGAGGCCCCCAAGACCTGGGACGAGCTGAAGTCCGATGCCGCGAAGGTCCAGGCCAAGGCGGGCGTGCCCGGCTACTGGGGCTCCACCCAGGCCTACTACGCCCAGTCCTTCCTGTACGGCGAGGGCACCGACACCGTCGACGCCGCCGCCAAGAAGGTCACCGTGAACTCGGCCGCCGCCAAGAAGGCCTACGGCACCTGGCTGAGCCTGTTCTCCGGCAAGGGCCTGCACAAGGCCGACACCACCGCCGACGCCTACGCCCACATCCAGGACGCCTTCGTCAACGGCAAGGTCGCCGCGATCATCCAGGGCCCCTGGGAGATCACGAACTTCTACAAGGGCAGCGCCTTCCAGGACAAGTCCAACCTCGGCATCGCCACCGTCCCGGCCGGCTCGGCCGGCAAGGCGGGCGCCCCGACCGGCGGCCACAACCTCGCGGTCTACGCCGGCTCCGACAAGGCCCACCAGGCCGCGGCGCTGAAGTTCGTGAAGTTCATGACCTCGGCGAAGTCCCAGGAGACCATCGCCCTGAAGAACTCCACCCTGCCGACCCGCGGCGACGCCTACACCGCCGAGGTCAAGGCCGACCCCGGCATCGCCGGCTACCAGGGTGTCCTCTCCGCCGCCCAGCCCCGCCCGGCGCTGCCCGAGTACAGCTCCCTGTGGGGTCCGCTGGACACCGAGCTGCCCAAGATCGCGGGTGGCAAGGAGTCGCTGGACAAGGGTCTGAGCAACGCCGAGCTCGCCGTCGCCAAGCTGGTGCCCGACTTCAGCAAGTGAGCCCGGGTGGCCGCCGGATCCGCTCCCCGAAGGGGGAAGGATCCGGCGGCCACCGCCCTGTGCCCGGCCCAACCCTGATCTTCCAGAAGGTGTCGAACCATGACAGTCGCCATCGACCGCGCGACCGGCAAGCGCCGCGGTGACCGCGCGCCTCGGCCCGGGCTGGGCCGGCGCCTCAAGGACGGATACCAGCGCCACTGGTACGCCTACGCGATGATCGCACCGGTGGCAGTCGTGCTCGGCGTGCTGGTGCTCTACCCCCTGGTGTACGGCCTCTACCTGACGCTCACCGACGCCAACAGCCTCAACACCGCCCGCACCATCGGTGTCAACCACATCGACGCCACCTACAAGTTCATCGGGCTCGACAACTACAAGGACATCCTGTTCGGCCCGACGTCGTACGACCGCTTCTGGTCGCACTTCGTCTGGACGATCGTCTGGACCGCCCTCTGCGTCGCCCTGCACTACTGCATCGGGCTGGGCCTCGCCCTGCTGCTCAACCAGAAGCTGCGCGGCCGTACCGTCTACCGCCTGATCCTGATCCTGCCGTGGGCCGTGCCCACCTTCGTCACCGTCTTCGGCTGGCGCTTCATGCTCGCCGACGGAGGCATCATCAACACGGCGCTGGACGCGCTGCACCTGCCGTCCCCGTCGTGGCTGGAGGACACCTTCTGGCAGCGCTTCGCCGCCATCATGGTCAACACCTGGTGCGGTGTGCCCTTCATGATGGTCTCCCTGCTCGGCGGTCTGCAGTCCATCGACTCCTCGCTCTACGAGGCGGCCGAGATGGACGGCGCGAACGCCTGGCAGCGCTTCCGGTTCGTCACCCTGCCCGGGCTGAGGTCCGTCAGCTCCACGGTCGTCCTGCTGGGCATCATCTGGACGTTCAACCAGTTCGCCGTCATCTTCCTGCTCTTCGGCAACACCGCGCCGGACGCGCAGATCCTCGTCACCTGGGCCTACTACCTGGGCTTCGGACAGCAGCCGCGTGACTTCGCGCAGTCGGCCGCCTACGGCATCCTGCTGCTGGCCATCCTGATCGTCTTCACCTCGTTCTACCGCCGCTGGCTGAACCGCAACGAGCAGCAGCTCGCGATCTGAGGCAGGAGTTCCCATGACCACGACCACCGTCGAGACCTCCGCCCCGGTCACCGAACAGCGCGCGGCGCCGGAGACCCGCAGGGTCCGCCGCCGCGGCGAGAACGGCCGCCTCACCACGCTGGCCTCCCACGGCATCCTCACCGTCGCGAGCCTCATCGCCCTCTTCCCGATCGCCTGGCTGGTCTTCCTCTCGCTGGGCCCGGACAAGGACGACTACCTGCACCCAGGCGGCATCTGGCACAAGATGACGTTCAGCAACTACTCGTTCGTGCTGCAGCACACGGGCTTCTTCGACTGGATGAAGAGCTCGCTGATCGTCTCCCTGGGCACCACCGCGATCGGCGTCATGGTCGCCGCGACCACCGGCTACGCCGTGTCCCGGATGCGCTTCCCCGGCTACAAGAAGCTCATGTGGGTGCTGCTGGTCACCCAGATGTTCCCGATCGCCGTGCTCATCGTGCCGATGTACCAGATCCTCTCGGACCTGCAGCTCATCGACAGCTACCTGGGGCTGATCCTGGTCTACTGCTCGACCGCGGTGCCCTACAGCGCCTGGCTGCTCAAGGGCTACTTCGACACGATCCCGTTCGAGATCGACGAGGCGGGACGGGTCGACGGCCTCACCCCGTTCGGCACCTTCTTCCGGCTGATCCTGCCGCTCGCCAAGCCGGGCCTGGCGGTCGCCGCCTTCTACAACTTCATCACCGCGTTCGGTGAGGTGGCCTTCGCCTCGACGTTCATGCTCGACGACAGCAAGTACACCTTCGCCGTCGGTCTGCAGAGCTTCGTCAGCGAGCACGACGCCCAGCGCAACCTGATGGCGGCCACCGCCGTGCTGGTCGCGATACCCGTGTCCGCGTTCTTCTACCTCGTGCAGAAGAACCTCGTCACCGGCCTCACCGCCGGCGGCACCAAGGGCTGACGCCCGCCGGAGCAGCGCTCCCGCGCGCCGCAGCGCGCGCGGGTAGGCGGCCGCGGTGTCCATCCGACCCCGCCGGCACCGCGGCCGCCTCGCACGCAACGGCCCCGCCGCCGCACACACGCCCACCACTGACCCTTCCCCCACGCCCGGCCCCGCCCCGGCGGGGGGACCCCCACCGCATCAAGGACGCCATGAGCCAGCAGAATTCTGCAGCCCCGGCCACCCACACCGCCGTCGCCACCGTCGCCGCCAGCCGTGACTGGTGGCGGGACGCGGTCATCTACCAGGTCTACCCGCGCAGCTTCGCCGACAGCAACGGCGACGGCATGGGCGACCTGGAGGGCGTGCGCTCCCGCCTCCCCTACCTGCGCGACCTCGGTGTCGACGCCGTGTGGCTCAGCCCCTTCTACGCCTCCCCGCAGGCGGACGCCGGCTACGACGTCGCGGACTACCGCGCCGTCGACCCCATGTTCGGCAACCTGCTCGACGCCGACGCCCTGATCCGCGACGCCCGCGCGCTGGGCCTGCGGATCATCGTCGACCTGGTCCCCAACCACTCCTCCGACCAGCACGAGTGGTTCAAGCGCGCCGTGGCCGAGGGTCCCGGCTCCCCGCTGCGCGAGCGCTACCACTTCCGCCCCGGCAAGGGGAAGGGCGGCGAACTGCCGCCCAACGACTGGGAGTCCATCTTCGGCGGCCCGGCGTGGACCCGGGTCACCGAGCCGGACGGCACCCCCGGCGAGTGGTACCTCCACCTCTTCGCCCCCGAGCAGCCGGACTTCAACTGGGAGCACCCGGCCGTCGGCGACGAGTTCCGCTCCATCCTGCGCTTCTGGCTGGACATGGGCGTGGACGGCTTCCG
Organism: Streptomyces cellostaticus; assembly: GCF_023630175.1. Classification (GTDB taxonomy): domain Bacteria; phylum Actinomycetota; class Actinomycetes; order Streptomycetales; family Streptomycetaceae; genus Streptomyces; species Streptomyces cellostaticus_A. The sequence goes on along the minus strand of NZ_JALLIN010000013.1, from coordinate 125,222 downwards.
CATCGACGTGGCCCACGGCCTGGTGAAGGCGGACGGCCTGCCCGACCTCGGTTCCCACGACCAGCTCAAGCTGCTGGGCAACGATGTCATGCCGTTCTTCGACCAGGACGGTGTGCACGAGATCTACCGCCAGTGGCGCACCGTGCTCGACGAGTACGCCGACACGACGGCGCCCGAAGGGTCCTGCGCCCAGGGGCGGGGGACGGGTGGGCGCATCTTCGTCGCGGAGGCGTGGACCCCGACCGTCGAGCGCACCGCCAACTACGTGCGTCCGGACGAGCTGCACCAGGCCTTCAACTTCCAGTACCTGGGCACCGAGTGGGACGCGGCGGAGCTGCGCACGGTCATCGACCGCACCCTGGAGGCGATGCGCCCGGTCGGTGCCCCGGCCACCTGGGTCCTGTCCAACCACGACGTCACCCGGCACGCCACCCGGTTCGCCAACCCGCCCGGCCTCGGCACCCAGATCCGCACCGCCGGCGACCGCGACCTCGGTCTGCGCCGGGCCCGCGCGGCCTCCCTGCTGATGCTCGCCCTGCCCGGCTCGGCGTATCTCTACCAGGGCGAGGAACTGGGCCTGCCGGACGTGGTCGACCTCCCCGACGAGGTGCGCCAGGACCCCGCGTACTTCCGGGGCGCCGGCCAGGACGGCTTCCGCGACGGCTGCCGGGTCCCGATCCCGTGGACCCGCGAGGGCTCCAGCTACGGCTTCGGAGACGGCGGGAGCTGGCTGCCGCAGCCGGCGAGCTGGGCCGAACTGAGCGTGGAGGCGCAGACCGGCGTGCCCGGTTCGACGCTGGAGCTGTACCGCTCCGCGCTCGGCCTGCGCCGCACCCAGCCCGGCCTGGGCGCGGGCCAGGCGGTGGAGTGGCTGCGCGCCCCGGAGGGCGTGGTGGCCTTCCGGCGCGGCGAGTTCGTGTGCGTCGCCAACACCACCGGCGAGTCGGTGACCATGCCGGCGTACGGCCGGGTCCTGCTCGCCAGCGGTGAGGTGACCGAGGCCGGCGGCGAGGCGAAGGTGCCGGCGGACACCACCGTCTGGTGGTCCTCGGCGGACTGACGCCCCCTCTGAAATTTCTTGCACCAACTTCGCACCGGCCCGCTGCCTTTCAGGCGGCGGGCCTTTAACATCTGCGTCACCGCAAGTTTGCTGAAACATTTCAGCAAGCGCCTTCGGCGGTACCCCACACCTTCGATGAAGAAGGAACCCCGCATGGCACGCAGAACCCTCTCCGCGGCGGTCGCCCTCACGGCTGCTGCATTTGTCATGGCCCCGACGAACGTGCAGGCCTCCCCGCCCGGTACCAAGGACGTCACCGCGGTGCTCTTCGAGTGGAACTACGCCTCGGTCGCCCGCGAGTGTTCCAGTACCCTCGGCCCCGCCGGCTACGGCTACGTGCAGGTCTCCCCGCCCGCCGAGCACATACAGGGCTCCCAGTGGTGGACCTCGTACCAGCCCGTCAGCTACAAGATCGCCGGCCGCCTCGGTGACCGCACGGCCTTCCGGAACATGGTGAACACCTGCCACGCGGCGGGCGTCAAGGTCGTCGTCGACACGGTGATCAACCACATGTCGGCGGGCGGCGGCACCGGCACCGGCGGCTCGTCGTACACGAAGTACGACTACCCGGGCCTGTACTCGTCCTACGACTTCGACGACTGCACCTCCCGGATCAGCAACTACCAGGACCGCTGGAACGTGCAGCACTGCGAACTCGTCGGCCTGGCCGACCTGGACACCGGTGAGGAGTACGTCCGCAGGACCATCGCCGGCTACATGAACGACCTGCTCTCCCTGGGCGCCGACGGCTTCCGCGTCGACGCGGCCAAGCACATCGACAGCGCCGACCTCGCCAACATCAAGTCGCGGCTGACGAACCCCGGCGCCTACTGGAAGCAGGAGGTCATCTACGGCGCGGGCGAGGCCGTCCAGCCCACCGAGTACACCGGCAACGGGGACGTCCAGGAGTTCCGCTACGCCTACGACCTCAAGCGGGTCTTCACCAACGAGAAGCTGGCCTATCTCACCAACTACGGCGAGGGCTGGGGCTACCTGAGCGGAGCCAAGGCCGGCGTCTTCGTCGACAACCACGACACCGAGCGCAACGGCTCCACCCTCAACTACAAGAGCGGCGCCAACTACACCCTGGCCAACGTCTTCATGCTGGCCTGGCCCTACGGCGCCCCCGACATCAACTCCGGCTACGAGTGGTCCGACGCGGACGCCGGTCCGCCCAACGGCGGCTCGGTCAATGCCTGCTGGCAGGACGGCTGGAAGTGCCAGCACAAGTGGCCGGAGATCATCCGCATGGTCGCCTTCCGCAACGCCACCCGGGGCGAGCCGGTCACCGACTGGTGGGACGACGGCAACAACGCCATCGCGTTCGGCCGGGGCGGCAAGGGCTACGTGGCCATCAACCACGAGTCCTCCTCGCTGACCCGCACCTACCAGACCTCGCTGCCCGCGGGCACCTACTGCAACGTCCAGAACAACACCGCGGTGACGGTGAACTCCAGCGGCCAGTTCTCGGCCACCCTCGGCTCCAACACGGCGCTGGCCATCTACGCCGGCAAGTCGAGCTGCTGACGTGACGAGGCCCGCGCCGTCCGCCCCTCGCGGCGGCGCGGGCCAACTCCGTTGAAATTGCTTACCGATGGTTTCAAGCCTCTTGCTGCAACCCTTTCGCGGGCGATACGGTCGCGCGGGCGCCCGGCATCGGAGCCGAGCCGCGGCGTGGGGTCGGACCCAGAAGAGCCGTAATCGCTAGGAGTTCCCGCCTGTGATACCGAGATGGCCGGCGCCCTCGAGGCGCCGCACCCCGTACCGACGCAGGGCCGCGGCCGTGACCGCCGCCGCTCTCGCCGCCGCCCTCGTGCAGCCGGTGTCCGCCCGCGCGGACACGCCGCCCGCGCCCCCCTCGGACGCCGTGCTCGCCGCCCAGGCCGCCCGGCACGACGACACGCGCGAGCAGTTCTACTTCGTCATGCCGGACCGTTTCGCCAACGGGGACACCTCCAACGACAGGGGCGGGCTCACCGGTTCCCGCCTGAGCACCGGCTACGACCCCACGGACAAGGGGTTCTACCAGGGCGGTGACCTCAAGGGCCTGACCAGGCGGCTGGACTACATCAAGGGGCTCGGCACCACCTCCATCTGGATGGCGCCCATCTTCAAGAACCGCCCCGTCCAGGGCACCGGCGACAACGCCTCGGCCGGCTACCACGGGTACTGGATCACCGACTTCACCCAGGTCGACCCGCACTTCGGGACCAACAAGGACCTGTCGACCCTCATCTCCAAGGCGCACGCCAAGGGCATGAAGGTCTTCTTCGACGTCATCACCAACCACACCGCCGACGTCGTGGACAACCAGGAGAAGTCCTACGGCTACCTGTCCAAGGGCGCCTTCCCGTACCTGACGAAGGACGGCCGGCCCTTCGACGACGGCGACTACGCCGACGGCACGAGGAGGTTCCCGGCCACCGACACCGGCTCCTTCCCCTACCACCCGGTGGTCACCAGCCGGAGCAAGGTCCCGTCCTGGCTCAACGACCCGACGATGTACCACAACCGGGGCGACTCGACGTACGCCGGCGAGTCCACCACCTACGGCGACTTCTCCGGCCTGGACGACCTGTGGACCGAACGTCCCGAGGTCGTGCGGGGCATGGAGAAGATCTACCAGCGGTGGGTCGAGGACTACGCCGTCGACGGCTTCCGGATCGACACCGTCAAGCACGTCGACATGGACTTCTGGACCCAGTGGGCGACCGCGCTGGACGCCTACGCGGCCGCGCACGGGCGGAAGGACTTCTTCATGTTCGGCGAGGTCTACTCCGCCGACACCTCCGTCACCTCCCCGTACGTCACCCAGGGCCGGCTGGACGCCACCCTCGACTTCCCCTTCCAGGACGCGGCCCGCGCCTACGCCTCCCAGGGCGGCAGCGCGCGGAGGCTGTCGGGCGTCTTCGGCGACGACTACAAGTACACGACCGACAAGGCCAACGCGTACGAGCAGGTCACCTTCCTCGGCAACCACGACATGGGGCGCGTCGGGTACTTCCTGAAGCAGGACGACCCCGGGGCCACCGACGCCGAGATCCTGGCGAAGGACAGGCTCGCCAACGAGCTGATGTTCCTCAGCCGCGGCAACCCGGTCGTCTACTACGGCGACGAGCAGGGCTTCACCGGCTCCGGCGGCGACAAGGACGCCCGCCAGACGATGTTCGCCTCGAAGGTCGCCGACTACCTCGACGACGACGAGATCGGCACCGAGCGCACCCACGCGAGCGACGCCTACGACACCGGTGCCCCCCTGTACCGGCGGATCGCCGCGCTCGCGAAGCTCCGCAAGGCCAACCCCGCACTCACCGACGGGGTCCAGACCGAGCGCTACGCCGCCGACGGCGCCGGGATCTACGCGTTCACCCGCACGGACGCCAGGACCGGTCAGGAGTACGTCGTCGCCCTCAACAACGCCGCCGAGGCGAGGACGGCGACCTTCGCGACCGGTTCGGCCGGCATGTCCTACCGGGGCGTCTACGGCGCCGACGACACCCGCGCCTCCGGCGCCGACCGCCGCCTCACGGTCACCGTCCCGGCCCGCAGCACCGTCGTCTACAAGGCCGCGGGCCCCCTCGCCCGGCCCGCCACCGAGCCGACGATCACCCTGGCGGCACCGGCCGCCGGCGCCACCGGGACCGTCGAGCCGAGCGCGGACGTCGAGGGCGGTCGGCTCAACCGCGTCGTCTTCGCCGCGCAGGTCGGCAACGGCCGGTGGCACATCCTCGGCTCCGCCGACCACGCCCCCTACAAGGTCACCCAGGCCATCGGCGAGGACGTGCCGGCCGGCACCGCCCTGCGCTACAAGGCGGTCGTGATCGACTCGGCCGGGCACACCGCGAGCGCCACGGCGAGCAGTACCACCGGCACCCCGGCCGCCCCCGAGGTCCCCACGGCCTCCTCCCGCGACTACGCGGTCGTCCACTACAAGCGCGCGGACGGCGACTACGCCGACTGGGGCCTGTACGCCTGGGGCGACCTCGCCGACGGCGAGGCGACGAACTGGCCGGCCAGCCACCCCTTCGTGGGCCGCGACGCCTACGGTGCCTTCGCCTACGTCAAGCTCAAGCCCGGCGCCTCCGACGTCGGCTTCCTGGTCATCGACAAGGACGGCGACAAGGACGTCTCCGCCGACCGGTCCATCGACGTCACCAGGACGGGTGAGGTGTGGATCGAGCAGGGCAAGGAGGACGTGCTCACCGAGAGGCCCGACCACCCGGCCCCGGACACCGCCAGGGCGGTCCTGCACTACCACCGCGCCGACGGCGACTACGACGGCTGGGGCCTGCACGTCTGGACGGGCGCCGCGAACCCCACCGACTGGTCGGACCCCCTGAAGCCGGTGAAGACTGACGCCTATGGCGCTGTCTTCGAGGTACCCCTCGCCGAGGGTGCCACCAGCCTCAGCTACATCGTCCACAAGGGCGACGACAAGGACCTGCCGGCCGACCGGTCCCTCGACCTCAGGGCCGACGGGCACGAGGTGTGGCTGTTGAACGGCCAGGAGCAGTACCTGCTGCCGCAGCCCGCGGGCAGCGCGGCCGCCGTCGACCTGACCACCTCCAAGGCGGTCTGGATCGACCGGAACACCGTCGCGTGGAACGGCGTCGACGGCGCCGCCTCCACCCAGCTCCTCTACTCCCCGCACGGCTCCATCGCCGTCGAGGACGGGACGCTCACCAGCGACGACGAGCACTGGCTGCGCCTGACGAGGACGACGCTCACCGACGCGCAGAAGGCGAAGTTCCCGCACCTGAAGGACTCCACCGCCTGGTCCGTCGACCCGCGCGACCGGGACCGGGTGCGCGCGGCCCTGAACGGGCAGCTCGTGGCCTCGCAGCGGGCCGTGAACGGCGCCGTGCTGGCCGCGACCGGCGTGCAGATCGCCGGGGTGCTGGACGACGTCTACGACGCCACCGGCGCCAGGCTCGGGCCGGTGTTCCACCACGGCAGGCCCACCCTCGCCGTCTGGGCGCCCACCGCGCGGTCCGTGCGGCTCGAACTGGACGGCCGCACGGTGCCCATGCACCGCAGCGCCGCCACCGGCGTCTGGTCCGTCACCGGCCCGGCGTCCTGGAAGGGCAAGCCCTACCGGTACGTCGTCAAGGTGTGGGCGCCCAGCGTGCGCAAGATGGTCACCAACAAGGTCACCGACCCCTACTCGGTCGCCCTCACCGCCGACTCCGAGCGCAGTCTCGTCGTCGACCTGAACGACCGGTCCCTGGCGCCGGGCGGCTGGTCGGCGCTGCGCAAGCCCAAGGCCGTACCGCTGAAGGACGCGCAGATCCAGGAGCTGCACATCCGGGACCACTCGGTCGCCGACAGCACCGTCCCGGCCGAGCACCGGGGCACCTACCTGGCCTTCACCGACAGCGACAGCGACGGCTCCAGGCACCTGCGCGCGCTGGCCAGGTCCGGCACGTCGTACGTGCACCTGCTGCCGGCCTTCGACATCGCCACCATTCCCGAGAGGAAGGCCGACCAGGCGAACCCCGGCTGCGACCTGGCCTCCTACCCGGCCGACTCCGCCGAGCAGCAGGAGTGCGTGGCGAGGACCGCCGCCAAGGACGCCTACAACTGGGGCTACGACCCGTACCACTACACGGTCCCCGAGGGCTCGTACGCCACCGACCCCGACGGCACCGCCCGTACGCTCCAGTTCCGCAAGATGGTGCAGGCGCTCAACCGGGACGGACTGCGGGTCGTCATGGACGTCGTCTACAACCACACGGCCGCCGCCGGGCAGGCCGACACCAGCGTGCTGGACCGGATCGTGCCCGGCTACTACCAGCGGCTCCTCGCCGACGGCTCGGTGGCCAACAGCACCTGCTGCGCCAACACCGCGACCGAGAACGCCATGATGGGCAAGCTGGTCGTGGACTCCATCGTCACCTGGGCCAAGGAGTACAAGGTCGACGGCTTCCGCTTCGACCTCATGGGCCACCACCCGAAGGCCAACATCCTCGCGGTCCGCAAGGCCCTCGACGCGCTCACCCCGAAGAAGGACGGAGTCGACGGCAAGAAGATCATCCTGTACGGGGAGGGCTGGAACTTCGGCGAGGTCGCGGACGACGCGCGCTTCGTGCAGGCCACGCAGAAGAGCATGGCCGGCACCGGCATCGCCACCTTCTCCGACCGGGCCCGTGACGCGGTGCGCGGCGGCAGCCCCTTCGACTCCGACCCCGGCGTGCAGGGCTTCGCCTCCGGTCTCTACACCGACCCCAACTCCTCCTCCGCCAACGGCACCGCGGCGGAGCAGAAGGCCCGGCTGCTGCACTACCAGGACCTGATCAAGGTGGGCCTGAGCGGCAACCTCGCCGGGTACCGGTTCACCGGCTCGGCCGGCAAGGAGGTCACCGGCGCCGACATCGACTACAACGGCGCCCCGGCCGGCTACGCGGACGCGCCCGGCGACGCCCTCGCCTACGTGGACGCGCACGACAACGAGTCGCTGTTCGACGCCCTGGCCTACAAGCTGCCCCGGAGCACCTCCGCGTCCGACCGGGCCCGCATGCAGGTCCTGGCGATGGCCACGGCCGCCCTCTCGCAGGGCCCCGCGCTCTCCCAGGCGGGCACGGACCTGCTGCGCTCGAAGTCGCTGGACCGCAACTCCTACGACAGCGGCGACTGGTTCAACGCCATCCACTGGAACTGCGCGGACGGCAACGGATTCGGGCGCGGACTGCCCGTGGCGGCCGACAACGAGTCCAAGTGGCGCTACGCCGAGCCGCTGCTGAGCACGGTGAGGGTCGGCTGCCCGCAGATCACCGGCGCCTCGGCCGCGTACCAGGACCTGCTGCGCATCCGCACCTCGGAGCGGGCCTTCTCCCTCGGCACGGCCGCGCGGGTGCAGGACCGGCTGTCCTTCCCGCTGTCGGGCAAGGACGAGACACCCGGCGTGATCACCATGCGCCTCGGTGAACTGGTCGTCGTCTTCAACGCCACCCCGCAGCGGCAGGAGCAGCGGATCGGCGCCCTCGCCGGCACGCCCTTCCGGCTGCACCCGGTGCAGGCGAAGGGCGCCGACCCGGTGGTGAGGTCCGCCTCCTACACGGTCGGCTCGGGCACGTTCAGCGTCCCGGCACGGACCGTGGCGGTGTTCGGCGCAGCGAACAAGTAGGGTCGGGCCGACGCCTTGGAACAGGAGTGCCCATGCCGCAGATCACCGTCGACTACTCCTCCACGATGGAGGGCGTGTTCGACCGCGCCGGTTTCGCACGGGAGCTGCACGAGGCGACCGCCGGGATCGCGGCGGCGAAGTTGGCGGCCTGCAAGACGCAGTTCCGGCCGAGCGCCTTCACGGTGTTCGGCACCGAGGACCCGGCGGCACAGCGGGACGCCGTCGTGCACGTGACCATCGGGCTCCTCGCCGGCCGCAGCGACGAGACGAAGGCACGGCTCGCCGAGGCCGTGCTGGAACTGCTCCAGAAGTACGTCGGCGAGGGGGGCCTGAGCGTGCACGGGTCCGCCGAGATCCGCGACCTGGACGCGTCCTACCGGAAGTTCGACCGGTGAGCGCCCGGGGCCTGTCGTGACGGGCCCCGGGCGCGACACCCTCTAGGGAACCAGGGAGATGAGCCGGCCGACGAGCTCCGCGAAGGGGCCGTCGGCCGGCTCGTTCTGCGCCATCGTGCGCAGCAGCAGCGCCATGTCCTCGTCGTGGGCTGCGCTGACGGCGGCCAGGGCGGCGAAGTCGTGCACGAGCTGGACCTCCAGCTCGGCACGGGGGACCTGTCGGCCGTCCAGCCAGATCAGCGCCGTCGACTCGGCCAGCGAGATCCAGCTCCGGACCACCAGTTCCAGCCGCGGCGAGGCGTCGGTGACGCCGAGGTGCGCGAGCATCTGCTCGTAGGCGGCCTGGCGCACCGAGTCGATCAGCGCGTTGGTGGTGGAGGAGCCGACCGCCGGGCCCCCGCGCATCAGCGCGGAGAAGCCGGGGCCGTGCTCGTCCACGAAGTCGAAGAAGCGGCGCATCACCCGCAGCAGCCGGGCTCCGAGCGGGCCTTCGCGCGGCTCGGCGAAGCGGCTCGCCAGGTCCTGCGAAGCACGCTGCAACGCGGCCTCGTACAGGCTGAGTTTGCCGGGGAAGTAGTGGTAGACCAGCGGGCGTGAGATGCCCGCGGCGGCCGCTATCTCGTCGATCGAGACCTCGTCCGGCGAGCGCCTGCTGAACAGGTCCAGGGCGACACCGATCAACTGCTGGCGCCGCTCCTCCACGCCCATCCTGCGGCGAACCCCGGTAGTCATACGAACACCTTACCGATCGAATTCGGCCGCCGGTGTTCACATGTCGAGCACCAGCCGGTCGCCCCGGGCCCGCGACACACAGATCAGCATCGAGTCGACACGCTCCGCGTCCGTCAGCAGCTCGTCCCGGTGGTCCACCTCGCCCTCGACGACCCGCTGTTGACAGGTTCCGCAGAAGCCCTGCTCGCAGGAGTAGGCGGTGTCCGGCAGGGCACCGCGCACGGCGGCCAGCACCGAGGAGCCGGCCGGGACGGTCAACGTCCGCCCGCTGCGCCGCAGCTCCAGCTCGAACCCGGCGTCCCCCGCGGCGGACGGGTGGGCGGCGAACCGCTCCAGGTGCAGCGTGGCGCCCTCCGGCAGCCGTGCCTCCACGGCGGCCGTCAGCCCCTCTGGCCCGCAGCAGTACACGGCCGTGCCCGCGGGCAGACCGGCGAGCAGCGCGTCCAGGTCCGGGCGCCCGTCCTCGTCCTCGGCGACGAGCGTCAGCCGGTCCCCGGCGAGTTCCCGCACCCGCTCCAGGTACGGCATGGAGGCCCGCGTCCGCCCGCCGTACAGCAGCCGCCACTCGGTGCCCTCCGGCAGGGCGCGCAGCATCGGCAGGATCGGGGTGATGCCGATGCCGCCGGCGACGAACACATATGAGGACGCGGGGCGCAGCGGGAAGCGGTTCCGGGGTCCGCGCACCTCCAGCTCCATTCCCACGGCGAGCCGCTCGTGCACCTCCCGCGAGCCGCCCCGCCCGTCCGCCGCCAGCCGCGTGGCCAGCGTGTACGCCGAGGTGTCCGCCGGGTCGCCGCACAGCGAGTACTGCCGCACCAGCCCCGACGGCAGCACCAGGTCCAGATGCGCGCCCGGCTCCCAGCCCGGCAGGTCGGGTCCCTCCAGGCACAGTTCCACGACCCCCTCGGCGACCGTCTCGAGCCCGGTGAGCAGCGCCCGCCGGGTCCGGGCGCGGGGGTGGCCGGAAACAGGCGGGTCCAGGGCGGGCAGGGGCCACAGCGGCGAGACCCGCACCCGGCGGCGCAGCGCCCGCCGGGTCAGCAGGGCGGCGCCCACCGCCAGCGCGACGGTCAGCGGCTTCGGTGTCACGACCCGTCCTTCCGTGCGGCCGCCGCGGCGGGGGAGACGGCGAGGTAGGCGACGGCCTGGGCCGTGGAGCCCTCCCGCGAGGGATGGTAGGAGGGGCTGAGGTAGCGGGGGACGGAACGCAGCATGGCGCCGGTGGTGGGCAGCGTGCCGCGCCGGCCGCTGCGGTGGAACTCGCCGAAGGACGCCCGGCCGTCCACGAGGGTGGGGTCGTTCGCCATGAAGAAGCGCGCCCCGCGCTGCCAGAGGAACACCAGCGCGCCGAAGGCGGCCGCCCAGGTACGGGCGCGGCGCCGGTAGCCGCCGTCCAGGTGCTGGAAGAGGTCGAAGGCCACCGAGCGGTGCTCGACCTCCTCGGCGCCGTGCCAGCGCAGCAGGTCCAGCATGGTCGGATCGGCGCCCCGCCGGTCGAGTTCGGCGGCGTTGAGCACCCAGTCGCCGAGGAAGGCCGTGTAGTGCTCGATGGCCGCGATGAGCGCCACCCGCTCCAGCAGCCACCACCGGCGCGCCCGGCCCGGCGGCAGGGTGCGGTCGCCGAGCAGCTTCTCGAAGAACCAGTCGACCTGCGCGGTGTACGGGGTCGGGTCGAGCCCCTGCTCCCTGAGGTGCGGCAGGACCTCGTCGTGGGCCTGGGAGTGCATGGCCTCCTGCCCGATGAAGCCGATGACGTCCTCGCGCAGCCGGTCGTCCCGGATCAGCGGCAGCACCTGCTTGTACACGTGCACGAACCACCGCTCACCGGCGGGCAGCAGCAGGTGCAGCACGTTGATGGTGTGGGTGGTGAACGGGTCGCCGGGCACCCAGTGCAGCGGTGTGTGCTCCCAGGAGAAGGACACGTCGCGGGCCTTGAGCGGTATCCGCTCGGACTCCACCGGCCGGGCCTGCTTGTTGGACATGGCGTCAATGTACTGATGGGTAAGCCCGCTGAGAACCCCTCTGCGCCGCCTTGTTGACAAGATTGTCAGCTAGTGCCGCGTCGAAGCGGGCGGCCTCAGCGCAGTCCGTTGATCGTGCCGCCGTTCTTCAGGGTCCCTCGCAGATCGGCCCGCGTCCCCTTACCGGCCTTGACCGCCAGCAGCGGTCCCTGACCGGCCGCGGTGATCCCTCCGCTCGCCCGGATCCCGGTGACGTCCGGGCCGCCCGCGGCCAGCAGGTACCAGTCCCCGGTCCGTGCCTTCCACAGCACCCCGGCCAGTACCCGCGGTTCGCGGGGACCGCAGGCCGCCACGTCGGCGCCCCTGGCGACGACCGCCCCGGTGGTCCTGCCCGGGGTACGGAACTGGGCCAGCGCGGTCGTACCGCCGCCGCGCCAGGTCTCGGCCCTGGTGCACACCCACTGGCCCGTACCGCTCCCGTCGGGCAGCGGCTGCTCGGCGAACGACCAGGCGTTGACCCCACGCACCCCCACCGAGCGCTCCGCGGCCAGGGAGCAGGCGAACGGCGCCCAGGCGCGCAGCCCCTCGGCCCCGGCCGCCTCGGCGGGGGCGCCCGGGCGCCCGGCGGTGAGATGGGCGGGCACCAGCTCGCCCAGATCGGTGTGGAGCTGGTCGCCCGAGGGGCCGGTGAGCTGGAGCACGCGCCACGAGGTGCAACTGCCGGTCCGCAGGGCCGGGCTGGCCAGCGGTGCGGTGACCCCGTCGGTGACGGGCAGCGGCAGCGCGGCCGTGTCCGGCTTCATCAGGTCCCGCTGGGCGGCCCGGCGCACCCAGGGAGCGGTCAGATACCGCACGTTGCCGTCGGACCGGCCCAGCACCAGCGCGCCGGCCTCGGTGCCGGACGCCCCGTCGACCCGGGCGAAGTCCAGGGCCGCGCCCACGGTGCCGTCCCTGGGCTCGGCGTAGCGGGCGATGCGCAGCCCGTCGTAGAGGATCACCACGCGCGCGCTGTCCACCTCGCCCGCGTACAGCAGTTGGGGCGGGCCCGCCGGACCGCCGGTCTGGGTGCCCGGGGTCGCCGAGACGCGGACCGTCCCGCCCGGCCGGGCCCAGACGGCGAGCGCGCGGCGCAGCAGCGACCGGTCTCCGGTGAGGGTGCCGCGCGCCGGCCACACGGAGAAGTCGGAGCGGGCGGAGGAGCGCCAGGCGGCCGGGCCGATCCGGACCAGCTTGCCGGGATCCAGGGCGGCCTCGGCGGCCGGGTTCTCCGCGTACAGCGGCGCGGCGGCGCCGTCGGGGCCCCAGCCGCCGCCCGGCAGGGTCACCAGCGCCCCGCACACCGCGAGCGCGGCCGCCGCGGCGAGCGCCGCCTTGGTGTGCTGGCGGCGGCGCACCAGGTCGGTGGGCCTCGCCTGCAGCGAGCAGGGGTCGAACTCCGGCGACCAGAGCAGGGCGTCCTGCGTGGGTACCCCGTTGGCCTCGGACAGCGCGGCGCCGGGCTGGTCGACCCCGGCGGACGCGAGGATCCCGCGGACGGCGGAGTCCGGCAGCCGCTCCAGACCGCGCAGCACGTACGCGGCGCGGGCCGGGCCGGACAGGACGGACAGCCGCTCGTCCAGCGCGAGTTCGTCGGCCCCGCCGGAGCGCGGGAACAGCCTGAGACCCCACACCCGGGGGAGCGGCGGGGACAGCCGCGGCCGGCCCCCACGGGTGCGGGCCGCCGTCAGCGCCGTGCGCACGACCTCCTGACGGACGAACACGTACCCCGGGTCGCCGTCCCGGCCGGCGGACTGGGCCGGGATCACGGGCTTGCGCCGGCGGCCGCGGGGCAGGGCCCGCTGGACGAGGGCGTGTGCCGTCAGCACCCGGCGGCTGCGGGCGAGGCCGGGTGGCAGGATCAGGTAGGCGAGGCGGACGAGCCGCGGGTAGTGCTCGACGAGCGCGGCCTCGGCCTGGTCGACACCGACGTCGGGACCGGCGGCGTTCTTCGTGTGTCGCGGGGCTACATGCTGTGACTGCACAACCCGGTGAACGAGCGAGCTGTCGGCAGGTCACCGCCGGGCGGGCGGCTCGCCCGGGTGGCTCACTCCTCCGGTTCGACCAGCAGGCGCGCGTAGTTGGCCATCGACCGCTGGTAGCGGGGCAGATGCGGGGCGAGGGCGCCGAGCACCAGGGACAGTCCCTCGCGGTCGCGGCCCAGGCCGGACAGGCACAGGGCCAGACAGGCCCGCACCGCGTCGTCCAACTCGTCCGACGGGCCGTCGAGTTCGGGGGTGAGCAGGGCCACGCCCTCCTCCGGGTGCCCGGTGTTCCGCAGCGAGCTGGCGAGCTGGATCCGCGTCCGGCGGCCCCGGTAGCCGTCGAGGCCGCGCGCCAGCGCCTCCCGGTACAGCGGCACCGCCCGGTCCGAGTGGCCGGTGGAGTCCCAGGAGCAGGCCTGCTCGAACGGGCCCAGCGGGCTGTCCTCCGGAAGCTCGGCGACGAGCTTGTCGATCAGGTCGCGGAACTCCTGCGCTCGCTCCTGCGGATAGTCGTCGAAGGAGGCCCAGGCAGCGGTGACGCGGTCTTCCCAGTCTTGGTTCACCGCGCCACCCTCGCACACGTGTGCCCGTCGCCGCGCAGGATTTGAGCGCACCGGGCCCCGCGGCCGTATCCGTTGGTCGGGGGGTCCCGTTCCGGGGCTCCGAGCGGCATGCTGGGGCCCACAGGACCGGAGGAACGATGAGGTTGACACGTGCGGTGCTCGGTGCCGCGGCCGTACTGGCGCTGGCGGGCTGCGGCACGGGCGGGGAGGCCGAGAAGGTGCCGCCCGCCGCGAGCGGCAGCCTGGAGAGCCTGGCGGCCGAGGTGCGGTGCAAGCCGAACATGCAGACCGACGCCGACGAGATCCGCCAGGCCATCTGCCGCAACGGTGACGGGAGGTTCATCCTGGCCACCTTCGCCACCGACCGCGGCCAGCGCGAGTGGATCAACGACGCCAAGGACTACGGCGGCTACTACCTCGTCGGGCGCAAGTGGGTGGCCGTCGGCGACGACGGCGTCGTCCGGGCGCTGCGCGGCACGCTCGGCGGCGATGTGGAGATCGGCACGGACCACCGCGCGCACGCCGGCTGAGTCCGGCCACGCGCACGCCTGCCGGGTCCGGCCACGCGGACACGGCGAAGGCCGGTGGCGGGAGGGACCCGCCACCGGCCTTCTTCCGTCCACGCGTGTCAGGGGATCACGCGCAGTTCTGACCGCGGTTGACACAGTTCGCGATCTTGTTGGCCAGGCCGCCGGTCGTGACGCTGATGAAGTCGTCGTGATCGGTGGCCGCCTTGTGCAACTGCTCGGGGAAGCCGTCCACGGCGTACGCGTTCTTCACCTGACCGTTCTGGATGGTCGGCGGGGGGACGTCGTACACCAGGCGCATCGTGAGCTGCGGAATGGCCTTGAAGCCGTTCTGGCAGTTGCCGTTGGCGTCGGCGAAGGCCACATGGGTGCGGTGGTTGGCGCTGTCCGCGTTCTGCCCGTCCCAGCAGCTCTGGAAGGCGAACGAGCGCACCACCTTGCTGCCCTGCGGACAGATCGGGTACTGCTCGGTCAGCTGCACCTTGTTCTCGAAGCCGGTGCAGCTCCAGTGCGCGTTGGCGTTGGCCAGACCGTTGGTGGTGGTCTTGGCGTCACCGGTGATGATCCGCAGGAACTGCGGCATCGCCACGACCTTGCCCCGCGGGCTGCCGACGTACTTGATCTGGGCCTGCTGGGCGGTGAGGATCTTGCCGACGTTCCCCTCCTTGCCGCCACCGTCCCGGTTCTGGTCGAACTCCTGGGTGCCGTCCTGCAGCCGCAGTACGGGCCAGTAGTAGGCGGAGCGGTCGTTCTTGTTCCGGCAGCTCGACGCGCCCTGCAGGAAGTTGTCGTTGCTGGAGAACGCGTTGATCTTCTGGTTGCCGACGTAGTCGTGGGTGTGGTGGGCTCCGTTGGTCACGCCCGGGGCCACGATCACGTTGTCGGTGTTGAAGTTCTTGTTCGCGTTCACACCGCAGCGCGTGGTGAACGTGCCGGTCGACGCGTTGCGGGACTTGCGGGGCTTGGCCTTGACGTTCGCCTGGACCTTGGTGATGTCGACGAAGTCGGCCGCGGCGGGGCCGTTGCCCGCCTGCCCGCCGTTGTTCTGCTGCTGCCCGTTGTCGCCCTGCTGCTGACCGCCGTCCTGCTGCTGGCCGCCGTCCTGTTGCTGCCCGCCCTGCTGCTGGTCGCCGTTCTGCTGCTCGCCGCCCTGCTGCTGTCCGCCGTTCTGCTGCTGTCCGCCGGTGGTCTGGTCGGCGCTCTGCGCCGTGCAGGTGGCCAGGGTGTTCAGGTCGCCGGGGGCGGTGCCGCCGACGCGGGTGATCTCCAGCCTGATGCGGTCCAGGATGGCCTTCCGCCGGTCCTGGAGCGGCTGCAGGATGGAGTTCTGGACGAAGCTCGTGTCTCTGGTCTGGGCGTCCCGCGTGGTCGCCAGACGCTGGTAGGCGTCGGTGATCTGGCGGTCGAGGGTGGACAGCTCCCCGGCGACCTCGCCCCGGGCCCGGTACGGCACGTTGGTCAGCTTCTGGCCCACGTCCGGGCACGAGATCGTCGCGACCTGCGCCGAGGCGGCCTTGGTCTGGTTGCCCCCCCACGACCGGTTCGACTCGTGCGCCGAGGCGTAGAAGTTCGCCCAGACCAGCCCGCCCCCACCGAGCGCTAGGGCCGCCGATGCGGCTATGGCCTTGGTGGCCAGCGGCGTACGGCGTTTTCGTGTGTTGCGTCCCATGGAACTCCTCTGACTTCCTTGCGGGGCAGCATCGAGGCGCCCGACAGGAGTGAAGCGGCGCCCTTCCATACGGACGCCGCCCCGGAGGTGTTCACCAGTCTCCCGAATCAGTCGGGGAACGCCGGGTGTCAGGGGTCTCAAATGGACCGTGACCAGGGGTAGTTGTCCTCCGCGTCAGCGGCCGCGATCGAGGTGGGCCAGCACCGCCAGCACCCGCCGGTTGTCGTCGTCCGACACCTCGAGACCCAGTTTGGCGAAGATGTTGGAGGTGTGCTTGGCGATGGCCCTCTCCGTCACGACGAGCTGGCCGGCGATCGCCGCGTTCGAGCGGCCCTGCGCCATCAGCTCCAGCACCTCCAGCTCGCGCGGGGTGAGACGGCCCAGCGGATGGGCGTCGGCCGCCCGCCGCGACAGGAGCTGCTGGATCACCTGCGGGTCCATCGCCGTGCCGCCGGCGGCCACCCGCCGTACCGCGTCCACGAACTGGCCGGCGTCGAACACGCGGTCCTTCAGCAGGTACCCCACCGCGCCGGTGCCGTCGGCCAGCAGCTCACGCGCGTAGAGCTGCTCGACGTGCTGGGACAGGACCAGCACCGGCAGCCCGGGCCGCTCCCGCCGGGCCCGCAGCGCGCACTGCAGGCCCTCGTCGGTGTGCGTGGGCGGCAGGCGTACGTCGACGACGGCCACGTCCGGCTTCAGCTCCGCGAGGGCGCGGTCGAGTTCGGGGCCCGACTCGACGGCCGCTACGATCTCGAAGTCGTGGGCCGCCAGCAGCCGGACCAGTCCGTCGCGCAGCAGGAAGAGGTCTTCGGCTAGGACAACGCGCACGGGAGCTCCATGGTGACCAGGGTGGGACCGCCGACGGGGCTGCTGACGGCCAGGACGCCGTCGAATGTACCCAGCCGCCGCTCCACCCCGGCCAGCCCGGATCCCGCGCCGACCACCGCCCCGCCCCCGCCGTTGTCGGTGACCGTGATCCGCAGCGTGCCGCCGGCGTGGTGCAGGTCCACCCAGAGCCGGTCGGCGCCGGAGTGCTTGACCGCGTTGGTGAGCACCTCGCTGACCGCGAAGTAGGCGGCGGACTCCACCGGCGCGTCCGCCCGACCGGGCAGCTCCACGGACACCTCGCTCGGCAGCGGCAGCCGCAGCGCCAACGCCCTTACCGCGTCACCGAGTCCGCGCTCCGCCAGCACCGGCGGATGGATGCCCCGGACCAGGCCGCGCAGTTCCTCCAGGGCCTCCACGGAGTTGCGGCGGGCCTGGCCCAGGAGCAGCCTGGCCTGTGCCGGGTCCTTGTCGAGCAGCGTCTCGACGGTCCCGAGGTCCATGCCCATCGCGACCAGCCGGGCCTGGGCGCCGTCGTGCAGGTCCCGTTCGATGCGGCGCAGTTCGGAGGCCGAGGTGTCCACGGCGTCGCGCCGGGTCTCGGTCAGCACCCTGACCCGCTCGGCGAGTTCGCGCCGGTCCGCGCCGAGGAAGGCCCGGGTGAGGCGGAAGTGGGCGGTCAGCAGGCGCGGCGCGAGGTGGTAGGCGGCCACCAGCAGGACCGAGGCGGTGGCGGCGGCGGCGAGCGCGGTCGGCTGGTCGGTGACCGGCACGAAGCCGTACCAGTAGGTCCGGCCGTCCGCGAGCACCCGCCACAGGCCCGCGGCCACCGCGAAGCCCTCGAACGGGTAGAGGCACAGCACGGCGGGCAGCAGCGCCGTGACGAAGCCGGCCGTCATGTCCACCGGCAGCCACACGAGGTCCCGCCGCACCTGCCGGTCACCGAGCATGGTGAGGGTGCGCCTCCAGGGGTTGGCGCCGGCGGGCACGGGCCGGTACGCCGACGTGATCGGCACCCCGCCCCAGTCGGCCGCGAGCCGGCGCCGGGTGTCCGCGACGTCCCGTACCCCGCCGAGGATCCAGGGGGTCGTGACGACGCCGACTCCGATCGGTACGAGGGCGAGGGAGACGAGGGTCAGCGTGAGGCACAGCACCGTGACGGGCAGCATCGCCACGGCCAGTACGAGCCCCCGTACGGCGGCGAGTGCGGCGTCCCGTGCCCGCGCGCGCACCGCGCCGCCCTGCGTGTCGGTAGTCATGCGGCCAGTCTGGCCGACCCCCGGGCGGGGGTCACTGGCCCGAAGCCCCGGTCAGGGGGTGGTGCCGGATACACCCCGGGCCGCGGCGAGCACCCTCGCCTCGACCTCCGGGTCGACGCCCTTCACGGTCCGGTCCGGCCGCTGCGGGGCGACGCCCCCGACGCCGGTCAGCCACCGCCAGGTGTCCGTGACGGTCTCGTCCACGGGCCGGCACCGCAGTCCCGTGGCCAGGGCCCGGGAGACGTCCGAGCGGTGCACTGCGTCGTACATCTCGCCGTCCGGTGGCACCCACACCGGCAGCCCGGTCCACGGCTCGATCCCGGCGTCCAGGATCGACCGCGGTTCGATCCAGCGCAGTTCGGCATCCGCGGCGGTCGCCCGGAGGCACGCCTCCAGCAGGTCGCCCATGGTGGTCGCACCCGGCGGGCCGACCAGGTCGTACGGGCCGCCGAGCGCCCGCTCGACCGCGCGGAGCGTCCAGTCGGCGAGGTCGCGCACGTCGATGTACTGCACGGCCAGGTCGCGCGGACCCGGCGCCAGGACCGGGCCGCCGCGGGAGATCCGGTTCAGCCACCAGGGCAGCCGGCCCACGTTCTCGTACGGGCCGAGGATCAGCCCGGCGCGCACCAGCAGCGCGTCCCCGGCGCCGAAGGCCTCCACGGCCGCGAGTTCGCCGCCCCGCTTGTCCCGCGGGTAGTCGGTCGCCCCGGCGCCGGCCGCGGCGCCCTCGACCAGCGGGGCGTCCTCGCGGCCGCCCCTGGGCCAGGGCCAGGCGTACACGGACCGGCTGGAGACGTAGACGTACCGCCCGGCGCGGCCGCGCAGCAGCCGCGCCGCGTCCCGGACCGCCCGGGGCGCGGCCGACCAGGTGTCGACCACCGCGTCCCAGGTGCCGTCGTCGCCGGCGAGGGCGGCGAGCCCGCCGGGCGCGGTGCGGTCGCCGCGCAGCGACCTCACTCCCGCGGGGGGCGCGTGCCGCCCCCGGTGGAAGACCGTCACCTCCCAGCCGCGTGCGAGCGCGGCCTCCACGACGGTCCTTCCCACGAACTCCGTTCCGCCCAGCACCAGAAGTCTCATACCGGTGAGCCTGCCCGGCGCCGGCCCGGAGGGGGAAGGGCCGTCTGCCGAGGGCAGAAGGCGCGGCCCGGTCCCCGGTGGCCGGGCGCGCCGAAGGGGCGCCCGCCGTCCTGGCGCGCGCCCCTCGGGAAGCGGTGCGGATCAGACCTGGCCGGCCTTCTCCAGCGCGGAGCAGCAGGTGTCCACCAGCAGGCGGGTCACCACGTACGGGTCGACGTTGGCGTTCGGGCGGCGGTCCTCGATGTAGCCCTTGCCGTCCTTCTCGACCTGCCACGGGATGCGGACCGAGGCGCCGCGGTCGGACACGCCGTAGGAGTACTCGTTCCACGGGGCGGTCTCGTGCAGGCCGGTGAGGCGGTCGTCGATGCCGGCGCCGTAGTTCTTGACGTGGTCGAGCGGCTTGGAGCCCTCACCGAGCGACTCGCACGCGGTGATGACGGCGTCGTAGCCCTCGCGCATCGCCCTGGTGGAGAAGTTGGTGTGCGCGCCGGCGCCGTTCCAGTCGCCCTTGACCGGCTTGGGGTCCAGGGTGGCGGAGACGCCGAAGTCCTCGGCCGTGCGGTACAGCAGCCAGCGGGCCACCCAGAGCTGGTCGGAGACCTCCAGCGGGGAGAGCGGGCCGACCTGGAACTCCCACTGGCCGGGCATGACCTCGGCGTTGATGCCGGAGATGCCCAGGCCCGCCTGCAGGCAGTTCTCCAGGTGCGCCTCGACCACGTCGCGACCGAAGATCTCGTCGGCCCCGACACCGCAGTAGTAGCCGCCCTGCGGGGCGGGGAAGCCGCCCTCGGGGAAGCCCAGCGGACGGCCGCCCTCGAAGAAGGTGTACTCCTGCTCGATGCCGAAGACCGGCTCCTGCGCGGCGAACCTCCCGGCCACCTCGGCCAGCGCGGCACGCGTGTTGCTCGGGTGCGGGGCCATGTCGGTGTCCAGGACCTCGCACAGCACGAGGACGTCGTCGCCGCCGCGGATCGGGTCCGGACAGGTGAAGACCGGCTGGAGCACGCAGTCCGAGGAGTGCCCCTCGGCCTGGTTGGTGGAGGAACCGTCGAAGCCCCAGATCGGAAGGGATTCGAGACCGGCCGGAGCACCCGTGATGATCTTCGTCTTGGAACGCAGCTCGGCCGTCGGCTCGGTGCCGTCGATCCAGATGTACTCAGCCTTGAAGGTCACGGGGCCACATCCTTCGGGGGTGGGTCGGGCGCACTCGCGGGTGCTCGTGGCGCCGCGGCACCGGGGCGCCGCGTCGATCTGCGCGGCAGCCTGTCAACAGGCGGTTTCCCGTCCATTGCCCGGATGTGAACCCGGTGTTACCCGCTGCTTCCGCGTCCCGGCCCATGCCGTGAGGCGGCCCGTGGTTGCGTACGACAGGAGCCCGGCGGGACGCCCGACGGGCCGCGACGGGCCGGCCGGCCGGGTACGCCGCCTGTTCCTCCTGCACCCGGCGTCCTGCTCCGCCGGGTGCGAGGCGGCGTACCCGTCGCCCTGCCGGTGCCGTCGCGGCCCGCGCCTCACCGGTGGGGCCTCACCCCACCTTCTCGATGAGTGCGCGGCGGATGAGGAACTTGCCCGGCTCCCTGACCTGTTCGAAGGCGGCGTTGTTCAGCAGCGCGCAACTGCCGGAGACCGAGGTGACCTTCACCGTCGTGGACTTGTCGTTGTCCAGGTTGGTGACCTTCAGCGTCGTGCCGGCCGGGAACTGGTTGCTGGACGCGGCCGGTGCCCCGCCCTCGCCGGAGAGCGTGACGGTCGAGCCCTGGCACACCTGCTGGCCCGAGGCCGCGGCGCCGCCGGCGCCGTTTCCGCCGGCCGCCGGGTCCGAGGGCTGGGCGGACTGCTGCGCCCCGCCGGCCTGTGCGCCGGCACCCTGCTGTGCGTCGCCCTGCCCGCCGCCCTGCGCCCCCTGGGAGTCCTGAGCCGACTCCCCAACGGTGCATCCGGCGGCCTTCTGCTGGACCTCGATCTGTTTGACGACGGCCTCGCGGTTGGCGATCCGGGCGGCCGACTGCGCGTCCGGGTTCGCCTTCTGGTCCGCGATGAACCGGTCGTTGTTGCCGTGGGCCGTGGCCAGCCCCTGGCACACCGTCGAGTCCCCGGCGGACAGCGTCCGGGCGTTCTGCGGGCTCTGCGCGGCGTTCGAGGTGGACGCCAGCGCGAAGGCTCCGCCGCCCGCCACCGCCGCGGCGCTGACGAGCAGCGCGAGCTTCTTCTTGGTGCTGAGAGTTCTCCTGCGCGACATGCGCGCCTCCTGAAGAGGTAGGGGAGCGTACGCCGCTATGTACGGGATCCCGAACAGGGTTACTCAGCGGTCACCGCCGTTCTTCCAAGTAACCTGCGTCACAACGCTGTTGAGCTACTCTCGGCGCCTGCTCCGGGACACCGCCTCCCGCACGGCCTCCGCCGAGCGGCCCACCAGCGCGGTTCCGTCGTCCGCCGTGATGATCGGCCGCTGGATCAGGCCGGGGTGCTCGGCGAGGGCCGTGATCCACCGGTCCCGCGCACTGACGTCCCGCGCCCAGTCCCCGAGCCCCAGCTCCTCGGCGGCGGCCTCGCGGGTGCGGGTGATGTCCCACGGCTCGAGCCCGAGCCGGCCGAGTACGGCCCTGATCTCGTCCTCGCCGGGCACGTCCTCCAGGTAGCGGCGGACGGTGTAGTCGGCGCCCTCGGCGTCGAGCAGGTCGAGGGCGCCGCGGCACTTGGAACAGGCCGGGTTGATCCAGATCTCCATGCGGCACACCGTACGCGAGGAGCCGGCGCGGCCCCGCTGCGCCGCGACCCCGGAGCGAGGAGCCTGTTCGATTTTCAGTGGCCTCGGCCGCACCTTCGGAAGCAGTGGTGACGGCATCACAAATTCCGCTCTCACCAGCGCATTTGAGCTTCCTTCGGGCTGCCCGAATGTCAGTGGCGGGCAGTAGGATGGGAGCAGTGTTCGAGGGAATCGCCGGAGCTCTTCCGATGGGTTCCCTGACCGCGACAGGAGGATGCCCGTGCCCGCTGCCGCCCTGAGGCCCACGCCGTTGCCGACCCAGTCCACCGCCAGGCGCGCCGTCCGGCTCGACTCGCCCTACGCGCCGACGGAGAAGCGTCCGCTGCCCGCCGGGCGGCCCCGCGAGTGGTACGTCCGCCACAACCGGCGCCTGAAGGCCATGCGCCTGGCCATAGCCCTGCTCGACACCGGCGTCTACCTGCCGAACCAGGCCCACGACGAGGAGATCCGCGGCACCGCCGAGCGGATCGGCCTGCACCCGCCGTCGGCCGCGACGTGCCACCTGGTGCGGGCGCTGATGCGGTAGGGCCCGTCAGGGGCGCCCCGCGATTCCGGCACGGTCCGCCGGGCGGGCCGTGCATCCCGGTGCGAACCGGGACCGGGTGCCCGGCCGGAGCCGGGCACCCGGACCGTCAGGCCGACAACTCCCGCTCCAGTGGGGTCCGGAACCGCGGGGTGACCCGCGTCGTGCCCAGCCATCCGCGCAGCCGCTCCGCCTCCTGCGCCACCACCGGCTCCGCCTCCCGGCGGACGCCGCCGTCCGCGATCCGCCAGACGATCCCGCCGTCCGCGCGCTGGGCCCAGCCGCCCACCACCCGGCCGTTCCACCACACGGTCGGGCCCACGTTGCCGCTGCGGTCGAAGAGCTGCGGGCGCAGTTCGTCGGGCAGGTACCAGTCGCGCTGCCGCCAGGCCATGGCCGTCGGGTCCAGTGCCGGCAGCAGAGCCGCCCAGGGCCGGCCGGGAGCCGCCACCGGCTCCAGGTCACCGGCCGCGACGAACCCCGTGCCCTCGTCCAGGGCGACCTCGTGCGCTCCGGCGGTGGCCAGGGCACGGCGCACCTCGGTGACCCGCCAGCCGGTCCACCACTTCAGGTCCGCCTCCGTGGCGGGCCCGCAGACCCGCAGCCAGCGCTCCAGCAGTCCCGCCCGCGCCCGCACCGGGTCCAGCTCCGGGTGCGGGGGCGCCGGTGCCCAGCGGAACAGGCTGGACGTCCAGGAGCCCCGCGGCCGGCCGCGGACCACCTTGCCCTCCACGCCGAGCACCCGCAGCAGCCGCGAGGAGACCGTGTGCACCCCTTCGTAGCTCTTGCCCGCCGCGTACACGAACTGTTCGCGCAGCCGCGGCTCGTCCGCCGTCAGCTCCGCCGCCGTCGCCTGGCCGCGCCGGGCCAGTGCCGCGAGCAGGGACGCCTCGACCTCCGCCAGCCAGGCCGCGTCCGGGGCCCCCGCCCCGGCCATGTCCTTGACCAGTGCGGCCCGTTCCCGCGCGGCCACCGTGAGCCCCGTCGACGCGTGCACGACCGCGGCCAGCTCCGCGGGGAACACGAACACCGTGTGCCGCATGCCGTGCATACGGACCAGTGTCCGTTCCTCGTACAGCGCCCGTTCCGTCTCCGGCACCGCCTTGGCCGCGTCGGCGAGCCGCGCCGCCACCGCCAGGTACACCGTCGCCGGGTCCGTGCCGTGCAGGGCCACCAGGGAGGCGGCCACCTCCTCGGGGGCCGCCGCCCGCGCCCCGCCCGCCAGACGGTGGCGCAGCGCCAGCCGCGCCCGCCGCTCCGCCGTACCGATGTGCCGCCGTCCGTCACCCATGCCGACCTCCCCGTCGCCCACCGTGCCACCCCTCAGCATGCTCGCCGGCAGCCGCCGGCGCCCGCGACTCAGCCGTACCGCTCCATCAGCCCGCCCACGTACGCCGCCAGCCGCCCGCCCAGCACCTCCGGCGTCAGATCCGTGCGGCCCAGCTCACGCCAGGGCCCGGCCAGCTTCGCCGCGTCCGGGGTGTAGGCCAGGGCGTCGAGCAGCCGCCAGTACAGGTGGTCCGGCCCGTCCGCCAGACCGTGGCCGCCGTGCCGCTCGTACCGGTCCCGGAAGGCCAGTCCGTGCCCGGGGCCGTGCAGCAGGGCCAGCGCCGTGGAGCAGTGGGCGACGTCCAGGTCGGCCGGACCCCAGGAGGCCTCCACCCAGTCGACGACCCCGCTCACCCGGAGTCCGTCCCCGGCACCCGTGAACAGCACGTTGCCGGGGTGGTAGTCGCGGTGCAGGAAGCGCCCGCGGTACGGCGGCGGGTCGCGCCGGATCACGTCCACCGCCCGCTCCCACAAGGCGCCGCCCGGCGTCCGCGTCCGCTCCGGCGAGGTCCACGCCTGGTACGGGCGCGGGCGCTGCGCCGGCTCGACCGCGTGGATGCGGACCAACTGGGCGGCGAGCAGGTCCAGCCGCCGGTCCAGGAACTCGCCGTCCGTGTCGTCCACCCGCACCAGACCCGGCATCCGGGTCATCAGCAGGCTGGGGTGGTCGCAGTGCTCCCCGGCGGCGTCCACGGCGACCAGGGCCGGGGCCGGCACACCCTCCCGCCCGGCGAGCAGGCCGAGCATCGCCGCCTCCCGGGACAGCAGCCCCGGGGCGTGCCGTCGGAAGAACGGCCGCACGAAGGTGCGCAGCACCAGTTCCTCCCCGTCGTCCAGGGTGAGCCCGCGTATCTGCGCGGACCAGCCCCCGGACAGCGGACGGGAGTCCACGACCCCGCGACCCCGCGGCAGCCGCTCGGCCACCCAGCTCCGGGTCGCCGTCCAGCCGCCGTCCTCGAGCCCGCCCAGCAGCGCTGCCGCCAGGTCGCGCCGGTCCTCCGCGTGGTCCTGGAACCACAGGCCCAACCGATGCTGGGCGTCCGGGAGTTCGAGCCGGGTGTACTGGGCGCGTGCCGACAGCGCGTCCTGCACCGCCGCCGTCACCTCCGGCGGGATCACGTCGTCCGTGCCCGGTACCGCCAGCACCGCCCGCCCCTCGAAGGTGCGCAGCACCTCGAACGCGGGGGAGGTCCGCCAGCTCCCGGGTGTGCGGATGATCGCGCTGAACCGGCGGTCACCGTCGCCGAAGGGCTCGTCCCAGGCCGACGGCGCGTACACGGCGGGCGCGCACAGGCCCACCGCCGCCACCCGCCGCCCGTAGTGCCGGACCAGGTCCGCGACCGTCTGGCCGCTCATGCTGAAGCCCACCAGTACCAGCGGGTCGTCCGCCGGGGCGTGCGCGTCGATCACCGCGACCGCCTGCGCGAACCGTCGCCGCAGGCTCGACTCCGCCAGTCTGCCGGTGCTTTCGCCGTGCCCCGAGAAGTCGAAGGCCAGTGCGCGCGCGCCCTGCCCGGCGAACTCGGCGAGCAGCGGCAGCAGCCGTTCCTTGTCGCCGTTGCCCGCACCGTGCAGGAGCACGGCCGTCGCCCGTCCGGGCGGACCGGCGCTCACCCCGCTGATCCGCTCACCGTCGTACACGTGCACGAAGTGTTCGTACTCACCTGGGGACGCGCCGGGTTCGCTCATACGCGCCATTCACTCACAGCCGCCGGACCGCGGGGGCGCCGAGGGGAGCCCGGTCGTCACAGGCCGGGCGCGCCCCACACCGGGAACCACCGGCCGAGATCCGGCTCGATCCGCAGGTCACCGGTGAGCGCCGCCTTCACCCGCAGCTCCAGCTCGCCGTCCCGGCGTTCGGCGACGCCGGGGAGCGGGGCGAAGGGGAAGAAGGTGCCGCGCTTGTAGAGGTAGACGAGGGCCAGCCGGCGGCCGGCGTCGTTCGTGAAGGAGGCCAGGGAGCACAGGAGCTGGGGGCCGAAGCCGTTGGCCTCCAGGGAGGTGTTCACCGCGTGCAGGTCGGCGACCAGCTCGGGAAGCCGGTCGGGCGGCCGGCGGGAGACCAGCCAGGAGTAGCCGAACCCGTCCCGGGTGAGTTCCACCGGGCTTCCCGCCCGGTCGGCGTCCGCGTCGAGCAGCGCCAGGATCTCGCGGTGGGTCTGCTCGAAGGCCGCGCCCTCGACGGTGGCGAAGCACACCGCTCCGACGCCGGCCGGGGTGAACCCGGCCGCCGCCTCGAGCGTGATCGCCGCCGAGGGCAGCGCGAACAACTGGTCCAGGTCGGGCGCGACCGGCTTCGTACGGCCGAGCAGGATGTCCAGCAGCCCCATGCTCAGCCCGCCTTCCCCGGAGCGGCCGCCTCGCCCAGCTCGGCGGAGATCCGCCCGAGCTGGTCGAGCCGCTGCTGCAGGGTCGGGTGGGTGGAGAAGAACCGCTCGACGCCGGGTTCCCTGCCGGTCGCGGGTGTGAAGTAGAAGGCGTTGAAGGCCTGGGCCGTACGCAGGTCCTCGGTCGGGATCCGGGCGATGTCCCCGGAGACCTTGGTGAGCGCCGACGCCAGCGCCGAGGGCCGGCCCGTCAGGAGTGCGGCGGCCCGGTCGGCCGCCAGTTCCCGGTACCGGGACAGCGCCCGGATCAGCAGGAAACTGATCGCGTAGACGGCCGCGGAGACGGCCAGCACGGCGGCGAGGACGGCGGCCGTGTTCTGGTCCCTGCGGCCGCCGCCGAGGACCTGCGAGTAGAAGGCGAACCGCACGATCAGTCCCGCGATCACCCCGAGGAACGACGCGATGGTGATCACGGCGACGTCCTTGTGCGCCACGTGCGACAGCTCGTGCGCCAGTACGCCCTCCAGCTCGGCGGGCTCCAGCCGGCGCAGCAGCCCGGTGGTCACACAGACCACGGCGTGATCGGGGCTGCGTCCGGTCGCGAACGCGTTCGGCATGCCCATCTCGGAGACGGCGACGACCGGTTTCGGCATGTCCGCGATGGCGCACAGCCGGTCGACCACGGCGTGCAGTTCGGGGTACTCCTCCCGCTCCACGACCCGCCCGCGCATAGCGAACATCGCGATCCGGTCGGAGAACCAGAACTGCGCGACGAACATCGCCCCGACCACCGCGACGACCAGCAGCCAGGACTTGAGCAACACGATCAACGCGGCGACGAAGGCCACGTACAGCAGTCCGAGCAGGAACAGCGTGACCGTCATCCGAACGGTCAGCCGCCGATCGCTGCGGAAGCGGCTCTGCATCTTGCACCACCCCACGGTCAGGCACTCGTCCCGCTCTCCAGTGTGCACCTGCGGGTACCCCTGCGGGGCACCTGGAACAGACTGTTCACGCAGCGTGACGGACTGGAGCCGTTCCAGTGAGGGGTGGCGCCGTCGCGGACCTTGACCGACGTGGCGCCAGGCCCTAGTAGGGCGAGTGCGTCTGTGCGTAGCCGAGCAGGACTATCACCGCGGCGACGCAGCCGAGGACCACGACCGTCGGTATCCACGAGGACCGGCGTGGTTTCGAGCGCTCCGGATCGGCGCGGAAGGGCGCCGGGTCCGGCGGGTTCTCCTTCCAGCGGGCGGCGAGCATACGGGCGCGGGCCGAAGGCTCCTTGTGCTCGGCCGAGCTCGCCCACCTGTGATCGAACTCCTTCTCCCAGTCGTCCTGTTCGGACATCCCCGTGCCACCTCTCTCGTCGGACAGAGCCAGGGTGATGATCCCCCGGGAACAGGAGCCGTGGGAAGCGGCAAAGGTTGCCCGGGATGCTGGGTGACCGGCTGACGGCTAGCATCGAGAGGAGAAGCCGCACTGCGGGCTGCGTCATGGTGACGCCCTGCTACGACACTCGTGCGGCACGCCCTACGACCGCGCCGGACTCTCGCTCCGAGGCCGCGGCCATCCGACTCGTGCCCGGAAAGCCGCACGAGGGGTGGAAGGAAGGTGGATCCATGAAAGCACATCGCGCGAGGCGTCTCGCCGCACTGTCCGCCGCCGGCGTTCTCATGGCCGGCGGGGCCGTCGTCACCTCGGCGGCAAGCGCGTCGGCGGCAACCCCGGACCACGTCACCCAGGTCAACACCAACCGGAGCTGCTACTGGTGGGGCCACTGCTTCGACCGGAGCGACTTCTTCCGCAACAACTTCAACAACGGCGGAGTGCCGGTCGTCATCGTCGTGGTGAGCTGACGGACACACGGCGGAGGGCCGCCACCCGGACACGTTCCGTACGTTCCGGGTGGCGGCCCTCATCGCGTAACCCCGGGGGGATACGCTCCCCGCGCCCTCGTACCCGGCCGCGGGGCCGGGCCGCTCATCCGGGCGCGGCCGCGGTGACGGCGCCGGTCAGTTCGTGCAGTGGTAGACGGGGGAGACGCCGCTGCCGGTGCAGTTGCTGGGCGTGTTGTTGGTGATGGCGGAGTCACGGAAGACGGTGAACTGCCTGTCGGTGTAGACACCGCCGGTGGTGTTGGCGCTGTTCGAGGTGACCTTGGTCTTGATGAGCTGGAGATTGCCGCGGGAGTTGGCCGTGCTGCCACTGGTGGTGTTGTAAATTCCGCCGCCCTGCGACGCGCTGCCGGTGGCCTTGTTACCGGTGACGCGGACGTCGTTGAGGACGAGCGAGTAGGAGTTCCAGATTCCCGCGCCGTGTCCCGAGGGGGCCGTCACCGTGTTGCCGCTGACCGGGGTGTCGGTCAGCGCGGCGACCCAGGTGGACCGCAGTCCGCCGCCCTCGGTGAGGGCCGTGTTCCCCGTGATCTGGCTGTCCCGGAGCGTGAGCGCCCCGAAGTCGGTGTACACGCCGCCACCGCGTGCGGAGGTGTTGCCCTTCACCTTGACCTTGTAGCCTTCCAGCCAGGCATCGTTGTAGAGGCCGCCACCACCGCCCGTGTCGGTCCTCGTGGTGCTGTTGTCCTCGACCCGGGTGTCGCGCAGGACCACCTTGCCCTCGTTGTACACGCCGCCACCGTAAGCGGTGGCGGTGTTGTTGGTGACGGCGCAGTCGTCGAGCCAAACCTCCCCTTCCTCGACGGCGACGCCGCCACCGAAACCGAAGTTGGTCGTGGCGGTGCTGTTGCCGTCGATGGTGGTGTGGTCGAGGGCCGCCGTCCCGCCTTCGAGATACAGTGCCCCACCCTCGATCAGCGTCTGGTTGTTGTTCAGCCTGGAGTTCTTGTTGACGGTGAGCTTGCCGATGTTGTAGATGCCCCCGCCGGAGCTGTTGGAGCTGTTGTCGGTGACGCTGGTGTGGGTGAGGGTGGTGCGGCCGAAATTGGCGATCCCCCCGCCGCTGTTCGTCGTGTCGGTGTTCCCGGTCACGGTGGAGTCGTGCAGCGTCAGCTGGGCGCCGCGCTGCACGTAGATGCCGGCGCCGTACAGCCCGCCGGTGGTCAGGCTGCCGCCCTTGACCGTGAGGTCGTACGCGTTCAGGTCGCCGTCGGGGGCGGCCACCTCGAAGATCCGGAAGGGCCCGTCGCCGGTGCGTTCGATGGTGGCGCCGTTGCCCTTGATGGTGATCCTCTTGGTGATGACCGGGAGGCCGTCGGCGGTGCTGTCGTAGGCGTCGGTGAGCTGGTAGTCACACCTCTTGGACAGGCTCAGGGTCCCGCCGCCGTTGGCGTTGGCGGTCTCGATCGCGCTGATCAACGCGGTCGTGCTGCAGGCCACCGGGGTGCTGTGGCCGTCGTCGCCGCCGTGGCCGACCGCGGCGGCCGGGGTGGCGGCGCCGGCCAGGAACACGGCGGCGGCGATGGACGGTGGAGCGAGATTCAGTCTCACGCGGACTCCTCGTGTGGGAACGACACGCCCGGGCTCCGCATGGACTGTCGACGCACCGGGCCGGTGAGCATATAAACGCGCCACCGGTCATACCGGCTTCTGACACACCGCTTGACCTGGCACGACCACTCGAACGCCCGGCGGCCTGACGACACCGGCGGAGCCGTCGCGCATCGTGCGCGCAGAAGGCCGTCGGTCGCGTGTCAGGACGACGCGGCCCGAGCACACCCGGGGACCGGGAGGCCGAAAAGCCGCTGGCCGGCTCTCCCGTGCGGGAGAGCCGGCCAGCGGCCCACGGACGGCCCAGGGGAGCGGAGGTCCGCTCTGACCTGGGGCGATATCACACGTCGAAGTACAGCTCGAACTCGTGCGGGTGCGGACGGAGCTGCAGCGGCGCGATCTCGTTCGAGCGCTTGTAGTCGATCCACGTCTCGATCAGGTCCGGCGTGAAGACGTCGCCCTGGAGGAGGAACTCGTGGTCGGCCTCGAGGCGGTCGAGGACGGCGCCGAGCGAGGTCGGGACCTGGGCCACGTTGGCGTGCTCCTCGGGAGCCAGCTCGTAGAGGTCCTTGTCGATCGGCTCGGCCGGCTCGATCTTGTTCTTGATGCCGTCCAGGCCCGCGAGCAGCAGCGCGGAGAACGCCAGGTACGGGTTGCCGGAGGAGTCGGGGGCGCGGAACTCGACGCGCTTGGCCTTCGGGTTCGAGCCGGTGATCGGGATGCGCATCGCGGCGGAGCGGTTGCGCTGCGAGTACACCAGGTTGATCGGCGCCTCGAAGCCCGGCACCAGGCGGTGGTAGGAGTTCACCGTCGGGTTGGTGAAGGCCAGCAGCGACGGGGCGTGCTTGAGGATGCCGCCGATGTAGTAGCGGGCGGTGTCCGACAGGCCCGCGTAACCGGCCTCGTCGTAGAACAGCGGGTCGCCGTTGCTCCACAGCGACTGGTGCACGTGCATGCCCGAACCGTTGTCGCCGAAGATCGGCTTCGGCATGAAGGTCGCGGTCTTGCCGTTCTTCCAGGCCACGTTCTTCACGATGTACTTGAAGAGCTGGAGGTCGTCGGCGGCGGCGAGCAGCGTGTTGAACTTGTAGTTGATCTCCGCCTGGCCCGCGGTGCCCACCTCGTGGTGCTGGCGCTCGACCTTCAGGCCGGACCGCTCCAGCTCCAGGGAGATCTCGGCGCGCAGGTCGGCGAAGTGGTCGACCGGCGGGACCGGGAAGTAGCCGCCCTTGTACCGGACCTTGTAGCCGCGGTTGTTCTCCAGGGCGCCGGTGTTCCAGGCGCCCGCCTCGGAGTCGATGTGGTAGAAGGACTCGTTCGCGCCCGTCGCGAAGCGGACGGAGTCGAAGACGTAGAACTCGGCCTCGGGACCGAAGTACGCGGTGTCCGCGATGCCGGTCGAGGCGAGGTAGGCCTCGGCCTTCTTCGCCACGTTGCGCGGGTCACGGGAGTACTGCTCGCCCGTGATCGGGTCGTGGATGAAGAAGTTGATGTTGAGCGTCTTGTCCCGGCGGAACGGGTCGACGCGTGCCGTGGACAGGTCGGGGCGCAGGGACATGTCCGACTCGTGGATGGCCTGGAAACCGCGGATCGACGACCCGTCGAAGGCCTGCTCGTCGGCGGGGTCGAACGCCTCCGCGGGCAACGTGAAGTGCTGCATGACGCCCGGCAGGTCGCAGAAACGGACGTCGACGAACTTGACGTCCTCGTCCGCGATGAACTTCTTGGCCTCGTCGGCGTTCTGGAACATCCAGCTCCTCCTACTCCCGACCATCCCGCCGGGGTGGTAGATCGTTGGTGCGGCCCGTGCGGTGGCACACGCTGCGTTCGACCCTAGGGACGGGTGATTTCTCGGGCGTGACTCATTTGTTTCGCAGAAGTTAACCGGCTACCCCACCACCCTAGCCCCGACACACCCCTGTCCGCCCTGCCCGAATCCGGGCGCAGTACCGTGGACGGGTGAACAACAGGCAAGCAATGGGATCGTGGCTCTCCGGGCCGCGCGCGGCGCTGGAAGACGCCGGCGCCGACTTCGGATACCGGGGCGAGCAGCTCGGTCTGCCCGAGGACGGGCCGAACTCGATCGCCCGGCCCGGCAGGCGCCTGGGCGCCCTGGCCGTGGACTGGGGCCTGTGCGTGTTGATCGCATACGGCCTGATCACGCACGGCAACAGCCCCGCGACCAGCAACTGGGCCCTGCTCGTCTTCTTCGTGATGAGCGTCCTGACGGTGGGCACGATCGGCTTCACGCCCGGCAAGCGCCTCTTCGGCATCCGGGTCGTGGCCCTGGAGACCGGCACCGTGCACCCGGGGCGCGCGCTGCTGCGGTCGGTCCTGCTCTGCCTGGCGATCCCCGCGCTGATCTGGGACCGGGACGGCCGCGGTCTGCACGACCGGCTCGCGAAGACCGTCGAGGTCCGCCTGTAACGCCCCCGGCGCCCCCGTCCGTGGCGCACCGTCACGGACGGGGGCGCCGTCACGTCACGACGAAGGGCCGTCACGTCACGACGAAGGGGGGCGCCCGGACCAGGTCCGGGCGCCCCCCTTCGTCGTACGAGAAGTCCTAGCGGGCCTTCGGCCCGCCCTTCGGCATCCGCATGCCCTTGGGCATCGGGCCCTTCGGCATCGGCATGTTGCTCATCAGGTCACCGAGGGCGCGCAGCCGGTCGTTGGTGGCGGTGACCTGCGGGCCGGTCAGCACGCGCGGGTACTTCAGCATGGTCGTGCGCAGCTTCTTCAGCTCGACCTGGCCCTCGCCGGTGCCGACGATCACGTCGTGCACCGGGACGTCCGCGACGATGCGGTTCATCTTCTTCTTCTCGGCGGCCAGCAGGCTCTTCACCCGGTTCGGGTTGCCCTCCGCGACCAGCACGATGCCCGCCTTGCCGACCGCCCGGTGCACCACGTCCTGGCTGCGGTTCATCGCCACCGCCGGAGTGGTCGTCCAGCCCCGGCCGACGTTGTCCAGCACGGCCGCGGCGGCGCCCGGCTGGCCCTCCATCTGCCCGAAGGCGGCCCGCTCGGCCCGGCGGCCGAAGACGATCGCCGTGGCCAGGAATCCGAGCAGCAGGCCCAGGATGCCCAGGTAGTACGGGTGGCCGATCAAGAAACCGATCGCGAGGAAGACACCGAAGGTGCCGATACCGACAGCCGCGAGCACAAGACCGAGCTTCTTGTCGGCCTTGCGGGTCATCTTGTACGTGAGGGCGATCTGCTTCAGTCGCCCTGCGTTCGCGGCGTCCGCCGCGTTTTCCTTCCTCGCCATGCCACGAAGTCTACGTGGCCCGGGGAGCGCCCACGACGGCAGTGCCCACCGGGGAGCGGGTTCAGGGACGGCCGGCGGCCCGCTCGAGCACGCGCTGCGCCTCGACCCGGTCCTTGGCGCGGCGGCGGTCCTCCAGGACGGAGTTCCAGGCGTTGCGGCGGGCGGTGCGCTGCCCACCGCTCATGAGCAGGGACTCGACGGCGCGGAGCGCGTCGGTGAAGGACGGAATGGGTGTGGCGCGAACGGGCGCGGCCTGCATGATCGGAGTCCCCTTCGTCACTGGTGGGATACGGGGCGTGATACCAGAGTCACTGATTGGTGTTACCAGGGCGTGACCGACCGGTCAAACGCCCGTGAAGCCTTGATGTGGAGCCCCGGAACGCCGACGCGGCCCCGGCACCGCCCTCATCTGCGAGGACGGCCGGGGCCGCGTCGACTCGGCCATTACTGGCCAGTAGTAACTTGTGCGTGAATTCACGCGCTCGGCTCACATGGCCTGGGCGGCGATGTAGGAGCCCCGCTTCTCGACGGCCATCCGGTAGAGCCGGCCCGCACGGTAGGACGACCGCACCAGCGGACCGGACATCACCCCGGAGAAGCCGATCTGCTCGGCCTCCTCCTTCAGCTCGACGAACTCCTGCGGCTTCACCCAGCGGTCCACCGGGTGGTGGCGCACGGAGGGGCGCAGGTACTGGGTGATGGTGACCAGCTCGCAGCCGGCGTCGTGGAGCTGCCTCAGCGCCTCGCCGACCTCCTCGCGGGTCTCGCCCATGCCGAGGATCAGGTTGGACTTCGTGACCAGGCCGAAGTCGCGGGCCTCGGTGATGACCTTCAGGGAGCGCTCGTAGCGGAAGCCGGGGCGGATGCGCTTGAAGATGCGCGGCACCGTCTCGACGTTGTGCGCGAACACCTCGGGCCGGGACTCGAAGACCTCGGCGAGCTGCTCGGGGACCGCGTTGAAGTCGGGGGCGAGCAGCTCGACCTTGGTCCGGCCGCCCTCCCGCTCCGCCGTCTGCGCGTGGATCTGGCGCACGGTCTCCGCGTACAGCCAGGCGCCGCCGTCCTCCAGGTCGTCGCGGGCGACGCCGGTGATGGTGGCGTAGTTCAGGTCCATGGTGACCACGGACTCGCCCACGCGGCGCGGTTCGTCGCGGTCGAGCGCCTCGGGCCTGCCGGTGTCGATCTGGCAGAAGTCGCAGCGCCGGGTGCACTGGTCGCCGCCGATGAGGAAGGTCGCCTCGCGGTCCTCCCAGCACTCGTAGATGTTCGGGCAGCCGGCTTCCTGGCAGACCGTGTGCAGGCCCTCGCTCTTCACGAGGTTCTGCATCTTCGTGTACTCGGGACCCATTTTCGCCCGGGTCTTGATCCACTCGGGCTTGCGCTCGATGGGGGTCTGGCTGTTGCGGACCTCCAGGCGCAGCATCTTGCGTCCGTCGGGTGCGACTGCGGACACGACCGGCTCCCTGTGACTTCGATTCCTCGGCGTACACCAGGGTACGCCCGTATTTACTGAGCCCTGCCGCCGAGGCCGACCCCGGGGCCGCAGGGCGCATTCCGGATCAGGCGGAGGCCTTCTCCACGACACGCGGCTTGAGGTCCGCGTTCTGCAGCACGTCCCGCAGATGCCGTTCGACCACCGGCAGGACGTCCTCGACGGTGATGTCCCGGCCCAGTTCGGCGGCGAGCGAGGCCACGCCGGCGTCCCGGATGCCGCAGGGGATGATCCGGTCGAACCACTTGTTGTCGGGGTTCACGTTCAGCGCGAACCCGTGCATGGTGACGCCCTTGGCCACGCGGATGCCGATGGCGGCGATCTTGCGGTCCTCCCGGCGCTGGCCGGCGTTGGACGGCGCGTACTCGGGGCCGTCGAGCCGGGGGTCGAACTCCTCGTCCGTCAGGCGCGGGTCGAAGTCGAGGGAGAGTCCGCCGAGCGAGGGCCGCTGCTCGACCGGGTCGCCGAGCACCCACACGCCGCTGCGGCCCTCGACCCGGGTGGTCTCCAGGCCGAACTCGGCGCAGGTGCGGATCAGGGCCTCCTCGAGGCGGCGCACATGGGCCACGACGTCCACCGGGCGGGGCAGCTTCTGGATCGGGTAGCCCACGAGCTGGCCGGGTCCGTGCCAGGTGATCTTGCCCCCGCGGTCCACGTCGACGACCGGGGTGCCGTCCAGCGGGCGCTCGCTGTCCTCGGTGCGGCGGCCCGCCGTGTAGACCGGGGGGTGCTCCAGCAGGATGACGGTGTCCGGGACCTCGTCGGCGAACCGGGCCGCGTGCACACGGCGCTGCTCGTCCCACGCCTCCCGGTACTCGACGGCGTCCGCGCCGAACCCCATGCGGACGAACCGCAACTCACTCACGGCAAGCGCCTCCCTCAAGCGGACCGGTGTCAGGCGCGTGGCGCGCCCACGCCACTGTACGACCGTCCGGTGTACGTCAGCTCTGAGGGCAATCCTCACACGATCGGATGAATGAACCGGGAACTGTGCGGTCGTCTGCTCACTCTCCGCTACATTCGCGCCGTCCATGAGGCCATAAGGGCTGCTCACCGGCAATCCGGGTACTTCAGCAGAGCCGTAAGGCAGGAGAACGCACCGCAGATGACGGATCGACCCGCGCAGCGCACCCCCAACCGCCAGCTCGCCGCGCTCATCGCAGAAGCGGGGTTCTCCAACGCGGGTCTGGCCCGTCGCGTCGACCAGCTCGGCCTGGAGCACGGGCTGGACCTCAGATACGACAAGACCTCGGTCACCCGCTGGCTGCGCGGCCAGCAGCCCCGGGGGACCACACCCGCGCTGATCGCCGAGGTGTTCACGCGTCGGCTCGGACGCCGGCTCACGGCCCAGGATCTCGGCCTGGACGCCTGCGCGCCGGTGTACGCCGGGCTCGAGTTCGCCGCCACCCCGGAGGAGGCCGTCGACATCGTCAGCGGTCTGTGGCGCAAGGACTCCGGCAGCCACGCCGAGCTGCGCAAGATCGCCTTCACCCCGGCCGGTCTCGTCGTGCCCAGCCGGGACTGGCTGATCGGCAAGGCCGACGACCGGGTGGCCCGCGATCCGGTGCCCCGGGTGCCCGCCCAGGGCCGCCCGGCCGCCGCCAGGAGCCGGCTGGAGGGGGTGCCCGCCCCGGCCCGGCCGCGCGGGCAGGTCGAACGGGCGCCCGGCCACCGGGTCACCGGCGGCGACATCGCCGCCCTGCGCTCGGTCGGCGAGCTGTTCCGCACCCTCGACGACGCCTACGGCGGCGGCCACGCCCGGCAGGCCCTCGTGCGCTACCTGGAGCACGAGTGCGAGCCGCTGCTGCGCGGCGCCTACGACGAGCACACCGGGCGGCGCCTGTTCGCCGCGTCCGCCGACCTCACCCGGCTCGCCGGCTGGACCTCGTACGACATCGCCGCGCACGGGCTGGCCCAGCGCTACTTCGTGCAGGCCCTGCGGCTCGCCCAGGCGGCCGGCGACCGCTCCTACGGCTCCTACGTGCTCGTCACCATGAGCCGCCAGGCCGTCTACCTCGGCCACGGCAGGGAGGCCGTGCAGCTCGCCCGGGTGGCGCAGCAGGGCGTCGGGTCCAGCGCCCCGCCGGTCGTGCAGGCACTGCTGCACGCCGCCGAGGCCCGGGCGCACGGGGTGCTGGGCGAGGTGCGGGCGTGCACCGGGGCGCTGGTGCGCGCCGAGCGTGCCCTCGACGCGGTCCGGCCCGGGGACGAGGTGCCGTACTGGGCCCGGTTCTTCGACGAGGCGCAGCTCGCCGACGAGTTCGGGCACTGCCACCGCGACCTGCAGCAGTTCCGGGCGGCGGCGCAGCACGCCGAGCGCTCCCTGCAACTGCGCGCCCCCGCCTACGCCCGCAGCCGCCTGTTCTGCCGGATCGTCCTCGCCACCGCCCGGCTCGGCCTCGGTGAACTCGACCAGGCGTGCGCGCTGGCGGCGGAGGCCGCAGGCCAGGCGGCCCAGATGCGATCGGTGCGGGCCGTCGAGTACGTCCGGGACTTCGAGCGGCGCCTGGAGCCGTACCGGGACGCGGCTCCCGTGCGGGGCTACCGGGAGAAGGTGGCCGCGTTCGGTTGAGGGGGCGGCGCACCGGGGCGGATGCGCCGGGTCGTCCCCCGGCCGTGTCCGCGAGGTTTCGTCGTTCGCCCGGGGCCGTCGCCGCGCCGTCCGGCGTGTGCTCCGGGGAGCGTGCCGGGCGGCGCGGCGCAGGTCTGACGCCGCGGACACGGCCCAGGGGCCGTGCGGTGGGTCAGGCGGCCCTGGGCAGGGTGGGCGCGGGATCCGACCGGTGCATCGAGCCCGCAGCGCCCAGGTCCGCGAGGACGGCCGCGGCCGCCCGGTGGGCCGAGTGCAGGGCGCCCTGGACGGTGCCCGTGTCGCGGTGGTCGCCGCAGACGTACAGGCCGGCCAGCAGCCGTACCGGCCGGCGCAGGTCGTGCGGGGGGCGCATGGCCGGCACCGCCTGCGGGGTGTGGTGCACCGCCAGCGTCTCCCAGCGCCGGGTCGAGGTGCCGTACAGCCGGGCCAGATGGATGCGCACGGCCGTGTCGATCCCGTCCGGCGGGGTGCCCAGCACGGTGGAGGAGATCAGCACCCGGCCGGCCGGAGCCCGGCTCGGGTCGACGTCGCTGAGTACCGCCGTGTGCGCGACCGGCCCGCCGCGGTCCGCGTCCAGCAGCAGCGAGCTGCCGGTGGCCAGGGCCGGCGCCGGGTCGTCCGTGGTGTGGTGCAGGACCGTCACCGGATGGAAGTCCGGCACCCGGAGGCCCGGCAGCAGTTCCGCCGCGGCCCGCGCGTCGGTCGCCAGCACCACCGCGCGGCAGCGGATCTCGCCGTGCTCGGCGGTGGCCACCGACGTCGTCGAGACCGAGGTGACCCGCACCCCGGTGCGCACGGTGCCGTGCGGCAGCGTCTGGGCCAGCAGCTCGGGCAGGGCCTCGGCGCCGCCCTCCGGCACGCACAGCCGGCCGCTCGCGAAGGCGTGCAGGGCCAGGTCCGCGCACCGGCTGGACGTGGACAGCTCCGGGTCGCACAGCAGCGCGGCGAGCAGCGGGCGCAGGAAGCCCTCGATGGTGCGGGCCGGGACTCCCCGGGCCGCGAGCGCCTGCGCCGCCGGCAGTTCGGGCCGGGACAGCAGGCGCTCGACCGGGGTGGCGGCGATGCGGCCCAGCGCGGTGCCGAGCCGGGCCTGGTCGACGGCGCCGCCGACCGGCGCGCCGGCCCGGCCGGGCGGCCCGGCCGCCGGTCCACGGGGGGCGCTTGCCAGGGCGCGCACCACGTGAAGTGCGCTCCTTGCGCTCCCTGCGGACGCCGGTGCGCCCGCGCGGTGCGTGCGCCCGTCGCGATGCAGCAGCACGCCCGGCGCGAACCGGCGCACGGCCAGTGCGCCGAGCCCCGGTGTCACCCGGAGTTCGGGATACGACGTGGACAGCAACTGCCCTATGCGGTCGAGCCGGAAGCCGTCGACCTTCTCGGTCGACATGCGGCCGCCCACCCAGGGGGCGGCCTCCAGGACTGCGGTGGTTACTCCTGCGCTGGTGAGCCGGTGAGCCGCCGAGAGTCCGGCGATCCCGGCTCCCACGATGACGACGTCCACCTGGTACGCGGGCTCAAGCACGAGGCCCCTCCTGTGGTTGCGCGGCCGGTGGAGACGTCATGCCCCCAACAGGCCCCGGGGATACCCGAGTTCGGCTTGAGGTTAGGTCCCTGGCCGGTCAGGGGTGGTCCGCGCATCGACAGGGCACGGTCGCACGACGGTCGCATCCGGTCACAAGAGGACTCAACAGAACACACGAGACCGCGGAGGAACGCCGGAGAGTCCCTGATCGCCGGTCAGGCCGCGCGGATCGCGTCCTCGATGCCCGGGAACGCGAACGTGAACCCCGACTCCAGCAGCCGCTTCGGCAGCACCCGCTGACTGCCCAGCACGTCCCCGGCCATCTCGCCCAGCGCCGCCCGCAGCACCGGCTCCGGCACGGCGAACAGGGTGGGCCGGTGCAGCACCCGTCCCATCGCCTCCGTGACCTCACGGTTCGTCAGTGGCTGCGGCGCCGTCAGGTTGAACGGCCCGGACGCGGTGCCGTCGTCGATGAGGTGCCGGATCGCGGCGACCTCGTCGTGCAGCGCGATGTACGACCAGTACTGCCGCCCGTTCCCCAGGCGCCCCCCGAGCCCCGCCTTGAACAGCGGGAACAGCCGGCCCCAGGCCCCGCCGCCCCGCGCGACCACCAGACCCGTGCGCAGGAACACCGTGCGCACCCCCGCCTCCCGCGCGGGCGCCGCGGCCTCCTCCCACTCCACGCACAGCGAGGGCAGGAAGCCGTCACCGGGCGGCGCGTCCTCGTCCACCGCACGGTCACCGGTGTCGCCGTAGATGCCCATCGCGCTGCCGCTCACATACACCCGCGGCGGGGTGTCCAGCGAGGCCACCGCCTCCGTCAGCGCGGCCGTGCCGAGCACCCGGCTGTCCCGGATCAGCCGCTTGTACTCCGGCGTCCAGCGCCGGTCGCCGATGCCCGCCCCGGCGAGGTTGACCACCGCGTCACAGCCGGCCAGCCCGGCCGCGTCCACCTGCTGCCGCTCGGGGTCCCAGCGGACCTCGTTTCCGTCCCGGGGCGCGCGGCGGACCAGGCGCACCACCTCGTGCCCGTCCGCGGTCAGGGACCGCACCAGGGCGCTGCCGATGAGACCGGACGCACCGGCCACCGCGATTCGCGAACGTTCCATGCGCCCATCCTTCCCCGCCGACGCCGTTCCTCCCCGGCCCGCTCGAGGACTGTCCCGCGATCCCCGGCGGGCGCACGACGACGGCCGCGGCACCTCGCCGCGTCGTCGGCCCGCCCGAGGACGCCCGGTACGAGGACGACCCCCCGCCCCGCTGCGCGCCGCATCCGACGCCGTGCGCCGACCCACCGGGGACCGCGGGACGGCCCTTAGGGTGACCTCCATGCCGTCCATACGCATCGCCCTGCCCGCCGACGAGGAGGCGCTGGCCCTTCTCGACCGGGCGGCCTGGTCCCCGCTGCACGCCGTACTGCCCGCACCGCGGCCTCCGTACCCGCCGTTCTTCGACGAGCACCACCGGCCCGGGGACTACCTCGTCGCCGAACTGGACGGGCGCATCGCCGGCTACATCCGCCTCGTCCCGCCCACCGCGCTGCCCGCCAACGCGCACGTCCGCCAGATCCAGGGCCTGGTCGTCTCCGGCGAGGCCCGCGGCAAGGGCGTCGGCGGGGCGCTGGTCCGGGCCGCCGTCCAGGAGGCGCGGGCCCGGGGCGCGCGCCGCCTCACCCTGCGCGTGCTCGGCCACAACGCCCCGGCCCGGCGGCTCTACGAGGCCCAGGGCTTCGCGGTCGAGGGCGTGCTCCCCGGGGAATGGCTGATCGAGGGCGCGTTCGTCGACGACGTGCTCATGGGACGCGCCGTCTGAGGCCCCGCCCCGGGGCGGTCCCGGGCCGTGCGCCACGGGCACCGTCGGCGAGTCCCGGCTGTCCGGCGACGCCGTGCGCGCCCTCCCGCCGCACCGGGCCCGGCCCGAGCGCATCCCGTGGGGGACTCGGGGCCCGGCACGCCCCTGGCCTCCGGCCCGGGGAGCCCGGAGCCCGCTCGTGACGCCGCGGGCCACGCCCTGCGGGAGTCCGGCGACAGGGCCTACGACGTGACGAGGTGCCCGGTGTCGACCGGCGCCGTGGCCGTGGCCCCGCTCGCGGCGTCGCCCGCCACCTCGTCCGCCGTCAGGGCGTACCCCGTCTCGCCGTCCGAGGTGGAGCGGGCGAAGACCACGCCGAACACCCGGCCCTCGGCCGACAGCAGCGGCCCGCCGGAGTTGCCCGGCAGGACCGTCGAGCGGATCGAGTAGATCTCCCGGGTCACCGTACGGGTGCTGTAGATGTTCTGCCCTCGCGCCCGCACCCGGTTCGCCACCGTGGCCGCCTGCAGGTCGAGGCCGCCGTCCTGCGGGTAGCCCGCGACCACCGCCGGTTCGCCGCGCACCGCGCTGTGGTCGAAGCGCAGCACCGGCGCGCGCAGCCGCGGCACGTACAGCACCGCCACGTCCCGGTCCGGGTCGAAGAGCACCACCCGGGCCGAGTAGGCCGGCCCGACCCCGCCCACCCGCACGCTCGGCTGGTCGATGCCCGCCACGACGTGCGCGTTGGTCATCACGTGGCGGGCCGCGTACACGAACCCACTGCCCTCCCGGCCCTCGGTGCCGGAGGCGCCCTCGATCTTGACCGAGCTGCGCCGGGCCGCGCTCGTCGCCGCGGACGTGACGTTGTCGCCGGTGGGCCTGGCCACCCGGGCCGTCGACTCGTTCTCGAACGGGTTGAAGACCTGCGGGAAGCCCGCCTCCGTCAGCGCGGACGTGGCCCGCGAGAACCACACCGGGGTGGTCGCGGGCATCGTCCCCTGGACCGCGCCCAGCACCGCCGAGTTCCGGATCGCCGCGGTCACCGCCGGCGAGGAGGAGGCGCCCAGCACACTCGCCGCGACCCAGGCCACGATCAGCACGGCGGCCGAGTTCGCCACCGCGCCCCCCGCCCCGTCCGCCACCCGCAGCGGACCCCGGCCCTCCCGGTCCAGCTCCCGCCGCAGCCGCAGCGCCGGCCGGGCCGCCAGTTCGTGTCCCACCACCCCCGGCACCAGCACGGTCAGCACCGCCAGCACGGTCGCCGTCGCCGATCCGCGCGCCGCGAGCCCGGTCACCCACGGCAGCACCCACACCCCGACCGCCGCGCCGCCCACGAACCCGGCCAGGGACAGGCAGCCGGCCACCAGCCCGCGCCGGTAACCGGACGTCGCGTACACGACGACCACCAGTGCGAGCACCAGGTCGAGCAGGTCCACGGAGCCGCCTTTCTCTCGGACCCCCTGAGATACGGACCGGGCGGCCCCGGTGATCAGTCACGCGCGTGCGTGAGCGGCCACCCGGACCGCGAACCGGCCACGTGTGCGTATATCCCCAGAAACGGCCTGGACAAGGACGATGGTTCCACCAGGTGGCACACCCCACATCGCGAGCCCGGCGCGGCGCGCGGACAGTGGGACCATGCGCGTCCCCCGAAGGGCACCGGGAACACGCGGACGACGGCCCGCCCACGTCCCCGGTGCCGTGCTGGTGCTGCTCGGCTGCCTCCCCGGCCTCACCGCCGTCCTCGCGCTGGCCCTGTGCGCCCGAGGCGTCGAGAGCGCCGCCCCGGTCCGCCTCGCCCGGCCCGGCGCGGACCCGGCGGCCCCGGCACACCACGCCGCCCGGCCGCGCATCCTGCCCCGATCCGTCTGGCTGGACCCGGCCGCCGCCCCGCGCAGCCAGCCGCCCCCGCGCTACGACGACAAGGTGGTCGCCGTCTTCGTCCACCACACCGACTCGCCCAACCGGTACGACTGCGCCGATTCGCCCCGCATCATCCGCGCCCTGTACGCCGGCCAGACCGGCGGCCGGAGCTGGGACGACATCGGCTACAACTTCCTCGTCGACCGCTGCGGCACCATCTACGAGGGCCGCGCCGGAGGCGTGGACCGCGCGGTCACCGGCGCCCACACCCAGGGCTTCAACCACCGCACCGCCGGCATCGCCGCCCTCGGCACCTTCACCGCCGGTGTGACCGTCCCGCGGGCCATGACCGACGCGATCGCCGCCCTGGCCGCCTGGAAGCTGGGCCTCGCCGACGTCGACCCGCGCGCCCGGGCCCACCTGGTCTCCAGCAACGGGCACAGCCGCTTCAAGGCGGGCACCGCCACCACCCTGCCCGCCGTCGCGGGCCACAACGAGGGCTACATGACCACCTGTCCCGGCGCCGCCCTGACCGCCCGGCTGCCCGAGATCAGGCGGACGGCGGCCCGGCTCCAGGGGAGGACGCCCGCGGCGGACCCGTAGCCGGCCCGTGATCCGCTCCGAGCCGCGCGCCCCGACACGGGCCCCGCTACTCCTTGAAGCGCTCCCACAGCCGGGGGTAGCGCTCGGCGAGCACCCGCTCGTTCTCGAAGGCGACCGCGGTGCCCTCCGGCTCGGCCTGCGCGGGGGCGATGCCGAGGTCCGGGGCGACCGTGCCGGTGAGCTGCTCGTACGCCTCGTCCGCCGCGTAGCCCAGCTCCTCGCCGTCCCCGTCGACCTCCTCGTCGAAGTCCTCCAGCAGGTCGGCCAGGGAGTCCGGGTCGTGCAGGGCCCCCTCGAAGACCTCCCGGCCCTGGCCGATCAGCCAGCACCGGAAGTAGTCGAACGCGTCGTCGCTGGCCCCGTCCAGCAGGACCCAGGCGGCACCCCACAGGTCCCAGTGGTAGGCCCGGTTGTACCGGGCCTCGAAGTGACGGGCGAAGTCCAGGACCTGCTCCGGGTCCAACTGGAGCAGCCGTTCCACGAGCAGGTCCGCCTGCTCCTCGGGGTCGCCCTCGGCGGACTCGCGGGCCGCGTCGATCAGCTCCCAGAACTCCGTCTCGTCCATCACGGCACCAGCATCGGGCCTCCACCGGTGGGGCGCACGTGGAGTGCGACGGATCGTTATCCGCCGTCCGCGCGCCCGTAGCGCGCGGCGAGCCGGGCCGCGTCCGCCGCGAACCGCTCCCGCAGAGCCGCCGGCGCCAGCACCTCCGCCTCCGGCCCCAGCGCCGTGAGCTGCTCGTGGGCCACCTCCTCCGACTCCACCGCAACGGTCACCGTCGTCCATCCCCCGGCGTCCGGCTCGCCCGCGGCCGCGAGCGCCTCGCGCGCGGCCACCGGGTCCACGGCGTACGGCAGCCTGCGCGCGCCCGCGGCGGACAGCCGCACGACGACCGCGGCGCGCAGGATCGACCGGGCGAACCGCTCGGCCTGACCGGCCCAGAACGACGGCAGATCGAAGTCCGGCACCCGGTCGAAGCGTGCCTCGAGGGCGGACACGGCGCCGAACCGGTCGATCCGGTAGGTCCGGAAGGCACCGTCGCCGGCCACGCGCGCGCACAGATACCAGACGCCGGCCTTCAGCACGAGCCCGTACGGCTCCAGCTCCCGTTCCACCGGTCGTTCCCCGCGCCGGTACACCGCACTGATCCGCCGGTCGGACCACACCGCCTCGGCGATCGGCGGCAGCGCCGCGGGCGTCCGCGGCTCCCTGAACCAGGCGGGCGCGTCCAGGTGGAACCGCCGGGCGGCGCTGTCCGGGGCGTCCCGCAGGGAGGGCAGCAGTGCGGCGGACACCTTCAGCCGGGCGGCACAGGCCGCGTCCTGCAGCCCCATCTCCCGCAGCGCGCCCGGCACCCCGCTCAGGAACAGCGCCTCGGCCTCGGTGCGCGCCAGGCCCGTCAGCCGTGTCCGGTACCCGCCGACCAGCCGGTAACCCCCGGCCCGCCCCCGGTCCGCGTAGACCGGTACGCCCGCCTCCGACAGCGCCTGCGCGTCCCGGGTGACCGTCCGCTCCGAAACCTCCAGCTCCCGCGCCAGTTCGGCGGCGGTCATGGAGGGCCGGGACTGCAGGAGGAGCACCATCTTGATGAGGCGGGCGGCACGCATGGCCCTCATGATGCCGGGGGCCACCGACAGCGGAAGGGGTACGGCGACCGCCGTACCCCTTCCGGAAGAAGCCGCCGGCTACAGCCCGTACTTCTCGCGGGCCTCCTTCACCGCCGCCGCCTTGACCTCGCCGCGCCTGGCGAGCTGGGCGAGCGCGGCGACGACGATCGACTGGGCGTCGACGCCGAAGTGGCGGCGGGCCGCCTCACGGGTGTCGGACAGGCCGAAGCCGTCCGCACCCAGCGAGGACCAGTCCTGCTCCACCCACTGGGCGATCTGGTCCGGGACCTGGCGCATGTAGTCGGAGACGGCCAGCACCGGGCCCTCGGCGCCCTGCAGCGCCTGCTGGACGTACGGCACCCGCTCCTCGCCGCGCAGCAGGGCCGCGTCGGCGTCCAGGGCGTCGCGGCGCAGCTCGGTCCAGGAGGTCGCGGACCACA
This sequence comes from Streptomyces cellostaticus, assembly GCF_023630175.1. Lineage (GTDB taxonomy): Bacteria > Actinomycetota > Actinomycetes > Streptomycetales > Streptomycetaceae > Streptomyces > Streptomyces cellostaticus_A. The sequence continues at coordinate 80,444 of NZ_JALLIN010000013.1, read as the reverse complement.
CGTCGGCGGCCACCCCCCACTCCTCGGCCAGCAGCTTCTGGGCGTCGAGGGCCCAGTGGATCGCCGTGCCCGAGCCGAGGAGCTGGATGCGCGGGGCGTCGGCCGGGGCGGTCACGCCCGCGGACTCCGCCGTGTTGAAGCGGTACAGGCCCTTGACGATGCCCTCGTCCACACCGGGGGTGCCCGGCTTGGCCGGCTGCGGCAGCGGCTCGTTGTAGACGGTCAGGTAGTAGAAGACGTTCTGGTCCTCGTCCGGCTGGGCCTCGCCGTACATCCGGCGCAGGCCCTCGCGGACGATCACCGCGACCTCGTAGGCGAAGGCCGGGTCGTAGCTGAGCGCGGCCGGGTTGGTGGCCGCGATCACCGGGGAGTGGCCGTCGGCGTGCTGCAGGCCCTCGCCGGTCAGCGTCGTGCGGCCCGCCGTGGCACCCACCAGGAAGCCGCGGCCGAGCTGGTCGCCGAGCTGCCACATCTGGTCGGCGGTGCGCTGCCAGCCGAACATCGAGTAGAAGATGTAGAACGGGATCATCGCCTCGCCGTGCGTCGCGTACGCGCTGGACGCGGCGATGAAGTCGGCCATCGAACCGGCCTCGGTGATCCCCTCGTTGAGGATCTGGCCGTTCTCGGCCTCCTTGTAGTACATGAGCTGGTCGCGGTCGACCGGCTCGTACGTCTGGCCCTTCGGCGAGTAGATGCCGAGGGAGGGGAAGAGGCTCTCCATGCCGAAGGTGCGCGCCTCGTCCGGGACGATCGGCACCCAGCGCCTTCCGGTCTCCTTGTCGCGGACCAGGTCCTTGACCAGGCGGACGAACGCCATGGTGGTGGCGACGTTCTGCGAGCCGGAGCCCTTGTCGAAGGCGGCGAAGGCCTTGGCGGCGGGGGCGGGCAGCGGGGCCAGCGGGTGGACGCGGCGGGCCGGGGCCGGACCGCCGAGGTCCGCGCGCCGCTCCTGCAGGTAGCGGACCTCGGGGGAGTCGGCGCCCGGGTGGCCGTAGGGGACCACGCCGTCGGCGAAGTCGCTGTCCTTGATCGGCAGGTCGAGCAGGTCGCGCATCGCCTTGAACTCGTCCACCGAGAGCTTCTTCATCTGGTGGTTGGCGTTCTTCGACGCGAAGCCGCTGCCGAGGGTGTGGCCCTTGACCGTCTGGGCGAGGATCACGGTCGGGGCGCCCTTGTGCTCGACGGCCGCCTTGTACGCGGCGTGGACCTTGCGGGCCTCGTGACCGCCGCGGGACAGGTGGAAGCACTCGAGGATCTTGTCGTCGCCGAGCAGCTTCGCCATCTCCACGAGCGCCGGGTCGGCGCCGAAGAAGTCCTGGCGGATGTAGGCGGCGTCGCGCGTCTGGTACGTCTGGACCTGCGCGTCCGGTACCTGGCGCAGACGGCGTACGAGCGCGCCGGTGGTGTCGAGCTGGAACAGCTCGTCCCAGGCCGAACCCCAGAGGGTCTTGACGACGTTCCAGCCGGCGCCGCGGAACTGGGCCTCCAGCTCCTGCACGATCTTGAAGTTGGCGCGGACCGGGCCGTCGAGGCGCTGCAGGTTGCAGTTGATGACGAAGGTGAGGTTGTCCAGTTCCTCACGGGCGGCCAGCGCGAGTGCGGCCGTCGACTCGGGCTCGTCCATCTCGCCGTCGCCCAGGAAGGCCCAGACGTGGGAGGCGGAGACGTCCTTGATGCCGCGGTTGGTCAGGTACCGGTTGAAGCGCGCCTGGTAGATCGCGGAGAGCGGGCCGAGGCCCATCGACACCGTCGGGAACTCCCACAGCCAGGGCAGCCGGCGCGGGTGCGGGTAGGAGGGCAGGCCGTTGCCGCCGGACTCCTGGCGGAAGTTGTCGAGGTGTCCCTCGTCGAGCCGGCCGTCGAGGAAGGCCCGGGCGTAGATGCCGGGGGAGGCGTGGCCCTGGATGTAGAGCTGGTCGCCGGAGCCGTCCCGCTCCTTGCCCCGGAAGAAGTGGTTGAAGCCGGTCTCGTAGAGCCAGGCCGCGGAGGCGAAGGTGGCGATGTGGCCGCCGACGCCGTGCTTCGCGCCGCGGGTCACCATGGCGGCCGCGTTCCAGCGGTTCCAGGCGGTGATCCGGGCCTCCGTCTCCGGGTCACCGGGTACGTCCGGTTCGGCGGAGGTGGGGATGGTGTTGACGTAGTCCGTCTCGAGGAGCTTCGGCAGCGCGACGCCGCCCGCCTCGGCACGCTCCAGCGTGCGCCGCATCAGGTAGGCGGCGCGGTGCGGCCCGGCCTCCCTGGCCACGGCGTCCAGGGAGGCCTGCCATTCGGCGGTCTCCTCCGGATCGCGGTCCGGGAGCTGGTCGAGCGCGCTCGGCTGGATGGCGTGGGGGTCGGTCATGTCGCCGCCTTCCTCAGTCGAAGGGGGTTCCCTCATCGGCAGGGGTTCGGGGGTTGCCCTCGGTCTTTGGCAGGACAGGGCAGGCGGACCTCGGTGGAGGTCCGCCGGAGACTCTAACTCCGTGATCGATGATCGATCAAAGGTTGGAGGGGGAAAACTTCTCGATATCGAGAAAGTCGGCACCCGGTGCCTCGGACGAGGGCACCGAGTGTCGCCTCTGGCGGGGGTTTTCGCAGGTGGGGTGGCGTCTGAGCGGGGGTGCGCTCGGCTGCGTCAGGCGCGCGGAGCGCAGCCCAGGACGTGGGCCTTGACCAGCTCGGCGATCCGGGGGTCACGGCGCTTGAACGCCTGGACCAGTTCCTCGTGCTCCTCCGCGTAACTCTGCTGGACCGTGCCCAGCCAGCGGATGGACAGCGCCGTGAACACCTCGATGCCCAGGCCCTCCCAGGTGTGCAGCAGCACCGAGTTGCCCGCCGCGCGGACCAGCTCCCGGTGGAAGCCGACCGTGTGCCGCACCTGGGCCGTGCCGTCGGCCGTGCGGTCGGCCTGGTACAGCGCCAGGACGTGCGGTTCCAGGGCCGAGCAGTCCCCGGCGAGACGGTCGGCCGCGAGCTCCGCCGCGATGGCCTCCAGGCCGGCCCGGACGGGGTAGCTCTCCTCCAGGTCGGCGGCGGTGAGGTTGCGGACCCGCACCCCCTTGTTGGGGGCCGACTCGATCAGGCGGAGGGACTCCAGCTCGCGCAGGGCCTCCCGTACCGGGGTCTGGCTGACCTCCAGCTCGGTGGCGATCCGCCGCTCGACGATGCGCTCGCCCGGCTGCCAGCGCCCGCTGACGATTCCCTCCACGATGTGCTCGCGGATCTGTTCGCGCAGCGAGTGGACGACGGGCGCGGTCATGGGGGCTCCTCCCAGGGGCTGACGATTAGACAATACGGCGGGTTCGCGCCACGGAGCGGGCGCGCGGGGGTGCTGGAACGCAGGTGAGACGAGGCTTACACGGCGCGCACCCCGACAAACGCGAACACCCCGCCCGGATCGCTCCGGACGGGGTGCCGCACTGCCTGAGCAGGGAGATCAGAGGCCGAGCTCGACCTCGAACTCGCCCGCCTCCAGGATCGCCTTGACCGCCGACAGGTAGCGGGCCGCGTCGGCGCCGTCCACCAGGCGGTGGTCGTAGGAGAGGGTCAGGTAGGTCATGTCGCGGACGCCGATGACCGTGCCCTCCTCGGTCTCGATGACGGCCGGACGCTTGACCGTGGCACCGATGCCGAGGATCGCGACCTGGTTCGGCGGCACGATGATCGTGTCGAACAGCGCGCCGCGCGAGCCGGTGTTGGAGATGGTGAAGGTCGCGCCGGACAGCTCGTCCGGGGTGATCTTGTTGGCGCGGACCTTGCCGGCCAGGTCGGCCGTGGCCTTGGCGATACCCGCGATGTTGAGGTCGCCGGCGCCCTTGATGACCGGGGTCATCAGGCCCTTCTCCGAGTCCACCGCGATACCGATGTTCTCGGCGTCGAAGTAGGTGATGGTGCCCTCGGCCTCGTTGATCCGGGCGTTGATGACCGGGTGGGCCTTCAGCGCCTGGGCGGCGGCCTTGACGAAGAACGGCATCGGGGAGAGCTTGACGCCCTCACGGGCGGCGAAGGAGTCCTTCGCCTTGCCGCGCAGCTTCATCAGACGGGTGACGTCGACCTCGACGACCGACGAGAGCTGGGCCTGCTCGTGCAGGGCCTTGACCATGTTGTCGCCGATGACCTTGCGGATGCGGGGCATCTTGACGGTCTGGCCGCGCAGCGGGGAGACCTCGAGCGCCGGGGCCTTCTTGGCGGCGGCCGGGGCGGCGGCGGGGGCCGGCGCCGCGGGAGCCTTCGCGGCCTCGGCGGCGGCGAGGACGTCCTGCTTGCGGATACGGCCGCCGACGCCGGTGCCCTTGACGTCGGCCAGGTCGACGCCGTTCTCGGCGGCGAGCTTGCGCACCAGCGGGGTCACGTAGGCGCCCTCGTCGGTGGCCTGGGTGGCCGTCGGCGCGGTCGGCGCGGCAGCCGGGGCGGCCGGGGCCGGAGCCGGAGCCGGGGCCGGAGCCGGGGCCGGAGCCGCGGGCTGGGCCGGTGCCTCGGCGGCGGGCTGGGCCGGGGCCGGGGTGGCCGGGGCCGGGGCGGCGGGAGCGGCCGGAGCCGGGGCCTCGGCGGCGGGCGCCGGGGCCGGGGCGGCCGGAGCCGCGGCCGGGGCGGCGCCCGGGGCGCCGATGACGGCGAGCTTGGCGCCGACCTCGGCGGTCTCGTCCTCGTTCACCACGATCTCGAGCAGCACGCCGGCGGCGGGCGCCGGGATCTCGGTGTCGACCTTGTCGGTGGAGACCTCGAGCAGCGGCTCGTCGGCCTCGACGGAGTCGCCGACCGACTTCAGCCAGCGCGTGACGGTGCCCTCGGTGACGGACTCACCGAGCGCGGGCAGGACCACGTCGGTGCCCTCGGCGCCACCGGCCGCAGCGGCCGGGGCCTCGGGGGCCGGAGCCGCGGGCTGGGCCGGTGCCTCGGCCGCCGGAGCGGCGGGGGTTTCGGCGGCGGGGGCCTCCTCGGCGGCCGGGGCCGGGGCGGCCGCGGGGGCGCCGGAGCCGTCGTCGATGACGGCCAGCTCGGCGCCGACCTCGACGGTCTCGTCCTCGGCGACCTTGATGGAGGCCAGCACGCCGGCGGCGGGCGAGGGGATCTCGGTGTCGACCTTGTCGGTCGAGACCTCGAGCAGCGGCTCGTCGGCCTCGACGCGCTCGCCCTCGGCCTTCAGCCAGCGGGTGACAGTGCCCTCGGTGACGCTCTCACCGAGCGCCGGAAGGGTTACGGAAACCGCCATGGTTTCGGTTGCTCCTTACGAATTGCGGAAAGTCTGTGTCGTCGCGCCCGTTGACCGAAGGCTCAGTCGTGGGAGTGCAGCGGCTTGCCGGCCAGCGCCAGGTGCGCCTCGCCGAGGGCCTCGTTCTGCGTGGGGTGGGCGTGGATGAGCTGGGCGACCTCGGCCGGCAGCGCCTCCCAGTTGTAGATCAGCTGGGCCTCGCCGACCTGCTCACCCATGCGGTCGCCGACCATGTGGACGCCGACGACGGCACCGTCCTTCACCTGGACGAGCTTGATCTCGCCCGCGGTGTTGAGGATCTTGCTCTTTCCGTTGCCCGCCAGGTTGTACTTCAGAGCGACGACCTTGTCCGCGCCGTAGATCTCCTTGGCCTTGGCCTCGGTGATACCGACGGAGGCGACCTCCGGGTGGCAGTACGTCACCCGCGGGACACCGTCGTAGTCGATCGGGACGGTCTTCAGACCGGCCAGACGCTCCGCCACCAGGATGCCCTCGGCGAAGCCGACGTGCGCGAGCTGGAGCGTCGGGACCAGGTCACCGACGGCGGAGATGGTCGGAACGTTGGTACGCATGTACTCGTCGACCAGGACGTAGCCGCGGTCCATGGCGACGCCCTGCTCCTCGTAGCCCAGGCCCTGGGAGACCGGGCCGCGGCCGACGGCGACCAGCAGGACCTCGGCCTCGAACTCCTTGCCGTCGGCGAGGGTGACCTTCACACCGTCCTGGGTGTACTCGGCCTTCTGGAAGAAGGTGCCCAGGTTGAACTTGATGCCGCGCTTGCGGAACGCGCGCTCGAGCAGCTTGGAGCTGTTCTCGTCCTCGACCGGGACGAGGTGCTTCAGGCCCTCGACGACCGTGACGTCGGCGCCGAAGGACTTCCACGCCGAGGCGAACTCGACGCCGATGACACCGCCGCCCAGGATGATCGCGGACTTCGGCACGCGGTCCAGGACGAGGGCGTGGTCGGAGGAGATGATCCGGTCGCCGTCGATCTCCAGGCCCGGCAGCGACTTCGGCACGGAGCCGGTCGCCAGCAGGACGTGGCGGCCCTGGACGCGCCGGCCGTCCACGTCGACGGAGGTGGGGGAGGACAGCCGGCCCTCGCCCTCGATGTACGTCACCTTGCGGGAGGCGACGAGCCCCTGCAGGCCCTTGTACAGGCCGGAGATGACACCGTCCTTGTACTTGTGGACCCCGGCGATGTCGATGCCCTCGAAGGTGGCCTTGACGCCGAACTGCGCGCTCTCGCGGGCCTGGTCGGCGACCTCGCCGGCGTGCAGCAGAGCCTTGGTGGGGATGCAACCCCGGTGCAGGCAGGTGCCGCCGACCTTGTCCTTCTCGATCAGGGCGACGTCCAGGCCCAGCTGCGCCCCGCGCAGGGCCGCGGCGTAACCACCGCTACCACCGCCGAGGATCACTAGGTCGAAAACGGTGCTGGCGTCGTTCGCCACGTCACGTCCTCCATGCATGTGCGCCTTGCGCCGATCTCCGATGACCGGCGGGCGGCTGGTGTCCGGCCGCTTGATGCTTCGGCCCTTCGGTGGGGGCCCTGTCCTGCCGGGCTCCATCTTTGCACTTGTTCGAGGCGGACGAGACGCGGGGCCCGAGTGTGAGACACCCCACGTACCCACGCAAACGCGGGCACGCGGGGGCGCGGCGCGGGGACCGGGCGAACGGTCCCCGCGCTCCGGCGGCCGCACCCCGAGGGTGCGGCCCGGGCTACCGGGCTTTCATCAGCCCAGGTCACCCGCCGCGGTCAGCTCGGCGAGCCGCACCAGGGTGCGGACCGCGGAACCGGTGCCGCCCTTGGGGGTGTAGCCGAACGGGCCGCCCTCGTTGAACGCGGGACCCGCGATGTCGAGGTGCGCCCAGGTGATCCCCTCGCCCACGAACTCGCGCAGGAAGAGGCCGGCGACCAGGCCGCCGCCCATGCGCTCACCCATGTTGGCGATGTCGGCGACGGGCGAGTCCATGCCCTTGCGCAGGTGCTCGGGCAGCGGCATCTGCCAGGCGGGCTCGCCGACCTCCTCGGCCGCCTCGTGCAGCGCGGTGCGGAACGCGTCGTCGTTGGCCATGATGCCGAACGTGCGGCTGCCCAGCGCCAGCACCATGGCACCGGTCAGCGTGGCGACGTCCACGATCGCGTCCGGCGCCTCCTGCGAGGCCGCCCACAGCGCGTCGCCGAGCACCAGCCGGCCCTCGGCGTCGGTGTTGAGCACCTCGACCGTCTTGCCGCTGTACATGCGCAGCACGTCGCCGGGGCGGACGGCGGAGCCCGAGGGCATGTTCTCGGCCAGGGCCAGCCAGCCGGTGACGTTGACCCGCAGGCCCAGCCGTGCGGCGGCGACGACCGCGGCGAACACGGCGGCGGCGCCGCTCATGTCGCACTTCATCGTCTCGTTGTGGCCGGCCGGCTTCAGCGAGATGCCGCCCGAGTCGTAGGTGATGCCCTTGCCGACGAGGGCGAGGTGCTTGTCCGCCTTCGGGTGCGCGTAGGACAGCTTGACCAGTCGCGGGGTCGCCGCCGAGCCGCCGCCGACGCCCATGATGCCGCCGTAGCCGCCCTTGACGAGGGCCTTCTCGTCGAGCACCTGGATCTTGAGGCCGTGCTCCTTGGCCGCGCTCTGCGCGATGCCGGCGAACGCCTGCGGGGTGAGGTCGTTCGGCGGCATGTTGATCAGGTCGCGGGCGCGGTTCAGTTCCTCGGACACCGCGACGGCACGGGCCACGGCACCCTTGTGGGCGGCGTCGCGCGGCTTGCCGCCGAGCAGCACGGCCTCGGCCAGCGGGGTCTTGCCGTTCTTGGCCCGGGCGTCCTTGGCGCTCTCCTTGTAGGAGTCGAAGGCGTACGCGCCGAGCAGCACGCCCTCACCGATCGCGCCGATGGCGCCGGGGCCGTCGGCGGGCAGCGCGAACGCGGCCTTGCGGGCCCCGGTCAGGGCCCGGGCGGCCACGCCGGCGGCCCTGCGCAGGGCCTCGGCGTCGTACCCGGCGTCCTTGTCGGGCTCCGCGCCCAGGCCCACCGCCACCACGAGCGGCGCCTTGAAGCCGGCCGGGGCGGGCAGCTTCGTCAGCTCACCCTCGGCACCGGAGGCACCCAGGGTCTCCAGGACGCCGGCCAGCCTGCCGTCGTAAGCCTTGTCCACGGCCTCGGCGCCCGGCGCGACGACGGGCCCCTTGGCACCCTTGGCGACACCGATCACGATCGCGTCGGCCCGCAGGCCGGGCGCCGCGGCGGTGCTGAGAGTCAGAGCAGTCACGGTGGTGAGATCTCGCTTCCGATGTGAAGTTGCTGTGGCCGAAGAGGGGTGGGTCGACCGGGCCCGACAGCCGACCCTAGGCCCAGTCCTGGAGGCAGGTGGCAACCGGGGCCTTCACCCTGTCGGCGAACACCCGGGACGAGACTACGCGCGTGCGCCCGTTCCCTCAGCCCTGCGGGTGGTCCCCGGGCCATGCCCTGGGGTAATCCCTCGGCCGCGCTTTCGGGTAATCCCTATCCCCGCGACAGGTCCGTGGTTCCCGGCCCGGTCGGCCATCTCGGCGGCCGAGGCGCCCCTGCGGGCCGGGAGGCGAGGGAGCGCGGGCCGGGGGGAGGCACCGTCCCCCGTGTTCACCGGGAAGAGGGGCGTCGTGGCCGCCCGTACCGGCACGGCAGCGGGAACCGACCCCCGGCCGGCGGCGCGTGCCGGGGCGTGGCTCCCGTCCGTTCCGGTAGGCGCGCGGATGCCGGGACCTGGTGCCGGGGCCGGGTGCCACGTCGGCCGAGGTTCGCCCCGCCGAGACGGGACGACCACGACCGGCGCGGCACCACAGGCCGTCCCGCGATCCCCGGCGGGCGCACGACGACGGCTACGGCACCTCGCCGCGTAGCCGGTTCGCCCGAAGGCGCCCGGTATCACCCGAGTGCGCATGGCCTGAGGGCGATCCTCCGCTTCGCGGCGCGCCGCATCCGACGCCGTGCGCCGACCCGCCGGGGACGACGGGACAGCCCTCAGCCGCCGAAGGACAGCACCACGAGGGCGCTCGTCGCGGCCGTCTCCGCGAGGGCGCCGAAGACGTCGCCGGTGACGCCGCCGAAGCGGCGGACGCAGTGGCGCAGCAGGAGTTCGGCGGCGGCCGGGGCGAGCGCCACCGCGGCCGCGGCGCGCAGGGCCCCGTACGGTCCGAGGGTCGCGCCCCAGGCGGCCGAGACGACCGTGACGGCGGCCGCCACGGCCAGCGCGCCGGGCACCGGCACCACCCCGGCCACCGCCGCGCCCAGCCCCTCGGGCCGGGCGGCGGGCACCCCGGTACGCGCCGCCAGGGTCAGCGCCAGCCTGGCCGCGACCGCCGAGGTCAGCGCGGCGGTGGCGCCCCGGGTCCAGGAGTCGCCCCAGAGCTGCGCCAGCGCGGCGACCTGGGCCAGCAGGACGAGCAGGAGGGTGATGACGCCGAACGGCCCGATGTCCGACCGCTTCATGATCCGCAGCGCGTCCTCGGCCGGCTTGCCGCTGCCCAGTCCGTCGGCGGTGTCCGCGAGCCCGTCGAGGTGCAGTCCTCGGGTCAGCACGGCCGGTACGGCCACCGTGGCCACGGCGGCGAGCAGCGGCCCCGCGCCCAGCAGGAGCAGACCCAGCCCCAGTCCGGCCGCGCAGGCGCCGACGGCCAGTCCGGCCACGGGGGCGCCGAGCATGCCGGCGCGGGCGGCCTCCCGGTCCCAGCGGTGCACCCGGACGGGCAGCACGGTGAGCGTGCCGAAGGCGAAGCGGAGGCCGTGGAGAGCGGGGGTCCTGGACACCGGCGCAGGGTACCGGGCCGCGGTCCGGCGCCCCGCGGGCGATCGGGCGAACGGCACGGAGGGACGGGACGATTGAGGGTAATGTGCGCACATGGGGCACTGGTGGGAGCGGAACATTCTGGAGCCGGGCAAGTTCCCGCTGCTGCTCGCCCTCGCCGCCTTCGTGGTGACCTTCGCCGTGACCCGGGTCATCACCCGGCTGATCCGGGCCGGCAAGGGGCCGTTCGGGAACGTCAAGGCGGGCGGACTGCACATCCACCACGTGGTCCCCGGAGTGGTGCTCACCGTCGTCGGCGGGTTCGGCGCGGTGGCCAGCGACCGCACCGGCGCCGGCGCCGCCCTGTCGGCCGTGGTCTTCGGGATGGGCGCGGGCCTGGTGCTGGACGAGTTCGCGCTGATCCTGCACCTCGACGACGTCTACTGGACCGCGGAGGGCCGCAAGAGCGTCGAGGCCGTCGTCCTCACCGCGGCCCTGGTGGGCCTGCTGCTCGCCGGCTTCGTGCCGTTCGGCGTCAACGACCTCTCGCAGCAGGAACTGCACGACCGGGGCAGTGCCGTCGCCACCATCGCGATGAACTTCCTCTTCGCGCTGGTCGCCCTGAGCAAGGGCAAGGCCCGCACCGCGGTCTTCGGCGCCGTCGTGCCGCTGGTCGCGCTCGTCGGCGCGGTCCGGCTGGCCCGCCCCGGCTCCCTGTGGGCCCGCCGCTTCTACGGCGGCCGTCCCCGCGCCCGCGCCCGGGCCGCCCTGCGCGCCTACCGCCACGACCGCCGCTGGTCCGGCCCCCGCCGCGCCGTCCAGGACTGGATCGGCGGCAAACCCGACTCCCGCCCGACCCGTCTGCCGGGCCCCCCATGAGCGCTCGGCGCCGGGCGGCACCGCCTCGGCGCCGCCCGGCGGCCGTGTTCCTCCGCCGGGCCGCCCGGGCGCGTCCGTGCCCCGGTGCCCGGGGCGGGGTCTCAGGGGCGGACCGGGGGTGGGGCGGTGGCGGGCTCGGGGGGTGCGGCGGGGACGGGGCGGTGGGTGTGGCGGTGGCGCAGGGCCGCGGCCAGGCAGAGGACACCGACGCCCATCAGGGCGGCCAGGTGCTCCTTGCCGGCCAGGTTCTCCTTGAGCAGCACCTCCACCACCATCGCCGCGGTCACCGCGCCCACCGTGGCATGGGCTCCGTAGCGCCAGGCCACGTACACGGCGAGGCCGACCACGGCCGCCGACGGGCCGGTGTCCACCACCCCCGCGTCCGAGGCGGGCAGACCGAACGGGGCGTGCGGGCCGAGGGCGATGCCGACCCGCGCGTACAGGGTCCCGGCAAGCGTGGCGACGTACGCGACCGCCAGCGTGCGCCGCCGGCCCAGACAGATCTCGGCGACCCCGAACACGAACAGGATCTGCGCGAGCGCCCCCCACACGGGCAGGTCGAGCGCCGGCACGAACAGCGACAGCGGCGTGCGGGACAGCGCCTGCCACAACGGGTCCTGCGCCCGCACCGCGCCCACGTCCTGCACGAACGCGTAGCCCCACGGCTGGTTCTGCGCGTACTGCAGCAGCGCGGTCAGGCACACCGCCCCCACGCTCATCGGCGCCGCCCGCAGCCGCCGTTCGCGCAGCCGGTCGCGCACGGCGACGTACAGCGGCCCCCACTCGGCGCGAGCCCAGCGGGCGAGCCTCTCCATCAGGCGTTCCTCATCAGGCGTTCCTCATCCGTGCGTCCTCGGGGGCCGGCGGTGCGGCCACTTCGGCGGTCCCGGCGGCACGGGGCCCGTCGCCGGGCTCCCGTCCGCCGAGCGGCGTCCGGCACGCACCGCTCCACGCTCGGCCCCGCTCGTGCGGGTGGACCGCCGTGCCGCGTCGCCGGACCGCCCGGTTGGCTCCGCCCGCCACGGGGGCGCTGCGGCGCCGGGCGAGGGCACGCACCGGACGCCGCGCTGCCCGCCCCGCGGGCGGACGGCCGGAATCCGGCGACAGGCCCCCCAGGAACCCCTCCGCCCGCGCCGACGCGAGGCCGATGCGCAGCAGGTCCGCGCTCTTCTCGAAGAGCAGGAACCGCGGTTCCCAGATGGGCCGGTACTTGGCGTTGGCGCGGTACAGCGACTCGATCTGCCACCAGCGGGAGAAGAAGCTGAGCAGCGACCGCCACAGCCTCAGCACCGGACCGGCACCGAGGCGCGCGCCACGTTCGAAGACCGAGCGGAACATCGCGAAGTTCAGCGAGACCTGTGTGATCCCGATCTCCCGGGACCGCCGCAGCAGCTCGATGACCATGAACTCCATCAGCCCGTTCTCGGAGTCCCGGTCCCGCCGCATCAGGTCCAGGGACAGCCCGTGCGGCCCCCAGGGCACGAAGGAGAGCAGCGCCCGCAGCCCGCCCTCGGCGTCCGTGCACTCCAGCATCACGCACCGGCCGTCCGCGGGGTCCGCCAGCCGTCCCAGTGCCATGCTGAAGCCGCGCTCGGTGGCCCCGTCCCGCCAGTCGTCGGCGCGCTCCACCAGGTAGGCCATCTCCGCCGCCGGGATGTCCTCGTGCCGCCGGATCCGTACCCGGTACCCGGCCCGCCGCACCCGGTTGTGCGCCTGCCGGACGGTCCGCATCGCCCGCCCCTCGAGGGTGAACTCGGCGACCTCCACGATCGCCTCGTCGCCGAGTTCCAGCGCGTCCAGGCCGTGCCGGGCGTAGACCGTCCCCGCCTCCTCGCTCGCTCCCATCACGGCCGGGATCCAGCCGTGCGCCCGCGCCTCGGTCAGCCACGGCGCGATGGCCCCGGGCCAGGCCTCCGGGTCGCCGAGCGGATCGCCGGAGGCGAGGCTGACCCCGCCGACGACGCGATAGGCCACGGCCGCCTTGCCGGTGGGCGACCACACCACGCTCTTCTCCCGGCGCAGCGCGAAGTAGCCGAGCGAGTCGCGCTCCCCGTGCCGCTCCAGCAGGGCCCGCAGCCGCTTCTCGTCGTCCCCGGTGAGCGGGTCCACGGCGCGCCGGGAGCGGAAGGCGGCGTAGAACACGGCGAGGACGAGCGCCGTGCTGAGCACGTTGACGGCCACGTTGGCCCAGTTGGGCGGGGCGATCCCGGGGAAGCGGCTCTCGTCGGCGGCCACCGAGACCAGCCGCAGCGTGCCGTAGAGCCAGCGCCCCGGGAACGTCGAACGGGCCGCGTCGGGAGCCTGGTTGGTGACCGTGACCAGCACCCCGGCCAGCAGCGAGGCCAGCAGGCCGCCGCCCACCGCCACGGTCGCGGCCAGCCGCGGGTTCGAGCGGTCGCCCTTGGCGTAGAACTCCCGCCGGCCGGCCAGCAGCGCCCCGGTGAAGAGGGCCGTGAGCGCCAGGGAGATCCAGTTCTGCGCGTACTGGCGGATCTCCGGGAACGCCATGGCGAAGGCGAACAGGGCGAGGAACGACCCGCTCAGCACCAGGTTCAGGATCCATGCGGCCCGCTTGCGGCGCCGCATGGTGATCGCCAGGAAGGTGGTGAACACACCCGAGGCGAAGCCGGCGGTGAGCAGATACGGCGTGAAGAGGTTCTCCTGGTTGTGCCGGCGCACGTCCTGCCCCAGCGAAACCCACACCGCGCTCAGGAAGTTGACGAAGGCGACGGCCCGCAGATACCAGACGGCGAACGCGGCGGCCCGACGGGAGGCACCGCCGGACCGCCGCTCCGGTCCGGCCTGCTGGTCCACGTCATTTCGGGCATCTCCCATGAAAGGGGATCATATGTGTGCCCTTGCCGTGAACCGTGCAGCCGATCGCGACCGGCTACTCCTTCGGCCCCGGCTCCCGGTCCCTCTCCGGCCCGGCCTTCTGGTCCGTCCCCGGTTCCGGCTTCTCGGGCAGTTCCGCGGCCAGCGCGGCGGCCGCGCGGACGAGCGGCAGTGACAGCAGCGCCCCCACGCCCTCGCCGACCTTCACACCCTGCTCCAGCAGTGGCTCCAGTGCCATCCGGTCCAGCGCCTTGGCCTGCCCCGGCTCCCCGCTGTCGTGCCCGGCCAGCCACCAGTCCGGCGCCCGGAACGCCACCCGCTGGGCGACCAGCGCGCACGCGGCGGACACCACGCCGTCCAGGATCACCGGCAGCTTGCGCACGGCGCACTGGAGCAGGAACCCGGTCATCGCGGCCAGGTCGGCTCCGCCCACGGCCGCGAGGAGCTGCAACTGGTCCCCGAGGACCGGCCGTGCCCGCCGCAGCGCGTCCCGGATCGCCGCGCACTTGCGCATCCACACCAGGTCGTCGATCGGCAGCCCGCCCCGCCCGGTCACCACGGAGGCGTCGGTCCCGCACAGTGCCGCGATCAGTACCGCCGCGGCCGTGGTCCCGCCCACGCTCACGTCGCCGAGCACCACCAGGTCCGTCCCCGAGTCGGCCTCCTCGTCGGCGACCGCCACGCCGGCCCGGAACGCCGCCTCGGCCTCGTCCGCGGTGAGCGCGTCCTCGATGTCGATACGTCCGCTGCCGCGCCGCACCCGGTGCCGCACGACGTCCTGCGGGAAGGCCTCCGGCGGGCAGTCCAGAGCCATGTCCACCACCCGTACGGGGACGTCCAGCCGGCGGGCGAGCACCGCCACCGGGCTGCCGCCCTCGAGCACCGCCCGCACCAGCCGCTCGGCGCCGCCCGCCGGCCGCGCGGAGACGCCGAGTTCCGCGACGCCGTGATCGCCGGCGAAGAGCACCACGCGCGGCCGTTCGACCGGCCTCACCGGCACGGCGCCCTGCGCGGCGGACAGCCACTCGCCCAGCTCGTCCAGCCGCCCGAGCGACCCGGGCGGCACGATCCGGAGCTCGCGCCGGGCCTCGGCGTCACGGCGGACGCCCCCGTCCGGCCGCTCGATCAGATCGGTGAAGTCGTCCAGTTCAAGGCTGCTCATTCGCCGAACAGTACCGGCAGCGCACGAGCGTTCCGGCGCCACGTCGCCACCCCGCGCCGACGACGTCTTTGCGCCCGGGATGGGTATCCCATACGTTCCGTTTTGACGCGGAATGTCGCACTGGGAGCCGTCCATGCAGCCCTCGCTCGCCACCACGCAGATCACCGAGCCCCACGACCCCTTCCTGGAACCGCGCCGCGCGGACTGCCCCTGGTGCGGTTCCGGGTGCCTGCGGACCCGGCTGCGCGCCCCCGACCCGCTGCGGCAGCGGCCGGGCACCCACGCCCTCGACGTGTGCGGCGAGTGCGCGCACGTCTTCCAGAACCCCCGGCTCACCGCCGAGGGATTCGCCTTCTACCACCGGGACTTCTACGAGAGGCGGCTGGAGGAGTTCGCCGAGCGCCTCCGCTCCGCCCGCACGGTCCGCCGCCGCCGGCGCGCCGCCGCCCACGCCCTGTCGGCGCTGCCCGAACCGGAGAGCTGGCTGGACGTGGGCACGGGGTACGCCGGCTTCCCCGAGGCGGCGAAGGAGTTCTTCCCGTACACCAGCTTCGACGGCCTGGACCCCACGGCCCGCGTCGAGCAGGCCCTGCTGGACGGCCGCGTCGAGGAGGCCCACCGCGGCTACCTGAGCACCCCCGGCACGGCCGCCCGCCTGCGCGCCCGCTACGACGTGGTCAGCATGTTCCACCACCTGCAGCACGCCCCGGAGCCCCGTGCCGAACTCCGCGCCGCCCTCACGGTCCTGCGCCCCGGCGGCCACCTCGTCGTCGAGGTCCCCGACCCGCGCAGCGCGTTCGCCGCGCTCCTCGGCAGGTGGTGGTGGTCCTACGGCCAGCCCCGCCACCTGCACCTGCTGCCCCTGGCCAATCTCCGCGCGGAGCTGGAACGGCAGGGCTGCACGATCCTCGTCACCGACCGCAGCGCCCCGCACGCCCCCTACGACCTGTCGGCCGCCCTCGCCCTGGCCGTGTCCCACACCCACCCCCTCCTGCGGGCCGCGGCGGCCCCGCTGACCGACCTGGCCTGGGCCCTGGACCACACCCTCGCCCCCCTGATCCGCCACACCCCCTTCTCCAACGCCTACCGCGTCGTGGCCCGCAAGAACGAGGACGACGCCGGCCGGCCGCCGCCCTGAACGGGCGCGCCCGCACCGGGACATCGGGCCGGACAACCGCGGGCGACCGCACCGCCGGCCGCCGGGTGCCCGCGCCCGGGAACCGATCCGCCCCGGAGTCCGGGCGCCCGCGGTCGGCCCCGGCCCGCCCGTACCGCACCCCGTACCGCCCCGGACGCCCTCAACCGCGGAGCACCACCGCCTGCCCCGCCACGACCAGCAGCACCTGCTCGCACTCGGCCGCGAACGCCGCGTTCAACCGCCCCAGCTCGTCCCGGTACCGCCGTCCGGAGGCGGTCGCGGGCACGATCCCCGACCCCACCTCGTTGGACACCGCGACCACGGTCCGCCGGGCACCCCGCACCGCCGCCGTCAACTCCCGCACCCGCGCGCGCAGCGCCTTCTCCCCGCCGCCCGCCCACTCCGCGTCGTCCCACGCCCCGACGGAGTCCATGACGTCCGTCAGCCACAGCGACAGACAGTCGACCAGCACCGGCGGCCCGTCCTCGGCCAGCAGCGGCACCAGGTCCGTCGTCTCCGCCGTGCGCCACGACCCCGGCCGCCGCTCCCGGTGCGCGGCCACCCGCGCCGCCCACTCGGTGTCCCCGCCGCGGGTCCCGCCCGTGGCCACGTACAGCACGTCCGGGAAGGCCTCCAGCCGGCGTTCGGCCTCCACCGACTTGCCCGAGCGCGCCCCGCCGAGGACCAGGGTCCGGCGCGGCACGTCCGGCACGTCCTCGTACGAGCCGACCCTCAGCGTCGTACCGTCCGGTACCGCCCGCGCCCCGGCCGCCGCCAGCCGCCGCCGCAGCTCCGCGCCCCCCGGTGCGTCGTGGTCGAGGTGCACGGCGACCACGTCCGTCGTCGGGTCCACGCAACCCACCGCCCGCAGCCGGGCCAGCGCGTCCGGGCGTCCCACGACGTCGGCGAGCACCATCCGGTACGACTCCGCCGTCGCCTCCTCCAGGCCGGCCGGCGCCCCGCCCGGCGGCAGGTACAGCAGCCGCTGCCCGTCCGGACCGGTCACCGCGTACCCGGTGCCGCCGGCGTCCATCGCCACCGCCCGCACCCGATGCCCCGTCAGCAGTGCCAACTCCCGGCCGTCCGGCACCCGGCCGGGCTGCGGCACCCCGGCCGGAACCTCCACCGCCGGCCCGTCGTGCGGATGCGACAGCAGCACCTGCCGCACTCCGCCCAGCGAACGCCCCGACCGCGCGGCCGCGAACGCCGCGCCGGGCGTCAGATCGAGCAGCAGGGCCCCGTCCACGAGCAGCGCGGTGGCCGCCCGCGCCTCCGGCCCCAGCGCGGTCGCGCAGACGGCGCAGGGACAGTCGGGGCGGGGCAGTCCCGCGGGGGCACCGGTGCCGAGCAGAGTGACTTCCACGGACCGATTTTCACCCGTCCAGGCAGGTCTTGCGCTTCCGGCTAGTCTTCCGGGGCAGAGTTGGATCAGAGGAGGCCCATATGACGGCATGGACGTGGCGGTTCGAGAAGGCCGACGGGACGGAGGTCCAGCCCGCGGTGCAGCCGGAGGAGTTCACCACCCAGGGGGACGCCGAGTCCTGGATCGGTGAGCACTGGAAGGCGCTCCAGGAGGGCGGCGCGGACCAGGTGCGCCTGTTCGAGGAGACCAGCGAGATCTACGGCCCGATGAGCCTGCACGCCGAGGCGTCGTAGACCGGCCGGTGGGTGAGGGGGGCCTGTCACCACCCTCCTCACTGCTCACTGCTCGCCCGGCGTCACCTCCACGGTCCTCGCCGAGCCGTCGCGCCGGAAGGTCAGGCGGATCCTCCGCCCCGCGAGGCACCGCACCGGACGCCGCGAGCCTTCCGGCAAACCCTTGCGGTCACAGCACTAGCCGCGCACCCCGCACAGATGCAGCAGTGCCGCGACCGAGCGGTAGGGGTCCGTGCGGCCGGCCCGTTCCTCGGCCGCCAGCAGGGTCTGCAGGTCGTCCGGGATCTCCCCGTCGTCCACCGCCGTGTCGGTGAAGACCCGTACGCCGTACCAGGCGTGCAGCGGGGCGGCGATGCCGGCCAGGGTCGCGGTGAGGGCCGACAGCCGGTCTGCCCGCGCACCGAGGCCGAGGCGGAGGGGGTTCCCCGCGTTCGACTCCGTCCGGGAGCGGGGAAGGCAGGCGGTGGTACCGAAGGCGGCCAGCGCCCCCGGCCAGTCGCCGGTCAGGCCCGGGCGCATGGCGAGGGCGTCGCCGTTGCGCACGAGCAGGGACAGCAGCCCGCCCGGCGCGAGCATCCGGGCCAGTCCGGCCACCAGCGGGTCGGGCTCCGCCACGTACATCAGTACGCCGTGGCACAGTACGACGTCGAAGCTGCCCGGCAGGAAGTGCACCCCGGTGTCCCGGCCCTCGCCCTGCACCAGGCGGACCCGCTCGCGGATGCCCTCGGGCTCGTCCGCCAGGGCCCGGCGCGCGGCCGCGATCACCGTCGCGTCCTGCTCGACACCGGTCACCTGGTGACCGAGCCGGGCCAGCCGCAGCGCCTGTGAGCCCCGGCCCATCCCCACGTCGAGCACCCGCAGCCGCCGCCCGAGCGGGAACCGCCCGGCCATCTGCTCGTCGAGCTGCCGGGCGACCAGCTCCTGTCGTACGACGTCACGCAGCCCGCCCGGCCTGTCCAGCCAGGCCTGGGCCGCACCCCCGGTGACAGCCTCTGCGCTCAGGGCCGCTCTCCGCGCTTGACCTGCGGCTTCGGCAGCCGGAGCCGGCGCATCTGCAGTGAGCGCATCAGTCCGTACGCGACCGCGCCCCGCCGGTTCTGGTCGGGGAAGCGCTCGGCGAGCCGCTTCTTCAGCCGGAAGCCGCTGATCACCGCGTCCACCACGATCAGCACGATCACCACGGCCCACAGCCACAGCGCCAGCGCCTGGATCGAGGGCACCCGCACCACGCTCAGCACCAGGATCACCACGGCGAAGGGCAGGAAGAACTCCGCCATGTTGAACCGCGAGTCCACCCAGTCGCGCGCGAACCTGCGGACCGGGCCCTTGTCGCGGGTCGGCAGGTAGCGCTCGTCGCCGCCGGCCAGGGCCTGCCGCTGCCGGTCCAGCGCCTGACGGCGCTCCTCGCGCTGGCGCTTGGCGGCGTCCTTGCGGGTCGTCGGCGTGTTGGCGACGCTGCGGCGCTGGGACTGGGCCTCACTGCGCTTGGGCGTGGGCCTGCCCTTCGGGGCCTGCGGGTCACGGGGCTGCTTGGAGAAGTTCACGGCCGCCTTGTCGGCGGACGCCTTCTCTTCCTTGGCACGGCTACGGAACACAAAACCCAAGGGTACGGGCTGCACCGGCATGGACCCCAGCCCGGCCGGGAACGATCCGGCAACACCGGACGTCTGTAGGGGGACAGAGGGGATGTCGCGGACGCTTCACCAGGAGGTCACCGGGAGGGCCCGAACAGGCCCGACCCGGGTGTCACCTACTCCTCACGCCGGAGTGGAGCCGTCCGCAGTCGTCCTTGGGGATGAGCGCATCGTTCCCCGAACAGTGCGGTAATGGAGTCAGGGCCCGTACTGTGGGTTCTGTCGGTGGATCGGTGAGCTGGAGTCCGTCAGAAGGGGGCGCGCGAAGCCCATGAGCGGTGTCATGAAGCGTATGGGGATGATCTTCCGCGCGAAGGCGAACAAGGCCCTTGACCGGGCCGAGGACCCGCGCGAGACCCTCGATTACTCGTACCAGAAACAGCTCGAGCTGCTGCAGAAGGTGCGCCGCGGGGTCGCCGACGTGGCGACCTCCCGCAAGCGTCTGGAACTCCAGCTCAACCAGTTGCAGCAGCAGTCCACCAAGCTGGAGGACCAGGGGCGCAAGGCGCTCGCGCTGGGCCGCGAGGACCTGGCCCGCGAGGCGCTGTCCCGCCGCGCCGCCCTCCAGCAGCAGGTCACCGACCTCGAGACACAGCACTCCACCCTCCAGGGCGAGGAGGAGAAGCTCACCCTCGCGGCCCAGCGGCTGCAGGCCAAGGTGGACGCCTTCCGGACGAAGAAGGAGACCATCAAGGCCACCTACACCGCGGCCCAGGCCCAGACCCGCATCGGGGAGGCCTTCTCCGGCATCTCCGAGGAGATGGGCGACGTCGGCCTCGCCATCCAGCGCGCCGAGGACAAGACCGCCCAGCTCCAGGCCCGGGCCGGCGCCATCGACGAACTGCTCGCCTCGGGCGCCCTCGACGACCCCTCCGGCATGGCCAAGGACGACATCCAGGCCGAGCTGGACCGGCTCTCCGGTGGTACGGATGTGGAGCTGGAACTGCAGCGCATGAAGGCCGAGCTGGCCGGGGGCTCCCCGCAGCAGGCCATCGAGGGCGGCACGGGCCAGGCGCAGTCCCAGCAGCAGCCGCAGGACACCCCGCGCTTCGACAAGCAGTAGGGCGGCGCAGGGGTCCCGAGCCGAGGAGGCCGACGTGATCGTACGGATCATGGGGGAGGGCCAGGTGAAGCTGGACGACGCCCACTTCACCGAGCTGAACAAGCTGGACGACGAACTCCTCGTGGAGATGGAGGGCGGCGACGGGGCGGGCTTCCGCCGCACGCTCTCCACCCTGCTGGACGCCGTCCGCCGCCTCGGCACCCCGCTCCCCGACGACGCCCTGGATCCGTCGGACCTGATCCTCCCGTCGCCGGACGCGACGCTGGAGGAGGTCCGGGAACTCCTCGGCGACGACGGCCTGATCCCGGGCTGAGCCCCGGGGCGGCCCGGAGCGGCGAAGTCCCGGGACCGGGCGGTCCCGGGGCCGGTCCGCACCGGTCGGCCCGAGCAGACGCGAACGCCGACGAGAACGCCGACGCGGGCGTCGGGCACGCGCGGCCGACGCGGGGCGTCCGGCGGTCGTACGGGCCACGGACACCGCTCGACGGTCGGCGGCGGGTGCGCCGCTCCTCGCGTGTTCCGGCCCCCCGTCCGGCCCCGTACTGTTCAGCGGGTGAGCACTCTCGAACGCGCCCGGTGCAGCCTCAGGGCCCACCCCCTCGCGCTGGACGCGGCCATCGCGGCGGGCGTGCTGGCGTGCATGGTCGCCGGCTCCTTCGCGGTGCCCCGCGGCGCGAACGGCGTCACCTGGGGGATGCGCACCCCGGACCCGCTCGGCCTCGTCCTGATGGTGCTCGCCGCCGCCGCGCTGGTGCTGCGCCGCCGCTTCCCCAAAGGCGTTCTCGCCGTCACCGGCACCATCTCCCTGGTCGAGTCGCTGACCGGGGACCCGCGCGCCCCCGTCGCGATGGCCGCCGTGGTCGCCCTGTACACCGTCGCCGCGACCACCGACCGCACCACCACCTGGCGCGTCGGCCTGCTCACGATGACCGTGCTGACCGCCGCCGCGATGCTCGCCGGCCCCCTGCCCTGGTACGCCCAGGAGAACCTGGGCCTGCTCGCCTGGACCGGCATCGGGGCCACCGCCGGGGACGCGGTACGCAGCCGCCGCGCCGTCGTGCAGGCCATCCGGGAGCGCGCCGAACGCGCCGAGCGCACCCGTGAGGAGGAGGCCCGCCGCCGGGTCGCCGAGGAGCGGCTGCGCATCGCCCGCGACCTGCACGACGTCGTCGCCCATCACATCGCCCTGGTCAACGTGCAGGCCGGAGTCGCCGCGCACGTCATGGACCGGCGGCCCGACCAGGCCAAGGAGGCGCTCGCCCACGTCCGCGAGGCCAGCCGCAGCGCCCTCGACGAACTGCGCGCCACCGTCGGCCTGCTGCGCCAGTCCGGGGACCCCGAGGCGCCTACCGAGCCCGCCCCCGGCCTCAGCCGCCTCGACGACCTCGCCGGCACCTTCCGCAGCGCCGGACTGCCGGTCGAGGTGGCCCGCACCGATCACGGCACCGAACTCCCGGCCGCCGTGGACCTGGCCGCCTACCGGTGCATCCAGGAGGCCCTGACCAATGTCCGCAAGCACGCGGGCACCTCGGTCAGGGCCGAGGTCAGCGTCGTGCGCGTCGGCGGGAACATCGAGATCACCGTGGTGGACGACGGCGCGGGCGCGGACGGTGAGCCCGGCGACGGCGGCGGCCACGGGCTGCTCGGCATGCGGGAGCGGGTCACCGCCGTCGGCGGCACCCTGACCACCGGGCCCCGCCACGGCGGCGGCTTCCGCGTCCATGCGATCCTGCCGGTCACGACCCGCACGACGGCTCCGGGGGAGACCGCATGACGATCCGTGTCCTGCTCGCCGACGACCAGGCCCTGCTGCGCAGCGCGTTCCGGGTGCTGGTCGACTCCGAGCCCGACATGGAGGTGGTGGGCGAGGCGTCCGACGGAGCCGAGGCGGTCCGGCTGGCCAAGGAGCGCAGCGCCGACGTCGTCCTCATGGACATCCGGATGCCCGGCACGGACGGCCTCGCCGCCACCCGCCTGATCGGCGCCGACCCCGCCCTCGCCCAGGTCCGCGTGGTCATACTGACCACCTTCGAGGTCGACGACTACGTGGTGCAGTCGCTGCGCGCCGGAGCCTCCGGCTTCCTCGGCAAGGGCAGCGAACCCGAGGACCTGCTGAACGCGATCCGGGTCGCCGCCGGCGGCGAGGCGCTGCTCTCCCCGGCCGCCACCAAGGGCCTGATCGCCCGCTTCCTGGCCCAGGGCGACGACGACGGCCGCGACCCCGCCCGCGCCGCGCGGCTCGGCGCGCTCACCGGCCGGGAGCGCGAGGTCCTGGTGCAGGTCGCCGGCGGCCACTCCAACGACGAGATCGCCGAACGCCTCCAGGTCAGCCCGCTGACCGTGAAGACGCACGTCAACCGGGCCATGGCCAAGCTGGGCGCCCGGGACCGGGCCCAGCTCGTCGTCATCGCCTACGAGTCGGGCCTGGTACGTCCGAGGATGGACTGACCTCCACCCGCGTCTACTGCGCGCGGAGTAGGAACCGGATAAGGAAATGGACCTGGGGGCTACGGAATCGCCCTCCGGTATGGCCCAGGGTGGTCGGGTGGGCGCTCGTCCGCGTCCCGCAGCAGCTTCTGCCGCTCACAGAAGAGAGACCCCTGACCCATGTCCTGGCTGTCGAGATTCAGCCTCGCCCAACGGGCCCTGATCGGCCTGATGTCGCTCATCGCGCTCGTCTTCGGGCTGATCGCGATACCGCAGATCAAGCAGCAACTGCTGCCCACCATCGAACTGCCCATGGTCTCGGTCATCGCGCCGTACCAGGGCGCGTCGCCCGACGTCGTCGAGAAGCAGGTCGTCGAGCCCATCGAGAACAACCTCCAGGGCGTCGACGGTGTCACCGCGGTCACCTCCACCGCGAGTGAGGGCCACGCGGTGATCATGGCGTCCTTCGACTACGGCAACGACACCGAACGGCTCGTCTCCGACGTCCAGCAGGCCGTGAACCGGGCCCGCAACCAGCTTCCGGACGGTGTCGACCCGCAGGTCGTCTCCGGCTCCACGGACGACATGCCGACCGTGGTCCTCGCCGTCACCTCCGGCAAGGACCAGCAGGCCCTCGCCGACCAGATCGGCACCACCGTCGTACCGGCCCTGAAGGAGATCGACGGCGTCGGCCGGGTCCAGGTCACCGGCGCGCGGGACCTGCAGGTCGCCGTCACCCCGAACGACGCGAAGCTGGCGAAGGCGGGGCTCACCCCCGCCGCCCTGGGCCAGGCCCTCCAGGCCGGGGGAGCGACCGTGCCGGCCGGTTCCTTCGACGAGGACGGCGCCAACCGCACCGTCCAGGTCGGCGGCGGCTTCACCTCGCTGAAGCAGATCGAGGACCTCCGGGTCGCCGGCCAGGGCGCGGACCGGCCCGTGCGCCTCGGTGACGTGGCCACCGTCGGGCAGCGGCCGGCCCCGGCGGACTCCATCACCCGCACCGACGGGCGGCCCAGCCTCGCCGTCACCGTCACCATGGACCACGACGGCAGCGCGGTCTCCATCTCCGACGCCGTCCGGGACAAGCTCCCCGGCCTGCGGGCGGACCTCGGCTCGGACGCCCGGCTCACGGTCGTCAGCGACCAGGGCCCGGCCGTGTCCAAGTCCATCGAGGGCCTGACGACGGAGGGCGCGCTGGGCCTGCTCTTCGCGGTCCTGATCATCCTGGTCTTCCTGGCCTCGGTCCGCTCGACGCTGGTCACGGCGGTGTCCATCCCGCTGTCGGTGGTCCTCGCGCTCATCGTGCTGTGGACCCGCGGCCTGTCGCTGAACATGCTCACGCTCGGCGCGCTGACCATCGCCATCGGCCGTGTCGTCGACGACTCGATCGTGGTCCTGGAGAACATCAAACGGCACCTCGGCTACGGCGAGGAGCGCCGCGAGGCGATTCTCGCCGCGGTGCGCGAGGTGGCCGGCGCGGTCACCTCCTCGACCCTCACCACGGTCGCCGTGTTCCTGCCGATCGGTCTGGTCGGCGGCATGGTGGGCGCCCTGTTCGGCTCGTTCAGCATCACCGTGACCGCGGCCCTGCTCGCCTCGCTGCTGGTGTCGCTGACCGTCGTGCCGGTCCTGTCGTACTGGTTCCTGCGCGCACCCAAGGGCACCCCCGAGGACGCCCACGAGGCGCGCCGGCTGGCCGAGGAGAAGGAGGCCAGGAGCCGCCTCCAGCGGGTCTACGTCCCCGTCCTGCGCTTCGCCACCCGCCGCCGGCTCACCAGCGTGCTGATCGCGGTGGCCGTCCTGGTCGTCACGTTCGGCATGTCCGGGCTGCTGAAGACGAACTTCTTCGACCAGGGCGAGCAGGAGGTCCTCACGGTCAAGCAGAAGCTCAGGCCCGGCACCGGCCTCGCGGCCACGGACGCGCAGGCGAGGAAGGTGGAGAGGCTGCTCGCCTCCACCGACGGCGTCAAGGACTACCAGGTCACCGTCGGCTCCTCCGGCTTCATGGCGGCCTTCGGCGGCGGCACCGACACCAACCAGGCGTCGTACCAGGTCATGCTGAAGGACTCGGCGTCCTACGACGACGTGCAGAAGCACCTCGAGGACGGCCTGGGCAAGCTCGACGGCATCGGCACGACCACGGTCTCCGCCGGTGACGGCTTCGGCAGCCAGGACCTGCGCGTCGTGGTGAAGGCCTCCGACGCCGGCGTGCTGCGCGAGGCCTCCGAACGGGTCCGCTCCACCGTGGCCGGTCTGGACGACGTCACCGACGTCACCAGCGATCTGGCCCAGAGCGTGCCGCGGATCTCGGTCAGGGCCGACTCCAGGGCGGCCGCGGCCGGGTTCGACGACCAGAAGCTGGGCGCCGCGGTCGCACAGGCCGTGCGCGGCACGACGGTCGCGCACGCGATCCTCGACGACACCGAGCGCGACGTCGTCGTGGGGTCGGCCAAGCCCGCCACCACCCTCGCCCAGCTCAAGGCGCTGCGCCTGGGCCCGGTGAAGCTCGGTGACGTCGCCACCGTCAAGGTGGTGGACGGACCGGTGTCGATGACCCGCATCGACGGTCAGCGCGCCGCGACCGTCACGGCCCGGCCGACCGGTGACAACACCGGCGCGGTCAGCGCCCAGCTCCAGTCGCGGATCAAGGCCCTGAAGCTCCCGGCGGGAGCGACGGCCGAGATCGGCGGAGTCTCCTCCGACCAGGACGACGCGTTCAAGAACCTGGGTCTGGCCATGCTGGCGGCGATCGCGATCGTCTTCATGCTGCTGGTGGCGACGTTCCGGTCGCTGGTGCAGCCGCTGATCCTGCTGGTGTCCGTCCCGTTCGCGGCCACCGGCGCGATCGGCCTGCTGGTGGCCACGGGCACTCCGATGGGTGTCCCGGCCATGATCGGCATGCTGATGCTGATCGGCATCGTGGTGACCAACGCGATCGTGCTGATCGATCTGATCAACCAGTACCGCGGGCAGGGGCACGGCGTCGTGGAGGCCGTGATCGAGGGCGGCCGGCACCGGCTGCGCCCGATCCTCATGACGGCGCTGGCGACCATCTTCGCCCTGCTCCCGATGGCGCTGGGGATCACCGGCGAGGGCGGCTTCATCGCCCAGCCGCTGGCGGTCGTCGTCATCGGCGGCCTGATCAGCTCGACCCTGCTGACCCTCCTGCTGGTCCCGACGCTCTACGCGATGCTCGAGCTCCGCAAGGAGCGGCGCGCGAAGAAGAAGGCGGCCGAGCGGGAGCCGGAGCCCGAGGTGCCGGAGACCGCGGGCGTGTGAAGCACAGGGCGGGGCCCGGTCCACGTCTTCGGTGGACCGGGCCCCGCGCCGTGCGCCGGTGAACCCGTTACGGCAGCGCCAGCATCCGCTCCAGGGCGAGCTTGGCGAACGCCTCCGTCTCCTGGTCGACCTCGATCCGGTTGACCAGGTTGCCCTCGGCCAGGGACTCCAGCGCCCAGACCAGGTGGGGCAGGTCGATGCGGTTCATGGTCGAGCAGAAGCAGACCGTCCTGTCGAGGAAGACGATCTCCTTGCCCTCGGGAGCGAAACGGTTCGCCAGCCGGCGGACCAGGTTCAGCTCCGTGCCGATGGCCCACTTGGAGCCGGCCGGGGCGGCCTCGAGCGCCTTGATGATGTACTCGGTCGAGCCGACGTGGTCGGCGGCGGCCACGACCTCGTGCCTGCACTCGGGGTGGACCAGGACGTTCACCCCCGGGATGCGCTCCCGGACGTCGTTCACCGAGTCCAGGCTGAAGCGGCCGTGCACCGAGCAGTGGCCGCGCCACAGGATCATCTTCGCGGCGCGCAGCTCCTCGGCGGTCAGCCCGCCGTTCGGCTTGTGCGGGTTGTAGACCACGCAGTCGTCCAGGGACATGCCCATGTCCCGCACCGCGGTGTTGCGGCCCAGGTGCTGGTCGGGCAGGAAGAGGACCTTCTCGCCCTGCTCGAAGGCCCAGTCGAGGGCCTGCTTGGCGTTGGACGAGGTGCAGATGGTGCCGCCGTGCCTGCCGGTGAACGCCTTGATGTCCGCCGAGGAGTTCATGTACGAGACCGGCACCACGTCGTCGGCCACGCCGGCCTCGGTCAGCACGTCCCAGCACTCGGCGACCTGCTCGGCGGTGGCCATGTCGGCCATGGAGCAGCCGGCCGCCAGGTCGGGCAGGACCACCTTCTGGTCGTCCGACGTCAGGATGTCCGCCGATTCGGCCATGAAGTGCACACCGCAGAAGACGATGTACTCGGCCTCCGGGCGCGCGGCCGCGTCCCGGGCCAGCTTGAAGGAGTCACCCGTGACGTCGGCGAACTGGATGACCTCGTCGCGCTGGTAGTGGTGGCCGAGCACGAAGACCTTGTCGCCGAGCTTCTCCTTGGCCACGCGGGCGCGCGTCACCAGGTCCGGGTCGGACGGCGAGGGCAGGTCGCCGGGGCACTCGACGCCCCGCTCGCTCCTGGGGTCGGCCTCGCGGCCGAGCAGCAGCAGGGCGAGCGGAGTCGGCTGTACGTCGAGTTCCGGGGTCTGGGCGGTGGTCACGACACGCACCCTTTCTACTTTTCGTCTAACTGACGCTATCTATGATAACCGCTTCACGTCACTTTGACGATGGCCATAGTGTCCATGTGACGTGAATCCCGCCCGGGTCGCTCCACGGGCCGCTGTCCGTGTCCACGCGCGTGTGCGAGCATGAAGAGAGAACCAACAAGCGCGACCACGCGAATGCCCGGCCCGGAATGAATCCGCGGAAACGCCGGTTGCACTCGTCGGCAAGCAGTCTCCGTACAACCCGGGAGAGATGTAGATGTCCGTATCGGACGAGACCACCACCGTCACCGACGGCATCATCCTGACCGACGCCGCGGCGTCGAAGGTCAAGGCCCTGCTCGACCAGGAAGGCCGCGACGACCTGGCCCTGCGGGTCGCCGTCCAGCCCGGCGGCTGCTCCGGCCTGCGCTACCAGCTCTTCTTCGACGAGCGTTCGCTCGACGGCGACGTGGTGAAGGACTTCGG
The DNA here is from genome assembly GCF_023630175.1 of Streptomyces cellostaticus. Taxonomy (GTDB): domain Bacteria; phylum Actinomycetota; class Actinomycetes; order Streptomycetales; family Streptomycetaceae; genus Streptomyces; species Streptomyces cellostaticus_A. The sequence continues at coordinate 52,700 of NZ_JALLIN010000013.1, read as the reverse complement.
CGGGGTCAAGGTCGTCACCGACCGCATGAGCGCTCCGTACCTCGGTGGCGCCACCGTGGACTTCGTGGACACGATCGAGAAGCAGGGCTTCACGATCGACAACCCGAACGCCACGGGCTCCTGCGCCTGCGGTGACTCCTTCAGCTGAACCCGCCACGACCTGACGGACGAAGCGGCGGCCCCCACACCGGGGGCCGCCGCTTCGTCGGTCGCGAGCCGGTGCACCCTTCCGGTCACGGCACCGGTGCCGCGCCGGCACCCACCGGACGCCGCTCCTCGACGCGCAGACCTCGGCTGGCGCTGCACTAACGGGACGCCTGCGGACGCGGCTCCGCCCGCTTCGCCGCGGGGAGCCGCCGGCCGTCGTCGCCGACCACCGCGCGGCCGTCGAGCGGTGCGTCGAGGCGCACGGTCTCGGTGTACAGCTTGCCCATGGCGACGCACATCTCGCCCGGCCGTGAGCTCTCCGTCACCGTCACCGTCACCCGGCCCGCGCTCTCCTTCGCCGCCGCCCGGTAGTCCGAGCACATCCCGCCCGTGAAGCTCACCCTCAGTTCACGGCCGTGGGCGCTGTAGCCGTCCGCCGGCACGCTCCGGTGCCTCGCGCCCGGCCCGGCGGAGGCCGCCCCGCGCGTCGGGGACGGTGCGTCGGGTGCGGTGGCCGCGGAACGGGCGACCAGGTACTCCGGGTCGACGGCCGGGTACGCCACCGTGAAGTCGCCGTCCGCCGCCGGGCCCCGCACCTCGAACAGCCACGCCGGTACCAGCACCTGCCGGCCGTCGGACGAGCGGGCGGCCAGCCCGAACACGGCCTTCTCCACCTTCATCTCGTCGGCGGCCTTCGGCACCGATGTGGACGCGCCGCACGGCTGCTCGTCGCGGTCCTTCAGCGGCACCGGACTGGCGCAGCCGCCGATCCCCATGCGGTGCGTGCTCCTCGGCTCCTCGTTCATCAGCTCAAGCGTCCTGGCCGCGCCGAGCACCGGGTACGTGTCGCCCCTGACCGGAGCCGCGAGCTGCCCGTGACCGCCGGCCAGCTCACCCTTCGCGTCCACGGTCAGCCCGGTCGTCAGACCGTCGGTGGGCAGCCCGCCCACCACCGGGTCCGCGTCGACCACCCGCTGCGCACCCATGACCGTGCTCGCGTCGATCCTGGCGTCGTCCAGGCCCAGCGCCTTCAGTACCGGCGCCGCCGCCTTCTCGGCGTCGGCCACGCTCACCGGATCGGCGGCCGGAGCGGCCGGGTCGTGCGCGCAGACCGCCACCTTGCGGCAGTTGTCGGTGCCGGGCGCGTACCGGCTGTAGGTCCAGTCGCCCGGGGCGTCCCGGTTCACCCGCAGCACCGGCCCGGAGCCGTCCTTCCCGCCGACCCGCCACCCACGCCCCTCGGCCACCGGCGCCCCGTCGACCCCGAGCGCCTTCGCCAGCCGGGCCACCCGGTCCCTGCCGACCTCGTCCCCGGGCAGGTACACCGGTGCCGAGCCGGGGCCGTCCGGCAGCTCGCCCACCGCCACATACCTCGCGCCGTACGGATTCGGCTCCCCGGGCGCGATGCCCCCCGTGCCGCCCCGCGTCCACCCGTCCAGGTGGAGCGGCGAGGGGGTCGCGCCCCCACCGGAGGCGCCCGCTTCCGCGCGGGAGCCGGAACCGCCGCCGGCGGCGGCGAGGTACGCGCTCCCGCCCCCCACCAGCAGGACCGCCGCGGCGACCGAGACGATCACCGCCCGCGAGCGGCTCCGCCGGGCCCACTCGCCCCCGTCCCCGTCCCCGTCGGCGACCCGGCCGACCCCACCGGTGGCCTCGCCGGCCTCGGCGCGGGCCGCGCCGGCGCCCCCGGCGTCGTCCCGGTCGGGGGCCTCGGCGGAGTCTTGGGCGGCCGCCGCGCGGGCCTCACCGGCCGCGCCGTCCGCCGCCTCGCCGGTCCCGGCCGTCCCGGGGCCCGAGACCTCCGGCTCGGCGGGGTCCCTGGGGTCCTCGGGGTTCTCGGGTCGCTCGGTGTTCACCGCATCGCTCCTCGCTGGCTCGTGTCCCGCGTTCCCGGCAGGGGGAACGCCGATGGGACGCGCCGAAGGAGCGCACGGTTCCCGCCCGCGCGCGCCGGCTCAGTCGCCGTAGTCGGACATGGAGTCCAGCAGCCGAGCGGACCGTGCCGGCACCGTCACACCGTGGATCAGCGAGGGCGGCACCGGACCGGGGCCCGCATGCGTCGGCGGCGCCCAGCGCGGGGCCATCCGGGCGCAGTCCCCGCGCAGGGAGGCCAGGTCGCCGTCGAGTTCGGCGGGAGCGTACGTGGGAACCTCGAGCTTCGTCATGGCGGCACCGTAAGCACGTGGGAACGATGAACAAAGACCTACTATCGGGTAGTTTCGCCTGCTTCAGTGTCCCGCGCCAACCGGGTAGCGTGAACTGTCAAGCTGCCTCCCACAGGAGAGTCCACGCCGTGCGCATCGCAGTCACCGGCTCCATCGCCACCGACCACCTCATGACCTTCCCCGGCCGTTTCGCCGACCAGTTCGTCGCGGACCAGCTGCACACGGTCTCGCTCTCCTTCCTGGTCGACAACCTCGACGTCCGCAGGGGCGGCGTCGGCGCCAACATCGCCTTCGGCATGGGTCAGCTCGGCACGAAGCCGATCCTCGCCGGCGCCGCCGGCTTCGACTTCGACGAGTACCGGTCCTGGCTGGACCGCCACGGCGTCGACACCGAGTCGGTCCGGATCTCCGAGACCCTGCACACCGCCCGCTTCGTGTGCACCACCGACGCCGACCACAACCAGATCGGCTCCTTCTACACCGGCGCGATGAGCGAGGCCCGCCTCATCGAACTCAAGACCGTCGCCGACCGCGTCGGCGGCCTCGACCTGGTCCTGATCGGCGCCGACGACCCGGAGGCGATGCTCCGCCACACGGAGGAGTGCCGCTCCCGGAACATCCCCTTCGCCGCCGACTTCTCCCAGCAGATCGCCCGCATGGAGGGCGAGGAGATCCGGATCCTGCTGGACGGCGCCACGTACCTGTTCTCCAACGAGTACGAGAAGGGTCTCATCGAGTCCAAGACCGGCTGGTCGGACGCGGAGATCCTGGCCAAGGTCGGCCACCGGGTCACCACCCTCGGCTCCCGCGGCGTCCGCGTCGAGCGGTCCGGCGAGGACCCGATCGAGGTCGGCTGCGCCGAGGAGGAGCGCAAGGCCGACCCCACGGGCGTCGGCGACGCCTTCCGGGCCGGCTTCCTGTCCGGTCTGGCCTGGGGTGTCCCGCTGGAGCGCGCGGCCCAGGTCGGCTGCATGCTGGCGACGCTCGTCATCGAGACGGTCGGCACCCAGGAGTACCAGCTTCGCCGGGGCCACTTCATGGACCGGTTCACCAAGGCGTACGGGCACGACGCGGCCGAGGAGGTACGCGCGCACCTGAGCTGAACGCCCACCACGAGGGGGGCGGGCCCGCCCGCCCCTCGTCAGCTCACCCGGCGGACCAGATGGGCCGAGCCCCGCTCCGCGGGCTCCTCGCCCAGGTACTCCTGGCCCCGCATCTCGCACCACGCCGGAATGTCCAGGCGGGCCGCCTCGTCGTCCGACAGGACCCGGACCGTGCCGCCCACCGGCACCTCCCCGAAGACCCTGGCCAGCTCGATGACCGGGATCGGGCAGCGCTTGCCGAGGGAGTCGACGACCAGCTCCCGCGCCCGCACGGCCGTGGCCGGCACGGCCGACGGGGCCCCCAGCTTCTCCCGGACCTCCGCCACCACCCGGGGCAGCACCTCGAGGAACCGCTCCACGTCCTCCGCCGCGGTCCCCACCGGCAGGGACACGCGCACGTTCCCCTCGCTCAGCACGCCCATCGCCCTCAGCACATGGCTGGGCGTCAGCGTGCTGCTGGTGCACGAGGATCCGGACGACACCGAGAAGCCCTCCCGGTCCAACCCGTGCAGCAGGGCCTCTCCGTCGACATAGAGACAGGAGAAGGTGACGATGCCCGGCAGCCGTCGCTCCGGATCGCCCACCACCTCCACATCCGGCACCAGCCGCGGCACCCGGGCCCGGATCCGCTCCGTCAGTTCCCGCAGCCGCAGCGCCTCCCGGGCCGCATCGGCCCGTACCGCCCGCAGGGATGCGGCGGCCGCCACGATGGCCGGCAGGTTCCCGAAACCGGGCGCCCGCCCCGACTCCCTCTCGTCCACCGGGCCTCGCGGCGCGAACCGCACCCCCTTGCGCACGGCCAGCAGACCCACGCCCGGGGGGCCGCCCCACTTGTGCGCGCTGCCCGCCAGCAGCGACCAGTCGCCCTCGACCGGTCCCCACGCCAGGGACTGAGCGGCGTCCACCAGCAACGGCACGCCGGCGGCCCGGCACGCCGCGGCCACCTCGGCCACCGGCTGGACGGTCCCGACCTCGTGACTGGCCGACTGGAGGCAGGCCAGCGCGGTGTCCGGCCGGAGAGCGGCGGCGTAGACCGAGGGGTCCACCGCCCCGCCGCGCTGCACGGCCACCCGGTCGACAGAGCCGCCCTCCGCCTCGAACGCGTCAGCCGAATGGAGGACCGAGGAGTGTTCGACGGCTGACACGATCAGGTGGCGCCCCGCCCGCCGCCGCCCGGCCAGCGCCCCGGCGACACCCGTGTGCACGGCCCAGGTCCCGGACGAGCCGAACACCACCTCGTCCGCCCGGCACTCCACGGCCTCGGCCACCGCCTCCCGGGCCGCGTCGAGCAGCATCCGCGCCTTCCGCCCCTCCCGGTAGAGCCGGGCCGGATCGGCCCACCCGTCGTCGAGCGAGGCCAACAACGCCTGCCGGGCGACAGGATGAAGGGGAGCCGCTGAAGCGGAGTCGAAGTAGGCCACACGGCAACGGTAGAACGCCGGTCGGCGGACGGGCGCGCGGGGCCGGGGTGAGCCGCGGCCCCGCCACGGGCGCGGGACCAGCCGCGACGTGCCCGCGTCCGGCGGTCAAACCCCGACAACCCGAGCCATTGGGCACCCCTTCCCACCTCTTCGGAGTGACCGGCGGCGCGTATGGCACCCTCCCCGCGAACCCTCGAAGAGCGTCGGCTAGGGTTTGGTCCGCATAAACATCCAAACCCCTGCCCGACGCAGGGCGGCGACCGACCAGCGAGAAGGCCGCAGCCGTACAGCGCGGGCGAGACTCTCGGGAAGGCGCTACGTGAGTCCCAACGGCTCCGACCGCTCGCCGCGGCGCCCGATGCGGCGGAAGCTGCTGCAGGCACTGACCGCGGGCCTGGTCCTGGCGACAGCCACCGGTTGCTCGTACAACTGGGAAGACTTCCCCCGCCTTGGTATGCCCACCCCGACCACGGAAGAGGCTCCCCGGATCCTCTCCCTGTGGCAGGGTTCCTGGGCGGCTGCGCTCGCCGTCGGCGTGCTGGTGTGGGGCCTGATCCTGTGGAGCGCCATGTTCCACCGGCGCAGCCGCACCAAGGTCGAGGTACCTCCGCAGACCCGGTACAACATGCCGATCGAGGCCCTGTACACGGTGGTCCCGATCATCATCATCTCGGTGCTGTTCTACTTCACGGCCCGGGACGAGACGAAGCTCCTGAGCCTCTCCAAGAAGCCGGACGTCACGGTCAACGTGGTCGGCTTCCAGTGGAGCTGGGGCTTCAACTACATCGAGAACGTTCCCGGCTCGGCCGGCAACGCCAAGACCGACCCGAACCTGTCCGCGATTCCGGACCGGTTCAAGAACGCCTTCCCGGCCGACGCCGGCGGTGTCTACGACGTCGGTACCCCGGCCACCCGGAACCCGCAGACGGGCAACCCCGGCCCGACCCTCTGGCTCCCCAAGGGGCAGAAGGTCCGCTTCGTCCTGACCTCGCGTGACGTCATCCACTCCTTCTGGGTGGTGCCGTTCCTGATGAAGCAGGACGTCATCCCGGGCCACACCAACGCCTTCGAGGTGACCCCCAACAAGGAGGGCACCTTCCTCGGCAAGTGCGCGGAGCTCTGCGGCGTCGACCACTCCCGGATGCTGTTCAACGTGAAGGTCGTCTCCCCCGAGCGTTACCAGCAGCACCTCAAGGACCTCGCCAAGAAGGGGCAGACCGGTTATATTCCCGCCGGCATCGCGCAGACGAGCCACGAGAAGAACCGGGAGACGAACAACCTGTGAGCATCCTCAACGAACCCCAGGGTGCCGCGGCAGCTGAGGACTCGTACGCGAACGAGCTGCCGGTCAGGCGCAAGGAGCCCGGAAACCTCGTGGTCAAGTGGCTGACGACCACCGACCACAAGACGATCGGCACGCTCTATCTGGTCACCTCGTTCGCGTTCTTCCTGATCGGTGGCGTGATGGCGCTGCTGATGCGCGCCGAGCTGGCCCGTCCGGGCCTGCAGATCATGTCGAACGAGCAGTTCAACCAGGCGTTCACGATGCACGGCACGATCATGCTGCTGATGTTCGCGACGCCGCTGTTCGCCGGTTTCACGAACTGGATCATGCCGCTGCAGATCGGCGCGCCCGACGTGGCGTTCCCGCGGCTGAACATGTTCGCCTACTGGCTCTACCTGTTCGGCTCGACCATCGCGGTCGGCGGCTTCCTCACGCCGCAGGGCGCTGCCGACTTCGGCTGGTTCGCCTACAGCCCGCTGTCGGACGCGGTCCGCAGCCCGGGTCTGGGCGCCGACATGTGGATCATGGGTCTGGCCTTCTCCGGCTTCGGCACCATCCTCGGCGCGGTCAACTTCATCACCACGATCATCTGCATGCGCGCCCCGGGCATGACCATGTTCCGCATGCCGATCTTCGTGTGGAACGTGCTGCTGACCGCCGTGCTGGTCCTGCTCGCCTTCCCGGTCCTGGCGGCCGCGCTGTTCGCCCTGGAGGCGGACCGCAAGTTCGGCGCGCACGTCTTCGACGCCACCAACGGCGGCGCACTGCTGTGGCAACACCTCTTCTGGTTCTTCGGCCATCCAGAGGTGTACATCATCGCCCTGCCGTTCTTCGGCATCATCTCCGAGGTCATCCCGGTCTTCTCCCGCAAGCCGATGTTCGGCTACATGGGCCTGGTCGCGGCGACCATCGCGATCGCCGGCCTGTCCGTGACGGTGTGGGCGCACCACATGTACGTCACCGGCGGTGTGCTGCTGCCCTTCTTCTCCTTCATGACCTTCCTGATCGCGGTCCCGACCGGGGTGAAGTTCTTCAACTGGATCGGCACCATGTGGAAGGGCTCGCTGTCCTTCGAGACCCCGATGCTCTGGGCGGTCGGCTTCCTGATCACCTTCACCTTCGGTGGTCTGACCGGTGTCATCCTGGCCTCGCCGCCGATGGACTTCCATGTCTCGGACTCGTACTTCGTGGTGGCCCACTTCCACTACGTGGTCTTCGGCACCGTCGTGTTCGCCATGTTCGCGGGCTTCCACTTCTGGTGGCCGAAGATGACGGGCAAGATGCTGGACGAGCGGCTGGGCAAGATCACCTTCTGGACGCTGTTCGTCGGCTTCCACGGCACCTTCCTGGTCCAGCACTGGCTGGGCGCCGAGGGCATGCCGCGCCGGTACGCCGACTACCTGGCGGCCGACGGCTTCACCGCCCTGAACACGATCTCCACCATCAGCTCGTTCCTGCTGGGCCTGTCGATGCTGCCGTTCCTCTACAACGTGTGGAAGACGGCGAAGTACGGCAAGCCGGTCGGCGTGGACGACCCGTGGGGCTACGGCCGCTCGCTGGAGTGGGCGACGTCCTGCCCGCCGCCGCGGCACAACTTCCTCACCCTGCCGCGGATCCGCAGTGAATCCCCGGCGTTCGACCTGCACCACCCCGAGATCGTCGCGCTCGAGCAGCTCGAGCACGCCGGTCACGGCACCGCCATCGCGGGCGAGAAGGAGGCCGGCAAGTGAAGATCCAGGGCCGGATGTTCATCTGGCTGAGCTTCTTCCTCCTGATCATGGCCGTCGTGTACGGCGTGTGGTCGAAGGAGCCGGCCGGCACCACGGCGCTCTTCCTGGCCTTCGGCCTGGCCATCATGATCGGCTTCTACCTGGGCTTCACCGCCCGGCGGGTCGACGCGGGTGCCCAGGACGACAAGGAGGCCGACGTCGCGGACGACGCGGGCGAGCTGGGCTTCTTCAGCCCGCACAGCTGGCAGCCGCTCATGCTGGGCGTCGGCGGCGCGATCGCCTTCCTCAGCATCGCGGTCGGCTGGTGGCTGATCTACTTCGCCGCGCCGATCATCGCCATCGGCCTGTTCGGCTGGGTGTTCGAGTACTACCACGGTGAGAACCGCACCCAGTAGCGAGCGTTGACGCCCGCGCCGAGCGCGCCGGGAGCCCGGACCTTCCACCAGGAGGGTCCGGGCTCCTGCTTTTGCCGCGGGGCATCACCCGAACGACTTACGTGCCGCGCCAACCAGGTCTTCATCTCATAGCGTGATCACATGAATCACACTCCGCGGACCCGCACCGTCGTCAGCTGCGCGTTGCTGGTGATCGCCCTCGGCGCGGGCGTCACCTCCTGCGGTTCGGACGGCAACCCCCTGTCGGCCAGTCCGTACGACGCGGCGGACGAGATCTCCTTCAACGGCCCGACCGAGGCCGGGAAGCAGGCCGACCCGGACAAGCCCCTGGAGATCACCGCCGAGAGCGGTGAGGGCCGGATCACCGACGTGACCGCCCAGGACTCCACAGGGCGCTTCGTGGCGGGCGAACTCGCCGCCGACGGCAGTCGCTGGCACAGCATCTCCCCGCTGGCCGCGAACGCCCACTACACGGTCCGCGTCAGCACCGAGGACGACGACGGAGCGCCGGGGCGCAAGGTCCTCACCTTCGACACCAGCAAGCCCGCCAGCAAGCAGCGGCTGAACGTCACGTTCGGGCCCGAGGCGGGTGTCTACGGCGTCGGGCAGCCCATCACCGCGCAGCTCGACCGCGAGGTCAAGGACAAGGCGCAGCGGGCCGTCGTCGAGCGCGGCCTGCGCGTGGACTCCGTGCCGGCCGTGCAGGGCTCCTGGTACTGGGTCAGCGACAAGGAACTCCACTTCCGCCCCAAGGACTACTGGCCCGCCCACGCCACCGTCCAGGTCCACAGCAACCTGGAGGGCGTGAAGGTCGGCGACCGGCTCTGGGGCGGCAAGGCGAAGGCGTTGAAGATCACAACGGGTGACCGGATCGAGGCCATCACGGACGCCTCGACGCACCAGCTCACCTTCTACAAGAACGGCCAGGCGGTCGAGCAGATCCCGGTCACCACGGGCAAGCCCGGCTTCGAGACCCGCAACGGGGTCAAGGTCGTCCTGGAGAAGCAGTACTTCGTACGGATGCGCGGCACCACCGTCGGGATCGCCGAGGGCAGCTCCGACTCGTACGACCTGCCCGTCTACTACGCCACCCGCGTCACCTGGTCCGGCGAGTACGTGCACGCGGCGCCCTGGTCGGTCGGCTCCCAGGGTTCCGCCAACGTCAGCCACGGCTGCACGGGCATGAGCACGTCCAACGCCGAGTGGTTCTTCGACAACGTCCATCCGGGTGACATCGTCAAGGTGGTCAACTCCAACGGCGACCCGATGGAGACCTTCGGCAACGGCTTCGGGGACTGGAACCTCGACTGGAACAAGTGGCGCACGGGCAGCGCCCTGACGTCCGGCACACCGGACACCGCGGTACCGTCCCGCGACGCCCCCCGGCTGCGGCCGGTGGCCCTGTGACCCGGGGGCGCGGGGCGGTACGGCCCGCCCCGCGCCCCAGGACCGTCCCTCAGACGCTCAGCAGTCGCTTGCGACGCAGCAGGGCCGCCAGGGCGGAGGCGAACTCCACCGGCTCCACCGGAAGCGTCACAGCGGCGTCCGCGCGGCTCCAGGTGGCCAGCCAGGCGTCCTGGGGCCGCCCCATGAGCAGCAGCACGGGCGGGCAGTCGAACACCTCGTCCTTGATCTGCCGGCACACCCCCATGCCGCCCATCGGCACGGCCTCGCCGTCGAGCACGCACACGTCGATGCCGCCCTTGTCCAGCTCGCGCACCACCGCCTCGGGCGTCGCGCACTCCAGGAACTCCACGGCCGGCACGTCCGGAGCGGGCCGCCGTCCGGCGGCCAGCCGCACCTGCTCGCGGGTGTTGGAGTCGTCGCTGTACACCAGCACTGTGGCGGTCGGCTGCATGCTTCCTCCGAGACGTCGACGTCGTACGGACCGGGCCGTTCGAGGCGGATGCTACTCCCATGAACACCACGTCAACACCGGTTCGGCGGGGCAAGACACTCCGAACGGCACCCCCCGGAGTGAGGGCGGGATAAGCGACCGACATAATGTCGGTCGTGGCGACAGCAACGACAGTAGAAACCGGGCACGCGCACCCGTCGGTCAATCGACCGAACCTCACCAGCGTCGGAACCATCATCTGGCTGAGTTCCGAGCTGATGTTCTTCGCGGCCCTCTTCGCGATGTACTTCACCCTCCGGTCGGTGACCGGACCGGCGCACTGGAAGGAGATGGCGGAGGCACTCAACGTGCCGTTCTCCGCCACGAACACCACGATCCTGGTGCTCTCCTCGCTGACCTGCCAGCTCGGCGTCTTCGCCGCCGAGCGCGGGGACGTGAAGAAGCTCCGTGGCTGGTTCATCCTCACCTTCATCATGGGCGCGATCTTCATCGGCGGTCAGATCTACGAGTACACGGAGCTGGTGAAGAAGGACGGGATCTCCCTGTCCTCCGACCCGTACGGCTCGGTGTTCTACCTGACCACCGGCTTCCACGGGCTGCACGTGACGGGCGGTCTCATCGCCTTCCTGCTGGTCCTCGGCCGTACCTACGCGGCGAAGAGGTTCACGCATGAGCAGGCGACCGCCGCCATCGTCGTGTCCTACTACTGGCACTTCGTCGATGTCGTCTGGATCGGCCTCTTCGCCACGATCTACCTGATCAAGTAGCCGGGACCGTTCCCGCACATCCAGCATCGACGCAGAAGATCCTGACACCGGGGTAATCCGTGAAAAAGCTCTCCGCACGACGACGCCATCCGCTGGCGGCGGTCGTCGTCCTACTCCTCGCGCTGGCGGCCACCGGGGGGCTGTACGCCGCGTTCGCGCCCGCGAGCAAGGCACAGGCCGATGAAACCTCCCAGTCCCTGACCATCAAGGAGGGCAAGAAGCTCTACGAGGTCGGCTGCGCCAGCTGCCACGGCACCGGTGGCAAGGGCTCCTCCGACGGGCCGAGTCTGGTCGGCGTGGGCGCCGCGGCCGTCGACTTCCAGGTCGGGACGGGCCGCATGCCCGCCTCCACCTCGCAGATGGCGCAGATCCCGCGCAAGAAGCCCGTGTACACGCAGGCCCAGATCGACCAGCTCGCCGCGTACGTCGCGTCGCTGGGCGCCGGCCCGAACGTGCCGACGAAGCAGCAGTACGGCCCGGAGGGCGCGGACATCGCCAAGGGCGGCGAGCTCTTCCGCACCAACTGCGCGCAGTGCCACAATTTCACCGGCAAGGGCGGTGCTCTCACCAAGGGCAAGTACGCGCCGAGCCTCGAGGGCGTGGACCCCAAGCACATCTACGAGGCCATGCAGACCGGCCCGCAGAACATGCCGTCCTTCCCCGACACCACGATGTCGGAGAAGAACAAGAAGGACATCATCGCGTACCTGAACGCGGTCAACGGTGACGAGACGGTCAACCCGGGTGGCCTCGAGCTGGGCGGCCTCGGGCCGGTCAGCGAGGGTCTGTTCGCCTGGATCTTCGGCCTCGGCGCACTGATCGCGGTTGCCGTGTGGGTCGCCGCCCGGACCGCAAAGGCCAAGAAGTCATGAGTAGCCAAGACATTCCAGAAGAGAACCTGCCCGCAGAGCAGGACCACGCGCACGGCGCCGTGAGCGTCGCGGACGAGGCCAACCCGTTCGCGGACCCGGGGCTGCCGCCCCACGAGCACCGGATCCAGGACATCGACGAGCGGGCCGCGAAGCGGTCCGAGCGCGTCGTCGCCATGCTGTTCACGGTCTCGATGCTGGCCACCGTCGGCTTCATCGCCTCGTACGTGACGATCTCGCCCGACACCTCGGTCTACATCTTCCCGATCGGGCACATCAGCGCGCTGAACTTCGCGCTCGGCCTGACCCTGGGCGCCGCCCTGTTCTGCATCGGCGCGGGCGCGGTCCACTGGGCCCGCACCCTGATGTCCGACGTGGAGGTCGCCGCCGAGCGTCACCCGATCGCGGCCCCGGCCGAGGTCCGCGCGCAGGTGCACGCGGACTTCAAGGAGGGCGCGAAGGAGTCGGCGCTCGGCCGCCGCAAGCTGATCCGCAACACGATGCTCGGCGCGCTCACCCTGGTGCCGCTCTCCGGCGTCGTGCTGCTGCGTGACCTCGGCCCGCTGCCCGGCACCTCGCTGCGGCACACCCTGTGGGCCAAGGGCAAGCTCCTCGTCAACATGAACACGAACCAGCCGCTGCGTCCCGAGGACGTCCAGGTCGGTTCGCTCACCTTCGCCAAGCCCGAGGGCCTGGAGGAGGCCGACGAGGACTTCCAGAACGAGATCGCCAAGGCCGCTCTGATGATCATCCGGCTGCAGCCGGGCAACATCAAGGACAAGCGCGAGCTCGACTGGTCGCACGAGGGCATCGTCGCCTTCTCGAAGATCTGCACCCACGTGGGTTGCCCGATCTCGCTGTACGAGCAGCAGACGCATCACGTCCTGTGCCCGTGCCACCAGTCCACCTTCGACCTCTCCGACGGTGCCCGAGTGATCTTCGGCCCGGCCGGTCACGCCCTGCCGCAGCTCCGCATCGGCGTGAACGACGAGGGTTACCTCCAGGCGCTCGGCGACTTCGAGGAGCCCGTCGGTCCTGCATTCTGGGAGCGCGGATGAGCACCAACGAGAACAACGAGCGACGCGGCAAGGCGCCGGCCGGCGAGCGGGTCGCGGACTGGGCCGACGGCCGGCTGGGGATCTACTCCCTGGCCAAGGCCAACATGCGCAAGATCTTCCCCGACCACTGGTCGTTCATGTTGGGCGAAGTCTGCATGTACAGCTTCCTCATCATCATCCTGACCGGTGTCTACCTGACGCTGTTCTTCCACCCGTCGATGAACGAGGTGGAGTACCACGGCAGCTACGTCCCGCTCCAGGGACAGCTGATGTCCGAGGCGTTCAACTCGACCCTGCACATCTCCTTCGACGTGCGCGGTGGTCTGCTCATCCGGCAGATCCACCACTGGGCCGCGCTGATCTTCCTCGCCGGCATGTTCGTGCACATGATGCGCGTGTTCTTCACCGGCGCGTTCCGCAAGCCGCGTGAGATCAACTGGCTGTTCGGCTTCCTGCTGTTCGTCCTGGGCATGTTCACCGGCTTCACCGGTTACTCGCTCCCGGACGACCTGCTCTCCGGCACCGGTGTGCGCTTCACCGAGGGTGCGATCCTGTCCATGCCGATCGTCGGCACGTACATCTCGTACTTCCTCTTCGGCGGCGAGTTCCCCGGCCACGACTTCGTGGCCCGGTTCTACTCGATCCACATCCTGCTGCTGCCGGGCATCATGCTCGGGCTGATGGTGGGCCACCTGATCCTGGTCTTCTACCACAAGCACACGCAGTTCGCGGGTCCCGGAAAGACCGAGAAGAACGTCGTCGGCATGCCGCTGCTGCCGGTGTACATGGCCAAGGCCGGAGGCTTCTTCTTCCTGGTCTTCGGCGTGATCGCGGCCATCGCCGCGGTCACCCAGATCAACCCGATCTGGGCCATGGGCCCCTACCGTCCGGACCAGGTGTCCACGGGCGCCCAGCCCGACTGGTACATGGGCTTCGCCGAGGGTCTGGTCCGCTACATGCCGGGCTGGGAGATCAACTTCTGGGGTCACACGCTCGTCCTGGGCGTGTTCATCCCGCTGGTCCTCTTCGGCCTGGTGCTCGGCGTGATCGCGCTCTACCCGTTCATCGAGTCCTGGGTCACCGGCGACAAGAGCGAGCACCACATCCTGGACCGCCCGCGCAACGCCCCGACGCGCACCGCGTTCGGTGTCGCCTGGATCACGGTGTACATGGTCGGCCTGGTCGGCGGTGGCAACGACCTGTTCGCCACCCACTTCAGCCTGTCGCTGAACGCGGTCACCTGGTTCGTCCGGATCGCCTTCTTCGCCGGACCGGTCATCGCCTTCATCGTCACCAAGCGGATCTGCCTCGGCCTGCAGCGCCGGGACCGCGAGAAGGTGCTGCACGGCCGCGAGACGGGCATCATCAAGCGCCTGCCGCACGGTGAGTTCATCGAGATCCACGAGCCGCTCAGCCAGGAGCAGCTCCACACCCTCACCGCCCACCACCAGTACGAGCCGGCCGAGATCGGCCCGACGGTGGACGAGAACGGTGTCGAGCGCAAGGTGAAGGGGTCCGAGAAGCTGCGCACCAAGCTCAGCAACGCCTACTACGGCGAGGACAACCAGATCCCGAAGGCCACCGTCGAGGAATACCGGGAGATCACGAGCGGCCACGGCCACCACTGATCCCCGAGCGTCGCCACGCCACAGTCGAAGGGCCCCGTCCGGATGGGGGTACCCCCCGCTCGAGCTCGTTCGAGAGCCTGGGGGAGGACGGGGCCCTTCGCCGCGTCCGGGGCTGGATAGGGTGGGGGCAACTGTTCTGCGACGACACCCAGGAGCGGCCATGAGCGCTGTGACCCCCGCTGGAGGCGACACCGCGGCGGGCCGTTCCTGGCCCGCCCTGCTGAACGGCCTGCTGGACGGCCGGGACCTGTCCGCCGACGAGACCGCCTGGGCGATGGACCGCATCATGCGGGGCGAGGCGACCGACGCCCAGATCGCCGGGTTCATGGTGGCGCTGCGGGCCAAGGGCGAGACGGTCCAGGAGATCACCGGCCTCGTGCGGACCATGTACGAGCACGCCAACGTGATCGAGGTGCCCGGCCCGGCCGTCGACATCGTCGGCACCGGCGGCGACGGCGCGAAGACGGTGAACATCTCCACCATGTCGTCGATCGTCGTCGCCGGCACCGGCACGAAGGTCGTCAAGCACGGCAACCGCGCCGCGTCGTCCGCCTCCGGCTCCTCCGACGTCCTGGAGAAGCTCGGCATCGATCTCAACCTGACCCCGCGGCGGGTCGCCGAGGTCGCCGAAGAGGCGGGCATCACCATCTGCTTCGCGGTGAAGTTCCACCCGTCGCTGCGCCACGTCGCGGCGGCCCGGGGCCAGTTGGGCATCCGTACCACCTTCAACGTGCTCGGCCCGCTGACCAACCCGGCCAAGGTGCGCGCCCAGGCGGTCGGTGTGGCCGATCCGCGCATGGCGCCCATCGTGGCCGGGGTCCTCGCCGAGCGAGGGAACTCCGCCCTGGTGTTCCGGGGCGACGACGGCCTGGACGAGCTGACCACCACCTCCACGTCCCGGGTGTGGGTGGTCCGGGACGGCAGGGTCGCCGAGGAGCGCTTCGACCCGCGGGACGTCGGCATCGAGCTGGTCCCCGTGGAGGCGCTGCGCGGCGCCGACGCCTCGTACAACGCGGAGGTGGCCCGGCGCGTGCTGGACGGTGAGCACGGACCCGTCCGGGACGCGGTGCTGCTGAACTCGGCGGCGGCGCTGGTCGCCCTGCGGCCGGCCGACCAGCCGCTCGCCGAGCAGCTCCGCGCGGGCATGGCGAGGGCGGCGGAGTCGATCGACAGCGGGGCGGCGAAGCGGGCGCTGGAGCGCTGGGTGGCGGCCAGCAACGCCTGACACCCGCCCGGTGCGACGCGGGGCGCTGTCCGGATGACGGACCGCGCCTTGCGCACCGAAGATCGTGTGGCAGGATGCTGAACCAGGTCATGAGTGACAGCCATTCGGCCCCGGCCGGCTGTCCGGCAACCCTCCGTCCGTGGCGGGGTGCCCCGGGTGAGGACCAGGTCGTGGGCAGCGAGGTCCACGGCAAGCGCGGACCCCTCGCGCGGCTCCTGAAGGAGCGCGGGACCAGGGGTCCTGGTCGTCGAGGGAGCCTTCCGTGAGCAAGCGAATGCGATAGGGCGTAGAGCCCCGCCTCCGCGTACCCCTTTTCACCTTCCGCCGTGCTTCGAGCCGTACCGCTCGCACGGTGGCGCCCGCCTGCCTCACGGGAGTTCACCCATGTCCGTCTCCACCGCCGCCGCCCCCGCCACCCTCTGCGGCCTGCTGCCCGTTCTGGGCCGTGACGTCACCGTCCCGGTCGTGACGGGCGGCGAGGTCGCCTACGCCGCGCTGGACTACGCCGCCAGCGCCCCCGCCCTGCAGCGCGTCTGGGACGACGTCGCCGCCTACGCGCCCTACTACGGCAGCGTCCACCGCGGCGCCGGCCACCTCTCCCAGCTCTCCACCGACCTGTTCGAGAACGCCCGCCGGACGGTCGCCGGCTTCCTCGACTGCCGGGAGAGCGACCAGGTGGTCTTCACCCGGTCGACGACCGACTCGCTGAACCTCCTCGCCCGCGCGCTCCCGGCCGGCTGCGAGGTCCTCGTCTTCGAGACCGAGCACCACGCCGCGCTGCTGCCGTGGCAGGGCGCCGGGGTGACCGTCCTCGACGCGCCGCGCACCCCGCGCCAGGCCGTGGAGACCCTGGAGCGGGCCCTCGCCGACCGCGATCCGCACGGCCCGGCCCTGGTGTGCGTCACCGGCGCCTCCAACGTCACCGGGGAGCTGTGGCCGGTGCGCGAGCTGGCCGCCGCGGCCCACGCGCACGGGGCCCGGATCGTCCTGGACGCCGCCCAGCTCGCCCCGCACCACCCGGTGTCGGTCAGGGACCTGGACGTCGACTGGGTGGCGTTCTCCGGGCACAAGCTCTACGCGCCCTTCGGCTCCGGCGTGCTGGCCGGCCGAGCCGACTGGCTGACCACCGCCGAGCCGTACCTCGCGGGCGGCGGCGCCAGCCGCAGGGTCACGCGGCGCGAGGACGGGGGAGTGGACGTGGAGTGGCACGAGAGCGCCGCGCGCCACGAGGCCGGCTCCCCGAACGTCATCGGCGCCCACGCCATCGCCTCCGCCTGCAGGGCCCTCACCGACACCGGCTGGGACGCCCTCGTGGCCCGCGAGCAGCATCTGATCGCCCGGCTCCGGGCGGGTCTCGCCGAGGTGCCGCAGGTCAGGGTGCTCTCCCTCTTCGGTGACGACGCGCCGCGGGTCGGCGTGCTCTCCTTCGTCGTCGACGGCTGGAACGGCTCCCACTTCGCCGCCGCGCTCTCCGCCGAGTACGGCATCGGCGTCCGCGACGGCCTGTTCTGCGCCCACCCGCTGGTCCGCGTCCTGCTGGGCGGCGACCCGCGGACCGAGGGGGGGTGCGGGGCGCCCGAGGCCGCGCCCGGCGAGAGGTCCCTGAACGCCGTCCGGGTCAGCTTCGGGGCGGGCACCCCCGACGAGCACGTCGAGCGCTTCGTCGACGCGGTGCGGGAACTGGTCCGCGACGGCGCGCGGTGGCGCTACCGCACCGAGGACGGACGCTGCGTGCCGGTCCGCGAGCAGGCCTGAGCCGGGCGCGGACCGCCGGGCCGACAGACCCGGCGGGCGGCGTTCACGTGTCGAGACCGATCGCGAACGCCGCCTCCAGGTCGTGCTGGGAGTAGGTGCGGAACGCGACGTGCGTGTCGGTGCCCTCCACGCCGGGGATCTTGCTGATCCGCCCCGGGATGACGTCGGCCAGGTCCTCGTGCTCCCGCACCCGCACCATGGCGATCAGGTCGTAGGTGCCGGTGACGGAGAAGACCTCGCTCACCGAATCCAGCGAAGCGATCTGCTCCGCGATCTCGGGGATCCGGTCCACGCTGGTCTTGATCAGGACGATCGCGGTGATCACGGCTGGGTCTCTCCCTCGGGTGCCGGGGCCGGTGCGGACTTCACTCTAGTAGTCCGCCCGTAGCGCGCCCACGTGTAGCCGAAGCCCAGGCCGAAGCCGATCAGGTGGGCGAGGTAGGCGACCCCGGGGCCCTGGCCGGCGCGGCCCGCCGCGAGCCACTGCAGGGCCGCCCAGAAGGGCAGCACGACCCAGGCCGGGAAGCGCAGCGGGAGGAAGAACAGGAAGGGGAGGAGACTGGTCACACGGGCACGTGGGAACAGGTACAGGAACGCTCCGAGGACCGCCGAGATCGCCCCCGAGGCGCCCACCAGCGACTGCCCGGAGGTGGCGTTGGCGGCCGCGTAGCCCAGCAGGGCCAGGTATCCGCAGCCGACGTAGAAGAGGGTGAACTCCACCCGGCCCATCCGTTCCTCGGTCATCAGCCCGAAGACGAACAGGAAGAGCATGTTGCCGAGCAGGTGCACCCAGCTGCCGTGCACGAACAGGGCCGTGGCCGGGGTCAGGGCCGCCCGGACCGACGGGGCGAACAGCTCGGCCGGGACCACGCCCCAGTGGTGGAAGTACGCCCGCTGTGCCGTGAACAGCGCCCCGCCCGAGCCGTACGCCGGGGTGAGACCGGAGGCCGGGCCGAGCACGAAGATCAGGGCGCACAGGACGAGGAGGACGTACGTCATCGGCGCGGACACGCCCCGGACCGCCCGGAACGCCCCGCGGGCCGCCGTGCCCCAGGTGCGGATCATGACTACAGAGCATGACGGAACGGGACGCGGGCCGACGACCGCCTCGCCGCCGTGGGCGGACGGACGGGCGGCGAGCGACCCGCAGGCCGTAGGGTTACGAGCCACACGCGTCGGGGAGCGGCGCGGACGACCCGAGAAGGAAGCGAACAGTCACGATGACGGTTCCCCTGCCGACCGCCACGACACGATGGCGCTGCACCCTCTGCGGCAACCTCACCCGCTTCGACGTGACCCGTTCGTCGAAGGTCGTCGAGTACGTTCACCTCGACCTCGCGGGCGAGCCGACGGTCGAGGAGCGCGAGGTGGTCAGTGAGACCATCGAATCGGTCCGCTGCCGTTGGTGCAACGCGGTGGACCAGGTGGAACTCGTGGACAGGCCGGGCGCCGGCTCCTGAGCGGAGCGGGCCCCGTGAGGGTATTGGGGTGTGACGGATGGTGGAGACCACAGGCGGGGGGCCGGGCGACGGCACCGCTGAGGTGCTTGACCGTCCGCTGCCCGACGGCGTGCGCCGGCGGGTCGTGCAGATCGTCTCGGACGGCTTCGGCCTGCTGACCGTGACGGAACTGCCCGCCCAGTTGCGGCAGTACGCCCGGTTCGCCCCCAATCGCCGGACCAAGTTCGCCGGCAACGCGATGGCGGCGGCCCTGGAGACCGACACCCTGTTCCGGCAGCGGATCGGGGAGAAGTTCAGAGAGGCCCAGCCGGAACTCTCCGGCGCCCTCGAATCCGGCTCGCCGCCCCCGGCCGCGGACCCGCTCGATGTGGCGGCCGCGGCCTACGTGCTGCGGCCCGCGGGCTGGGTGAAGCTGGTCACCGCGGCCGGCGAGGAGGCGCAGCGCGCCGACGCGGAGCGGGCCGACGAGGAGAGCCGGGCCGAACTGGAGCGGCTGCGCGCGGAGCTGGAGCAGGCCCGGGAGCAGACCCGCGCCGAGACCGAACGGCTGCGTGCCGAGGCGGAGTCGGCGAAGCGGGAGACGGAGTCGCTGCACCGCAAGCTGCGTGCCGCGCTCAGCGACGTCAAGCGCGGCGAGGCCGCGCTGCGCAAGGTCCGGGGCGAGGTCGAGGCCGCGCGTGCCGAGGGGCAGGCGCAGCTCTCGGCCGCCGAGAGCGAGTCCCGGCGGCTCAAGGCGCGTCTGGGCGAGGCCGAGGCGGCGCTGGAGGCCACCCGGCGGGCGGTCCGTGAGGGCCGCAGTGTGGAGGACATGCGGGTGCGGCTGCTGCTGGACACCATGCTGGACGCCGCCCAGGGGCTCCGGCGCGAACTCGCCCTGCCGCCCGTCTCCGTGCGCCCCGCCGAGACCGTGGACGCGGTCGAACCGGGACGGATGACCCCGAAGGACATCGCGGCCCGGGCGCTGTCGGAGAACGACCCGGCGATCCTCGACCAGCTTCTGGCGCTGCCGCAGGCGCACCTGGTGGTCGACGGCTACAACGTCACGAAGACCGGCTATCCCCAGATGCCGCTGGAGAAGCAGCGGCTGCGCCTGCTGGGGCAGCTCTCCGCGCTCGCCGCGCAGACCGGCGCCGAGGTGACCTGTGTGTTCGACGGCGCCGAACTGGCCGCGCCGGTGCTGCTCGCGCCGCCGCGCGGGGTGCGGGTGCTGTTCTCCAAGCCGGGCGTCACCGCGGACGAGCTGATCCGCCAGCTCGTGCGCGCCGAGCCCCCGGGCCGCCCGGTCATCGTCGCCTCGACCGACCGGGAGGTGGCCGACGGGGTCGCGCGCGCCGGCGCCCGTCCCGTCGCCTCTGCGGTACTTCTGAAGCGACTGTCCTGAAGGTGCAACGCAGGCACGCATTGCCCGAATTGGCCGCATCGTCACGCAACGTAGTGTCAATCCATTATCACCGCACGTGAGTTGCGGGCAAAGAATGCGTTGCGTCACCGGCTTTTTTGCCGCGGGGATTTGAACTGATCACAACCGGGTCACTAGGGTCTGGGCTCGAACCTCCGAACGGGTGATCACTCACAAGAAGGAGATCGTCCCTCGTGGCGTCCCACCGTCGACCCAAGCAGCCCAGCCGCACGCGTGTCACCGTGCTGACCACCGCGGCGGCCGCCGCCGTCGCGCTGAGCGCCAACGCCGCCAACGCCGCTCCGAGCGAGAAGCTGGGCAAGGACGAGGTCAAGGCGAAGGTCGACAAGCTCTACGAGGAGGCGGAGCAGGCCACCGAGAAGTACAACGGGGCCAAGGAGAAGCAGCAGAAGCTGCAGAAGGAAATCTCCACGATCCAGGACAATGTGGCCCGCGGGCAGCAGGATCTCAACAAGCTGCGCGACGGCCTGGGCTCGCTGGCCACCGCGCAGTACCGCTCCGGCGGCATCGATCCCTCGGTCCAGCTCTTCCTGTCCGCCGACCCGGACGACTACCTCGACAGGGCCTCCACGCTCGACCAGTTGAGCGGCCAGCAGGTCGAGGCGCTGAAGAAGATCCAGGACAAACAGCGCGAACTCGCCCAGGAGCGGGCCGAGGCCACCGAGAAGCTCAAGGACCTGGCCTCCACCCGTACCGAGCTGGGCAACAAGAAGAAGGAAGTCCAGGGCAAGCTCGCCGAGGCGCAGAAGCTGCTCAACACCCTGACGGCCAAGGAGAAGGCGGCCCTCGCCGCCGAGCAGCAGCGGGCCAACCGCTCCTCCAGCGACCGGGTGGACCTCGGCAACGACTCCTCCGCCTCCGGCCGGGCCTCCGCGGCCTTCTCCGCCGCGCAGAGCAAGATCGGCAGCCCCTACGTCTACGGCGCCACCGGTCCCTCCTCCTTCGACTGCTCGGGTCTGACCTCCTGGGCCTACGCCCAGGCCGGTGTCTCCATACCCCGCACCTCCGAGGCCCAGGCGAACTACGGCGCCCACCTGTCGCAGAGCCAGCTCCAGGTCGGCGACCTGGTGTTCTTCTACGGCGACCTGCACCACGTCGGGCTCTACGCCGGCAACGGCCAGGTGCTGCACGCCCCGCACACCGGCGCCGTCGTCCGCTACGAGGCGATCGGCAACATGCCGTTCCAGTTCGGCGTCCGCGTCTGACCCTCTCCGACGCCGGTTCCCGGGCGCCCGAACGGGCGAATCCCGCGTACCGCCAATGACTTCCCGCCCCGCCCTGACCTGCGTCAGTGGCGGGGCGCGGTGGTTGTGGAGCCTTCGAGGGTCTTTGGCCGGCGTCCTTCGGCACGGTTACTGTCTGCCGCGTTTCCCGGCGCGAGGGTCTCCCCGTCCCCCGCGCCGGGGAACCGTTCCTGTCCGCCAGCAGAAGGACTGCCGTGGGTTCCCATCGCCGTCTCGCACCGTCCGGGTTCGACCGCGGCGCCTCAGCCGCCCTGTGCACGCTGTCGGCGGCGGCCGCCGCCCTGACGGCCGTACCGGCCGACGCGGCACCGCACCGCGACACCCGGGCCGAGGTGGACCGCCTCTACGAGGAGGCCGAGCGGGCCACCCAGGCCTACGACAGGGCCGACGAGCGGGCCGACGCGCTGCGCCGCCAGGTACGGGACGCACAGGAGCACATCGCGCGCCGCGCGCAGCGCGTCAACACCATGCGGGAGCGGCTGGGTTCGCTGGCCGGCGCCCAGTACCGCTCCGGCGGCCTCGACCCGGCCGTCGCCCTGCTGCTGTCCGACGACCCCGGCGACTACCTCGCCAAGGCCGCCACCCTCGACCGCATCGGCGTCCAGCAGGAAGGCCGGCTCCGGGAGTTGCGCGGGGAGCTGCGGCAGCTCGCCCAGGAGCGGTCCCGAGCTGCCGGGAAGCTCGCCGAGCTGGAGCGCAGCCGCAAGGCCGTCGACACCCACAAGCGGATCGTGCAGCGCAAGCTGGCCCGGGCCCGTCACCTGCTCAACTCCCTGCCCGCCGACGAACGCGCCGCCTACGACCGCGCCTCCCGCGCCGGTCTGCCCGGACCGGCCGGCGACGTCGCCCCCGGCGCCCGCGCCGCGGCCGCCGTCGCCGCCGCACGGTCCGCCCTCGGCCGCCCCTACGTCTGGGGTGCCAGCGGACCGTCGGGCTTCGACTGCTCGGGGCTGATGCAGTGGTCGTACGCCCAGGCCGGCGTCCACCTGCCGCGCACCTCCCAGGACCAGCGGCACGCCGGCCGGCAGGTCCCGCTGTCCCAGGCGCGCCCCGGCGACCTGGTCGTCTACCGCGCCGACGCCAGCCACGTGGGGATGTACGTCGGCGCCGGCCGGGTGATCCACGCGCCCCACCCGGGCGCGCCGGTGCGCTACGACCCGGTCGGGATGATGCCGATCTCCTCCGTCACCCGTCCCTGAACCCCGGCCACGCGCCGTACGATCGGCGGGTGACTGTTCGTGGACGGGCGCGGCGCACCTGGCGGGCCGCCGCGGCGGGGCTCTGCCTGCTGCTCCTGCCGCCCCTGGCCGGCTGCGCCGGGCGGACCGCCGCCGATCCGGTCACCGCCGAGGTGCAGCGGGTCCTCGACCGGCGGTCGACGGCCCTGCTCGGCCACGACGAGACGGCCTTCGGCGCGACCGGTACCCGCACCTCCTACGTCCGGCTGCGCGCCCTGCCCCTGACCTCCTGGGCGTACCGGGTGACGGCCCTGCGCCGCGGCGGCTCCGGCGCCACCGCCGACGCCGAGCTGCGCTACCGGGTCGCCGGCTACGACAGGGCCCCGGTCAACGTCCGCCGCACCCTCACCCTGCGTCGCACCGGCGGCGGCCGGTGGTACGTCACCGGGGACCGGCCCGCCGGGAAGTCCGGACAGCAACTGTGGGACCAGGGCCCGGTCACCGCCGTCCGGGGCGCGCACAGCCTGGTCCTCGGGACCGGCCAGGGCGCCGCCGAACTGCGCCGGTACGCCCGGCTCGCCGACCGCGCCGTACCGGCCGTCTCCGCGGCGTGGGGGACGGCCTGGACCCGGCGGCTCGTCGTCCTCGTCCCCCGGAACCTCACGGGCATGGCCGCGCTGCTCGGCTCGTCCGCCTCCGGGTACCGGGGCATCGCCGCGGTCACCACCGGCGAGGCCGGGAGCCCGGGGCGCACGCCGGCGGACCGGGTGGTGGTCAACCCGGAGGCGTACGCGGTGCTGGGCGAGACCGGCAAACAGGTGGTGCTCACCCACGAGACCACCCATGTGGCCACCCGGGCGCACACCACCACCGCCACCCCGCTCTGGCTGTCCGAGGGCTACGCCGACTGGATCGGCTACCTCGGCACCGGCCGCACACCGACCGAGGCCGCACCCGAACTGAGCCGCGCGGTCCGGGACGGCGAGGTGCCGACGGCGCTGCCCGCCGACGGCGACTTCGCCTTCAGCGGCGACCCCGACCGCCTCGCACAGGCCTACGAGGGCGGCTGGCTGGCCTGCCGGATGATCGCCGCCCACTGGGACGAGAGCCGCCTCGGCGCCTTCTACCGCGCCGTGGGCGCCCACCACAAGCGTGCCGGTGCCCTCGAAGAGGCCCTGCGCGGGACGCTCGGCACCACCCCCGAGGCGTTCACCGCCCAGTGGCGGGACTACGTGCGCGATCAGCTCGGCTGAGTGTCCGAGCACCCGATCGCGTCCCGGGGCCACGGACGTCGCCGCATCGGCCCTCCGGCCGCGTCAGGGGGATGCCGACGCCCGCTCGGTCCGGGGTGTGCGAGGCGGGGGCGCGGTGCTCGGTGGGACGGTCGTGCGCCACAGGGCGCGGGCCGCGATGAGGGCCGCCGCCACGAGGAGGGCGTTGCGCAGGAGGAGCAGGGCGACGCCGTAGGTGTCGCTCACGATGACGTGCACGAAGCCGACGGGGAACTCCAGCAGCGTGACGAAGGCCGCCGCCACCACCAGGACGGCGGGCCCGCCCGTCCGGCTCCCCCGGAAGCAGCCGCCGACGGCGGCCAGCCCGATCAGCCACACCAGGTACTGCGGGCTGATCACCCGGCTGGTCACGGTGAAGAGCAGCACCGCGGTGAACGCCGCGTCCGCGAGCGTGTGCGGCTCGAACCGGGTCGCCCGCAGCCGCCACAGCAGCAGCCAGCAGAAGGCGCCGGCGCTGAGCGCCACGGCGACCTTGCCGACCACCCCGACGTACGGGCCGAGGAACTCCGCCGAGCCGTAGTTCAGCACCACCTCGCCCGGCCAGCCGAACCGCCGGGCCAGGTGCAGGACCAGGCCGCCCAGCGACTCCACCTCGGTACCCCGGTCCCGCTGGAAGGCCAGGAAGGCGAAGGCGCCCGGCATGGTGACCGCGAACAGCGCGGCGATCCCGCCCGCGGTCACCGCCGCCGAGAGCCACGCCCGCAGCCGGGTGGCGCCCACCAGGAGCAGGGCGGGCCACACCTTCAGCAGCGCCCCGAAAGCCGCCAGCGCGCCCATCGCCCGGGGATGCCGGGTGCCCGCGAGCAGGGCCGCCACCGCCACCGCGGTCACCATCAGGTCGTACCGGGCGTACGCCGTCGGGCCGAGCAGCGGCAGGCCCGCCACCCAGATCCACGCGCCGCGCGACGAGCGCTCCGGCCGCCGGCCCGCGTACGCCAGCAGACCGAACACGACCAGGTCGGCGAGGCAGCTCAGGACGAAGAAGGCCGGTGCGTAGCCGAGGAACGGCAACAGGGCGGGGGAGAGGACCGCCAGCGCGGCCGCGGGCGGGTACTGCCAGGTCACGTCGTGCAGCGGGAACGTGCCCTGGCGCAGTACCTCGGACCAGCTCCGGTAGATCACCGACACATCGGTGGTGACGTCCGCGCCGGGGAGGGACACCACCCGGAAGACCAGGAGCAGCAGCGCCAGCCGGGTCGCGCACCAGGTCCACGGCAGCGCCGCCGGCCACCCGTTCGTCCTGTCCACCCGCGCTCCCGTCCGTCCGCCGTTCATGGCCAGGTAACCATGATGGCCCGGGCCGCCGCAGGCGCGCGGTAGGGTCGGCGGCGATGCACAGGACCCTCATCGTGACCAACGACTTCCCGCCCCGGCCGGGCGGCATCCAGGCCTTCCTGCACAACATGGCCCTCCGGCTGGACCCCGAGCGGCTCGTCGTCCTCGCCTCCACCTGGAAGCACGGCCGGGAGGGCGCCCTGGCCACGGCGGCCTTCGACGACGAACAGCCCTTCACCGTCGTACGCGAACGAACGACCATGCTGCTGCCGACGCCCGCGGCGACCCGGCGGGCGGCCGGGCTGCTCCGGGAGCACGGCTGCACCTCGGTGTGGTTCGGGGCGGCGGCACCGCTCGGTCTGATGGCGCCCGCCCTGCGCCGGGCGGGTGCCGAGCGGCTGGTGGCGACCACCCACGGGCACGAGGCCGGCTGGGCCCAGCTCCCCGCCGCCCGGCGACTGCTGCGCCGCATCGGTGACTCCACGGACACCCTCACCTACCTCGGCGAGTACACCCGCTCCCGGATCGCCACGGCCCTCACCGAGGCCGCGGCCGGGCGCATGACACAGCTTCCGCCCGGGGTCGACGAGAAGACCTTCCACCCGGACTCGGGCGGCGACGAGGTACGGGCGCGGCTCGGGCTCAGCGAGCGGCCGGTGGTGGTGTGCGTCTCCCGGCTGGTGCCCCGCAAGGGCCAGGACACCCTCATCCGCGCCATGCCCTGGATCCTGGCCGCCGAGCCGGACGCCGTGCTGCTCATCGTCGGGGGCGGGCCCTACGAGCGGGATCTGCGCCGGCTGGCCCGGGACGCCGGTGTCGAGGCCTCCGTCCGCTTCACCGGCGCCGTCCCCTGGTCCGAGCTGCCCGCGCACTACGGTGCCGGCGACGTCTTCGCCATGCCGTGCCGCACCCGGCGGGGCGGCCTGGATGTGGAGGGCCTCGGCATCGTCTACCTGGAGGCCTCCGCCACCGGGCTGCCGGTCGTCGCCGGCGACTCGGGCGGCGCGCCGGACGCGGTGCTGGACGGCGAGACCGGCTGGGTCGTCCGCGGCGGTGAGCCGGCGGAGGTCGCCGAGCGGATCACCGCCCTGCTCGGCGACGCGGCGCTGCGCCGCCGGATGGGTGAGCGCGGTCGCCGGTGGGTCGAGGAGAAGTGGCGCTGGGACCTGCTCGCGGAGAAGCTCAAGGCCCTGCTCTAGCGCCGCGTCGGCCGGGGTTCGCCCCGTCGCGGTGCCCGGCCGGAGCTCCCGCCGCACCGGCCGAAGGCCCGAGTACGGCACCGGCACCGTGAGGGGTTCACCGGCTCGCGACGCCCGGCACGGCACCTCGCCGCGTTGTCGCGACACCCGAGTACGTCAGTACGCCGAGTGCGTCCAGTACGCGGGTGAAGCTCCGCCTCGCGACGCACCGCATCCGGCGCCGTGCGCTGGTCCACCGGGGACCACGGGACAGCCCTCGGGCGGAACCGCGACGAGGTACGACGGACCGGCGGCGACGCGTGACACGAACGGCGACGCACGACGGCGCGGGCCCCCACCGGGGACCCGCGCCGTGAAGCGCCTTCGGCGGGCCGCCTACTTCGCGTAGATCGCCTCGATCTCCTCCGCGTAGTCCTTCGCCACCACGTTCCGCTTGAGCTTCAGCGACGGGGTGAGATGGCCCGACTCCTCCGTGAACTGGGCGGGCAGGATGCGGAACTTGCGCACGGACTCGGCCTTCGACACCGCGGCGTTGCCGTCGTCGATCGCCGCCTGGACCGCCGCCCGCAGATCCGGGTCCTCGCGCAGCGAGGCCGCGGTGCAGCCCGCCGGCTTGCCGTGCTCCTGGGCCCAGCGGCCCAGGAACTCCTCGTCGATGGTGATCAGGGCGCCGACGAAGGGCCGCCCGTCGCCCACCACCATGCACTCGGCGACCAGCGCGTGCGCCCGGATCCGGTCCTCGATCACGGCCGGGGCCACGTTCTTGCCGCCCGCCGTGACGATGATCTCCTTCTTGCGGCCGGTGATCCGGAGGTAGCCGTCCTCGTCGAGGGTGCCTATGTCACCGGTGTGGAACCAGCCGTCCGCCAGCGCCTCGGCGGTCGCGCCCGGGTTGTTCCAGTACTCCTTGAACAGGTGCTCGCCGTGCAGCAGCACCTCGCCGTCGTCCGCTATCCGCACCACCGAGCCGGGCAGCGGCTGGCCGACCGTGCCGATCTTCTGCCGGTCCCACGGGTTGAACGCGGTGGCCGCGCAGGACTCCGTCAGGCCGTAGCCCTCCAGCACCGTGAACCCGATGCCCCGGAAGAAGTGGCCGAGCCGCTCGCCCAGCGGGGCACCGCCGGAGATCGCGTACTCGCCCCGGCCGCCGAGGACCGCGCGCAGCTTGCTGTAGACCAGCCGGTCGAAGACCTTGTACTTGATCTTCAGGCCGAGGGACGGGCCAGACGGGGCGTCCAGCGCCTTGCTGTAGGCGATCGCGGTGTCCGCCGCCTTGTCGAAGATCGCGCCCTTGCCGTCGGCCTGCGCCTTGGCGCGGGCCGTGTTGTAGACCTTCTCGAAGACGCGCGGCACGCCGAGGACGAGGGTCGGCCGGAACGCGGCCAGTTCGTCGGTGAGGTTCTTGATGTCCGGGACGCAGCCCAGCTTGATCGGCGCCATCATCGGGGCGATCTGCACCAGGCGGCCGAAGACGTGCGCGAGCGGCAGGAAGAGCAGCACCGAGCACTCGCCGGTGCGGAACAGCGGACGCAGCCGCTCGACGATGTTGCCGCACTCGGCGAAGAAGGCGCGGTGGGTGAGCACACAGCCCTTGGGCCGGCCCGTCGTGCCGGAGGTGTAGACGATCGTCGCCGGATCGTCGGCCCGGGCGAGCGAGCCGCGCTCCTCCACGGTCGCGTCCGCGACCCCCTGGCCGAGCCGGGCCAGTTCCTCCAGGCCGCCGGCCTCGATCTGCCAGACGTGTTTCAGCGCGGGCAGCGAGGCCCGCACCGCCTCCACGGCCTCCGCGTGGCCGTCCAGCTCCACGACACAGGCGGTCGCGCCCGAGTCGGACAGGATCCACTGCACCTGCTCCGGCGAGCTGGTCTCGTACACCGGCACGGTCACCGCGCCCGCGCTCCAGATCGCGAAGTCCATCAGCGTCCACTCGTACCGGGTGCGGGACATCAGCCCCACCCGGTCGCCCGGCTGCACACCGGCGGCGATCAGCCCCTTGGCGGCGGTGTGCACCTCGGCGAGGAACCGCGTCGCCGTCACGTCCTGCCAGGCACCGTCCACCTTGCGGGCGATGACGGCGACGTCGGGATGCTGCGCGGCGTTTCTGCGGACGATGTCGGTCAGGTTGCCGTCGGCAGGGACCTCGTACAAAGCCGGAAGGCTGAACTCGCGCAAGACTGCTGCTCCTCATAGGGCGCCGGCGCCACGACTCTGTGTGATGCGACGGTCGGTCCAAGGCTCGGGAGTGCTCCGGAGATCACATGCCGATTCACATGTTGAAATCCAGAGTACGACTGGACGGCCCGGACGTTACCCGCCGGTATGGCGTCTACGACAGGGGGGTCCGGCGAGATGTTCCCTGCGTCACACAGGTTGGCGTTCCTTCGCGCACAGTAGTCCACGGCACAACCGACCGGCGAGTAACCGCAGGCCGGACCGCCACTGTTCACAGGGGTCGCGCGCCACCTACGCTTGATCGCCATGGCACCCACACCGACCGGCAGCCGAAGGACACGTGTCCACGTGGTCAGCGACGTGCACGGCAACGCCCGTGACCTCGCCCGTGCCGGCGAGGGTGCGGACGCCCTGATCTGCCTCGGCGACCTCGTCCTCTTCCTCGACTACGCCGACCACTCGCGCGGGATCTTCCCCGACCTGTTCGGCGAGGAGAACGCGGACCGGATCGTCGAGCTGCGCACCGCCCGCCGGTACGAGGAGGCGCGCGCCTTCGGGGCCCGGCTGTGGGCCGGGATCGGCGCCGACCGGGCCGCCGCGATCGAGCGGGCGGTGCGCAAGCAGTACGCCGAGCTGTTCGCCGCGTTCCCGACGCCGACCTACGCCACCTACGGCAATGTCGACATGCCGCCCCTGTGGCGGGAGTACGCCCGGCCCGGCACCACGGTGCTGGACGGTGAGCGGGTGGAGATCGGCGGCCGGACCTTCGGCTTCGTCGGCGGCGGACTGCGCACGCCGATGCGCACGCCGTACGAGATCGACGACGAGGAGTACGCGGCCAAGATCGAGGCGGTCGGCGAGGTGGACGTGCTGTGCACCCATATCCCGCCGGAGGTGCCGGAGCTGGTCTACGACACGGTCGCGCGCCGATTCGAGCGGGGGAGCGGGGCGCTGCTGGACGCCATCCGCCGCACCCGGCCGCGCTTCGCCCTGTTCGGGCACGTCCACCAGCCGCTGGTGCGCCGGATGCGGATCGGCGCGACCGAGTGCGTGAACGTGGGGCACTTCGCGGGCACGGGCCGGCCGTGGGCGCTGGAATGGTGATCGCAACGCCTGGTGCCGTGACCGGAGGGGTTCACCGGCCGGCCTCCCCGGCCGCGGCACCGGACGGACGGGGTGAAGGCGGCGGGTCGGGGGCGCGGTAGCCTTCACGCTGCACACACGTGCGCGGTCCGCGCACGGCAAGAGTCTCTTCGGTCCGTATCTGGAGGAGCCACGGCGATGGCGGAACACACCAGTTCGAGCATCACGATCGAGGCGGTTCCGGCCGACGTCATGGCGGTGATCGCCGACTTCGCCCGCTATCCGGACTGGACCGGCGAGGTCAAGGAGGCCGAGGTGCTGGCGACCGACGAGCGGGGCCGCGCCGAGCAGGTCCGCCTCGTCATGGACGCCGGAGCCATCAAGGACGACCAGACGCTGGCGTACACCTGGTCCGGGGAGCACGAGGTCTCCTGGACGCTGGTGAAGTCCCAGATGCTGCGGTCCCTGGACGGCTCCTACCTCCTGAAGCCGGCCGGGCAGGGCACCACCGAGGTGACCTACCTGCTCACCGTCGACGTCAAGATCCCCATGCTCGGCATGATCAAGCGCAAGGCCGAGAAGGTCATCATCGACCGCGCCCTGGCAGGCCTGAAGAAGCGGGTGGAGTCGGACCACTGAGGACCGCGTCCGGCGGCCGCGGCCCGCGGCCGCCGGTGTCCCGGGGCCACCGCCCGACGACCGCCCGGGACCGGGCGGGAGCACGGGGCGCCCGCCCACTCCGTTACCGTTCACCCTCATGCGCACCCTCCTGATCACGGGCCCGGGCGGCAGCGGCCGTACCACCATCGCCGCGGCCACCGCACGGCGGGCCGCGGCCGCCGGCACCCGCACCCTCCTGCTCGGCGCCGATCACACCGACACCCTCGGCGCGGCGCTGGGCACCGGAACAGGAGCGGCCCCCACCGAGGCCGCCGGGAACCTCACCGTCTGGCGCCCCGACCCGGCAGAACGCTTCCGGCAGGACCTCACCGCCTTCCAGTCCCGCGCCGCGAACGTCCTCGACCTCCTCGGCGCCGCCCGGCTGGACGCCGAGGAGGTCACCCCGCTGCCCGGCGCACAGGAACTCTCCTTCCTGCGGGCCCTGAGGGACGCCGCCCTCTGCGAGCGCTACGACCTCCTCGTCGTCGACCTCCCGCCGCTCCCGCAGGCCCTCGCGCTGCTCGCCCTCCCCGAGGAACTGCGCCGCTACCTGCGCCGGCTGCTCCCGCCCGAGCGGCAGGCGGCCCGCGCCCTGCGCCCGGTCCTCGGCCGGCTGGCCGGGGTCCCCATGCCCGCCGAGTGGCTGTACGAGACGGCGGCCCGCTGGGACATGGAACTGGCCGCCGTGGAGGCGGTGCTCACCGACCGGAGGACCTCCGTGCGCCTGGTCGCCGAACCCGGCCCGGCCGGCGCCGACGCCGTACGCACCGCCGGCCTCGGCCTCGCCCTGCGCGGGCTGCGCACCGAGTCCCTGGTCGCCAACCGGGTACTGCCCGACACCGTGCCCGACACCTGGACGGCCGGACTCCTCGCCCAGCAGCGCAAGACGCTCGCCGAATGGCAGACGGAGCACGAGGTCCACCGCGTCCCGCACCTCGGCCGCGATCCCCAGGGCGCCGACGACCTGGACGCCCTCGCGGTGCCCGGCGTCAACCCGGCGCCCACCCCGGTCGAGTGGCCGGTCACCGACGCCCTGGCCGACGACGGGGTGCTGGTCTGGCACATCCCGCTGCCCGGCGCCGCACGGGACGACCTCGACCTGATCCGGCGCGGCGACGAACTGGTGGTGACCGCGGGCCCCTACCGGCGGATCGTTCCGCTGCCCTCGGCCCTGCGCCGCTGCACCGTCGCCGGCGCCGGGCTGCGCGAGAGCGAGCTGCGCGTCCGGTTCGCCCCCGATCCCGCGCTGTGGCCCGCGTCGGGCCGGTGAACCGGGTAGGCCGTTCGGGTAACGTCGTAGGGGCGAACCGTAGTCAGGAGTCCGCCATGAGCGAAGAGCGCCCCGCACCCGAGCCCGCCGCGGAGGTCCACGAGGAGGGGGCGACCGACGCCGACGCCTGGTCCACGGCCTGCGCCGAGGACCTCGCCGCCGAGAAGGCCCGCCGCCGCTCCGAGCAGGGCCCGCCCCCGGGCTCCGCCGCCGAGGAACTGCGCAGACTCGTGGACACCGTGGCCGACAAGCTGTCCGGCCTGCAGTCCCCGCTCCTCGGGGGGGTCGCCGGACCCGCCGCCCAGCAGGCGGTG
Source organism: Streptomyces cellostaticus (assembly GCF_023630175.1). Lineage (GTDB taxonomy): Bacteria > Actinomycetota > Actinomycetes > Streptomycetales > Streptomycetaceae > Streptomyces > Streptomyces cellostaticus_A. Next base: position 20,727 of record NZ_JALLIN010000013.1, on the reverse strand, counting down.
CGCCAGGTCGTCCAGCAGGCGAAGGCCGCGGTGGAGCCCGTCCTCGAGCGCAACCCGGACGTGCTCGACCACCTCGCCGCGGCCGGCAACGAACTGCTGGCCGCCTACCGGTCGGCCGTCCAGAACCAGGAACGCCGCTGGACCACCGGATCGGCCGGCTCCGGGGACGAGTGGCCCGACACCCCCGGCCGGGGTGAGGACGGCGGTCCGGGGGAGCGCATCGACCTGGACTGAAGCCCTTCCGCGGCAGGGCCTCGGGTACGGTTGGCCGTAGCGGGGCTCGACCGAACTGAGGGATTCATGGGACTCACCATCGGCGTCGACATCGGCGGCACCAAGATCGCGGCCGGCGTGGTCGACGAGGACGGCAACATCCTCTCGACCTTCAAGGTGCCGACCCCCACCACGCCCGAGGCCATCGTGGACGCCATCGCCTCGGCCGTGGAGGGTGCGCGCGCCGGGCACGAGATCGTCGGCGTGGGCATCGGTGCTGCCGGTTACGTGAACCGGCAGCGCTCGACGGTCTACTTCGCGCCCAACATCGACTGGCGCAACGAGCCGCTCAAGGAGAAGGTCGAGGCCCGCGTGGGCCTCCCCGTCGTGGTCGAGAACGACGCCAACGCCGCGGCCTGGGGCGAGTACAGGTTCGGCGCCGGCAAGGGCCACCGCAACGTCATCTGCATCACCCTCGGCACCGGCCTCGGCGGCGGCATCATCATCGGCAACAAGCTGCGCCGCGGCCACTTCGGCGTGGCCGCCGAGTTCGGCCACATCCGGATGGTGCCGGACGGCCTGCTGTGCGGCTGCGGCTCGCAGGGCTGCTGGGAGCAGTACGCCTCCGGCCGCGCCCTGGTGCGCTACGCCACGCAGCGCGCCAACGCCACCCCCGAGCGCGCCGAGGTGCTGCTCTCCCTGGGCGACGGCACGCCCGACGGCATCGAGGGCAAGCACATCTCCATGGCCGCCCGACAGGGCGATCCGGTCGCCGTCGACTCCTACCGCGAGCTGGCCCGCTGGGCCGGCGCCGGCCTCGCCGACCTCGCCTCCCTCTTCGACCCCTCCGCGTTCATCGTCGGTGGCGGCCTCTCGGACGAGGGCGACCTGGTGCTGGACCCGATCCGCAAGTCCTACAAGCGCTGGCTCGTCGGTGGCAACTGGCGTCCGGTCGCCGACGTGATCGCCGCCCAGCTCGGCAACAAGGCGGGCCTGGTGGGCGCGGCCGACCTGGCCCGCGAGCCCGACCCGATCATGTGACGAGCCCGTACGGCAGTGCCCGCCGCGTCCGGTCCCGGGACGGCGGGCATCGTCGTATGTTGATCGTCATGGCAACCCCGACGCTTCCCAACTCCCGTACCGAACCGGACGGTTCCGCCGTCATCCGGGTCCTCGCCTACAACGTGCGCTCCCTGCGCGACGACACCTCCGCGCTCGCCCGGGTGATCACCGCCTGCGCCCCCGACCTGGTCCTCGTCCAGGAGGCGCCGCGGTTCTTCCGCTGGCGCAAGAAGCTGGCCCGGCTCGCCGCGGCATCCGGGCAGACCGTCCTCACCGGGGGCGCGACGGCGGCGGGCCCCGCGGTCCTGTGCTCGCTGCGGGCCACGGTCGAGCGCACGGAGGACGTGCTGCTGCCACTCACCCCGGGACTGCACCGGCGCGGGTTCGCCACGGCCGTCGTACGGTTCGGCGGAGCCCGTCTGGGCGTCCTGAGCTGTCATCTGAGCCTGCGGCAGGACGAGCGGCACGAGCAGGGCGGGATGCTCCTGGACCGCCTCGGCGCGCTGGGTGCGGAGCACGCCGTGGCCGGCGGTGACCTCAACGAGCGCCCCGGCGGACGTACCTTCCGCCGCCTCGCCGGCGCCCTGCAGGACTGCCGGGCCGTCAGCCCCTGGGGCGGCGAGTTCACCTCCACCGCCACCGATCCCCACCAGCGCATCGACGCCGTCTTCGCCACCGAGGGCGTCGAGGTCCTCGGCTGCGGGGTGCCGCTGGGCCTGCCGGGCGTGGACGAGGACGACCTGAGGAGGGCCACGGACCACCTCCCGGTCCTGGCCGCCCTCAGGATCCCGGCGTCGTAGCGCGGGCCGGCGGGACGGGCCGGCGGATCAGACCACGGCCCCGCGCCCCGGGTCGTCCCCGTCCTCGTCCGTCCGCATCCGCGTCACCAGCGTCACGAAGCCGCCGAGGAACCCGCCGATGCCGAGGGTCGCCAGATACCAGGTCATCTCCCAGCCGAGCAGCACGGCCAGCAGGAGCAGGACCGGGCCGCCCACCACCCCCAGCCAGGCGAACCTCGCGGTCGTGTCGGCGGTCGGCAGCGGCGGCGGCTCCGGTGGCACGAAGTGGCCCTCGTCGTCCTCGCCCAGGTCGTCCTCCGAGGGCTCGGCCAGGCGGTAGTCGCGCGGCCCCACCCCGGGCGCGAACGAGACCGAGCTGCCCAGCGGCCGGTCGGACCCCGGCTCACCGGGTCCTTCGGCGTCCTCGCCGGGGGGCTCCTTCTCGAGCAGCGCGAGATCCTCGACCGGCTTGTAGGGCCGGGCGCCCGGCGGGTCCGGCGGTTCGGCGCCGTAGCCCGCGACGATCGCCTGCCAGGCGGCCTCCTCGTCGAAGGGGACCCCCTTCTCGTCCGGCTCGCGATCCCCGCGGTCGGAGTCGTGCTCAGCCAACTGCGGCCGTCCCTTCCTTGCCGGTCATGGGTGCGAGCCGGCCGATGAAGGCGAGGCTCTCCTCGAAGACCCGGTCCGCGTCGTAGTCCAACGTCGCCACATGGCGGCTCTGTTCCAGCACGGTCTGCGTGACGTCCCTGGAGGACACCCGGCTCAGCACACGCGCCGAGTCGGCCGCCGGGACCACATGGTCGTGGGCGCTGCGCAGCAGCAGCAACGGCTGGGTCACCTGGGGCAGCTCGCCGTCCAGCCGGCGCAGGAACCCCCGCAGGGAGTGCGCCGCCCGCAGCGGCACCCGGTCGTAACCCAGCTCCGCGGCGCCCTGCTTGGCGATGTCACCGGTGACACCCCTCGTCGTGCGCACCAGGTGGCGGGCCACCGGGAGGGCGTACGCCGACACGCCGCGCACCCGGTTCACCGGATTGACGACCACCACGCCCGCGACGCCGTCACCGTGCCTCGCGGCGAGCCGCAGCGCCAGCGCCCCGCCCATCGAGAGGCCGCCGACGAACACCCGGGAGCAGCGGCCGGCCAGCAGCCGCAGCTCGCGGTCCACCTCCGCGTACCAGTCCTGCCAGCCCGTGACCTGCAGGTCCTCCCAGCGGGTGCCGTGCCCGGGCAGCAGCGGCAGCGACACGGTCAGACCGTGGGCCGCGTGGTGCTCCGCCCAGGGGCGCAGCGACTGGGGCGAGCCGGTGAAGCCGTGACAGAGGAGGACACCCACCTCCCCGCCCTCGTGGCGGTACGGCTCGGCTCCGGGAAGAACCGGCACCTTTCGGGCTCCTGTTCCTGAGAAAGGCATGAAGAACTGGCGGATGTGGTTCACCGTACGCGACCGCACCGACACCGACCAGGGCCGTCGGGCCCATTGGCGGCACTCCGGGTTATGGTCTGACCGACGGAAACAGGAGGCACGCGGGTGTTGTACGGCACGATGAAGGTCGCCATCGGAGGGCCACTGAAGGTCGCCTTCAGACCCTGGGTGGAGGGCCTGGAGAACATTCCGCCCGAGGGGGCCGCCATCCTGGCGAGCAATCACCTCTCGTTCTCGGACTCGTTCTTCCTGCCCGCGGTCCTCGACCGCAAGGTCACCTTCATCGCGAAGGCCGAGTACTTCACCACCCCCGGTGTCAAGGGCCGCCTCACCGCGGCCTTCTTCAAGGGCGTCGGACAGCTCCCGGTGGACCGCTCCGGGGCGCGCGGCGCCGGCGAGGCGGCGATCAAGAGCGGCATAGAGGTGCTGGAACGCGGCGAGCTGTTCGGCATCTACCCCGAGGGCACCCGCTCGCCCGACGGCCGGCTGTACCGGGGCAAGCCCGGCGGCCTCGCGCGCGTGGCGCTCGCCACCGGCGCGCCGGTCATCCCGGTCGCGATGATCGACACCGAGAAGATCCAGCCGCCCGGCCAGGTGATGCCCAAGCTCATGCGCCCGGGCATCCGCATCGGCAAGCCGCTGGACTTCAGCCGCTACCACGGCATGGAGCACGACCGGTTCGTGCTGCGCGCGGTGACCGACGAGGTCATGTACGAGATCATGAAGCTCTCCGGCCAGGAGTACGTCGACATGTACGCGACCGCCGCCAAGCGGCAGATCGCGGACGCGGCGAAGGCCGCCAAGGAGGCGGAGAAGGCCGAGAAGGCGGAGAAGAAGCAGGCCGGGAGCTAGCGGGGGACCGGGGGATCGGGGGCGGGGCCATGCCCAGGCGCGAGCGGGTCATGAGGATGTCGGTCGAACTGCCGCTGTGGCGTGCGCTCGCCGGCTACCGGGTGCTGACGATGCTGTACGCCATCGGCCTGTGCGCCACGGCGTACGACCACTTCGTGCGTCCCTGGGTCGCCGTCGGCTACTACGCCGTGCTGGTCGTGTGGACCCTCGCCACCCTGCCCAGGGTGGCCGGCGCGGCGCACTGCACCCGGGGTTTCCTGGCCGCCGACCTGACCGTCGCGCTCAGCGGCATCCTGCTCACCCCGCTCGCCGACAACCACGAGCGGATCGCGGGCGGCGGCCCGACCCTGCCGTCGATATGGACCGCCGGCGCGGTGCTGGCCTTCGCCATCAAGGGCGGCTGGCGCTGGGCCGCCGTGGCCTCCACGGCCGTCGCCGCCGTCAACCTGGTGGAGCGCGGCGGCCCGGCCCGGGACACCGTGCACAACGTGATCCTGGTCTGGGTGGCCTCCATCGCCATCGGCTACGTCGTGGAGGTCGCCCGCGCCTCCGAACGCACCCTCGCCCGCGCCCTGGAGATCGAGGCGGCGACGCGCGAGCGCGAGCGGCTGGCCCGGGACATCCACGACGGTGTGCTCCAGGTGCTGGCGATGGTGCAGCGGCGCGGTGCGGTCATCGGCGGCGAGGCCGCGGAACTGGGGCGGCTGGCCGGCGAGCAGGAGGTGGCGCTGCGCACGCTGGTCTCCGGCGGACTCCTGCCGGTGTCCCGGGTCTGCGAGGACCCGGCCGCCGGAGCCGTCGTACGCGCCGTCGAGGAGGCGCACGACGACGAGCCGGCCGGCCCGGTCGACCTGCGCTCGCTGCTCGCCCGCCACGCGGACGCCCGCACCGGCCTCGCCGAGCCCGGCGCCCCGGTCGAACTGCCCCGGCCGGCCGCGCGGGAGCTGGCGGCGGCGGTCGGGGCGGCCCTGGACAACGTGCGCGAGCACGCCGGAGCCGGGGCACGCGCCTGGATCCTGGTCGAGGACGAGCCGGACGAGGTCGTCGTGACCGTCCGGGACGACGGCCCCGGCATCCCCGAGGGCCGGCTGGCCGAGGCCGAGGGCGAGGGCCGGCTGGGCGTGGCCCAGTCGATCCGCGGCAGGCTGCGCGACCTCGGCGGCAGCGCCGAGCTGATCTCGGTGCCCGGACAGGGCACGGAAGTCGAGTTGAAGGTACCGAAGGGCGCCGCGGCGGCGCGGGGGAAGGCGGAGCGGCGATGACGCAGCAGCAGGACACGATCCGGGTCATGGTGGTCGACGACCACCCCATGTGGCGCGACGCGGTCGCCCGGGACCTCGCCGAGTCCGGCTTCGAGGTGGTCGCCACCGCCGGCGACGGCGAACAGGCGGTCCGCCGCGCCAAGGCCGTGGCCCCGGACGTTCTCGTGCTGGACCTCAACCTGCCCGCCAAGCCCGGGGTGACGGTGTGCAGGGAACTGGTGTCCCACGACCCCGCGCTGCGCGTCCTGGTGCTCTCCGCCAGTGGTGAGCACGCCGACGTGCTGGAGGCGGTGAAGTCCGGCGCGACGGGCTACCTGCTGAAGTCGGCCTCCACCGGGGAACTGCTGGACGCGGTGCGCCGTACCGCCGTCGGCGACCCGGTGTTCACCCCGGGTCTGGCCGGACTGGTCCTCGGGGAGTACCGGCGCCTGGCCGCCGAGCCCGCGCCCGCGCCGGACACCGGCTCCCCCGGGGCGCCCCGGCTGACCGAGCGGGAGACGGAGGTGCTGCGGCTGGTCGCCAAGGGCCTGAGCTACAAGCAGATCGCCGAACGCCTCGTCATCTCCCACCGCACCGTCCAGAACCACGTCCAGAACACTCTCGGCAAGCTCCAGCTCCACAACCGGGTCGAGCTGGTGCGGTACGCGATCGAGCGCGGCCTCGACGAGGAGTGAGTCCCGCCGTCCGAGCGGTCTCCCCGCAATTCACCGGAATCACCCTTCAGGCCTCTCGCCGCGTGACGCACATCACCATTACCGTGAGTGATCGTCAGGTGACCGCGGTGAAGGGACGTGTGGCATGCGGGTGGGAGTACTGACCGGAGGCGGTGACTGTCCCGGCCTCAACGCCGTCATCCGGGGCGTCGTCCGCAAGGGCGTGCAGGAGTACGGATACGACTTCGTCGGCTTCCGGGACGGCTGGCGGGGTCCACTGGAGAACCACACGGTCCGCCTCGACATCCCCACGGTGCGCGGCATCCTGCCCCGCGGGGGGACCATTCTGGGCTCCTCGCGGACCAACCCCCTCAAGGAGGAGGGCGGCGTCCGCCGCATCAAGGAGAACCTGGGCAAGCAGGAGGTCGAGGCGCTCATCGCGATCGGCGGCGAGGACACCCTCGGTGTGGCCGCACGCCTCTCCGACGAGTACGGCGTGCCCTGCGTCGGCGTGCCGAAGACCATCGACAACGACCTGTCCGCCACCGACTACACCTTCGGCTTCGACACCGCGGTCGGCATCGCCACCGAGGCCATCGACCGCCTGCACACCACCGCCGAGTCCCATATGCGGGTGCTGGTCTGCGAGGTGATGGGCCGTCACGCCGGCTGGATCGCCCTGCACTCGGGGCTGGCCGGCGGCGCCAACGTCATCCTCATCCCCGAGCAGCGCTTCGACCTCGACCAGGTGTGCGCCTGGATCACCTCCCGCTTCACGGCCTCGTACGCCCCGATCGTCGTCGTCGCCGAGGGCGCCATGCCCAAGGACGGCGAGATGGTCCTCAAGGACGAGTCGCTGGACTCCTTCGGGCACGTCCGGCTGTCCGGGGTCGGCGAGTGGCTCGCCAAGGAGATCGAGAAGCGCACCGGCAAGGAGGCCCGCACCACCGTGCTCGGGCACATCCAGCGCGGCGGCACCCCCAGCGCCTTCGACCGCTGGCTCGCCACCCGCTTCGGCCTGCACGCCATCGACTGCGTGCGTGACGGCGACTTCGGCAAGATGGTCGCCCTGCGCGGCACCGACATCGTGCGGGTCCCGATCGGTGAGGCCACGGCCAGACTGAAGACGGTCGACCCGAAGCTCTACGACGAGGCCGGGGTGTTCTTCGGCTGACCGCGCGGCAGGGGCCCGGGGACCGCGGTCCGGTCCCCGGGCCCCGCCGTCAGCCCGCCCGGCTCACCCCGCGCAGCGCGCCGATCAGCTCCCGCACCACCGCCGCCCCGTCGAGGGTCAGCACCGACTCCGGGTGGAACTGCACCCCGGCGAACCCCGGGCCCCGCAGGGCGTGCACCTCCCCGTTGCCCGCCCGGCTCACCTCCACGTGGTGCGCGGCCAGCTCCCGGGCGGCCTCGTCGTCGCAGCGCGCCGTGAAGCTGTTGTAGAAGCCGACCGTCTCCGGCCGCCCGAACAGGTCGATCGTGGTCTGCGCCCCCTGGTACGGGACCTCCTTGCGCACGATCTCGAGTCCCAGTTCCGCCGCGATCAGCTCGTGCCCCAGGCAGACCCCGAGCACGCCGTGCGGGTGCTCCCCGATCAGGGCGGCGGCGAGGTCCCGCAGGACCCGCATCTTCGGGTCGGCCGGATCGGACGGGTCGCCCGGGCCCGGCCCCAGCACCACGGGCCCCGGGTGCGTGAGCGCGGCCTGCCGCAGCCCCGGCTCGTCGTGGCGCCGGACGGTCACCTCCAGCCCGGCGGACCGCAGCACGTGCGCCAGCATCGCCGTGAAGGTGTCCTCGCCGTCGACGACGAGCGCGTGCCCGGCGAGAGCCTCGGTGCGCTCCTGCATCCGCAGCCAGAACGGGGCGAGGGAGGCCCGGCGCCCGTCCAGGGCGGCCCGCACCCGGGGATCGTCGGCCAGCCGGGGGTGCCTGCTCCCCGTGCGGGGCGCGGACGGCCGCACCCCGAGGGCCGCGAGCACGCCCGCCGCCTTCGCGTGCGTCTCGGCCACCTCGCCCGCCGGGTCGGAGCCGCGCACCAGCGTCGCGCCGACCGGCACGCGCAGCCGTCCGTCGGCGGCGATGTCGGCGGTGCGGATCAGGATGGGGGAGTCCAGCGTCTGGGCGCCGCCGGAGTCCCGCCCGAGCAGGGCCAGCGCGCCCGCGTAGTAGCCGCGGCCACCGGTCTCGTGCCGCTCGATCACCCGGCAGGCGTTCTGCACCGGCGACCCGGTGACCGTCGCCGCGAACATGGTCTCCCGCAGTACCTCCCGCACGTCCAGCGACGACTTCCCGCGCAGCTCGTACTCGGTGTGCGCGAGGTGCGCCATCTCCTTCAGGCGCGGTCCGACGACCACCCCGCCCATGTCGCCGACGGTGCACATCATCTTCAGTTCCTCGTCGACGACCATGGACAGCTCCTCGATCTCCTTGCCGTCGGCGAGGAAGGCCAGCAGGTGCTCCGGCGTCGGCCCCCCGGCCGGATAGCGGTACGTCCCGCTGATCGGGTTCATCACGACGGTGCCCGCCCGTCTCCCGCCGCCCCCCTCGGCCGGGAGCGCTCCGCCCCCGGCTCCTCCGCCCGACATCCGCACGTGCACCTCGGGACTGGCACCCACCAGCGTCCGGTCCCCGGTGTGCACGACGAACGTCCAGTACGCGCCCCGCTCGCCCGCCAGCAGCCGCCGGAACAGCGCCAGCGCGTCCGCCCGCCCGAAGCCGGGGACGTCCCCCTCGTAGGTCCGGCGGATCACGAAGTTGGCGCCCTCGCCCCGGCCGATCTCCTCGCGCAGCACCCGTGCGACGATCGCGCCGTACTCCTCGTCGTCCACGTCGAATCCCCCGCCCTCGACCCGCACCTCGTGGCCGGGCAGCGACCTCAGGGCCTCGTCGAGCGGGATCTCGTACGACTCCTCGGGGGTCAGCACCAGCAGCGGGGTGCCGTCGTCCCGGACGTCGAAGCCGCGCTCGCGGATCTGCCGGAACGGGATGAGCGCAAGGCCCTCGTCGGGCAGGTCGGCCAGCTCGTCCCGGGCGGAGACGGGGCCGAGCAGCAGCTCCACCGGGTGCTCGTCGCGGCCCGGGGTGCGCCGGCGGAGCAGGGCGAAGGGGCGGGGGTCGGACAGCAGGTCCTGCAGGTTCACGGGTGGGGCTCCTTCTCGGTCGTCTGTGTGACGGAGAGGAACGGCCCCGGAAACGCCGAAGGCCGCCCCTCGGGCGGCCTTCGCGAAGTCTTGGGTACGCGCAGTCAGCGGGCCGCCGGATGAGCGGTCCACCACCAGTTCTGGATCGAAAGCGCGAACACGGCAGGAACCCTACCGCACCGGCCCGGCGTCCACGGGACAAACAGTCCGTCTCATCCTTCGAGCCGGACGAAGAGCATGCGACACGACCCCGTAATGTTTGAGGGGTGACCGTGAACGCTAAGACCAGCGCGAGCGCTGGCAACACCTGGCGAGACCTGCCCGCGGCGCAGCAGCCCGAGTACCCCGACACCGAGGCTCTGCGCGCAGTGATCGCGGACCTCGAGTCGTATCCGCCGCTCGTCTTCGCGGGCGAGTGCGACCAGCTGCGCGCCCGGATGGCGGCCGTCGCCAAGGGAGAGGCGTTCCTCCTCCAGGGCGGCGACTGTGCCGAGGCCTTCGACGCGGTGTCCGCCGACCACATCCGCAACAAGCTCAAGACGCTCCTCCAGATGGGCGCCGTCCTGACCTACGCGGCCTCCGTGCCGGTGGTCAAGGTGGGCCGGATCGCCGGCCAGTACTCCAAGCCGCGCTCCAAGCCGACCGAGACCCGGGACGGTGTGACGCTGCCGACCTACCGCGGCGACTCCGTCAACGGCTTCGACTTCACCGAGGAAGCCCGCGTCCCGGACCCCGAGCGGCTGAAGCGCATGTACAACGCCTCGGCCTCGACCCTGAACCTGGTGCGCGCCTTCACCACCGGCGGCTACGCCGACCTGCGCCAGGTGCACGCCTGGAACCAGGACTTCGTGAAGTCCTCCCCGTCCGGGCAGCGCTACGAGCAGCTCGCGCGGGAGATCGACAGCGCGCTGAACTTCATGCGGGCCTGCGGCACCGACCCGGAGGAGTTCAAGACCGTCGAGTTCTTCTCCTCGCACGAGGCGCTGCTGCTGGACTACGAGTCCGCCCTGACCCGGGTCGACTCCCGCACCGGCAGGCTCTACGACGTCTCCGGGCACATGGTGTGGATCGGCGAGCGCACCCGGCAGATGGACGGCGCGCACATCGAGTTCGCCTCGCGCATCCGCAACCCGATCGGCATCAAGCTCGGCCCGACCACCACGGCCGAGGAGGCGCTGCGCTACATCGACCGGCTCGACCCCGAGCGGGAGCCGGGCCGGCTGACCTTCATCGTCCGCATGGGCGCCGACAAGATCCGCGACCGGCTCCCCGAGCTGGTCGAGAAGGTCACGGCGTCCGGTGCCACGGTGGCCTGGGTGACCGACCCGATGCACGGCAACACCTTCGAGGCGGCCTCCGGCCACAAGACCCGCCGCTTCGACGACGTGCTCGACGAGGTCAAGGGCTTCTTCGAGGTCCACAAGGAGCTCGGCACCCACCCGGGCGGCATCCACGTGGAGCTGACCGGCGACGACGTCACCGAGTGCGTGGGCGGCGGCGACGAGATCTTCGTCGACGACCTGCACCAGCGCTACGAGACGGCCTGTGACCCGCGGCTGAACCGCAGCCAGTCCCTCGACCTGGCGTTCCTGGTCGCGGAGATGTACCGGGACCAGTGAGGTGATCTGGGGCGCGGATCACACCGGATCCGCGCCCCGCGTACTTTTGCGCTTCCGACGCGATGGGTAAGGTTAGGTTTGCCTCACCGGAAAACGGGACGGCATGACAACAGCGATCCCGTCGGGAGGTGAATCCGCGTGTACGTCTGCAGTTGCTTCGGCGTCACCGAGGCCCAGGTCAAGCAGCACGCGGAGGACGGTGCCTGCACCCCCCGCCAGATAGCCTCCGCCTGCAAGGCGGGCACGGACTGCGGCGGCTGCGTACGGCGCATCCAGGCGCTGCTCGGCCGGGGCGCCTGCCCCCGCCGGGAACTGATCGACCGGCACGCGCCGGCCCTCGACCGGCTGGACGACGCGGCCTGACGCCGCGCCCGGCGCCGCCCCGCGCGGCCGCGCAGTGCGTGGCGAGGCCCCCGGCGCCCGGTCAGGACGGGTCGGGCTGGCTCTGCTCGATCACCGTCGACAGGTACAGCGCCTCACCGAGTTTGTCCACCAGTTCGAGCTGGGTGTCCAGGTAGTCGATGTGGTGCTCCTCGTCGGCCAGGATCGCCTCGAAGATGTTGGCCGACGTGATGTCGTCCTTCTCCCGCATGAGCTGGACGCCGCGGCGCAGCCGGTCGATGGCCTCGACCTCGATCTGCCGGTCGGCCCGGAACATCTCGGCCACCGTCTGCCCGACCTGCACGTGGAAGAGCCGCTGGTAGTTCGGCAGGCCGTCCAGCAGCAGGATGCGGTCGGTGAGCACCTCCGCGTGCCGCATCTCGTCGAACGACTCGGCCCGGGTGTACTGGGCGAGCTTCGTCCATCCCTTGTGGTCCTGCAGCTTGGCGTGCAGGAAGTACTGGTTGATCGCGGTCAGCTCGGCGGTCAGCTGCTCGTTGAGCAGTTCGATGACCTCGGGGTCGCCCTGCATCGCGATGGACTCCTTCAAGTGGTCGAACCAGGTCGCCGCATGATTTCACCGGCCGGGAAGATCGTCCAGTAAGTGAGTACTGATTACTTAAGTGGCGGCTTGATGGCGTTTGTCCGACCTGGGGGAGGGTGGTCAAGGGCACTGCCCGAGGTCTGTCAGGATGGACACATGGGTCATCCGGTGGAGCGAGCGTCTGGAGAAGCGGCAGGGCCCGAGCTTCCGCCGGGGCAGCGGCTGCAGCGCGGCTGGCCGGTCACGCACTACGGCCCGGTACCGAAGTTCCGGCCCGAGCGCTGGGAGTTCCGGGTCTTCGGCGCCACCGCCGACGGTGACAAGCGCACCTGGGGCCACGAGGAGTTCACCGCGCTGCCCTACACCACCGTGGTGGCCGATCTGCACTGCGTGACGAAGTACAGCATGACCGGCGCGGAGTGGGGCGGTGTCCCGGCCCGCGCGGTCCTGGACCTCGCGCCGCCGGCCCCGGACGTCACCCATGTGATGGTGTGGGCGGAGTACGGGTTCAGCTCCAACCTGCGGCTCGCCGACTTCGCCTCCGACCGCACGATCTTCGCCACCCACAAGGACGGCGAGCTCCTCACCGCCGAACACGGCTTCCCGGTCCGCCTGGTCGTCCCCCACCTGTACGCGTGGAAGGGCCCCAAGTGGGTCCGCGGCGTGGAGTACATGACCGCCGACCGGCGCGGCTTCTGGGAGGAGCGCGGATATCACAACATCGGCGACCCCTGGAAGGAGCAGCGCTACTCGTACCAGGAGGAGCCCGGGGAGGGTCCCGAGCTCTGATCCCGGCGCCCCTGCCGGGTCAGTGGTGGTACTGGTGCACCATCGCGTGCCCCTTGCCCCGACCGATCGTCCACCTGTTGACCGGGGTGGTCACGGCGAAGGCGATCACCAGTGAGACGGCCAGCGAGATCCAGAACAGCGCGTCGCCGAGCGTGGCGTCCATCGCGGACGGCCAGACCAGGATCACACCGTTGTCGATCAGCTCCATCACGGCGATGGACAGGGTGTCCGCGGCCAGGGCCACGCGGATCGCGGTCCGCAGGTCGACGCCGGCCCTCAGCACCCCGCGCATGGTGAGCGAGTAGCCGAAGAAGAAGGCCAGGACGATCGCCAGCAGCGTGGTCGGCAGGTTGCCCCAGCCGGCGGCGGTGCCGACGACCATGCCGAGCACCTCGCCGACGGCGCAGCCGGTGAGGCAGTGCAGGGTGGCCTGCGCGGCCGTCGCCCAGCTCGCCGGGCCGTGTCCGGGCCCCTGGCCGTGCCCGGATCCCTGGTCGTGCTGCTGGTGGTGCCCGGTCTGTGCCGTGTGCTCCATGGGGTCCCCCAATGCCGGACGGGCGGTTCCTGTGTCCATGGCAACCCCATACCCCCTAGGGGTATTCCTACGCGGTCAGGAATCCCGCAGCTTCTTCAGCCGCTCCACGTCCGCCGAGTGCCCCTCCTTGCCGCCGGGAGTCTCGATGACGAGCGGCACGCCCGCCGTCGCCGGGTGGTTCATCAGCGCGCGGAACGGGTCCTCGCCGATGTGGCCCGCGCCGATGTTCTCGTGGCGGTCCTTGTGCGCACCGGTCACGTCCTTGGAGTCGTTGGCGTGGATCAGCTTCAGCCGGCCCTCGCCGACGGTGTCGACCAGCAGGTCGAGGGTCCGGTGCATGCCGCCGGGGCCGGCCAGGTCGTGTCCGGCGGCGAAGACGTGACAGGTGTCCAGGCAGACGCCGAGCTTCGGATGGGCGTCCAGCGCCTCGAAGTACGGTCCGAAGTCCCAGGTGCGCGAGCACAGCGAGGCGCCCTGCCCCGCGGTCGACTCCAGCAGCAGGAACGGGTCGTCGTCGTGGGTCAGCTCGTCCAGCAGCGGCAGCAGGCGGGCGCGCACCTGTTCCAGCGCCACCTCGCGGGTCCGCCCGCCGGTCGCGCTGCCCGTGTGCACCACCACGCCGAGCGCCCCGATCTCCCGCCCGCGCCGCAGCGAGTGCCGCAGCGACTCCACCGAACGCTCCACGGTCGCCTCGGTGTGCGAGCCGAAGTTGATCAGGTAGGGGGCGTGCACGTACGCCGGGAGCGACTCCGCGGCGCACGCCTCCCGGAACGCCTCGTCCTGCCGCGGGTTCCCGGCCGGTGTGGCCCACCCGCGCGGGTTGGCGACGAAGACCTGCACGGCCTCGGCGTTCAGTTCCCGGGCGTAGGACAGCCCCACCGAGTGCAGACCGCCGGCCACGGGAACGTGTCCGCCGATCGGGTTGCGGGCGGGGCCGGAGAGGGGCGGGGCGGCGGAGCGGGACTGCTGAGAGGTCACCCGTTCAGGGTGTCATGCCGTCCCGCTCCGCCGGGCCGGCGGTCTGCGGTGATCCCGCTCACCGGTCAGCGGATGGTGATCGTGATCGTCGACCCCTTGGGCGCCTTCCGGCCCGCGTCCACCGACTGCTTCTTCACGGTGTCGCCGAACAGGCCGAGCAGACCCCGGTCCTCGCTCACCTCGAAGCCGGCGGCCTCCAGCCGCTGCTTGGCGTCGTCCACGCTCGACCCGACCACGTCCGGCACCGCCACCATCACCGGGCCCTTGGACAGGGTCAGCGTCACCGTGTCGCCCTCGGCGGCCCGGCTGTCCGCCCCCGGGGACTGCCGGGCCACCTGGCCCTTGTCGTACTCGGAGTTGACCTGCTGCGCGGAGATCCTCACCTTCAGACCCGCGTCCTCGAGGTCCTGCCGCGCGCTGTCCTGGTCCTCGCCGGTGACGTCCGGCACGTCGACGGGGCTGCCCTTGCTGACCAGGAGCGCGATCGCCGAGCCCGCGTGCCGCTCGGTGCCCGCCTCCGGGTCGGTGCCGATCACCGAGCCCCGGTCCACGCTGTCGCTGAACGCGCGGTCGACCATGCCCGGCTCCAGCCCGGCCGACTTCAGCCGCGGCCGAGCCTCGGCCAGCGGCACCCCGCGCAGGTCGGGCACCTTCACGATCTCCGGGCCCCGGGAGATGACCAGGGTCACGGAGCCGTTGCCCCGGATGCGGGCCCCGGCCGTCGGATCGGAGCTGATGACCGTGCCGCTGCCGACCGTGTCGTTGTACTCGCGCTTGATCTCCTTGACCCGGAGCCCGGACGACTCCAGCCGCGCCGTCGCCTGCTCCTCGGTCTTGGCCAGCAGCGGCGGGACCTTGGTGAACTGCCCGGAATTGATGTACCAGAACCCCGCGCCCACGCCGAGGACCACCAGCACGGCGGCGACCAGGGCGGCGAGCCGGCGTCCCGGCCGGAGCGGCCCCCGGCGTTCGGGCACCGGCGGGCTCTGCAGCCGGCTGGTGCGCCGGACGTCCGCCGGGCCCTCGTCCTCGTTCACGGGCAGCGGCCGGGGCACGGTCAGCGAGCGCGGGATCACGCTCGTACGGTCCCCGGCGTTGTCGTGCTGCGCGGACAGCGCCTGCGGCGGCACGGCGTCGAGCTGACCGGTGCTGAGCCCGGCACGGACCCGCAGCACCTGGCCGAGGAGCGCGGCGGCGTCGTCCGGCCTGAGGTCCGGGGTGCGCGCGGTCGCCGAGGCGACCAGTTCGTCCAGCTCCGGCGGCAGCCCGGGCACGAGCCCGGAGGGCGGCGGCACGTCCTCGTGGATGTGCCTGTAGAGGATCTGGGCGGGGGAGTCCCCCGCGTGCGGCTTGCCGCCGGTCAGCATCTCGTAGAGCACGACGCCGCAGGCGTACACGTCGACCCGCGGGTCGGCGGTGCCCTGCTCGATCTGCTCGGGCGCCAGGTACGACACGGTCCCGAGGACGGAACCCGTGGTGCTGGTCACCGTGTCCACCGACCGCACCAGCCCGAAGTCGGCGACCTTGACCCGCCCGTCGTCGCCTATCAGCACGTTCTCGGGCTTCATGTCGCGGTGCACGAAACCGGCCCGGTGCGCGGCGCCGAGCGCCGCCAGCACCGGCTCCAGGATGTCCAGTGCCGCCCGGGGCTGCAGCGCCCCCCGCTCGCGCAGCACGTCCCGCAGCGTGCACCCGGCGACGTACTCCATCGCCAGGTACACGTACGACGCGTCGGTGCCCTGGTCGAAGACCTGCACCACGTTGGGGTGGGCGAGCCGGGCGACCGACTTGGCCTCGCGGATGAACCGGTCCACGAACGACCCGTCGGCCGCCAGCGCCGGGTGCATCACCTTGAGCGCGAGCACGCGGTCCAGACGGGTGTCCAGGGCCCGGTAGACCGTGGCCATCCCGCCGACAGCGATCCGCGCGTCGACGCGATAGCGTCCGTCGAGCACCTGCCCGACCAGCGGGTCCTGAAGGGTCGTATCCACGCAGGCGAGTCTACGAGGACCGGCGGACACCGCCGCACGCTGCGCCGTTCCGGTGACGTACTGCAGCAGAGCTGTGACCGTCCCCGCGGGCCGCCCGGCCGGTGCCGACCGTCGGCGAAGGCGCGCCCCGACGGGACGGGCGAACCCTCACGGCACTGCTGCCGCGCCGGCCGCGGTGCGCCCCGTCGCGGCGTCCGGCGGGCACGCCCGCCGCACCGGCCGACGGCCCGAGCGCACCCGGTACGAGGGCTTCCGGCCGCACGCCGTGAGCACCCGCCGGACGCCGCTCCTCGACGGGGGAACCTCGGCCGACGCGGTACTGAGGGCTGTCCCGCGATCCCCGGCGGGCGCACGACGACGGCCCACGGCACCTCGCCGCGTTGTCGGATCGCCCTAATACGCCCCGTACGAGGACGACCCTCCGCCGTGCGACGCACCGCATCCGACGCCGCGCGCCGCCCCCACCGGGGATCACGGGACAGCCCTTAGAACGCGGGCCGCTCCGGGTCCAGGTCGGCCCGGCCCCCGGTGGGGGAGGACGCCTCGGCGAAGTGCCTGCGCGGGATCCGGCCCGCCAGCCGGGCCAGCCGCCCGCCCTCCACGGCGTGCCGCATGGCCGCGGCCATCGTCTCGGGCCGCTGGGCGCGGGTCACGGCGGAGGCGAGCATCACACCGGCGCAGCCCAGCTCCATCGCCAGCGCGACGTCCGAGGCCGTACCGGCGCCCGCGTCCAGGATCACCGGCACGCGCGCGTGCTCCACGATGAGCTCGAAGTTGTGCGGGTTGCGGATCCCCAGCCCGGAGCCGATCGGGGAGCCCAGCGGCATCACCGCCGCGCAGCCCACGTCCTCCAGCTTCCGCGCGAGCACGGGATCGTCGTTGGTGTACGGCAGCACCGTGAAGCCGTCGTCGACCAGCGCCTCCGCCGCGTCCAGCAGTTCCACCGGGTCCGGCAGCAGGGTGCGCTCGTCGGCGATGACCTCCAGCTTCACCAGGTCGGTGCCCAGCGCCTCACGGGCCAGCCGGGCCGTCAGCACGGCCTCGCCGGCGGTGAAGCAGCCCGCGGTGTTCGGCAGCACCCGGATGCCCAGCTTCTCCAGCACCGACAGCACCGAGCCGTGCACCCCGGGATCGACCCGCCGCATCGCCACGGTGGTCAGCTCCGTGCCGGAGGCGACCAGCGCGCGCTCCAGCACGTCTAGGCTGGGCGCGCCGCCGGTGCCCATGATCAGCCGGGACCCGAGGGGCACCCCGCCCACCACGAAGGGATCGTCGGTCATGCTCAGCCTCCCTGCACGGCGGTGAGGACCTCGACACGGTCGCCGTCGAGGAGCGCGGTGGCCGCCCACCGCGCGCGCGGTACGACGGTCTCGTTGACCGCCGCGGCCACCCCCGACGGCGCCGCGGTCAGTGTCCTGACCAGCGCGTCCAGCGCGGTGCCCGGGGCGATCTCCCGGCGTTCGCCGTTGACCGAGACACGGATGCTCATGCGGGCTGCTCCAGGAGTGCGGCGCCGAAGCGCTCCGGGGTGAACGGGCGCGCCGCCCGCGGTGGTTCGCCGCCGGTCAGCAGCGCGGCCATGACATCGCCGGTGACCGGCGTGAGCAGCACCCCGTTGCGGTAGTGCCCGGTGGCCAGCAGCAGTCCGTCGAGCCCGGACGGGCCGAGCAGCGGGGCGTTGTCGGGGGAGCCGGGCCGCAGCCCCGCCCGGGTCTCGGTGAGGGGCAGCTCGGTGATCCCGGGCACCAGCTCGTGGGCGTCGCGCAGCAGCTCGTACACGCCCCCCGCGGTCACCGTGGTGTCCCAGCCCAGCTCCTCGCTGGTCGCGCCGACGACCAGTTCACCGTCCTCCCGGGGCACCAGGTAGACCTGGCCGCCGCGCACCACCGCCCGCACGGTACGGCTCAGGAACGGCGCGTACCGCCGGGGCACGGTCAGTCGCAGCACCTGCCCCTTCACCGGCCGCACCGGGGGCAGCAGGTCGTCCGGGACGCCCGCGAGTCGTCCGCTCAGGCTGCCGCCGGCGAGCACCACCGTCCCCGCGCCCAGCCGGGTGCCGTCCGCCGCGGTGACGCCGGCGGCCCGGCCGCCGGCGACGTCGAGCCGCTCGGCCCAGCACCGGTGGAACACCACCCCGGCCCGCTCGCACGCGTCCACGAGGGCGGACGCCAGCCGCCTGGGGTCGATCTGGTGGTCGCCGTCGACCCGCAGCCCGCCCCGCACCCCGGGTGCGAGCATGGGTTCGAGGCGCCGGCACTCCCGCCCCGACAGCCACTGCGAGTCGAGCCCGGAGCGCCGTTGCAGCGCGTGCAGTTCGCGCAGGTGGGCGCGGTCGTCCGAGTCGAGCGCCACGGCGAGGGTGCCGCAGCGCCGGTAGCCCAGGCCGCGACCGGTCAGTTCGGTCAGTTCGGCCGCGAAGTCCGGGTACCGGCGGGCCGATTCCAGGTTGAGGGCGAGCAGTTCCTCCTCGCCGTAGTGCAGTTCGGTGACCGCGGCCAGCATCCCGGCCGCGACCCGGGCGGCCCCGCCGCCCGGCTCGGGGTCCACCACGGCGGTGGCGAGCCCGTGCTGCGCGGCGCGCCAGGCAGTGACCAGGCCGATGATCCCGCCCCCGATGACGAGGACGTCGCACGTACGTGACGGCATGGGCGTCCAGCCCCTCCCTTCGCCGGCATGACCCGGATCAGGTTCGTACGGTCGGAGGCCGCCAGCCTCCCTCTCAGCCCGGTCCGTCCGGGCTCCCGCGAGTGCTTGTACGGTGGCCACCCTAGCCCTCGGCGCCCCCACCCCGTAAGGAGCCCCGCCCCATGGCCCCCTCGCTCGACGGACTCCTCCTCGCCCCGGTGGCGGACCAGGCCCCGGGCCAGGTGGGCACGCGCACCCGCTTCGCCTACCACGAGCGGGACGGGGAGGTCTGGGCCGAGTACGCGGGCGGCGACGTGGTGCGCGGCCACCTGGTCGGCACCCGGGAGGGCGACCGGCTGGACTTCCGGTACGTGCAGCTCAAGCAGGACGGAACCACGTCCTCGGGGCACTGTGTGTCGACGGTCGTGGAGCTGCCCGACGGGCGGGTGCGGCTGGAGGAGACCTGGGAGTGGGAGTCGCAGGACGGCGCCGGGACCAGCGTGGTGGAGCAGGTCGCCGAGCACGCCCCCTGACTGACGTTGCGTCAGTTGTCTAAGGTGGTCGGGTGAGCGAGCAGACAGCACAGCAGGGCACGCCGCGGCGCGTGGTCGTCGCCGGCGCGGGCATGGCCGGGGTGCAGACCGCGGTGGCCCTGCGGGAACAGGGCTTCACGGGCACCGTCACCCTGATCGGCGCCGAGCCCCACCAGCCCTACGACCGGCCGCCGCTCTCCAAGGCGGTGCTGCTCGGCACGGCCGAGGGCTCCGCGTTCGACGTGGACTTCGAGTCCCTGGGCATCGGACTCAGGCTCGGCTGCGCGGCGCTCGGCGTACGTCCCGCCGACCACGAGCTGGACACCGAGGCCGGTCCCGTGCCGTACGACGCCCTGGTCCTCGCCACCGGCGCCGAACCGGTCACCCTGCCCGGCACCGAGGGGGTGCCCGGCGTCCATCTGCTGCGCACCCTGGACGACGCCGAACGGCTGCGGCCGGTGCTGGCCCGGCAGCACGACATCGTGGTCGTGGGCGCCGGCTGGATCGGCGCCGAGTTCGCCACCGCCGCCCGTGAGGCGGGCTGCGCCGTGACCGTCGTGGAGGCCGCCGACCGGCCGCTCGCCGGCGCGCTGCCCGCCGAGGTCGCCGCGCCCATGACCGCCTGGTACGCCGACAGCGGCGCCGAACTGCGCACCGGCGCGCGCGTGGCGCGCGTGGAGCCCGGCGCGGTGCTGCTCGACGACGGCACCCGGCTGCCCGCGGACGCCGTCGTGGTGGGCATCGGCGCCCGCCCGGCCACCGCCTGGCTGGCCGGCTCCGGCATCGAGCTGGGCGCGCACGGCGAGGTGTCGGCCGACGACCGGCTGCGCGCCTCCGTCGAGGACGTGTACGCCGTCGGGGACTGCGCCTCCTTCCCGTCCGCCCGCTACGGCGCCCGGCTGCTGGTCCACCACTGGGACAACGCCCTGCAGGGGCCGCGCACGGTCGCCGCGAACATCGTCGGCGAGATCCCGGCCGTCTACGACCCGGTGCCCTACTTCTGGTCGGAGCAGTTCGGCCGGTTCGTGCAGTACGCCGGCCACCACGCCGTAGCCGACCGCATGGTGTGGCGGGGCGATCCGGAGAGCCCGGCCTGGTCCGTGTGCTGGCTGCGCGAGGACCGGCTGGTGGCCCTGCTGGCCGTGGGCCGGCCCCGCGACCTGGCCCAGGGCCGGCGGCTGATCGAGGCGGGCCGCCGCATGGACGCCGAGGCGCTGGCCGACCCGGCGAGGCCCTTGAAGAACGCCACACTGGACTAGAGGGGTGTCGTTCGGGTCAGGTCGGCCCCGAGCTGATCCACACGACACTCCCTGGTGCCGGGGGGGGCCGGGGGGGACCCCCCGCCCCC
>NZ_JALLIN010000129.1 GCF_023630175.1 Streptomyces cellostaticus | reverse complement strand
GGAGGGCGCCGAGTTGCACGAGCGTGCCGCGGCCGGGGTGCCCAAGGGGCCGGAGCGGGACCTGGTCCTGCGGGCCGCGCACGCCCTGGGCGACGACACGCGATCGGTCCACCACCGCCTGGAGCCCGCGTTGTCCGCGGAGGTGGCAGGGGTGCTGTCCCGGTATCCCCTGCGGGAGTTGGTGACCACGTCGGACGCGATGCCGCTGCTGGTGGAACGGGAGCGGGCGCTGTACGGCTCGTGGTACGAGTTCTTCCCCCGTTCCGAGGGCACCGCGCGGCGGCCGCACGGCACGTTCCGCAGCGCCGAGCGGCGCCTGCCGGCGATCGCGGACATGGGCTTCGACGTCGTCTACCTGCCACCGGTCCACCCGATCGGCACGACGTTCCGCAAGGGCCGCAACAACACCCTCACCGCCGGCCCCGAGGACGTCGGGGTGCCGTGGGCGATCGGCTCCCCCGAGGGCGGCCACGACGCGGTCCACCCCGACCTGGGCACCCTGGAGGACTTCGACCACTTCGTGGCCCGCGCCCGGGAACTGGGCCTGGAGATCGCCCTGGACTTCGCCCTGCAGTGCTCCCCGGACCACCCCTGGGTGCACAAGCACCCGCAGTGGTTCCACCACCGCCCCGACGGGACCATCGCCCACGCGGAGAACCCGCCGAAGAAGTACCAGGACATCTACCCCGTCGCCTTCGACGCGGACATGGACGGCCTGGTCGCCGAGACCCTGCGGATCCTGCGGCACTGGATGGACCACGGGGTGCGGATCTTCCGCGTGGACAACCCGCACACCAAGCCGGTGGTGTTCTGGGAACGGGTCATCGGCGAGATCAACCGCGCCGACCCCGACGTCGTCTTCCTGGCCGAGGCCTTCACCCGGCCCGCGATGATGCACACCCTCGCCCAGATCGGCTTCCAGCAGTCGTACACCTACTTCACCTGGCGCAACACCAAGCAGGAGCTGACGCAGTACCTCGGCGAACTCACGGGTGAGGCGGCGGCCTGGATGCGGCCCAACCTCTTCGCCAACACCCCCGACATCCTGCACGGCTACCTCCAGCACGGCGGCCGCCCCGCCTTCGAGGTCCGCGCCGTCCTCGCCGCCACCCTCTCCCCCGCCTGGGGCATCTACAGCGGCTACGAACTCTGCGAGAACACCCCGCTCAGGCATGGCGGCGAGGAATACCTCGACTCCGAGAAGTACCAGCTCAAACCCCGCGACTGGGAAACCGCCGCACGCGAGGGCCGCACCATCGCCCCGCTCATCACCCGGCTCAACACCATCCGCCGGCAGCACCCCGCACTGCGGCACCTGCGCAACCTCC
>NZ_JALLIN010000128.1 GCF_023630175.1 Streptomyces cellostaticus | reverse complement strand
GCTAGGTCGTGTTTTAGAAGTCGGTGACCTGCTCGGTTGGCCGTTCGGGGAAGTGGCGGGCGGCCATCCAGATGGTGAGGTCGCGGGCGATGTCGTTGATGCTGGACGAGGTGGTGACCTCGTGCTCGCGGCGGCTGGCATCGCGGCGGACGACTTCGTAGCCACCTTCGTCCACTACGGCCACCGAGGTGAACCAGATGGGGTCGTCCTCATCGGGCTGGATGACAACGAAGGTGTTGTCGGAGTCGTTGAGGTCGCTGATCATCATGAACAGCGCGTCCTCGGACGGGTCGTCGATGCGGTCGCCGTTCTCACTGTCAGCGCCGTAGTACCGGGCCCCCATCGGTGGTGTCTCCCCTCGCCCGCTCAACTGGCTGCGGTCAGCATGGCATGCGAGGCCGACGCCCCAGGCTCGTCACAGCCATTCACCGATCGCAGCGACCACGACGGTGGCCTCGAAACGGACCGCCAGTTTGTCGAACCTCGTGGCCACCGCACGATTTCGCTTGAGCCGGTTGATCCCGCACTCGACTGCGTGCCGGGCCTTGTAGTCCTCCCCGTCGAAGGCCGGCGGCCTCCCGCCCGCCGCCCCGCGTCGCTTGCGGTTCCGGACCTGGTCGGCCGGCTCCAGAATCGTGCAGCGGATCCCGCGCTTTCGCAGGTAGGCCCGGTTCGCGCGGGACGAATACGCCTTGTCGCCCCGCACTCGCAGGGGGCGCACGCGGGGGCGTCCCGGCCCGAGACGAGGTACCCGTATGCCCTCCAGGACGGCCGTGAACTGCGGACTGTCACCCCGCTGCCCAGCGGTGACCAGCAGCGACAAAGGCCGCTGCCTTTGCTCGCACGCGAGATGGATCTTGGTGCTGAAGCCTCCACGGGACCGGCCCAGCCCGTGGTCTTCTGGCTCGGCGCGGGTCCCGCCCGGCGGCTCCTTCTGGGTGTGACCGTCGCGGCGGGCGCCCGCCGCGTGCTGGTGGGCCCGGCAGACCGTGGAGTCGACGTTGACCTCCCACATGATCAGCCCAGCCGCATCTGCCCGGGCCTGCAGCCCGGTCAGTAACTCCTGCCAGACGCCGCCCCGCTGCCAGCGGCGGAAGAGACCGTAGACCGTCTGCCACGGACCGTACTCCGCCGGAAGATCCCGCCACGGCGCACCGGTCCGCACCCGCCAGCGGATCCCATCGATCAACTTTCGTCGACACGCTGTCGGCCTGCCCAACACCGCCACCGGCAACAACGGCTCCAGTACCGCCCACTGCTCGTCAGAAAGGTTCCCTCGCCCCACACCAAGATCATCACGATGCGGGACGAGGAGCGGACCCCATTTTCAAAACACGGCCTAG
>NZ_JALLIN010000127.1 GCF_023630175.1 Streptomyces cellostaticus | reverse complement strand
TGTCAGTCTTCTCGCACCGGATCCCGCAAGGATCGGGTAGCCCCGGCCGAGGTGGTCTGACTCCTGCTTACGACTGACCCCACGGGTGTCCTGGCGTTGATCTGTCGACCGCCCGGCCGGGCACGCAGCAAGCGCTGCCGCCGGACGGACGTGACCTGATAAGAGCCTGGAGCCGACTCGCCAAAGCGTCCCCGTGACAGTCCTGTCCGTCCGGCCGGCGACAGCGTGCACCCCACGCTACCGACCGGAAGGAACACCGTGCACCTCAGCGAGGACCCCAGGTCCGGGCACGTCGTGATCGGCGTGGACACGCACAAGCACATACACGTCGCAGCAGTGATGGACACAATCGGCGGGATTCTGGCCACCTTGACCGTTCCCACCGACACCGGCGGTTTCCAGCAGCTGCACGACTGGGCGGCCTCGTTCGGCAGAGTCCTGGCCTTCGGGATCGAGGGAACCGGCTCCTACGGCGCCACGTTGGCTTCGTTCCTGCGCAGGCGCGGCCACAAGGTGGTCGAGGCGGGCCGTCCGGACCGGCGGCTGCGGCGTATGAACGGAAAGTCCGACACTCTGGACGCCGAGAACGCTGCCCGCGCCGTGCTCGCCGGGTTCGCGACCGCCACGCCGAAGAGCGCCGACGGCGAAGCCGAGATGATCCGCCAGCTCAAGGTCGCCCACGACCAGGCCGTTGAACAGCGCGCCGCAGCGATGGTCACGATCAAGGCGATGCTGGTCCACGCCCCAGACACACTGCGCCATGAGACGGCGGGCAAGACACAGATCACCCTGGCACGGCATCTGGCGGCGTTGCGTCCTCGCCGCCTGGAAGCACCCGAGGACACACTGCGTCACACCCTGCGCACGCTCGCCAAGCGCTGGCAGTACCTGGACGCCGAGGCCAAGGAACTGACGAAGATGCTCGCCGACCTGGTCCAGCGGGCAGCCCCGCAATTGCTCGAGTCTTTCGGCATCGGGGTGGACACCGCCGCAGAGATCCTCGTCGTCGCCGGCGACAACCCTGAAAGGATCAAGTCCGAGGCTGCCCTCGCCAAGCTCGCGGGAATCGCTCCCGTACCCACCGGCTCAGGCATGACCAGCGGCAGGCATCGCATCAACCACGGCGGCCACCGGCAGCTGAACGCCGCGATCTACCGAACCGTCATCGTCCGGATGCGGTTCCACCAACCCACGATCGACTACGTCGCCCGCCGCACAGCCGAGGGCAAGACGAAACGCGAGATCATTCGCTGCCTCAAGCGCTACGTCATCCGCGAGGTCTACCACCTGCTCCGACCCGCCCCCCAGCCAGCCTGCGCAGCGAGTTGACAACTATAGGAGCATC
>NZ_JALLIN010000126.1 GCF_023630175.1 Streptomyces cellostaticus | reverse complement strand
CGTCGGCTTCTTCGTCAACACCCTCGTCCTGCGCACCGACCTCTCCGGAGACCCCACCTTCCGCCAAGTCCTCGAACGCGTCCGGGAAACCGACCTCGCCGCCTACACCCATCAGGACGTCCCCTTCGAGCGGCTCGTGGAGATCCTCAACCCCACACGCTCCATGGCCCGCCACCCCCTCTTCCAGGTCATGCTCGCCGTACAGCACCACGCACCGCTCCTCGCCACGCTGCCCGACCTGGCCGTACGGCCGGAGCGAAGGGAGGGGACGGTCGCGAAGGCCGCCACGTTGCCCGACCTGGTCGTACGGCCGGAACCAATGGAGGGGACGGTCGCGAAGTTCGATCTGTCCGTGAGCCTGGGCGAGACCCACACCGACGGCATACCCGCGGGACTCGAAGGGCGCCTGGACTACCGCACCGACCTGTTCGACGCGGCTACCGTCGAACATCTCGCCCAACGACTGGTTCGGCTCCTCGACGCCGTCGCCACCGCCCCTGACGCTCCCGTCCGGCGGGTCGACGTCCTCGGGGCGGACGAACGCGAGACGGTTCTGCACTCCTGGAACGACACCATGCGTGAAAGGCCCGGGGCGACACTCACGAAGCTGTTCGAAGCCCACGTCACACGGACTCCCGACGCGTTGGCAGTGGTGAGCGACGGGCTGGAGCTCACCTATGCGCAACTGGACGAACGCGCGGATCGACTGGCGCGTCACCTGGCGGCCAAGGGTGCCGGGCCCGAGCACGCGGTCGGCCTGTGGATGGAGCGGTCCGCCGACCTGGTGACCACGCTGCTGGCCGTACTGAAGACCGGCGCCCACTACGTACCGCTGCACGAAGGCCACCCTCCGGGCCGGCGCCGATTGGTCATGGCGGACTGCGCAGCCGAACTGCTGGTGACGGACCGCCCGACGGAAGCCGCCGAGTTCGCAGGGACGGCAGAGGTCATCCGCGTCGGCGAAATGCTCGCGGCCGCTTCCGAGACGGGACCTTTGAGGCCCGCCGGCGCACATGGTGCGGACGGGCTCGCCTACGTGATGTACACGTCTGGGTCGACAGGCGAGCCCAAGGGTGTGGCCGCCACCCACCGCGGCGTGGCAGACCTCGTGCTGGACCGCTGCTGGGAGACGGGCAACCACGAGCGTGTCCTCTTCCACTCCCCGTACGCCTTCGACGCCTCGACGTTCGAGCTGTGGGCGCCTCTTCTCTCCGGCGGGACCATCGTCGTGGCTCCTCCGGGAAACCTGGACACCTCGTCCCTGGAACAGCTGATCAAGGTGCACGACATCACGGGCGTCGTTCTGACAGCGGGACTGTTCCGTGTCATGGCCGAGGAGACCCCCACGTGCCTCGCCCAGCTG
>NZ_JALLIN010000125.1 GCF_023630175.1 Streptomyces cellostaticus | reverse complement strand
TACTGCAGCCGCAGTTGCTGTGACGATTGGTCTGGCTGCTCGTTGAGCTGTGCATGGGTGGGGACGTCACGGTGGATGAGGTGCACCGCTGGGCGGCCGGTCTGGACGTTTTGCATGATCGGATCGCCGGGCATTTCCGCAGGTCTGAGCCGCGCCGGCGGGCAAGGGAGTATCTGCGGGGGCTGCTCGCGCCTTTGGAACGCAAGAACGGCTGGACACTGGCCGAGCAGGCTGGCGAGCTGTGCCCGGACGGCATGCAGCGGCTGCTGAACCAGGCCGACTGGGACACCGACGCGGTCCGTGACGAAGTCCGCGGCTTCGTGCTGGAGCATCTCGGCGCTGAGGACGGCGTGCTGGCCGTGGACGAGACCGGCTTCATCAAGAAGGGCACCCGGTCGGCCGGCGTGCAGCGGCAGTACACCGGCACCTCCGGGAAGATCGACAATTGCCAGCTGGGGGTGTTCCTGGCCTACGCCTCCACCAAGGGGCGGGCGTTGATCGACCGGGAGCTGTATCTGCCCACCTCCTGGACCGAGGATCCGGCCCGCCGGTCGGACGCGAGGATCGGCGAGGAGGTCGCCTTCCGCACCAAGCCGGCCCTGGCCCGCGCGATGCTGGAGCGGGCGGTTGCGGCGAACGTGCCGTTTCGCTGGGTGACCGGTGACGAGGTCTACGGCCAGGACCCCGTCCTGCGCGGCTGGCTGGCCGAGCAGCGCCTGAGCTACGTGCTGGCGATCTCCTGCAAGCACCGGTGCGGGCCGCGCGGGCAGAACGCCCGCACCGTCTCGGCGATCCTGCCCGAGCATGCCTGGGAGATCCGCTCCGCCGGTGACGGCGCCCACGGCCTGCGCGAATACGCCTGGGCCCTGGTCCCACTGCCCGGCGAGCGCGACGACGGCCTCGAAGACGCCCTGCTGATCCGCCGCAGCCTCACCGACGGCGAACGGGCCTACTACCTGGCGCATGCGCCCGCGGGCACCCCGCTGGCCGAGATCGTCCGCGCCGCCGGAGCCCGCTGGGCGATCGAGGAGTGCTTCCAGGCCGCCAAGAACGAGGCCGGCCTCGACCACTACCAAGTACGCCACTACCCGGCCTGGTACCGGCACATCACCCTGGCCATGGCCGCCGCCGCCCACCTGACCGCGGTCCGGGCCACCGCTCAGGAAAAGGGGGATACGGCCGTGATCTGATCCGACTGAGCGTGAACGAGATCCGGCGCCTGCTGAGCAGATTCACCCACGCCATCCGGCACGAAGCCGGTCACATCCTGCACTGGTCACGCTGGCGCCGCCGCCATCAACACCGCGCTCGTCTCAGCCACTACCGCCGCCGAGGCCACCGACCCCCATAACTGCGGCTGCAGTACTA
>NZ_JALLIN010000124.1 GCF_023630175.1 Streptomyces cellostaticus | reverse complement strand
TCCGGCACGAACCGCTGAGGCAACTCCGGGAACTTCGGCGCCTCCAGCGCGCTGATCTGCTCCGTCGACGCCGTGTACGACTGGGCGAGTTTCATCATCAGCCCGCCGGCCTCGGCACGGGTGCTGGCGTTCTGAGTCTTGGCTTTCGTCACCTCGGAGTCCGACGGACCGCCGCCGTGATCGCCGACGTTCGTCGCCTTCGCCGCGTGCGCCTCAAGCACCGAGCGCGGGCCTGCGCTCTGCTTCCGCAGGATCTCCAGCTGTGGCTTGACCTCGTGCAGCGTGTCCGCCGCGTGGCCCAGCCACTTGCCCGCATTCTCGCTGTAGTCCCCCAGGCTCACTGTGGTCAGCGCCGCTTGGTGGCACCAGATCCGGAACGCCTCGCCGCCCGCTCCTTCCCACTCGACCGCCATGCTGTGGGTCAGCAGATCGCCGCCGATCTCCTTGAGCGTCTTGGCGGCCTCCGTCAGCAGATCACCGAGCCCGCTGGCCGTCTGCCCGTCTGCCCGTCTGCCGACTCGACCATGGCCCAGAGCTGTTCAGGGTCCTGGACCAGGAACCGCTCCTGCTTGATCGTCTCCCACATGCGGCCGGCGAAGTCAGACATGGAGCCACACCGCCTTCCCTGTCGAGACCATCCCGTCGCACAGTCTCATCACCACGGACGTCACAGGTCACCTGCCTGCGAGTCCGACGTTGCCCCGTGCTCGCTGCTACCGGCTCCGTCTGCCCCGCCGCCGGCGTGTCCCTCTGCCCCCGGCCGGGCCTGATCCACAGCCAGCTTGTCGGCCTCGACACGGATGCGGTGCAGGCGATCGCGAACGCCGTCGTCGAGATTGCGGTAGTCGGCCTTCGACGCGTCGACCGTGACCATCAGCCCCTCGATCTGCAGCGCCAGCATTCTGGACAGGCGTTCCAGCTGGGAATGCACCTGGGTGTACGCACCGTGGAGCGCGTCGGCCTCGTCGAAGTTACCCAACCGTCCCGCCGGCAGGGTGCCGTCCGCGATCCTGTGCGGCGCGGCCTTGGATTTCTCCAACCGGGTCAGAAGGTCGTCCACCCGGTTCTTGAAGGTCGTCAGCGTCTCGCCCTCGACCCGCAGTTGCTGGGCCACGGCGGCACCGACACCTGCGATCGGCCCCATGCCGGACGCGGCAAGCGCACCGGCTGCCGATACCAGCGCAGCAGCAGTAGCCTGCGGGTCCTCCGCGTTGCCGGCCACCGAGTCCTCCCCCGTACTGTCGGCCCCTCAGCAGCACCTCAGCCAGTCGCTTGCGGTGCCCCTGCCAGCTCCATCCGTAACAGAAGCAACCCAGGCACGATAGTGGTGATCTTGCTTGGTCACGGAGTTCTGACGCCGCCCCCAGTCCACGACTGACCGGAAAGTGACCATGCGACACGTCACAGCCACGCCGCCGCCTCCGT
>NZ_JALLIN010000123.1 GCF_023630175.1 Streptomyces cellostaticus | reverse complement strand
CCAGACCGGCACCGTCACCGCCGTCTACAACGGCGACGACTGCTTCACCACCTCCACGGGCACGGCGGACGTGGGCGTCAATCCGGCCAGGAGCGCGGTGTCGGTGGCGGTCGCCCCGGACCCCTCCGTGTGCGGCGAGACGGTCACCGTGTGCGCCACCGTCACCGCCGTCGCACCCGGCACCGGCACCCCCTCGGGCTCGGTGACCTTCACCGCACCCGGCGGACTCAACGAGACGGTGCCACTGGGCACCGACGGCACCGCCTGCGCTACGACGACCGCGCTGGAGACCGGTACGGTCAGCGTCTCCTACACGGGTGACGGCTGCTTCCTGCCGTCGTCCGGCACGACGGACGTGACGGTCAATCGGGCCATGAGCGCGGTGTCGGTGACGGTCGACCCGAACCCCTCCGTGTGCGGCCAGTCCGTGACCGTGTGCGCCACCGTCACCGCCGTCGCACCCGGCACCGGCACCCCCACCGGAACCGTCACCTTCCTCCTGCCCGACGGCAGCACCCAGATCGTCATGCTGGACGCCCAGGGCACGGCATGCCTGACCACCGACAGCCTCGGCAACGGCTACCGCCCGGTCAGCGCCTCCTACAGTGGAGACGGCTGCTTCCTGCCGTCGTCCGGCACGACGAGCGTGACGGTCAATCGGGCCATGAGCGCGGTGTCGGTGGCGGTCGCCCCGAACCCGTCCGTGTGCGGCGAGCCCGTCACCGTGTGCGCCACCGTCACCGCCGTCGCACCCGGCACCGGCACCCCCACCGGAACCGTCACCTTCACCGGCCCCGGTGAACTGGACGTGACGGTCCCCGTGGCCTCGGACGGAACGGTATGCCTGATCACCAGCAGCCTCGCCGGTGGCACCTACCTGGCCACCTACAACGGCGACGGATGCTTCGCCGGCTCGGACACCGTCTTCGACGCGACGGTGAACCGGGCGGCCAGCGCGGTGTCGGTGACGGTCGACCCGAACCCGTCCGTGTGCGGCGAGCCCGTCACCGTGTGCGCCACCGTCATCGCCGTCGCACCCGGCAGCGGCACCCCCTCGGGCTCGGTGACCTTCACCGCACCCGGCGGACTCAACGAGACGGTGGCACTGGGCGCCGACGGCACCGCGTGCGTCGCCACCCTCGCGCTCGAGAGCGGCACCGTGACCGCCGTCTACGGCGGAGACCCCTGTTTCCTGGGCTCCACCGAGAGCGTCGACGTGACAGTCGACCACGCGGACAGCAGCGTCTCGGTGTCGGTGGACCCGGCTACCTCGGTGTGCGGCCAGTCCGTGACCGTGTGCGCGACGGTCACCGCCGTCGCACCTGGCAGCGGCACCCCCACCGGAACCGTCACCTTCACCGCACCCGGCGGACTCGACGAGACGGTGCCACTGGACGCCGAAGGCCAGGCGTGCGTCACCACCGCCACCCT
>NZ_JALLIN010000122.1 GCF_023630175.1 Streptomyces cellostaticus | reverse complement strand
CGGACCTGCCGTCCGGCCCGGCCCGGCCGCTCCCGGCGGAGTCCGGCACGACGATCCGGGGCCGCCCCACCCCTGGGGGAGCCCGCTCAGGCGGCGTGCGGGTTCAGGACCAGGGGTTCGACGGTGCCCGCCAGCATGGCGCCCAGGCCCTGCACCGCGCACAGCTCCGGCCGTTCCGCGATGTGCACCGGAATGCCGGTGGCCTGACGCAGCATCTGGTCCAGGCCGGGCATCAGGGCGGAGCCGCCGACGAGCACGAGCCCGCGGTCGGCGAGGTCGGCCACCAGCTCGGGCGGGCACTCGCGCAGCACCTTGCCGATGCCGTCCAGGACCGAAGTCAGCGGGGTCTGGATGGCGTTGCGGACGGCCGCCGTATTGACCCGCACGCTGCGGGCGAGCCCGGTGACCACGTCCCGCCCTTGGATCTCCGTCAGCGTCGGCCCGTCCGGGGTGAGCCCGGCCCCGGACAGCGCGAGCTGCAGCGGCCGCACCGCCTGGCTGGGCAGCAGCAACCGGTGTTCGAGCCGCAGGTGCTGCACGATCGCGTTGTCGACGGCCTCACCGCCGACCGGGACCCGCTCGGCGGTGACGATCGAGCCGAGCGCGAGCACGGCGACCTGCGTGGCCGCCGCCCCGCACACCATGATCATGGTCGCCTCCGGCTGCTCGACCGGCAGCCCGCACCCCACCGCGGCGGCGATCAGTGTGTCCACCAGCTCGACCCGGCGCGCCCCCAACCCGACCAGCGTCTCGATCGTCGCCCGCTGGGCGAGGGGGTCCGCGTCGTGCGGGGTGCAGGCCGCCGCCCGCAGCCGGGGCCTGCGGCGCAGCGCGCGGCGCACCTTCTCGCCGAGCAGTTGCCGCAGCATGCGCTGCGCCATCTCGATGTCGACCACGGTGCCGCCGGAGATGGGCCGCACCACCTTGATGTAGCCCGGCGTGCGCCCCGTCATCTGCTCCGCGAAGTCGCCCACCGCGATCAGCGCGCCCGTCCGGGTGTTCACGGCCGCGACCGACGGCTGGTCGACGACGAGGCCGGCGCCCTTCACGTACACCCGGGTACGGGCAGCGCCCAGGTCGACGGCGAAGTGGCAGCGACGCAACTGCTCCAGGCTGACGGTCACGGCGGATCCTCCCGAGTGCGCAGGGCCTTGGAGGCCGGACGGTGGGCTCCTCCCCACTCTCCGGGCGACGGCGGCGGCGCGCCTGCGGTAGGGGGCCGGGCGGGGCGCCGCCGAACGGGTCGTCCCCCGGCGCGCCGGGAGACGGGGACGGGAGCGCGTGCGTCCCGTTCCGCGGGGTCGCGCCACGCCCTCCCGGGGTGGCGCGACCCCGGTCGGCGGGTGCGCCATGCCCGGGGGCGCGCCGCGCCGCCGCGACCGCGTCGACGGTCGCGCCGTCGACCCGCCTCGACGCCGTGCCGGTGGGTCACGGCCGGCCGGTCCGGGCGCGGGGGGGGGGGCGGGCCCGGGGGGGGG
>NZ_JALLIN010000121.1 GCF_023630175.1 Streptomyces cellostaticus | reverse complement strand
GGGGGGTGCCTCTATGTCTTTCGTCAAGGCGCCTCTGTCGGGTTTCGGCTGATTCGGGCTTGCTGAAGCTATGCGGCGAGCTCGACGTCCGTCGGTGTCCGGGATTCGTAGAAAGTGCCGTCGCGGAGCATGGCGAACAGGACGCTGATGCGTTGGCGGGCGAGGCGGAGGAGGGCCTGAGTGTGGGTCTTGCCGCGGGCGCGTTGCTTGTCGTAGTAGGCGCGGGAGGCGGGGTCGGCGTTCATGCAGGCGAAGGCGGAGAGGAACATCGCCCGTTTGAGCTGCCGGTTGCCGCCTCGGGGAGCGTGTTCGCCGTGAATCGAGGTCCCGGACTGCTTCGTGGCGGGGGCGAGTCCGGCGTAGGAGGCGAGGTGGGCGGCGGTGGGGAAGCTGGTGCCGTCGCCGACAGTGACCAGCAGGACGGCGGCGGTCCTGACGCCGACGCCGGGCATCGACGTCAGGACCGGGGAAAGAGGGTGAGCCTCCAGCAGGGTGGTGATCTGGGCTTCCATCGCCCGGCGCTGGGTGTGGACAGCGGCCAGGGATGCGGCCAGGGAGGGGATGACGAGGTCGAGGGTGCCGGTGCCTGGGACCACGACGGTCTGCTCGTCGAGCGCGTCGAAGACGTCGTCGATCAGCCGGGCGGCCATGCGCGGGGCCTTGGGGCGGATGAGATCGACGAGTCTGCGGCGGCCGGCTTTGCGCAGGGCGGCGGGGGAGCCGTAGCGCTCCAGGAGCCAGGTGACGGCCTGGTGGTCGAGGCGGGGGCCGAGGACGCGTTCCAGCGACGGGTGGAACTGGGTGAGCAGGCCGCGTATCCGGTTGGAGGTGCGGGTGGCCTCGGCGGCGAGGTCCTGGTCGAAGCCGACGAGCACGGTCAGCTCGGCGGTGATCTCGTCGGTCAGTTCCAGGGAGCGCAGGGTGTGCGGCATGGTGCGGGCCGCGTCCGCGATCACGGCGGCGTCCTTGGCGTCGGTCTTCGCTTCGCCGGGGTAGAGGTCGGCGATCCGGCGCATGGCCAGGCCGGGCAGGTAGGCGACCTGGCAGCCCGCATCGCGGGCGACGGTCAGCGGCAGGGCGCCGATGGAGGCGGGTTGGTCGACGATCACCAGGACGGTGCCGAACTTGTCGCGCAGCTTGTCGAAGACGGCCCGCAGCCCGGGTTCGCTGTTGGGCAGCGGTCTGTCGAAGACCTTCTTCCCGCCCGGGGTGAGCCCGTGACCGTGGTGAGCGGTCTTGCCGACGTCCAGGCCCAGGAACACGCCCACGTCTTCGATCTCGAACATCGTGCCCCTTCCCAGGGGAATTGACAGTGCCGGCCTCGGCTCGGGTGTCGTGCTCGCGCATCCACGTTATGCAGACCTGCCGCCCGCGAACCGTCCGGCATTGCGCCGGACCGGACGGTGGCCGGACCTCTGATCAGCGTCTCCGACGAACACCCCCGGACCCGGTGACACCACCCCCCAGGTCATCCGTTCGACAGGGGGCAACAGTCATGCCGGGCCCGGAGGCCAGCGGCCCCATTGCGGAGCCGCAGAAAACATAACGGGG
>NZ_JALLIN010000120.1 GCF_023630175.1 Streptomyces cellostaticus | reverse complement strand
CATTTCCAAGTGGACGCCCGATCGGCGGAGGCTGGTCCTCGGGTCGGATGGACCTCTCCAGCTCAACGGCCGTGGTGATCACCGTGGCCTCGGTCGGGCCGTAGGTGTTCCACATACGGGCTCCGGCCGTCCACCGGCCGGCCAGGTCCGCCGTCAGCAGCTCTGCCCCCAGAACCCAGTTCTCCACTCCGGAGACCGCAGCCGGGTCGAGCACCCCGAGCAGTGAGGGGACCACGCTGGCGACGTCGACACCGGACTTCTTGATCATCTCGGCCAGCGCGTCCGGCTCCGAGCGCTCCGTGCTCGACGCGATGGCGAGGGCCGCCCCTGCCGCAAGGGTGACGGCCACGTCGAGTACGGACGCGTCGAAGCTGAAGGAGGCGAACTGCAAAGCCACCGCGCCTTCACGGACACCGAGGACCGGCCGCATCACCTCTGCGAGATTGGCGAGGCCACGATGGGGAACGGCCACCCCCTTGGGACGCCCCGTCGACCCCGACGTGTAGATCACGTACGCGAGCTGGTCCGGGTTGACGGCAACAGGGAGCTCTTCGCCGGAGGGCGCGTCCTCGTGGACGAACTCGTCGAGCAGCAGGACGCGCACCGCCTCCGACGGCAGGACCTTCACCGTGTCGGCGGTCCCCAGGACCACGACCGCACCACTGTCCGCCATCATGTAGCCGAGTCGGTCCGCTGGATACTCAGGGTCCAGGGGCACGTACGCACCACCCGCGCGCCACACCGCGAGGACTGCCACGACCATGTCGGCCCCCCGGGGAAGACACAGGCCGACCAGCCGCTCCCGGCCCACACCGAGTGCGATCAGCTTCCGCGCGAGGCGGCTCGCGTGCGCATCGAGCTGGGCGTAGGTGAGTGCGACGTCGCCGCTGAGTACGGCGAGCGCGTCGGGGGTGCGCGCCACCCTCGCCCGGAACAGGTCCAACACCGTGCCGTCCGGGACTTCCCGGTCGGTGTCGTTCCATGTGCGCAGAATGCGCTCGCGCTCATCGGCACCGAGCACGTCGACCTCGCGAACCCTCCGGTCGGGCTCGGTCACCACCGTCTCCAGAACGCGGACGAGGCGATGCGCCAGCCCCTCGACGGTCTCGACCCTGAAGAGGTCGGTCCGGTACTCCAACTGCCCCACCAGCCCACCGGGGGACCCGTCCTCGTCGTCGACCTCGCCGAGGCTGACGGAAAGGTCGAACTTCGCCGCGGTGTTCTCCAGAGGCTCCGAGACAGCCTGGATGCCGGGCAGGTCGAGATCCGGCTGCGCGTTGTTGTGGAAGGTGAGCATGACCTGGAAGAGGGGGTGGCGGGCCATGGAGCGTGCGGGGTTGAGGATCTCCACGAGCCGCTCGAACGGCAGGTCCTGGTGCGCGTACGCCGCGAGGTTCGCTTCCCGGACGCGTTCGAGGACTTCGCGGAAGGTGGGGTCTCCGGAGAGGTCGGTGCGCAGGACGAGGGTGTTCAGAAAGCATCCGACGAGGTCGTCGAGTGCGTCGTCGGTGCGGCCCGCGACGGGTGTGCCGATCGGGATGTCCTGGCCTGCGCCCATCTTGGACAGC
>NZ_JALLIN010000012.1 GCF_023630175.1 Streptomyces cellostaticus | reverse complement strand
GCAACCAGATCATCCCGAGGGATCCGCCTCGCTCGCCCGCGAGGCCGGGTGGTCCGACACCGACCCGGCACTGTCCGCCGTGACGCTCGTGCGACGCTCTGGGCGCCCTCAAGTTGCACATCAAGCAGAGAATGCGCCTCCGAACTGGCCTTTTCTGTGGCGTGCTCAGGCCGGCACCTTTCCGATGACGGATCACGTGATGTGCCTGTCACTCCAAAGCCTCCGCGCCCGGCCAGAAGTTCCAGAAAAGTCCCAGTGGCGTCCACATGCCCCCCTCCCGTCTCGCATTCAGGTCAGGAGGGGAGCGGTAGTAGCTTTTCTTAGAATTTTCAGATGTCCCGGAAGATCTCGATCTGTGCCCCGATCGAGTTCAGCCGCTCCGCCAGGTCCTCGTAACCCCGGTTGATGACGTACACGTTGCGCAGCACCGAGGTGCCCTCGGCCGCCATCATCGCCAGCAGGACGACCACCGCGGGGCGCAGCGCCGGCGGGCACATCATCTCGGCGGCGCGCCAGCGGGTCGGGCCCTCGACCAGGACGCGGTGCGGGTCCAGCAACTGCAGTCGGCCGCCGAGGCGGTTGAGGTCGGTCAGGTAGATCGCGCGGTTGTCGTACACCCAGTCGTGGATCAGGGTCTGGCCGGAGGCCACCGCCGCGATGGCCGCGAAGAAGGGGACGTTGTCGATGTTCAGGCCCGGGAAGGGCATGGGGTGGATCTTGTCGATGGGGGCTTCGAGCTTGGAGGGGCGGACGGTCAGGTCGACCAGGCGGGTGCGGCCGTTGTCCGCGAAGTACTCGGGGGACCGGTCGTGGTCGAGGCCCATCTCCTCCAGTACCGCCAGCTCGATCTCCAGGAACTCGATCGGCACCCGGCGAACCGTCAGCTCCGACTCCGTCACCACGGCGGCGGCCAGCAGGCTCATCGCCTCGACCGGGTCCTCGGAGGGGGAGTAGTCGACGTCCGCGTCGATGTTGGGCACGCCGTGCACGGTCAGTGTGGTGGTGCCGATGCCCTCGACCCTGACGCCCAGCGCCTCCAGGAAGAAGCACAGGTCCTGGACCATGTAGTTGGAGGAGGCGTTGCGGATGACCGTCACGCCGTCGTGCCGGGCGGCGGCGAGCAGCGCGTTCTCCGTCACCGTGTCGCCGCGCTCGGTCAGGACGATCGGGCGGTCGGGGCTGACCGTCCGGTCCACCTGGGCGTGGTACTGGCCCTCGGTGGCCGCGACGTCCAGGCCGAACCGTCGCAGTGCGATCATGTGCGGTTCGATGGTCCGGGTACCGAGGTCGCAGCCGCCGGCGTACGGCAGCTTGAAGCTGTCCATGCGGTGCAGCAGCGGGCCGAGGAACATGATGATGGAGCGGGTGCGGACGGCCGCCTCCGCGTCGATCGCCGCCATCTCCAGTTCGGCCGGCGGGACGAGTTCCAGGTCGACGCCGTCGTTGATCCAGCGGGTGCGCACGCCGATGGAGTTGAGCACCTCCAGCAGGCGGTACACCTCCTCGATCCGTGCCACCCGGCGCAGCACCGTGCGCCCCTTGTTGAGCAGTGAGGCGCAC
This sequence comes from Streptomyces cellostaticus, assembly GCF_023630175.1. Classification (GTDB taxonomy): domain Bacteria; phylum Actinomycetota; class Actinomycetes; order Streptomycetales; family Streptomycetaceae; genus Streptomyces; species Streptomyces cellostaticus_A. The sequence goes on along the minus strand of NZ_JALLIN010000012.1, from coordinate 153,202 downwards.
AGCAGGGCCACGCAGGCGTTCTTGCTGGTCTTGACGTCGATGGCACCGGACAGCCGGCGGCCGCCCACCACTCGCAGATGCATCGGACCCGCATAGCCCAGCGACACGATCTCGCTGTCCAGGGCTTCACCGATTCGGGCGATCATCTCAAGGCTGATGTTCTGGTTCCCGCGCTCGATGCGGTTGACGGCGCTCTGACTGGTGCCGAGGGCCTCCGCGAGCTGCGCCTGTGTCCAGCCGCGGTGTTGCCGGGCATCACGGATGAGCTTGCCGATGCGTACGAGGTAGTCGTCTGCCATGAGGCTGAGGTTATCTCAGATATGAGATGGCGCCTCCTGGGGGGTCCGTTCGGGTGACGCCCCGTTAGTGCCCCTTGCTCGTCCGGGTGCGGCGCCACCCGAAGGGGCCGGGCAGATCCATCGACGTCGTACGCCGTCCGGTGCTGCTGTGGGTGTGCCGCGGCCCGTGTTTGCCGCCGCCGGTGGTGATGGACCAGGAGTGCCGGTTGATGTTCAGCCGGACCCCGGGCAGGATCCGGAAGCTCTTGCGGAAAGTCAGTGGCATGGGTGCCTCCTCGGGTGGGTTCCGGGCCGGGTGACGCCCAACTCGGATACCCCGTAACGGCGGAGGGATGGGTGGCGGTCGGGGGCGGCCGCGGGGCCGTGTCCGGTGCACACCGGTTCGCCCGGCGTGGGCGGGTTCCGCCGGAGCGAACGCGGGCCGCACCCCCGGAAGGCGCGAGGGCGTGCGGGTGCGTGCCCGGCCGGCGCCACGCCAGAGTCGGCGCCGCAACGGGGTCGGCGCCGCAACAGGGCCGGTGTCCGGGCTCAGGGGGTCACTCCGGCTTCCGTGTCTCTGACGTGCCGGGCGCGTGGCGCCGGCGCCCGGCGCCGCCGAGGAGTTCAGCGCCCACCCTCCTCGCCCTACGGGCTGCTCGACTCCGCCGAGGGTACGGAGGGCGCGCTCGAACCGTGGGCAAGGTCACGTTCGAGCAGTTCTGGCGCGCCGTTTCCCTGGGAGGGGGCTGACGCCCGATGCGTCCCCTCGTCCCCTCGTGCGACCCGGGCTCGTCGGTGGGGAAGCCGAAACGGCCGCGTTCGCCTTCGAACGCCTCGATTCGTCGAGGGCGGATGCCCGGCCGGACATGACCAGCCGGGCCCCATGTATTAGAGTTATCTCGACATCGAGATATCTGCCGAAGGCGCACCGTGGTCGCCACTCCAGTAAGGCTTGCCTAAGTTAGCTTGACCTTACTGAACAGGCCAAGCCGACGTGGCGGCACGATTGACGGTGGTACGCGCACATCAATGAAGGAGACTGTCGTGTCGGCGAACAGCTTCGACGCCCGCAGCACGCTGCAGGTGGGCGACGAGTCGTACGAGATCTTCCGGCTGGACAAGGTGGAGGGCTCCGCTCGCCTGCCGTACAGCCTCAAGGTCCTGCTGGAGAACCTGCTCCGCACGGAGGACGGCGCGAACATCACCGCCGACCACATCCGCGCCCTCGGTGGCTGGGACTCCCAGGCCCAGCCGTCCCAGGAGATCCAGTTCACGCCGGCTCGCGTGATCATGCAGGACTTCACCGGCGTCCCCTGCGTCGTGGACCTCGCCACCATGCGCGAGGCCGTGAAGGAGCTGGGCGGCGACCCGGCGAAGATCAACCCGCTGGCGCCGGCCGAGCTGGTCATCGACCACTCCGTCATCGCCGACAAGTTCGGCACCAACGACGCGTTCAAGCAGAACGTCGAGCTGGAGTACGGCCGCAACAAGGAGCGCTACCAGTTCCTGCGCTGGGGCCAGACCGCCTTCGACGAGTTCAAGGTCGTCCCGCCGGGCACCGGCATCGTCCACCAGGTGAACATCGAGCACCTGGCCCGCACCGTGATGGTCCGCAACGGCCAGGCGTACCCCGACACCCTCGTCGGCACCGACTCGCACACCACCATGGTCAACGGCCTCGGCGTGCTCGGCTGGGGCGTCGGCGGCATCGAGGCCGAGGCCGCCATGCTCGGCCAGCCGGTCTCCATGCTCATCCCGCGCGTCGTCGGCTTCAAGCTCACCGGTGAGCTGCAGGCCGGCACCACCGCCACCGACCTCGTGCTCACCATCACCGAGATGCTGCGCAAGCACGGTGTGGTCGGCAAGTTCGTCGAGTTCTACGGCGAGGGTGTGGCCGCCACGAGCCTCGCCAACCGCGCCACCATCGGCAACATGTCGCCGGAGTTCGGTTCCACCGCCGCGATCTTCCCGATCGACGACGAGACCCTGAACTACCTGCGCCTGACCGGCCGCTCCGCCCAGCAGGTCGCGCTCGTCGAGGCGTACGCCAAGGAGCAGGGCCTCTGGCTGGACCCGAAGGCCGAGCCGGACTTCTCCGAGAAGCTCGAGCTGGACCTGTCCACCGTCGTGCCGTCCATCGCCGGCCCCAAGCGCCCGCAGGACCGCATCGTCCTGGCGAACGCCGCCGAGCAGTTCAAGCTGGACGTCCGCAACTACGTCGACGCCGTGGACGAGGCGGGCCAGGAGTCCTTCCCGGCCTCCGACGCCCCGGCGGTCCACCCCAACGGCGCCCCGTCGAACCCGGTCACCGTGACCGCCCCCGACGGCACCTCCTACGTGCTGGACCACGGTGCGGTGACGGTCGCGGCCATCACCTCCTGCACCAACACCTCCAACCCGTACGTCATGGTCGCCGCCGCCCTGGTGGCCAAGAAGGCGGTCGAGAAGGGCCTGACCCGCAAGCCGTGGGTCAAGACCACCCTCGCCCCGGGTTCCAAGGTCGTCACCGACTACTTCGAGAAGGCGGGCCTGACCCCGTACCTCGACAAGGTCGGCTTCAACCTGGTCGGCTACGGCTGCACCACCTGCATCGGCAACTCCGGCCCGCTGCCGGAGGAGGTCTCCAAGGCGGTCAACGACCACGACCTCGCCGTCACCTCGGTGCTGTCCGGCAACCGGAACTTCGAGGGCCGCATCAACCCCGACGTCAAGATGAACTACCTGGCGTCCCCGCCGCTGGTCGTCGCGTACGCCCTCGCCGGCTCCATGAAGGTGGACATCACCCGTGAGGCGCTGGGCACCGACACCGACGGCAACCCGGTCTTCCTGAAGGACATCTGGCCCTCCGAGGCCGAGGTCAACGACGTCGTCGCCAACGCCATCGGCGAGGACATGTTCGCCAAGTCCTACAGCGACGTCTTCGCCGGCGACGCCCAGTGGCAGTCCCTCCCGGTCCCGACCGGCAACACCTTCGAGTGGGACGCGGAGTCCACCTACGTCCGCAAGCCCCCGTACTTCGAGGGCATGGGCATGGAGCCGGCCCCGGTCGAGGACATCGCGGGTGCGCGCGTGCTCGCCAAGCTGGGCGACTCGGTCACCACCGACCACATCTCCCCGGCGGGCGCCATCAAGGCCGACACCCCGGCCGGTCAGTACCTCACCGAGCACGGTGTGGAGCGTCGTGACTTCAACTCCTACGGCTCCCGCCGAGGCAACCACGAGGTCATGATCCGCGGCACGTTCGCCAACATCCGCCTGCGCAACCAGATCGCGCCGGGCACCGAGGGCGGCTACACCCGCGACTTCACCCAGGCCGACGCGCCGGTGTCGTTCATCTACGACGCCTCGCGCAACTACATCGAGCAGGGCATCCCGCTGGTCGTCCTGGCCGGCAAGGAGTACGGCTCCGGCTCGTCCCGCGACTGGGCCGCGAAGGGCACCGCCCTCCTCGGCGTCAAGGCCGTCATCGCCGAGTCCTACGAGCGCATCCACCGCTCGAACCTCATCGGCATGGGCGTCCTGCCGCTGCAGTTCCCGGAGGGCCAGTCCGCCGCCTCCCTGGGCCTGACCGGCGAGGAGACCTTCTCCTTCACCGGCGTCACCGACCTGAACAACGGCACCACGCCGCGCACGGTCAAGGTCACCACCGACACCGGTGTCGAGTTCGACGCGGTCGTCCGCATCGACACCCCCGGTGAGGCCGACTACTACCGCAACGGCGGCATCATGCAGTACGTGCTGCGCAGCCTGATCCGCAAGTAAGCGGCACGGCACGGCGGACGAGGGCCGCACCCCCGGCAGCGGGGGTGCGGCCCTCGCGCCGTCGGCGGTCCGGGGGCCGCCGCTCCCGCGGCTCACTCGCCGAGGAGCGCCGAGAGGTCCGGCAGCGCCACCTCCGCCCAGATCACCTTGCCCTGGGGGGTGTACCGGGTGCCCCAGCGCTCGGTCATCTGGGAGACCAGGAACAGTCCCCGGCCTCCCTCGTCGGTCGTCGCGGCGTACCGGAGGTGCGGCGAGGTGCTGCTGCCGTCGGCCACCTCGCAGATCAGCACCCGGTCCCGGATCAGCCGTACGTGGACCGGGTCGGAGCCGTAGCGGATGGCGTTGGTGATCAGCTCGCTCAGGACCAGCTCCATACCGAAGCCCAGCTCCGACAGACCCCACTCCTCCAGCTTGGCGGACACCGCGCCGCGCATCCCCGACACGGCGGCCGGGTCCCGAGGAACATCCCAGTCGGCGACGTTCTCCGGCGGCAGCGCCCGGGTGCGCGCGATCAGCAGGGCCACGTCGTCCTTGGGGCGCTCGGGCAGCAGTTCGTCCAGCACCGCCTGGCAGCCCTCCTCCGGCGACCGGTCGGGATGGCCCGACAGCGCCAGGCGCAGCAGCTCCATGCTCACGTCCAGGTCACGCCTGCGGTCCTCGATGAGCCCGTCGGTGTAGAGAACGAGCTGACTGCCCTCGGGCAGCTCCAGCTCGGCCGTCCGGAACGGCATGCCGCCCAGGCCCAGCGGCGGCCCGGCCGGCACGTCGGGGAACGTGACGCGGCCGTCGGGGTAGACCAGCGCGGGCGCCAGGTGCCCGGCCCGCGCCATCACGCAGCGGCGGGTCACCGGGTCGTAGATCGCGTACAGGCAGGTGGCGCCGACGATCTCCGCCGCCGCCTCCGCCCGGGCCTCGTCCTGGTCGATACGGCCGACGAGGTCGTCCAGGTGGCTGAGCAGCTCGTCCGGCGGCAGGTCGAGCGTGGAGAAGTTGTGCACCGCGGTGCGCAGCCGGCCCATGGTCGCCGCCGCGTGCAGACCGTGCCCGACCACGTCACCCACGGCCAGCGCCACCCGGCCGCCGGGCAGCGGGATCACGTCGAACCAGTCCCCGCTCACGCCGGACTGCGCCGGAAGGTAGCGGTAGGCGACGTCGAGGGCGCTCTGCTCGGGCAGCGCCCGAGGCAGCAGGCTGCGCTGCAGGGTGACCGCGAGCGCGTGCTCGCGGGTGTACCGGCGGGCGTTGTCGATGCTGACCGCGGCCCGGGCCACCAGCTCGTCCGCCAGCGACAGCTCCTCCTCGTCGAAGGGCTCCTGTTTGGAACGGTAGAAGTTCGCCATGCCCAGGACGACACCGCGCGCCTGGATCGGGGCGGCGATGAGCGAGTGGATGCCGTAGTCCAGGATGCGCCGGGTGCGGGAGGGGTCCTGGGCCTGCCAGCCCGGGGCGCTCGCCAGGTTGGGCACCAGCTCGGAACGGCCGGCGTTGAAACCGCGCGCCTGCGGGGTGGAGGGCAGGAAGTCGATCAGGCAGCCCTTCTCGTAGAGCGGGTGGTCGTCCCGGATGCCGTTCACGGTGACCCGCCGGATGTCCGTGGCGGTCGGGGCGGGCTCCTCCCCGTGCAGGACGTTGTCGGCCAGGTCCACGGTGACGAAGTCCGCGAAGCGGGGGACGGCGACCGCGGCCAGCTCGTCTGCCGTGCGGACCACGTCGAGGGTGGTGCCGATGCCCAGCCCCGCGTCGTACAGCAGCTCCAGCCGCTCCCGGGTGACCTCGGCCCGGCCGGACACGGCCTGGAGCTCGGTGGAGTCGCGCAGCGTCACCACGGTCCCGCCGCAGGCCCCCGCGCCGTCGGTGGGCCGCTGGTTGACCACCAGCAGCCGCCCGCCGGCGAAGTGCACCTCGTCGTTGGCCTCGTGCCCGGAGCCGAGCAGTTCCACCGTCTCCGGTTCGAGGTGCGACAGCTCCCGCACACTGCGCCCCTCGGCCTGAGGGGGCAGCTCCAGCAGCCGCCTGGCCTCGTCGTTGGCGAGCAGCAGCCGTCCGTCGTGACCGACGATGAGCACGCCCTCCCGCACCGAGTGCAGCACCGTGTCGTGGTGCTCGTACATGCGGGTCATCTCTTCCGGGGCCAGGCTGTGGGTCTGCCGCCGCAGCCGCCGGCCCATCAGGGCGGTCCCGCCGGTCGACAGCACGAGCGCGCCGGCCCCGGCGCCCAGGATGATCGGCAACTGCCGGTTCACCTGGCTGGTGACGTTCTTGACCTTCAGTCCGGCGGAGACCAGGGCGATCACCTTGCCGTCGTCGTTCCGGATGGGCACGGTCGCCTGCACCTCGTGGCCCAGCGGGCCGTGCACGCTCTCGGTGTAGACCCGGCCGGCCAGCGAGGGGCCTATCCGGCCCACGAACCGCTTGCCGATGCGGTCCGGTATCGGATGGGTGTAGCGGATGCCCTTGGTGTCCAGGACCACGATGAAGTCGACGCCCGCGGTCTTGCGTCCCGCCTCGGTGAGCGGCTGGAGGACCTTCGAGGGGTCGGGGGTGTCCAGCGCCTGCTGGACGCCCGGGGAATGGGCGAAGGTCTGCGCGACGGCTATGGACCGGCGTTTGGCCTCCGTGGTGGTGTCCCGCTCCGACTGCAGCACGAGGGCGATGACGGCGCAGACCACGAGGAGGACCACGAGGGCCACCTGCAGGAGGAAGACCTGTCCGGCGACGCTGCGTGGGTTGCCGATCATGGAGCGCCAAGACCAGCGCCTGAATCGGCCGAATCGGTCCGACATGCGACATTTCTAGCACTGGGTGATTGAAGATGGCTACGTCCGTCCCGAGCTGTGGACGCCCTCGCCTCTCCCGTCCCGTGCGCCCCAAGCCTCTCCACCAGTGCCGTATCACAGGTGTCGCGGCAGGCGTTTACAGCGGGTGCTGTGTGCGATAACTTCACGAGTCAGGGGTGGGAGCGCTCCCACTCGTGTTCGGCCCCCGGCGGACCGGAACCCGCTCCGGGGCTGGGCCCGGGTCCGCTCCCACCCCGTCCCGCTCTCTCCGTATCCGTATGGGTACACGGGTACTCGCATCCGTGCGTCCTCCCGTGCCGCCGCGGGCGCGCCCGGGCGGCCGCGGCGGCCCGGGCGGGTGGCGGGGAGCGGGAGGCGAGAGGTGAGGGGGCGGTCCCCCTTTTCCCGAGGCGCGCGCCGCGGCCCTGCCGATGCCCGCCCGGGCGGCCGGCCGGGTCCCGACCGTCGACCGGCCCCTTTCTGCTCCCCCGGAGGCTGTGCCGCCCGCGGCGGCCGGGGTGTGGCGGCGCGCGGCGGCGACCCGAACGGATCCCCGGATCCGGGGTGCGGCGCGACCTTCGGTCACGTGGTCCGGGGCTCCGGTGCCGATGGCCCGGCGGGCCGTCCCCGCCGGGTCGGTCGAAGCGCTCTGGGCGGACCCGGTGAGAGGACGCACCGGGTCCGCGAGCCGGGCAGGTGAGGGGGGTTTCGGCCCCTGTCCGGGTGGTGCTGGCTTGTGCCGGCCGGGCCGTGGGCGGGCCTCGGCCGGATGGTGCGCGACAACGTTGTCGTATGGTCCGTACACGACTCTACCGCGTCAACGGACAACGATGTCAAGCTACTTGGGGTAGCCCGGCGGAGTGGTGCCGATGGGTGGCTGCGGGGGAGCACACGGTCTTCCGTGGCACCGGTGGCGCGGGTTACCGTCCCTGCGGCTTGTGCGACCCGGTGCGCGACCCGTCCATCCATCGGAAGGGCCGCGTCATGCGTTGACGTCCCACGTCCCTGCTGCTGGCAGCGGTGCTCGCGGCCGGCGGTGCCCCCACGCTCGGTCCGGCCGGAGCCGGGGGACCCCCGTCCCCCGTTCTCGCGGCGACCGCGGCGGCCCCGGGGCTCGTCGACGATCCGACCCCGTACGTCGATCCGCTGATCGGCGCCAGGAACGGCGGCAACGTCTTCCCGGGCGCAGTGGTGCCGTTCGGCATGCTTGCGTGGAGCCCGGAGAACAAAGGTCGACGGCCGCAGCAGCGACCGTCCCTGGCTGCCCGCCTCCTTCGTCCGTGACGGCGGCCGGCTGGACTACACCCTGTCCGCCACCCCGAACCGCGCCTGGGGCGCGTCCTCGCCGCCGCCCTCCTTCCGGCGGGGCGAGCAGCCGTACCAGATCGGCGTCGGCCCCACCACCGCCACGGTCGCACCCGGCGGCAGCGCGAGGACCGGCATCCGCGCGCCGGCCCTGAGCGGCGGCACCGGACCCGAGGTGCGCTTCCGGGTCCGGACCCCGGCCGCCGTCACGGCCACGCCCGCCGAGGGCACGGTCACCGACGGCGCCCAGCAGATCACCCTGGCCGCGGCCGAGGACGCCGCTCAGGGCTTCTACGACGTCGGGGTCACGGTGATCTCCGGCGACACCACCTACGAACAGCCCGTCTCCCTGACGGTGGCCGCCGCGGGCACCCTGCCGGCCGCCTACGACAACACCGGCGTCTCGGCCGACGGGGGCGACCACGACGAGGCCGACTACGACGGCGGCGGCTGGAGCTACTCCCGCCAGGCCCTCGCCGCGGCCGGTCTGACCCCCGGCGGGCGGGGCACGGCGGCCGGTCTCGCCTTCACCTGGCCGGACTCGCCCGCCGGCCGCCCGGACAACGCCTCGGCCGCCGGTCAGACGATCGAACTCGACCGGCCCGCCGCCCGGTTGTCCTTCATCGGCAGCGCCGTCAACGGCGACCATCGGGCCCGGGCGACCGTCACCTACACCGACGGCACCACCGGCACCGTCGACCTCGCCCCTCACCGACTGGACCGTCGGCGGCGGGGGCGGCACCGTGAGCTACGGCAACGAGGTGGTCGCGAAGACGGCGTACCGCAATGTCGCGGGCGCCGACAAGGACCCGGTCGCGACCTACGTCTTCGCCACGCGGCCCGTCACGGCCCCGGACGGCGCGGCCGTCCGCAGCGTGACCCTTCCGCACGACGCCGACCTGCACGTCTTCACCCTCGCCACCGGCTGAGACACACACGGAAGGGGGCGGACCCGGCCGGGTCCGCCCCCTTCCTCACGCGCCGGTCAGCCCAGCAGCTCCACCTCCGCCAGTGTCGCCTCGCCGTCGAGGACCAGGCGGTACTTCGCGTAGGTGCCCGGGGCCGCTATGTCGAACGCCCTGGTCTGCCGGTCCCAGCGGAACGATTCGCCGGAGCGGCGGTCCAGGGTCTTCCAGGCCGTGCCGTCCGTGGACCCCTGCAGGGTCCAGCCCGCCGGTGCCTTCGCGTGGTCCGCCGCCGAGGTCAGCGTGTACTGGACCGGCTCGGCACCGTCCGCGGCCGGCAGGTCGACCGTGGTGACCGTCGCGCTCGTCGCCGACGTGTTGTCGAACAGGGCGCCGTCGCCTCTGAGCACGTCCGCGCGGGGCGCCGGCACCTTGTCGTCCTTCGTGACGGAGCGAGGGGCCGCCTTCGCGCCCGTCCCCCACCTCGAGGGCTCGGGCCCCATGGCGAACTCCAGCTTCCCGCCCCTGGACAGCAGCGAGTGGGGGAGCGAAGTGGACCGCCAGGGGTGGCCGTTCACCCTCACACCCTGCACGTACACGTTCTTCGCGCTGTTGCGCGGCGCCTTGATCACCAGATCGCGGCCGTTCTCCAGGTGCACGGTCGCCTTCTTGAACAGCGGGGAGCCGATGGCGTACTCGCCGCCGCCCATGACCAGCGGGTAGAAGCCGAGCGCGGAGAAGAGGTACCAGGCCGACTGCTCGCCGTTGTCCTCGTCGCCGTGGTAGCCCTGGCCGATCTCGCTGCCCGTGTAGAGCCGGGACAGCGCCTCGCGCACGTGTGCCTGCGCCTTCCAGGGCTCACCGGCCGCGTCGTACATGTAGATGACGTGGTGCGCGACCTGGTTGGAGTGCCCGTACATGCCCATGCGGACGTCCCGTGCCTCGGTCATCTCGTGGATGACACCGCCGTAGGAGCCGACGTTGTCGGGGGAGGCGGTCTCGGGCGTGGCGAAGTACGTGTCGAGCTTGTCGGCGAGGCCCTTCCGGCCGCCGTACAGGTTGGCCAGGCCGCGGCTGTCCTGCGGGGCGGTGAAGGCGTAGCCCCAGCCGTTGGTCTCCGTGTAGTCGTAGCCCCACACCCGCGGGTCGTACTTCGAGGAGTCCAGGCGCCAGGCGCCCTTGGCGTCACGGCCCTGGAAGAAGCCCGCCTCGGGGTCGAAGAGGTTCACGTAGTCCCGGGCGCGGTTGAGGAAGTACCGCGACTCCTCCTTGTACCGCTTCTCGCCGGTCCTGTGGTAGAGGGCCTCGCCCATCCGGGCGATGCCGTAGTCGTTGACGTAGCCCTCCATCGCCCAGGACAGGCCCTCGTGCGTGTCGGTGCCGGTGTAGCCGAGGAACGGCGAGGTGCTCATGCCCTTGCGGCCCACGCCCGAGGACGGCGGGACGACCGTGGCGTTCTTGACCGCCGCGTCGTACGCCGCCTTCGCGTCGAACCTCACGCCCTTGACGTAGGCGTCGGCGAAGGCGACGTCCGAGGAGGTGCCCGTCATCAGGTCGGCGTAGCCGGGGGAGGACCAGCGGGAGGTCCAGCCGCCGTCCCTGTACTGCTGGACGAAGCCGTCGACCATCTCACCCGCCTGGGCCGGGGTCAGGAACGAGTACGCGGGCCAGGTGGTCCGGTACGTGTCCCAGAAGCCGTTGTTGACGTACACCTTGCCGTCGACGATCTTCGCGCCGGTGTGCGTCGGGGAGTCCGGGCCGGTCATGGGGGAGAAGGGCGAGGCGTACCGGTCCTTGCCGTCGACCTTCTCGAAGCCCGAGTTCGGGTAGAGGTACAGCCGGTACATGCTGGAGTACAGCGTGGTGAGCTGGTCCGGGGTGGCGCCCTCCACCTCGACCCTGCCGAGCAGTTCGTCCCAGGCCCGCCGGGCCCGCGCCCGGACCGTGCCGAAGGAGGCGCGGTCCGGGATCTCCCGCGCCAGGTTGTCCTTCGCCTGGTCCACGCTGATCAGCGAGGTCGCCAGCCGCAGGGTGACGGTGTGGTCGGCGCCCGCGTCGAAACGCAGAAAGCCCTTCACGCCGCTGGAGTCGCCATCGGTCACCGGCTTGTCGAACCGGCCGTACACGAACAGCCGGGTCGCGCCCGTGGACAGTCCCGACTTCACGTCCGAGTAGCCGGTGACGACCCCGTGCTCCTTGTCCAGGGTCAGCCCCGCCTGCTCGGTCACGTTGTCGAACACCACGCTCGCGTCGTCACCCGGGTAGGTGAAGCGCAGGGCGGCCGCGTGGTCGGTCGGGGCCATCTCCGCCTTCAGCCCGTTCTCGAACCGGACGCCGTAGTAGTAGGGCCGCGCGGTCTCGTTCTCGTGCCGGAAGGCCAGTTCGCGCGCCTTGCGGCCGGTGTCCGGGGTGCCGGCGGCGGCCGACGGCATGAGCTGGAAGGTCTGCCGGTCTCCCATCCAGGGGCTCGGCTCGTGACTCGCGCTGAACGCCTGGATCGTCGGCAGGTTGTCGTCGTTGTTCGCATGTGCGTACTCGTAGAGCCAGCTCAGCGAAGACGCGTTGGTGACCGGCGTCCAGAAGTTGAAGCCGTGCGGGACGGCCGTCGCCGGGAAGTCGTTGCCGCGCGAGAAGCTGCCGCTGGAGTTGGTGCCGCGGGTGGTCAGCGCGTAGTCCGACAGGTGCGCCTTCGGCTTCTCGGGCGCCACCGGCTTCAGGGCGACGTCGTCCATCCAGCCGCGGAACCTCGCCGGCCCGCCCGGCGAGTCGTAGGCCACGAGTATCCGGTCCACCGTCTTGCCGGCCGCCACCGAGCCGATCCGGGAGGACACGTTGTTCCACTGGTTGACGTAGAGCGCCTTGGACGCGCCCTGACCGCGCGGTGTCAGCGGGAAGCCGTGCTGGTCGGTGGCGCCGAGGCCGCTGAGGTAGGTGCCGTCCGTGAAGGCCAGGTCGACGGAGACGTTGGTGGCGTCGTAGTCGCGGTCGCCGTCGGCCATCGACGGGAAGACGCGGTAGGAGAGCCGGGTGTCGCCGCCGACCCGCACGTTCACGTCGAAGACCTTGTTGTACGAGTACGCCCGTCCGTCCGCCGTGTGCCGTCCGGCGTAGCGCAGGGCACGCTTTCCGGTGAATCCGGCGCCGGCCTTGGCGGTGGGGGAACCGATCGGTCCCTTGTCGACCAGCGACAGCATGTCCGGGTGCACCGTGGTGTCCCCGCCACCGGTGGAGAACTGCACGTCGGCGAGTTGCAGGATGCCCGAGGCGCCGTTGTTGGCGGAGATGTCGAGCCGGAAGTGCTGGTACTCGGCGGGCTCGGCCAGATCGTACGACTTCGTCTGGAACCGCTCCTTGAAGCTCTCGCCCGAGCGTGTGTCGAGCGTCTTCCAGTCCTTGCCGTCCGTCGAGCCCTGGAGCGTCCAGTCCTTCGGGTCGCGCTCGGCGTAGTCGTTGGCCGAAGTCAGCGCGTACGTGACCAGCTTGACCGGTTTGTCGAGGTCGAACTCCACCCAGCCGGTGGGCTGGAAGGCCAGCCACTTGGTGCCGGGCTCGCCGTCGAGGAGGTTCTCCTTCACCTCGCCCCCGCCCGCGTTCTCACCGCTGGCCCGGACCTCGGTCACACGGTCGTCGACGTTGCCGGGGATGCCGGTGCTGTAGCCGCCGTCCACACCCGAGGCGCGTTTGCCCCCGTCCGCCGCCGTGTCCACGGTGTTCAGCCAGTCCGGTGCCGGATCGCCCGCCTCGAACGAGGAGGCGAACTCCCGGTCGGCGGCCGGTGCCTTCGCCGGCAGGGCGACCGCCGCCCCCTGGCTTCCGACGGCCATGACAAAGGCGGCCGTGAGCACGACCGCCGGACCGTTTCTGGGTCTACCTCTTCTGCGCTGCATCTACCGCTTCCCCTCCTGCGTCGCTCCGGACAACGTTGTCAGCTCGGTGCGCAGGAACCAGTAGGTGGTCAAGTGGCCCGTGATGTCAAGGGTGTTGGGCATGGCATTCCGGGCCCTATGTCGCGACTTTTTCCGGCAGGGCGCCCACAGGCCGCTCATATTTCCGCGAGGTCTCAACTCGGAAAAGACCCGCCGCGAACCTTGCATTCGATCTTGCTCCGCTGGCGGGAAGTGGACTATACCTGTCGGCGTTTCCCGCATGACCCTGCACTACCCGACAGCGGTGCCGGGGAGGATCCGGTTCACCGCCTGAGTCCTGGAGAAGGCGAGGACTTGAGCATGGGATCCACTGCGCACCACGGTGGCGAGGGTGTCGGCCGCCGCGATCTGATCAAGCGGTCCGCGGCGCTCGGCCTGGTGGCGGCCCCCGGGATGGGCCTGCTCTCCGCCTGCGCGAGCAGCGGCGGCGACGGACAGGACAAGGCGAAGGCCGGCAAGAAGACCGCCAAGAACCCGCTCGGCGTCAACGACGGCGCGAAGATGGAGTTCGTCCTCTTCGACGGCGGCTTCGGCAAGGAGTACGCCCAGGACGCGGTGAAGATCTACGAGAAGGACTTCCCCAAGGCCACGGTGAAGTTCGCCGCCACCCAGAAGATCCAGTCCACCCTGCAGCCCCGCTTCAACCAGGGCAACCCGCCGGACCTCATCGACAACTCCGGCGCCGAGCAGATGGACATGGGCGTGCTCGTCGGAAAGAACCAGCTCGCGGACCTCACCCCGCTGCTGGACGCGCCGTCGTTCGACGACCCGGGCAAGAAGGTCCGCGACACGCTGCGCCCGGGCATCGTGGAGATGGGCCAGTTCGACGGCGACAAGGTCTGGATCCTGTACTACGCCTACACGGTGTACGGCGTCTGGTACTCGCAGAAGGCCCTGGACTCGCTCGACGAGAAGTACCCGGAGACCTGGGACGAGATGGTCAAGGTCTGCGAGAAGGCCAAGAAGAAGGGCATGGCGGGCTGGACGTACGCGGGCAAGTACCCGTACTACCTCCCGTTCTCGCTGTACCCGATGATCGGCAAGGTCGGCGGCCGCGAGGTGCTGGACGCCATCGACAACCTGGAGCCGAACGCCTGGAAGCACCCGGCCGTCAAGGCGTGCTTCGAGGCCTACTACGAGCTCTACAAGAAGGGCTACGTCCTCAAGGGCACCCCGGGCCTGGACCACATCCAGTCGCAGACGGCGTGGGCGAAGGGCAAGGCGCTGTTCATCCCGAACGGCTCCTGGGTCGAGAACGAGTCGGCCAACGTCATCCCGGCCGACTTCGACCTCGCGGTCTCCGCGCCCACCGGCCTCGACGGCTCGGACAAGATGCCCTTCGGCACCATCTGGGCGTCCGGCGGCGAGCCCTTCGTCGTGCCGGCCAAGGCGGCGAACGCCGAGGGCGGCATGGAGCAGCTCCGCATCATGCTCTCCGAGGCCTCCTCGAAGAACTTCACCGCCAAGGTGAAGTCGCTGACCGCCTTCAACGGCGGCACCGACGGCATCACCCTCACCCCCGGACTGAAGTCGGGCGTGGCGGCGCTGGACAAGGCCGGGGCCAACGTGGTGAATCCGCGGCTGCAGGACTGGTACGTGCAGCTCCAGAAGGAGAAGATCGGTGTGGCCGGGCTCGGCGAGATGATGGCCGGCCGCCTCACCCCGGCGGAGGCCATCAAGAAGATCCAGGGCTTCGCCGACGAGGCCGCGAAGGACACGTCGATCAAGCACTACAAGCACCAGTAGGCCCTGAGTGAGGGCTCGTCACCAGCGGCAGCACCTGACCGGAGATCGGGGTCGGCAGTAATGCAGCACGGCAAGTACCGGTTCATCGTGGGGTTCCTCGCGGCACCCCTCGGGCTCTACGCGCTGTTCGTCGTATGGCCCTTCATCCAGTCCATCTACTATTCGTTCACGGACTGGACCGGACTGAGTCCCGAATTCAAGATGGTCGGCTTCGACAACTACCGGAGGATGTTCGACGACGACATCTTCTGGAAGTCGTTGCAGCACAGTCTGCTGTTCGCGCTGGTCCTGCCGCTGGTGACGATCGGCCTGGCGCTGTTCCTCGCCTTCATGATCAATGTGGGCGGACGGCGCCGGAGGGGCGGCCCGGTGATTTCCGGCGTCCGCGGGTCCGGCTTCTACAAGATCGTCTACTTCTTCCCGCAGGTGCTGTCGATCGCGATCGTCGCGCTGCTGTTCGCCTTCGCCTACAACCCGGACAGCGGCGCCATCAACTCGTTCCTGCGCGGCATCGGCCTGGACGGCGTCCAGCCCCTGTGGCTGGGCGATCCGGGCCTCGCCCTGTGGTGCGTGATGGCCGTGCTCGTGTGGTCCACGGTCGGCTTCTTCGTGGTGCTGTTCTCGGCCGGCATGGCGTCGATCCCGGCCGAGATGTACGAGGCGGCCCTGCTGGACGGGGCGAGCCGCGTCACCACGTTCTTCCGCATCACCCTGCCGCTGCTGTGGGACACCGTGCAGTCCGGCTGGGTCTACATGGGCATCCTCGCGCTCGGCGCGGAGTCCTTCGCGGTCGTCCAGATCATGACGACCGGGCCGGGCGGTCCCGACTACTCGACCACCGTGATGGTCCTGTACGTGTACCAGAAGGCGTTCCGGGACGGTCAGGCCGCCTACGCCACCACCATCGGCGTAGCCCTGCTCGTGGTCACGCTCGCCTTCGCGGCGGTCGTGATGCGGCTGGGCCGTCGCGAGCGGCTGGAGTACTGAAGCGATGAAGACGACCGAGACCCCCACCCCGCTGCCGGCCGAGTCCGGCGCGACCGTGTCCAAGGTCGACGTGGCGCCGGCGCGGCCGGCCGTGCGGAAGAAGGAGGGCTCCGTCCTCAACGCCTTCTCGCACGGCATGCTGGTCCTGTGGGCGATCATGGTGGTCCTGCCGCTGCTGTGGGCGGTGATGACGTCCTTCAAGGACGACGCCTCCATCTTCGGCTCGCCCTGGTCCCTGCCGGACCGGCTGCACTTCGACAACTGGTCGAGGGCCTGGACCCAGGCCAACATGAGCGACTACTTCCTGAACACGATCCTGGTGGTCGGCGGCTCGCTCATCGGCACCCTGGTGCTCGGCTCCATGGCGGCCTACGTCCTGGCCCGCTTCGACTTCCCCGGCAACCGCTTCATCTACTACCTGTTCATCGGCGGCATGAGCTTCCCGATCATGCTGGCGCTGGTCCCGCTGTTCTACGTGGTGAACAACATGGGCCTGCTGAACACCATCCACGGCCTGATCCTGGTCTACATCGCGTACTCGCTGCCGTTCACGGTCTTCTTCCTGACCGCCTTCTTCCGCACCCTGCCCACCTCGGTGGCGGAGGCGGCCTTCGTCGACGGCGCCTCGCACACGCGTACGTTCTTCCAGATCATGCTGCCGATGGCCAAGCCCGGCCTGATCAGCGTCGGCATCTTCAACTTCCTGGGCCAGTGGAACCAGTACATGCTGCCCACGGTCCTCAACACCGACCCCGACAAGCGCGTCCTCACCCAGGGCCTGGTCCAGCTCGCGGTCAGCCAGGGCTACAAGGGCGACTGGTCCGGTCTGTTCGCCGGCCTGGTGATGGCGATGCTGCCGGTCCTCGCGGCGTACATCGTCTTCCAGCGCCAGGTGGTGGCGGGACTGACGGCGGGGGCGCTGAAGTAGCGGCGGGCCGCCGACGGGCCCAGGGCGCCCCCCCCGCGGGGGACGCCCTGGGCCCGTCGGCCCGTGCCCTCGTCCCGGCGTCCCCACGCCCCACCCGCCGGGACCCGGCCCCACCCGCCGGGACCCGGCCGTACCGGTCGTCCGGCGGCTCCCCGCCGGCTCTGCCCGGCGCGTGCTTCGCACTCGCGATTCGCACCGACGTCCCGCGGGCCGGTCTCGCGCCGGGTCACGGAACGGTCACGGCCGGTCGTCCGCGTTCCGTGGCTGAACGATCCGCGGGTGGCCGCGCCCGTCTCGCGCCGCCCTTCCCGGGCCCGTCCCGGAGCACCCGTCGCGGCGCCCGTCCGCCCTGCTCGCGGGTGGCCTGCGCGTGTCGTCCGGGTGTCCTGGACGGAACAGTGAAAGCGAGAGCGATTTCCCTCAAGGACTTGACTGATGTAACCCGTACAGCCGAGCTTGGAGTTCACAACTTGTAAGTGGCCCGGTTCCGCGGATGTGACCTGGGCCACGGGCGGCACTGGGGCCGCCCGGCCGATGGCGGGAGTGGATGGGTCGATGGAGACTCCGGGGTCGCAGTCGTCGCTGCACCGAGCCAACCTGGAACGAGTCGTGCGGGCGGTACGGCTTGCCGGGTCGCTCACGCAGGCGGAGATCGCACGGACGACCGGCCTGTCCGCGGCGACGGTCTCCAACATCGTGCGGGAGCTGAAGGACGGCGGAACCGTCGAGGTCACGCCCACGTCGGCGGGTGGACGGCGGGCCCGCAGCGTGTCGCTGAGCGGGGACGCCGGCATCGTGATCGGCGTGGACTTCGGGCACACCCACCTGCGCGTCGCGATCGGGAACCTCGCCCACCAGGTGCTGGCCGAGGAGTCCGAGCCGCTGGACGTGGACGCCTCCTCCACGCAGGGCTTCGACCGGGCCGAGGAGCTGGTCAACCGGCTGGTCGCGGCCACCGGCGTGGACCGGACCAAGGTGGCCGGCGTGGGGCTGGGCGTGCCCGGACCGATCGACGTGGAGTCGGGGACCCTGGGGTCCACCGCGATCCTGCCGGGCTGGGGCGGCACCAGACCCGCCGAGGAACTGCGCGAGCGGCTCGGCGTGCCCGTGCACGTGGACAACGACGCCAACCTCGGCGCGCTCGGCGAGCTGGTCTGGGGCAGTGGCAAGGGCGTGCGCGACCTGGCCTACATCAAGGTCGCCAGCGGTGTCGGCGCCGGACTCGTGATCAACGGGAAGATCTATCGCGGCCCGGGCGGCACGGCTGGCGAAATCGGACATATTACACTCGACGAATCCGGCCCGGTCTGTCGATGCGGGAACCGGGGCTGCCTGGAGACCTTCACGGCCGCGCGCTACGTGCTTCCGCTGCTCCAGCCCAGCCACGGCAACGATCTGACCATGGAAGGCGTCGTGCGGCTGGCCAGGGACGGAGACCCGGGCTGTCGTCGGGTGATCGCCGACGTCGGCCGCCACATCGGCAGTGGAGTGGCCAATCTCTGCAATCTGCTGAACCCGAGCCGGGTGGTCCTCGGTGGTGATCTCGCCGAGGCCGGAGAGCTCGTCCTCGGGCCCATCAGGGAGTCCGTCGGCCGCTACGCGATCCCCAGCGCGGCGCGCCAACTGTCCGTTCTTCCCGGGGCACTTGGGGGCCGTGCGGAGGTGTTGGGCGCGCTCGCTCTCGCTCTCAGCGAGATGGGTGATTCAACCCTTCTGGACGGATCTGTCGTGGGTACGCTCGCGGCGGCCACCCCTGCCTTCACTTAGAGAACGGATGGCACCGTTGCCATCTCGTTAAGGATTTACTTCTTGACGTCGCACGTGTGGCCGAGTTGACTTCCAGCCACCTCGGCCGCAACGACGCGGCCTCGTCAGGGAGGTTTACAGAGTGAACACGCGTATGCGTCGTGCCGCCGTTGCCGTTGCCGCTGGTGCGATGGCCGTCTCGCTGGCCGCCTGTGGCAGTGCCAAGGAGTCCAAGGGGGGCGACAGCTCTTCGGCGTCCGCCAAGAAGGGCGACAACATCAAGGTCGGTCTCCTGCTTCCGGAGAACAAGACCGCCCGCTACGAGAAGTTCGACAAGCCCCTGATCACGAAGAAGATCCAGGAGCTGACGAACAACAAGGCGGAGATCCAGTACAACAACGCCCGCCAGGACGCGAACCTGCAGGCCCAGCAGGTCGACACCATGATCACCAACAAGGTGGACGTGCTGATCCTGGACGCGGTGGACGCCAAGGCGATCCAGAACTCGGTCCAGAAGGCCAAGGACGCCGGCATCAAGGTCGTCGCGTACGACCGTCTCGCCGAGGGCCCGATCAGCGCCTACACCTCGTTCGACAACGAAGAGGTCGGCAAGACCCAGGGCGAGGCCCTGCTGAAGGCGCTGGGCGGCAAGGCCACCAAGTCCTCCAAGATCGTCATGATCAACGGCTCGGTCACCGACCCGAACGCCGCGCAGTTCAAGAAGGGCGCGCACTCCGTCCTCGACGGCAAGGTCACCGTCGCCAAGGAGTTCGACACCAAGGAGTGGTCGCCGGACAACGCCAACTCCGAGATGGAGGCGGCGATCTCCGCGCTCGGCAAGGGCAAGATCGCGGGTGTCTACTCCGCCAACGACGGCATGGCCGGCGGTATCATCACCGCTCTGAAGGCCGCGGGCATCTCCGTCCCGGTCACCGGCCAGGACGCGGAGCTCGCCGGTGTGCAGCGCATCGTCTCCGGTGAGCAGTACATGAGCGTCTACAAGCCGTACGCCCCCGAGGCCGACGCCGCCGCCGAGATGGCCGTCGCCCTCGCCAAGGGCGAGAGCCTGGACTCCGTCGCCAAGGACAAGGTCTCCTCCGGCTCCGCCAACGACGTCCCCTCGGTGCTCGTCCCGGTCACCGCGCTGACCAAGGACAACATCAACGACACCGTCATCAAGGACGGCGTCTACACCGTCGCCGACATCTGCACGGGCAAGTACAAGTCCGCCTGCGACAAGCTCGGCCTGAAGTAAGCGGCACCGACTCCGGTCCCCCGTACCGGCGTTCCTCGCGGAGCGCCGGCACCGGGCCGGACCGGGTCCTCCCAGACTCCTCCGGCGCCCCGCGCATTCACGCAGCCCCGCAAGCTCGGTGCGGGGCGTCGGACGGAACTCGGGACCTTCCGCCCGGATCATGCCGTGCTCGCGCCTGATCCGGACGAGAGTCCCTACCCCCCAACTTCTCTGCACAACCTCCCGCCGGGTCAGGCGGCGAAGGAGATGGTTCACGTGTCCGCTACGCCCGTGCTGGCGTTGCGCGGGGTCTCCAAGCGGTTCGGTGCCGTTCAGGCGCTCACCGACGTAGAGCTTGAGGTCCACGCCGGTGAGGTGGTCGCCCTCGTGGGCGACAACGGCGCCGGAAAGTCCACGCTGGTCAAGACGATCGCCGGCGTGCACCCCATCGATGAGGGCGCCATCGAGTGGGGCGGCAAGCCCGTGTCGATCAGCCGCCCGCACGACGCCCAGGCCCTGGGCATCGCGACGGTCTACCAGGACCTCGCGCTGTGCGACAACATCGACGTCGTCGGCAACCTGTTCCTCGGTCGCGAGCTGAAGAGGTTCGGCGTCCTGGACGAGGTCGAGATGGAGCGCCGCGCCCGCGAGCTGCTCACCACGCTGTCGATCCGCATCCCCAGCGTCCGTATCCCGATCGCCTCGCTCTCCGGCGGTCAGCGCCAGACCGTGGCCATCGCCCGTTCGATGCTCGGCGACCCCAAGCTGGTCATCCTCGACGAGCCGACCGCCGCCCTCGGCGTCGAGCAGACCGCCCAGGTCCTCGACCTCGTGGAGCGCCTGCGCGAGCGGGGCCACGCCGTCATCCTCATCAGCCACAACATGGCGGACGTGAAGGCGGTGGCGGACAAGGTCGCCGTACTGCGCCTCGGCCGCAACAACGGCGTCTTCGAGGTCAAGACGACCTCGCAGGAGGACATCATCTCCGCCATCACCGGCGCCACCGACAACGCCGTGACCCGCCGTGCGGCGCGCACGAACGGGGAGGTTTCCAAGTGAGCGTCGACAAGACCTCCGCGAATCTCGACAAGTCCGCCCCGCACGGGGGCGGAGCCGCCGAGAACCCCGAGGCCGCCGTGCCCTCGGCCGCCGCGGTCGACCCCCGGCTGCTGGTGCGCCAGGAAGGCATCTTCGGCTACTGGGACGAGTTCAAGCGCAAGATGAAGGCCGGCGAGCTGGGTTCCCTCCCGGTCGTCGTGGGCCTCGCCGCCATCTGCGTCATCTTCCAGATGCTGAACTCCAACTTCCTGTCGGCGCAGAACATCAGCGACATCACCGTCACGATGGTCGGCACCGGCATGATCTCCGTCGGCATCGTCTTCGTGCTGCTGCTCGGTGAGATCGACCTGTCGGTGGGCTCCGTCAGCGGCGCGGCCAGCGCCCTCGCGGCCGTCCTCGCGGTCAACCAGGGCTGGCCCGAGTGGGCGGCCGTCCTCGTCGCCGTCGCCGCCGGTCTCGCCATCGGCGCGGCCCACGGCTTCTTCTTCGCGGTGCTCGGCGCTCCCGCCTTCGCCGTGACCCTGGCCGGCCTGCTGTTCTGGCTCGGCTTCATGCTCAAGGTGCTCGGTGCCAACGGCACGATCAACCTCGACAGCGACGGCCTGATCGGCCAGCTCACCACGTACTTCTTCGCCGACGTGGCCGCCGCGTACGGCCTGGCGGTGGTCGTGGTCGCGCTGTTCTTCGTCAGCTCCTTCCTCGGCAACCGGCGCCGCGAGGCGGCGGGCGTGCCGTCCCGGCCGCTCAGCGACACCGTCCTGCGCACCGCCCTGCTGGCCGTGGTCTCCTTCGCCGCCGCGTACATGTACAACCAGTACAAGGGGCTGCCGCTGGCCACGGTGATCTTCCTCGCCTTCCTGGTCGGCACCGACTTCCTGCTGCGCCGCACCTCCTACGGCCGCAAGATCTTCGCGCTCGGCGGCAGCGTCGAGGCCTCCCGCCGTGCGGGCATCAACGTCACCGCGGTGCGGATCTCCGTGTTCGGCATCGCCGGCGGTTTCGCCGCGATCGGCGGTCTGTTCCTGGCCTCCAAGATCGCCTCCGCCAACCAGAGCGCCGGTACCGGCGACCTGCTGATGAACGCGATCGCCGCGGCCGTCATCGGCGGCACCTCGCTCTTCGGTGGCCGTGGCCGCACCTGGAACGCCCTGCTGGGTGTGCTGGTGATCGTTTCCATCCAGTACGGTCTGCAGCTCGAGTCCATCGCCGAGCCGGTGAAGTACATGATCACCGCGGCGGTGCTGCTGACCACCGTGGTCATCGACTCGGTCACCCGCAAGACGCAGAAGACCGCGGGTCGCGCGTAGCGTCCCGGGTCGAAACAGTGCCCGGCACCGCGAGGTGCCGGGCACTGTCGTGTCCCGCAAACCCGGAACATTAGACTCGACAGGCCCGGCAACAGCTCGATCAGCTCTACTGCAAGGAGGCACGGGTGCCGCTGCTGACCCGCATCAGGGGACCGCGCGATCTGGACCGGCTCAGCCCGGAGGAGCTGGTCCGGCTGGCGGAGGAGATCCGGACCTTCCTCGTCGACGCCGTCTCCAAGACCGGTGGCCACCTCGGCCCCAACCTGGGTGTGGTCGAGCTCACCATCGCCCTGCACCGCGTCTTCCACTCCCCGAAGGACAAGGTCCTGTGGGACACGGGACACCAGTCCTACGTCCACAAGCTGCTCACCGGCCGGCAGGACTTCTCCCGGCTGAAGATGAAGGGCGGCCTGTCCGGCTACCCCTCGCAGGCCGAGTCCGAGCACGACGTCATCGAGAACAGCCACGCCTCCACGGTGCTCGGCTGGGCCGACGGCATCGCCAAGGCCAACCAGCTCATGGAGCGGGACAGCCACGTCGTCGCCGTCATCGGTGACGGCGCGCTGACCGGCGGCATGGCCTGGGAGGCCCTGAACAACATCGCCGAGGCCAAGGACCGCCCGCTCGTCATCGTCGTCAACGACAACGAGCGCTCCTACGCGCCGACCATCGGCGGCCTGGCCAACCACCTGGCGACCCTGCGCACGACCGACGGCTACGAGCGCTTCCTCGCCCGGACCAAGGACATCCTCGACCGCACGCCGGTCGTCGGCAAGCCGCTGTACGAGACCCTGCACGGCGCCAAGAAGGGGCTGAAGGACTTCATCGCCCCGCAGGGCATGTTCGAGGACCTGGGCCTGAAGTACGTCGGCCCGATCGACGGGCACGACATCGAGGCCCTGGAGTCGGCGCTGGCCCGGGCCAAGCGGTTCGGCGGGCCCGTCATCGTGCACTGCCTGACCGAGAAGGGCCGCGGCTACCAGCCCGCGCTGCAGGACGAGGCCGACCGCTTCCACGCCGTCGGCAAGATCCACCCCGACACCGGTCTGCCGATCGCCAGCTCTGGTGCGGACTGGACCTCCGTCTTCGGCGACGAGATGGTCAAGCTCGGCGAGGAGCGCGAGGACGTCGTGGCCATCACGGCGGCCATGCTCCAGCCGGTCGGCCTGGACAGGTTCGCCAAGCGCTTCCCCGACCGGGTCTACGACGTCGGCATCGCCGAGCAGCACGGAGCCGTGTCGGCGGCGGGCCTGGCCCACGCCGGCGTCCACCCGGTCTTCGCCGTCTACGCCACCTTCCTCAACCGGGCCTTCGACCAGGTCCTGATGGACGTGGCCCTGCACCGGTGCGGGGTGACCTTCGTCCTGGACCGGGCGGGTGTCACCGGCACCGACGGAGCCTCCCACAACGGCATGTGGGACATGTCGATCCTGCAGGTCGTGCCCGGCCTGAGGCTGGCCGCCCCGCGCGACGCCGACCAGGTCCGGGCGCAGCTCCGCGAGGCGGTCGCCGTCGACGACGCGCCGACCGTGGTCCGCTTCTCCAAGGGCGCCGTCGGCCCCGCCGTACCGGCCGTGGGCCGGGTCGGCGGGATGGACGTGCTGCGCGAGCCCGGCACCGACCGCCCGGACGTGCTGCTGGTCTCCGTGGGCGCCCTCGCGCCGATGTGCCTGGAGATCGCCGGCCTGCTGGAGCGGCAGGGCATCTCCACCACCGTGGTCGACCCGCGCTGGGTCAAGCCCGTCGACGAGGCCATGGCCCCGCTCGCCGAGCGGCACCGGGTCGTCGTCACCGTCGAGGACAACAGCCGCGTCGGCGGTGTCGGCTCCGCGATCGCCCAGACCCTGCGCGACGCCGGTGTGGACGTGCCGCTGCGCGACTTCGGCATCCCGCCGCGCTTCCTGGACCACGCCTCCCGCGCCGAGGTCATGGCCGAGATCGGGCTGACCGCCCCCGACATCGCCCGCCAGGTCACCGGTCTGGTCTCCAAGCTGGACGGCCGGTTCGACCGTACGGCGGCAGAGGTCGACTCCGTCGAGCCCGCGCGCGACTAGGGAAAAGCGGCCGCAGGGCCGGTTCCGCCCCGTTCTCCGGGTGGCGGAACCGGCCCTTCTGCGTAAACCTGCCTGTGCCGGGCATACGCACACCGGCCCTCTCGATCATGTCGAGGACGACAAGCGTGGGAGGTAGGCAGTGAGCAGTGCGCTCTTCAGGACGAAGAACGTCGAACAGTCCATCCGGGACACCGAGGAACCCGAGCATTCGCTCAGGAAGTCCCTCTCCGCCCTCGATCTGACCGTCTTCGGTGTGGGTGTCATCATCGGCACCGGTATCTTCGTCCTCACCGGACAGGTCGCCAAGAACAACGCCGGTCCGGCGGTGTCCCTGGCCTTCGTGGCGGCCGGCGTGGTCTGCGCGCTCGCCGCGCTCTGCTACGCCGAGTTCGCCTCCACGGTCCCCGTGGCGGGCTCCGCGTACACCTTCTCGTACGCCTCCCTCGGTGAGCTGCCGGCCTGGATCATCGGCTGGGACCTCGTCCTGGAGTTCGCCCTCGGCACGGCGGTGGTGGCCGTCGGCTGGTCGGGCTACATCCGCTCGCTGCTCGACAACGCCGGCTGGCACCTGCCGGACTACCTGGCCGGCCGGGACGGGGCCTCCGGGTTCGGCTTCGACATCCTGGCCGCGGCGCTCGTCCTGGCCCTCACCGGCATCCTCGTGCTCGGCATGAAGCTGTCCGCCCGGATCACCTCGATCGTGGTGGCCATCAAGGTGGCCGTCGTCCTGATCGTGATCATCGCCGGCGCCTTCTTCATCCACGGCGCGAACTACAAGCCGTTCATCCCGGACCCCGAGCCGGTGTCGGCGGGCGGCAATCTCAAGGCGCCGCTCATCCAGCTCATGTTCGGCTGGGCGCCCGCCAACTTCGGTGTGATGGGCATCTTCACCGCCGCCTCGGTGGTGTTCTTCGCGTTCATCGGCTTCGACATCGTCGCCACGGCCGCCGAGGAGACGCGCAACCCGCAGCGGGACATGCCGCGCGGCATCCTCGGCTCGCTGCTGATCTGCACCGTGCTCTACGTCGCCGTCTCCATCGTCGTCACCGGGATGCAGAAGTACACCGGCCTGTCGGTGGAGGCCCCGCTGGCCGACGCCTTCAAGTCCGTCGGGCACCCCTGGTACGCGGGCGTGATCAGCTTCGGCGCCGCCGTCGGCCTGACGACCGTCTGCATGATCCTGCTGCTCGGCCAGACCCGGGTGTTCTTCGCGATGAGCCGTGACGGGCTGCTGCCGCGCTTCTTCTCCCGCGTCCACCCGCGCTTCAAGACCCCGCACCGGCCGACCATCCTGCTCGGCGTGATCATCGCGATCGTGGCCGGGTTCACCAGCCTGAGCGAGCTGGCCGAACTGGTGAACATCGGCACGCTGTTCGCGTTCGTCGTCGTCGCGATCAGCGTCATCATCCTGCGCAGGACGCGTCCGGACCTGCCGCGCGCGTTCCGCACCCCCTGGGTCCCGGTGGTCCCGATCCTGTCCGTGTGCGCCACGCTGTGGCTGATGCTCAACCTGCCCGCCGAGACCTGGCTCCGCTTCGCCATCTGGATGGTCATCGGCATCGCGGTCTACCTCCTCTACGGCCGGAGGCACAGCCTGCTCGCCCTGCGCGAGCAGGCCGCGGCCGGTGAGGTGCCCGGGGCGCCGCCCGGAAAGCAGCAGTAGCCCGCCGACCGCCCCCTTCGGCCCCGTATGTTCCGCTTCGCCGGGACCGCGGGGCCGGATAGCGTGCTGTCCGTGCTGCCCACGCTCGCCGCCCCGCCCATCTCCGCACGGCCCGCGGTCACCCGGACGGCGTACTGGACAAGGCTGCTGCCCGCCCTGGCGGCGCTGGCCTGCGTCACCCGGACGCCGTCCTTCGTCCGCCCGCTGTGGAACCCCGACGAGGGCTACCTGGCCGTCCAGGCCGGACTCCTCGCGCACGGCGGCCGGCTCTACGAGACGGTCGTGGACCGCAAGCCGCCCCTGCTGCCCTGGCTGTACGAGGCCGCCTTCGCCGTCTTCGGCTCCGGCTCGCTCGCCCCGCTCCGGGTGCTGGCGATCGCCGCGCAACTGCTCACCGCGGCCCTGCTGGCCTCCGTGGCCCGCCGCCGCTGGGGGGACACCGCCGGGCGTACCGCCGGGGTGCTGTACCTGCTGGTCTCCGTCGGGCTCAACCCGGAGGACGCGCAGGCCGCGACCTTCGAGGTGTTCATACTGCCCGGCACCGTGGCCGCCCTGTGGAGCGCGGACCGCGGCCGCTGGGGCGCGGCCGGGGCCGCCGTCGCCTGCGCCTTCCTCACCAAGCAGACGGGCGGCGCGGTGCTGCTGCCGGTGGTGTGGCTGCTCTGCCGGCGCGGTGGGGCGAGCGCGGGGGATGCCCGGGGGGCGGGCGGAGCGGCGGACGCGCGGGCCGGTGCCCGGCGTACGGGGGTCGTGCGGGCGGGGGCCGTGCGGCTGGCCGCCGGCTTCGCGCTGCCCGTCCTGTGCGCCGCCCTCGTCACCGATCCGGCCGGGTTCCTGTTCTGGACGGTCACCGGATCCACCGCCTACGCCTCCTTCACCGGCTCGGAACTGCTCGTCCTCGGCCGGGGGCTGGCCAACACGGCGATCCTGGCCGTGGCCTGCGCGGGCCTGGTGCCCCCGGTGCTACGGGCGCTGCGGGCGCGCCGCGCCACCGGTGTCCCGCGTGTGCCGGGCGCCGTGGGGGCCGACCTCTGGCTCTGGCTGGGGTCCTCGGCGGGCGCGGTCGTCCTCGGCTTCCACTTCTTCGGGCACTACTACCTGCAACTCCTTCCGCCCGCGGCCCTGCTGGCCACGGCGGCGCTCCAACTCCTGCCCCGCGTCCACCTGGTGTCCGCCGTCCTCACCTCGGCCTGCTGCTGCGCCCTGTTCCTCACCTGGGGCCTGCTCGCCCCGCGCTCCGAACTCGCCCACTCCCAGCGCCTCGCCACCGCCCTGGCCCACCGCACGGCACCGGCCGACCGGGTCCTGGTCTGGGGCATGCACCCCGAGACGTACTGGCTGGCCAACCGCGCTCCGGCCAGCCGCTACCTCACCGCGGGCCTGCTCACCAACTACAGCGGCGGCCGCGACGGCCCCCGGGTCGGCGAGAAGTACGCGGTCGCGGACGCCTGGCCCGTGTTCCGTGCCGAGATGACCGCCCGGGCCCCGGCCCTGGTGGTCGACGACTCCCGGGGCAAGCCGTACCGCCCCGACCGCCTCCCCAGCCTGCGCGGGCTGCTGAACGGGCGGTACGAGGAGGTGGGCCGGGTCGACGGGGCGGTGCTCTACGCCCGGATCCCCGGCGGCTGAGCGGGGCCCGGCCGATCGGGCGTGAGCCCCCTGTTATGCTCGGGACAAGCATTTGAACACGTTCAAATCAGGGGGATCAGATGTCCGCACCGACCGCACCGACCGCACCGAACCCCGGCGACACACCCGCCGTCGCCCTCGGCCCCACCGCGCTCGTCCTCGGGATCATCGCCGCCCCGGGCTTCTGTCCCGGCCTCATGTTCGCCGTGATGCCGTGGTCGTGGCTGGCCGGCGGCCTCGCCGTCACCTTCGGCCTCGCGGGCATCCGCTACGCCCGCCTGGGGGTCGGCCGCATGTGGCCCGCCGTGACCGGAACGGCCCTCGGCTTCCTCGGCCTGTCCGGCGTCTTCGTCCTGATGGTGGCCTACTCGGCCTGATCCCCGGCCCGGACGCGGCAACCGGCCGCGCCGCGGAGCCGTGCCGCGGCCCGGCGGGCGGCCCGGTCCGCCGCGGGCCGCCGGCCGGGACCGTGCGCGCGAAGGACGTACCCCGCGGGGCGGCCGTACGCCACGCGCGGGCCCGGCCGTGCGCCGGCGGACCAGCGCTCAGCCGAGCACCGTGCGCGGGCCGGTCACCTCCGCGCCCAGCTCGGTCACCCGGCGCCGCAGTTCACGGTCGGCCGTGACCACCAGGCGGCGCCGGGCGGCGAACTCAGCGGCCAGCTCCACGATCCGGTCGTCCCCGCTGCCGGGCGCCGCCTCCACCCGCACCCCCGGCACGGACTCCACCCCACGCGCGGCGCCCTCGACCACGAGCACGATCTCCACGGCCGCGTCATGGCCGGGCAGCCCCTCGGCGGCCAGCCGGTCCCGCAGTCGGCGCGCCGCACCCCGGCGGTCCCGCCACCAGCCGTCCGGCCGCGAACCGACGACGTTCGCGCCGTCGACGATCAGCAGCAGGGGGCCGTCGGCGGCCGGGGAGCCGAGAGGGTCGGTCATGGACCCAGGGTCCCACGCCGGTGTCGGACCAGGAGGTGCGGTGCGGTGGGTGTCAGGCCGAACCACCACCCGTGGCGGGGGACTTCTTCGCGGACTCCGGGATCGCGGTGTCGTGGCGCAGCGCCCGCCACAGTTGCGACGCCTGCGGCTCCGCGGCCACCACGCGGTTGGGGTCGACCCTGTCGTACCGCACCGGAAGCATGATCGTCTCCATGGTGGAGGGGTCGACGCCGTTGAGGCTGCGGCCGAACTCGGCCAGTGCGGTCAGCGAGGCCAGGTCGGAGTCGGTGGTGAGGGCGGAGGTGAGCTTGTCCGCGATCCGGTAGGACCTGGTGGGGCTGCCCAGCAGGTCCTGCTCCTTGATCTCGCTCAGCAGGGCCAGCATGAACCGCTGCTGGAGACCGATGCGGCCGAGGTCGCTGCCGTCGCCGATGCCGTGCCGGGTGCGGACGAACTGGAGGGACCGGGTGCCGTCCAGCCTGTGGGTGCCGGCCGTCAGGTCGAGGCCGCTGGAGCTGTCGTGGATGTCCCGCTCGACGGTGACGGTGACCCCGCCTATGGCGTCCACGAGTTCCTTGAAGCCCGCGAAGTCGATCTCGACGTAGTGGTCCATGCGGACCCCGGAGATCTGCTCGACGGTCTTGACCACGCAGGCGGGACCGGCCTGGGAGTAGATGGAGTTGAACATGACGCGTCCGGCGGCCGCGACCGTGGAACCGTCCGACCTGGTGCACTCGGGCCGGCTCACCAGGGTGTCGCGGGGAATGCTGACGGCGACGGCCCGGGTGCGGCCCTCGGGTATGTGCATCACCAGCGCGGTGTCGGAGCGAGCCCCCGAGACGTCGTCGTCGGCCAGCGAGGCATTGGCACCGGCCCGCGAATCGGAGCCCAGGATCAGGATGTTCTGGCCGGAGGTGGGCGGTTTCCCGGGCCGGTCGTCGCCGATCGCCTTGTCGATGTCGACGCCCTTGATGTTGCTGTCGAGGTCGTCGTAGAGCCAGTAGGCCGTGCCGCCGACGGCGAGGGTGAGGGCGAGCAGGGAGAGGAGCACGATCCTGCCGGTACGGCGTTTCCTCTTCGGGGCGCCTCGTTCGTCGTCGGGCCGGGACCGGCGGTCGGGTGGCGCGGGGGTGCTCGGGTCGTGGCGCACGGCGGGTCCTCGCAACTCATGCCCAGGGGACAGCAGGCCGCTCCCGTGAGGGGCCGGGTCGGTGCTGCTCGGCCGACACTTGGTTGGCTTTGAACTATAGACGCGCCTTCGCACGGACGTATGGGTGATGCGCCCGGTTGTCCGGGCCGGGGAGCACGCCCAACCGCCCTGCCCCCACGAGGCTTTGGCCGCGCCCGGTCCCCGTTCCGGCTCGCCCCGCCCCCAGGCCCTCTGGCCCGTCGGACGGAGCGGCTACGCGGGCACGCTCGCCACGCCCGCCTCGAGGAACCGCTTGCCGTTCACCCGCTCGGAGACACCCTCGCGGTCCAGGTACGGCGTGATACCGCCCAGGTGGAAGGGCCAGCCGGCACCGGTGATCAGGCAGAGGTCGATGTCCTGGGCCTCGGCGACGACGCCCTCGTCGAGCATCAGACCGATCTCCTGGGCGACCGCGTCCAGGACGCGCTCGCGGACCTGATCCTCGGTCAGCACCGTGTCGCCCTGCTTCAGCAGCGCGGCGACCTCCGGGTCCAGCTCCGGCTTGCCGCTGTCGTACACGTAGAAGCCGCGCTTGCCCGCCTTGACGACGGCCGCGAGGTTCGGGGAGACCGTGAAGCGGTCCGGGAAGGCCCGGTTGAGGGTCTCCGAGACGTGCAGGCCGATCGCCGGGCCGACCAGTTCGAGCAGGACCAGCGGGGACATCGGCAGGCCCAGGGGCTCCACCGCCTTCTCCGCGACCTCGACCGGGGTGCCCTCGTCGATGACGTTCTGGATCTCGCCCATGAAGCGGGTGAGGATGCGGTTCACGACGAACGCCGGGGCGTCCTTCACCAGGACCGCGGTCTTCTTGAGCTTCTTGGCCACCGCGAAGGCGGTCGCCAGCGAGGCGTCGTCCGTCTTCTCGCCGCGGACGATCTCCAGCAGCGGGAGGATCGCGACCGGGTTGAAGAAGTGGAAGCCGACGACCCGCTCGGGGTGCTTCAGCTTCGACGCCATCTCCGACACGGACAGCGAGGAGGTGTTGGTGGCGAGGATCGCGTGCGCCGGGGCGACCGCCTCGACCTCCGCGAACACCTGCTGCTTGACACCGATCTCCTCGAACACGGCCTCGATGACGAAGTCGGCGTCCGAGAAGCCCTCGGCCTTGTCCAGGACACCCGTCACCAGCGCCTTGAGGCGGTTGGCCTTGTCCTGGTTGATCCGGCCCTTGCCGAGCAGCTTGTCGATCTCGGCGTGGACGTAGCCCACACCCTTGTCGACGCGCTCCTGGTCGATGTCGGTCAGCACGACCGGCACCTCCAGGCGGCGCAGGAAGAGCAGCGCGAGCTGGGAGGCCATCAGGCCGGCGCCGACGACACCGACCTTGGTGACCGGGCGGGCCAGGTTCTTGTCCGGGGCGCCGGCGGGACGCTTGCCGCGCTTCTGGACCAGGTTGAACGCGTAGATGCCGGAGCGCAGTTCGCCACCCATGATCAGGTCGGCGAGGGCCTGGTCCTCGGCGTCGTAACCCTGCTGCAGGTCACCGTTCTTGGCGGCCGCGATGATGTCCAGGGCCCGGTAGGCGGCCGGGGCCGCGCCGTGCACCTTGCCGTCCGCGACGAAGCGGCCGCGGGCGACGGCCTGGTCCCAGGCCTCGCCGCGGTCGATCGCCGGGCGCTCGACCTGGATGTCGCCCTTGAGGACCTGGGCGGTCCACAGCAGCGACTGCTCCAGGAAGTCGGCACCCTCGAAGAGGGCGTCGGCGATGCCCAGTTCGAAGACCTGCTTGCCCTTGAGCTGCTTGTTCTGGTTGAGGCTGTTCTCGATGATGACCGAGACGGCCTTGTCGGCGCCGATCAGGTTCGGCAGCAGCGTGCAGCCGCCCCAGCCCGGGACCAGGCCCAGGAAGACCTCGGGCAGGGAGAACGCCGGGATGGCCTTCGACACCGTGCGGTAGGTGCAGTGCAGGCCGACCTCGACGCCGCCGCCCATCGCCGCGCCGTTGTAGTAGGCGAACGTGGGCACGGCCAGCTTGGCGAGGCGCTTGAAGACCTCGTGGCCGCCCTTGCCGATGGCCAGCGCGTGGTCGTGCTGCTTGAGCAGCTCCACGCCCTTGAGGTCGGCGCCGACCGCGAAGATGAACGGCTTGCCGGTGATGCCGGCGCCGACGATCTCGCCGTCCGCGGCCTCCTTCTCCACCTGGTCGATCGCGGTGCCCAGGTTGGCGAGCGACTGCGGGCCGAAGGTGGTCGGCTTGGTGTGGTCCAGGCCGTTGTCCAGGGTGATGAGCGCGAAGCGTCCGGCCCCGAACGGCAGGTCGAAGTGGCGTACGTGCGCCTGCGTGACGACCTCGTCCGGGAACAGCTCGGCCGCGCCCTTCAGGAGTTCAGCGGTGGTGCTCACTTGTCGCCTCCGTCGAAGTGCGGGTTCTCCCAGATGACCGTCGCGCCCATGCCGAAGCCGACGCACATGGTGGTGAGGCCGTAGCGGACCTCCGGCTGCTCCTCGAACTGCCGGGCGAGCTGCGTCATCAGACGGACGCCGGAGGAGGCGAGCGGGTGACCGTAGGCGATCGCGCCGCCGTACTGGTTGACGCGCGCGTCGTCGTCCGCGATGCCGTAGTGGTCGAGGAGGGCCAGCACCTGGACGGCGAAGGCCTCGTTGATCTCGAACAGACCGATGTCGGAGATGGACAGACCCGCCTTGGCGAGAGCCTTCTCCGTGGCCGGGATCGGGCCGTAGCCCATCACCTCGGGCTCGACGCCCGCGAAGGCGTAGGAGACCAGGCGCATCCTGACCGGAAGCTGGTGCTCGCGGGCGAAGTCCTCGCTCGCGATGATCGACGCGGTGGCGCCGTCGTTCAGGCCGGCCGCGTTGCCGGCGGTGACCCGGCCGTGCACGCGGAACGGGGTCTTCAGGCCCTGCAGGTTCTCCAGCGTGGTGCCCGGGCGCATCGGCTCGTCGGCCGTGACCAGGCCCCAGCCCGTCTCGCCGCCCTCGGGGCTCGTCCGGCGCACCGAGATCGGCACCAGGTCCTGCTGGATCTTGCCGTTGGCGTACGCCTTGGCGGCCTTCTCCTGCGAGCGCACGGCGTACTCGTCGGCGCGCAGCTTGGTGATCTGCGGGTAGCGGTCGTGCAGGTTCTCGGCGGTCATGCCCATGAACAACGCCGACTCGTCGACCAGCTTCTCGGAGACGAAGCGCGGGTTCGGGTCCACGCCCTCGCCCATCGGGTGGCGGCCCATGTGCTCCACGCCACCGGCGATGACGGCGTCGTAGGCGCCGAACGCGATCGAACCGGCGGTGGCCGTCACGGCGGTCAGGGCGCCGGCGCACATGCGGTCGATCGAGTAGCCGGGGACGGACTGCGGCAGGCCCGCGAGGATGCCGGCCGTGCGGCCGAGGGTCAGGCCCTGGTCACCGATCTGGGTGGTCGCCGCGATGGCGACCTCGTCGATCTTCTTCGGGTCCAGACCCGGGTTGCGGCGCAGCAGCTCCCGGATCGCCTTGACGACGAGGTCGTCGGCACGGGTCTCATGGTAGATGCCCTTCGGGCCCGCCTTGCCGAACGGGGTGCGGACGCCGTCGACGAAGACGACGTCCCTGACGGTACGAGGCACGATGGCTCTCCTCCAGGGTGCGGGATGCTGAGCGCTTGCTTACGGGCCATGCTACTTGCGGGTAACGTGACTGCCCAGTCCTCCCCCCGGCCGGAGCGGTGAACGTCACACCGGCGGGGCAGTCCAGTGCCGGGAGCAAAAGGGTTCACCGGGTCGCGTCGTCCGGCACGGCGCCTCGCCGCGTCGTCGCCGCACCCGGGTACGTCCGGTCCGCGGGCGAAGCCCCGACTCGCGACGGACCGCGGACGACGCGAGCCTTCCGGGGCACGGCACCAGCCGCTCAGGCGCCGGCGCCGGAGCGCCGGGCGGGATGCCGGCACCGCTTGCGCCGCCGACGCGGACGGCGCCCGTGTTCCCCGGAGAACGCGGGCCCCCGGCCCGGAGCGGCGAGTGTGGCGCCACCCTGGATTCCGCAGTGGGGCGCACGGACGTGCCCAGGATCTTGGCGTGAATGCGACGTACGGGTTTCGCTTCGGGCCGGTTCGCCTCAGGCGTCCGCGCCGGCGCTCGAGAGCGCAGCCACCAGCACGGGTGTCACCTGCTCCACCTGCCAGGGCCGCGCACCGTGTCCGGTCAGCGCCTCCGCGACCGTCCCGGCGTCCACCGCGGCCGGCGGCTCCCAGCACACGCGCCGCACGGTGTCGGGGGAGACCAGGTTCTCCTGGGGCATGCCGAGCTGCTCGGCCAGCTCCGAGACCCCCGACCGCGCGGCCGACAGCCGGGCCGCCGCGGCGGGATCCTTGTCGGCCCACGCCCGCGGCGGCGGCGGTCCGGTGACCGGCTGGCCCGGCTGGGGGAGTTGCGCCTCGGGCAGCGCCTTGGCGCGGTCGACCGCGGCCTGCCACTGGTCGAGCTGCCGGCGCCCCACCCGGTGCCCGAACCCGTTCAGCGCGGCCAGCGCGTGCGCGTTGGCCGGAAGCGAGAGCGCGGCCTCCACGATGGCCGCGTCCGACAGCACCTTGCCCGGTGACACGTCCCGCCGCTGTGCGATGCGGTCCCGTGTCTGCCACAGCTCCCGCACGACGGCGAGCTGCCGGCGCCGGCGCACCTTGTGCATCCCGGACGTACGGCGCCAGGGGTCCTTGCGGGGTTCGGCGGGTGGCGCCGCCGCGATCGCCCCGAACTCCTGGAGCGCCCAGTCGAGCTTGCCCTGCCGGTCCAGTTCCTTCTCCAGGGCGTCCCGCAGGTCCACCAGGAGCTCGACGTCCAGGGCGGCGTAGCGCAGCCAGGGCTCGGGCAGCGGCCGGGTCGACCAGTCGACGGCGGAGTGGCCCTTCTCCAGCACGAAACCGAGCACGCCCTCGACCATGGCGCCGAGGCCGACCCGGGGGAACCCGGCGAGCCGGCCGGCCAGCTCGGTGTCGAACAGCCGGGTCGGGACCATGCCTATCTCGCGCAGGCAGGGCAGGTCCTGGGTGGCGGCGTGCAGCACCCACTCGACGCCGGTCAGCGCCTCGCCGAGACCGGAGAGGTCGGGGCAGGCGACGGGATCGACGAGCGCGCTGCCCGCACCCTCGCGGCGGAGCTGCACCAGGTAGGCGCGCTGGCCGTAGCGGTATCCGGAGGCGCGCTCGGCGTCCACGGCGACCGGGCCGGAGCCGGCGGCGAAGGCGGCGATCACCTCCGCGAGCGCGGCCTCGTCGGCGATCACGGGCGGAATGCCCTCGCGGGGTTCGAGCAGCGGAGTCGGCGCCCCCAGCACAGAGGCCCCGGCGTCGTCCGGAGGGGTACCTCCGCTGGTGCGCACGGAACTGTCTGCTGCGGTCTCTTGGGCGTCGGTCACCTGTCAAGGGTATCCGTGTGCGCACGGCGCCCGTCGACGGAACGTTCCGTCGACGGGCGCCGCAGGGTCGTAAACCAGTCAGGCCGGTGAAACTTCCGGTTCGTACGGGTGAACGGATGGCGTGATCACGATGTGTAGGGAGGACTCGGTCGAGGTCAGTGGATGATGCCGGTCCGCAGCGCCACGGCCACCATGCCGGCCCGGTCACCGGTGCCGAGCTTGCGGGCGATGCGGGCCAGGTGGCTCTTCACGGTCAGTGCGGACAGGCCCATGGAGACGCCGATCGCCTTGTTGGACTGGCCCTCGGCGACCAGGCGGAGCACCTCGACCTCCCGCCCGGACAGCTCGCGGTAGCCGCCCGGGTGGCTCGGGGCACCCGGGGGGCGGCGGTGCATGCGGGCGGCGGCGCCGAGGGGAGCGGCGCCGGGACGGGTGGGGAGGCCGATGTTGGTTCGGGTTCCGGTGACGACGTAGCCCTTGACCCCGCCCGCGAGGGCGTTGCGGACGGCGCCGATGTCGTCGGCGGCCGAGAGTGCCAGCCCGTTGGGCCAGCCCGCGGCGCGGGTCTCGGACAGCAGGGTGAGGCCGGAGCCGTCGGGCAGGTGGACGTCGGCGACGCAGATGTCGCGGGGGTTGCCGATGCGGGGACGAGCCTCCGCGACGGACGAGGCCTCGATCACGTCGCGCACACCGAGGGCCCACAGATGGCGGGTGACGGTGGAACGGACGCGCGGGTCGGCCACGACCACCATGGCGGTCGGCTTGTTCGGGCGGTAGGCGACCAGGCTTGCGGGCTGCTCGAGGAGAACGGACACCAGGCCTCCTGGGTGGGGGGAAGGGGCCGGCTTGGGGGGAGGGAAGCCGGGGCGAAACGTGCTTTCAGGGTCACAGTCGTCTTCGGCAGCAGAGCCGTGCGCCTTTAGAGAATGATCACGATCTAGTGAGTAACAATCCGTTCAATTCGGACATGCGGTCGATCACCCGAAGGTCGAATCGGTTCGAGCCGATGCGATTCGAGGTCAGAAAGTGGTCGTATCGACAAAGAGAGTGTCAATAGGGCGCCCAGGAGGATGAATCCGGTCCGACCGGTGGTCAGGTCACCGTGGCTGCGGGCCCCTGCGCTGCGGCAGGGTCACCACCGAGGAGTCGCCCGGACCGGCCGGCGGGAGCCCGCCCACCTGGGCCAGCAGATCGCACCACGAGGCCAGGTGCGCGGCGGTGTCCGGCGTGCCGCCGCGGCCCTCGCGCGGTGTCCAGGAGGCGCGGATCTCGATCTGGGAGGCGGCCGGGCGGGCGGACAGCCCGCCGAAGTAGTGCGAACTCGCCCGCGTGACGGTGCCGCTCGGCTCGCCGTACGTCAGGCCGCGCGCCTGCAGCGCCCCGGTCAGCCACGACCAGCACACCTCCGGCAGCAGCGGATCGGCCGCCATCTCCGGCTCCAGCTCCGCGCGCACCAGCGTCACCAGCCGGAAGGTGCCGTGCCAGGCCTCGTGCCCGGCCGGGTCGTGCAGCAGCACCAGCCGGCCGTCCGCCAGGTCCTCGTCGCCGTCGACGACCGCGGCCTCCAGCGCGTACGCGAAGGGCGCGAGCCGCCGCGGGGCGGGCGTCGGCTCCACCTCGATCTGCGGCCGCAGCCGCGCGGTGCGCAGCGCGTCGACCGCGGCCCGGAACGCCGGTGGCGCCGTGCCCGTCCGGCTCTCCGCCTGAGCGGAGTCCTTCCCGTCGTCCATTCCGTCAGCGCCGTCCGACGATCGTCCCTGAGCCGCAGCCATGCGGGGAAGAGTAAGGGGAACGGTGCCCCGGTGCAGGGAGGACACCCCTGAGGGCGGCCGCACTTCTCGCTTCGCGGCCGTGCGAGACTTGCCGACGTGAGTGCCAACGGAAGCCCCACGGGCCAGCAGCCGACCGCTACGTACGACAGCGCCTTCCTCAAGGCGTGCAGGCGTGAACCCGTGCCGCACACCCCCGTGTGGTTCATGCGCCAGGCCGGCCGCTCACTGCCCGAGTACCGCAAGGTGCGCGAGGGCGTCCCGATGCTCGAGTCCTGCATGCGTCCCGAGCTGGTCACCGAGATCACGCTGCAGCCGGTGCGCCGGCACAACGTGGACGCGGCGATCTACTTCAGCGACATCGTCGTCCCGCTCAAGGCCATCGGCCTCGACCTGGACATCAAGCCCGGCGTCGGCCCGGTCGTGGAGCAGCCCGTCCGCACCCGCGCGGACCTGGCCCGGCTGCGCGACCTGACGCCCGAGGACGTCTCCTACGTCACCGAGGCGATCGGCCTGCTCACCCGCGAGCTGGGCGGGACCCCGCTGATCGGTTTCGCCGGGGCGCCGTTCACCCTGGCGAGCTACCTGGTCGAGGGCGGCCCGTCGCGCACGTACGAGAACGCCAAGGCGATGATGTACGGCGACCCGCAGCTCTGGGCCGACCTGCTGGACCGCCTCGCCGACATCACGGCCGCGTTCCTGAAGGTGCAGATCGAGGCCGGCGCCTCGGCCGTCCAGCTCTTCGACTCCTGGGTCGGCGCGCTGGCCCCCGCCGACTACCGGAAGTCGGTCATGTCCGCCTCGGCGAAGGTGTTCGACGCCGTCGCCGGGTACGGCGTCCCGCGCATCCACTTCGGCGTCGGCACCGGCGAGCTGCTGGGGCTGATGGGCGAGGCCGGCGCCGACGTGGTCGGCGTCGACTGGCGCGTCCCGCTGGACGAGGCCGTCCGGCGCGTCGGCCCCGGCAGGGCGCTCCAGGGCAACCTGGACCCGACGGTGCTGTTCACCGACAAGGACACCGTCGAGGCCCGGGCCGGCGAGGTGCTCGACGCGGCCGCCGGTCTGGAGGGCCATGTCTTCAACCTCGGTCACGGCGTCATGCCGAACACCGACCCGGACGCGCTGACCCGGCTCGTGGAGTACGTCCACACCCGCACCGCCCGCTGAGCGGAGCCGCCCGCCGCGCGCTCACCGCACCCGCGGCTCACCACACCTGACGGGGTCGCGCCTGCCTGCCGAACACCAGGCGGCGCGGCTCCGGCGGTGGAGGGGTACCCGGCTTGAGCGGCCAGGCCAGCAGCATGCCCACCACGAAACCGACCACATGGGCCGCGTACGCCACCGTCCCGGCGCCGGACACCCCGTGCCCGGAGGAGTACACCGCCTGCAGCCCGAACCAGAAGCCCAGCACCAGCCAGGCCGGCAGCCGCAGCGGCAGGAAGACCAGGAACGGGACCAGGACCCAGACCCGCGCCCTCGGATACAGCACCAGATAGGCGCCCAGCACGCCGGCGATCGCCCCGGACGCGCCGATCAGCGGGTCGGCGGAGGCGGCGTTGAGCAGTGCGAAGCCGTAGCCGGCCGCGTAGCCGCAGAAGACGTAGAAGAGGAAGTAGCGGATGTGTCCCATCCGGTCCTCGACGTTGTTGCCGAAGATCATCAGGAACAGCATGTTGCCCAGCAGGTGCAGCCAGCCGCCGTGCAGGAACATCGCCGTGAACACGGACAGCGCCGGGGACTTGTCGTACGCGGGCGGTGCCACCACGCAGCCCGGGCCGTGCGGGCCCACGCCCACGCCGCCGGTCGGGACCGCCCGCGGCATCTGATGGTGGATCAGCTCCTGGGGGACCGCCGCGTAGTGGTCCATGAAGGCCTGCAGGTGGCAGAGCTGCGCCAGTTCGCTCGAACCCGGCACCGAAACGGTGCCGGGAGTGAGGAGGAAGACGAGGACGTTGGCGGCCACGAGGACGTACGTCACGTACGGGGTGCGGCGCGCCGGGTTCACGTCATGGACGGGGATGACCACACAGGAGTACTGCCCGGGAAACGGCGCGTGAATCGGTGAACGCCGGCGCGCGCGGTCGCGTATCTCCCCTCAACCGACGTGAGGATCAGGCGATGAACGCGAACGCTCCGCAGGTGCCGGCGATGCAGGCGCTGCCCGACGGCGAGGCCGAGCTGTCCTTGGTGATACGCATCCCCTGGGAGGACGTCGCCCGGCTCGGTCAGGAGGCCGGGCGGCTGGCGGCGCAGATGCAGCGGCCGGTGACGCTGGACGAGGCGGTGAGCTACCGGCTGCGGTCCACCCGTCCGTCCGCCTCGCACGCCAAACCCGCGGGGGAGCAGCCCGCGGCCACGCCGGCCGGCGGGGGCGTCACCTCCCTGCCGCGGATCAGCACGACCGCCTGAACCGCCCGCCGCCTACGGCCGGCCCGCCCGCACCTTGGCCGTCGCCTTTCTCGCCGCCACCAGGACCGGGTCCCACACCGGCGAGAAGGGCGGGGCGTACCCGAGGTCCAGGGACGTCATCTGCTGCACCGTCATCCGCGCGGTCAGCGCCACCGCCGCGATGTCGACCCGCTTGGCCGCGCCCTCCCTGCCGACGATCTGGACGCCGAGCAGCCGGCCCGTACCGCGCTCGGCGAGCATCTTCACCGTCATCGGGGAGGCCCCGGGGTAGTAGCCGGCCCGGCTGGTCGACTCGATGGTGACCGTCTCGAACCGCAGGCCCGCCCGGTGGGCGTCCTTCTCGCGCAGGCCGGTGCGCGCGATCTCCAGGTCGCAGACCTTGCTGACCGCCGTGCCGACCACACCCGGGAAGGTGGCGTACCCACCGCCCGCGTTGGTGCCGATGACCTGGCCGTGCTTGTTGGCGTGCGTGCCCAGCGGAACGTACTGTTCCTGCCCGGAGACCAGGTTCAGCACCTCGACGCAGTCGCCGCCCGCCCAGATGTTCCCGTGGCCGCGTACCCGCATCGCGAGATCGGTGAGCAGACCGCCGTGCGCACCGACCGGCAGCCCCGCCGCGCGGGCGAGCGAGGTCTCCGGGCGCACACCGATGCCCAGCACCACGACGTCCGCCGGGTACTCGGCGCCCTCGGTGGCCACCGCGCGGATCCGGCCGTCCTCGCCGGTGAGCACCCTGGTCACCTCGGCGTCGTTCACCATGGTGATGCCGAGGCCCTCCATGGCCCCGTGCACCATGCGGCCCATGTCCGGGTCCAGGGTCGACATGGGCTCCCGGCCGCGGTTGACGACCGTCACCTCGAAGCCCCGGTTGATCAGCGCCTCGGCCATCTCGACACCGATGTAGCCGGCGCCCACCACCACCGCGCGACGGCCTGGCGCCCGCTCCAGGGAGTCCAGCAGCGCCTCGCCGTCGTCCAGGGTCTGCACCCCGTGCACGCCCGGCGCGTCCACGCCCGGCATGTCGGGGCGGACCGGACGGGCGCCGGTGCCGATGACCAGTCCGTCGTACGACGTCCACGACTCCGCGCCGGAGTCGACGTCGCGCGCGCGTACCCGCTGCCCGGCCACGTCGATCTCCACGACCTCGGTGCGCGTGCGCACATCGATCCCGCGCGCGCGGTGCTCCGCCGGGGTGCGTGCGACGAGCTGATCGCGTTCGGGCACGTCACCGCCCACCCAGTACGGGATCCCGCACGCCGAGTAGGAGGTGAAGCGGCCCCGTTCGAAGGCCACGATCTCCAGTTCCTCCGGACCCGACATCCGCCGCGCCTGCGACGCCGCGGACATCCCCGCGGCGTCGCCGCCGATCACCACCAGCCGTCGCCTGCCGTCCCGCCCACCGTCCACGCTCATGCGAACACGCTACGGTGCGCGGCCACTTCGGTCCGACCGGGCCCGCGTGTCAGTCCTGGCGGCCCGGCTCGCGCGCCGGCTCCGGCACCGGGCGCGCGTGCGGCAGCGGACCCGGCGCGGTCGGCGCCGGTGCGGGGACCCGCGCCGGGCGGCGCGGCAGCCGCGGCCGGACGACCCGCGCCCACACCAGTGCCAGCAGGGCGGCGAGCGCGGCGAAGGGCAGCAGCGCGCCCAGGAGCAGGGCGATCCAGCGCAGCATCGTGACGAACGCGTGCCAGCCGCCCGACAGAGCGTCCACGAAGCCCGGCGTGCCGTCCTCGGCGGCCTTCTTCGCGGGCGTCTCGGACAGCGACAGGGTGATGGTCGCGAGGCTGGTGCGGTCCTTGAGGGACGCCTGCCGGGCGAGCAGCGCCTCCAGGTCCGCCTCCCGGCTGCTCAGCTCCCCCTCCAGGGTGACGACGTCGCTCAGTTCGGTCGCCCGGTCCATCAGCGTCCGGATCCGGGCCACGCTCGCGCGCTGCGACTTGACCCGGCTGTCCACGTCCACGACCTGGTCCGTGACGTCCTGCGCCTTCGCGGTGCGCTCGACGAGCCGGCCGGCGCCCTGGAGGTCACCGAGGACCTCGTCGTACCGGGCCGACGGCACCCGCAGCACCACGCGCGTGTACTCGTGGCCGTCGGAGTCCCGGCCGGTGTTCTCGCCGCCGACGAAACCACCCGCGCCCTGCGCGGTGGTGCGGGCCCGCTCCAGCGCCTCGGAGACGTCCTTGACCTCGACGGTGAGGGAGGCGGTGCGGATGACGGCGCTCGGGACGGACGCGGGTGCCCGGCGGGCCTGCTTCGCGTCCTGCGCCCCGCCGCCTGCGGCACCCTCGCGCCGCTGCGCCCCGTCCGCGGCGGACTTGGCGGAACCGCCGTCCGAGTCGTCCGCGGCACTGCACCCGGTGAGCGCCAGACAGGCGGCGAGCAGGACCCCGGCCAGGGCCCGGACAGGTCGGACGGGACGTGGTGTGCGCATGGCGGTACCCCCGGGAGCGGTGAGACACGACGGCTGTGACCTCTGACGCTCCTTCGACGCACGGACGGTCCGGGACGTTGGGGTGCGCCGGTTCCGATGCGGTCACGGTCCGGACTCGTCCCGGACACCGGGCCGGGGCGGAACCGCCGGAGGGGTCTGAGAGAGTGGGGAACATGAGCGCAACGGGTACGCATTCGGGGCATGTCGTCGTCATCGGAGCCGGGATCTCGGGGCTGGCCGCCGCCCACCGGCTGCTGCGGCGAGGCGCCCGGGTGACCGTGCTGGAGGCCTCGGACCGGGTGGGCGGCAAGCTCCTCCCGGGCGAGATCGCGGGCGTCCGGGTGGACCTGGGCGCCGAGTCGATGCTGGCCCGCCGCCCCGAGGCGGTGACCCTCGCGCGCGAGGTCGGCCTCGCCGGGCGGCTTCGGCCGCCGGCCACCGCGACCGCCTCGATCTGGACCCGCGGCGCCCTGCGCCCCATGCCCAAGGGGCATGTGATGGGCGTCCCCGGGACCGCCGCGGCCCTCGCCGGGGTGCTGTCCGACGAGGGCCTCGCCCGGATCGGACGCGACGCCGAACTGCCCCGCACCGAGATCGGCGACGACGTGGCGGTCGGCGAGTACGTGGCGGCACGGCTCGGCCGGGAGGTCGTCGACCGGCTGGTGGACCCGCTCCTGGGCGGGGTGTACGCGGGCGACGCGTACCGCATCTCGATGCGCTCGGCCGTGCCGCAGCTCTTCCGGGCGGCCCACACCCACGACTCCCTCACCGAGGCTGTGCGCGACATCCAGGCCGCGGCCGCGGCGAGCAGGCAGACGGGGCCCGTGTTCATGGGCATCGAGGGCGGCGTGGGCCGGCTGCCGCTCGCGGTCGCCGAGTCGGTGCGCGCCCTCGGCGGCGACATCCTCTGCCGCACGCCGGTGACCGGGCTGCGCCGGGAGGCGTCCGGCCGCTGGCGGGTCATCGCGGGGGAGCGGGTGCTGGACGCGGACGCGGTGGTCGTCGCCGTACCCGCCGCGGCCGCGGCCGCGTTGCTGAGCGCCGAGATCCCGGCGGCGGCGGCCGAACTCGCCACCGTCGAGTACGCCTCCATGGCCCTGGTCACCCTCGCCTACCGCCGTACCGGACTCGCCCTGCCCGCGGGCAGCGGGTTCCTGGTGCCGCCCGTCGACGGCCGCACGATCAAGGCGTCCACCTTCGCCTCGCAGAAGTGGGACTGGATCGCCGAGGAGGACCCGGACGTGGTCGTGCTGCGCACCTCGGTCGGACGGCACGAGGAGACCGAGGTGCTCGAGCGCGAGGACGCCGAACTGGTCGCCGTCTCCCGCAGCGACCTGCGCGAGGCCACCGGCCTGGACGCCGCACCCCTGGAGACCCGCGTGACCCGCTGGACCGAGGGGCTGCCCCAGTACCCGGTGGGCCACCACGCGCGCGTGACCCGTATCCGCGAGCACGTCGCCGGGCTGCCGGGCCTCGCGGTGTGCGGCGCCCAGTACGACGGCGTCGGCATCCCGGCCTGCGTCGCGAGCGCCCACGCGGCCGTCGACCAGCTCGGCGGCGACCTCGGCGGCGTGTGGAGGCTGACGGCCGACCCGGTGCAGAGCCTGCACGGCGGAGCGGGAGAATAGGAACATGAGTGACGACGTCCCCACCACCGAGACCGGCAGGATCCCGAACAAGGGCAAGCTGGCCAAGGACCTCAACGAGGTCATCCGCTACACGCTGTGGTCCGTCTTCAAGCTGAAGGACGTGCTCCCGGAGGACCGCGCGGGCTACGCCGACGAGGTCCAGGAGCTGTTCGACCAGCTCGCCGCGAAGGACGTGACGATCCGCGGCACGTACGACGTCTCCGGGCTGCGAGCCGACGCCGACCTGATGATCTGGTGGCACGCCGAGACCAGCGACCAGCTCCAGGAGGCGTACAACCTCTTCCGGCGCACCAGGCTGGGCCGCGCGCTGGAGCCGGTGTGGTCGAACATGGCGCTGCACCGCCCCGCGGAGTTCAACCGCTCGCACATCCCGGCGTTCCTGGCCGACGAGACGCCCCGCGACTACGTGAGCGTCTACCCCTTCGTGCGCTCCTACGACTGGTACCTGCTGCCCGACGAGGACCGGCGCCGCATGCTCGCCGACCACGGCAAGATGGCCCGCGGCTACCCGGACGTCCGCGCCAACACGGTCGCCTCGTTCTCGCTCGGCGACTACGAGTGGATGCTGGCCTTCGAGGCCGACGAGCTGTACCGCATCGTCGACCTCATGCGCCACCTGCGCGGCTCCGAGGCCCGCAGGCACGTCCGCGAGGAA
Source organism: Streptomyces cellostaticus (assembly GCF_023630175.1). Lineage (GTDB taxonomy): Bacteria > Actinomycetota > Actinomycetes > Streptomycetales > Streptomycetaceae > Streptomyces > Streptomyces cellostaticus_A. The sequence goes on along the minus strand of NZ_JALLIN010000012.1, from coordinate 109,513 downwards.
GTCCCCTTCTTCACCGGGCGCCGCAAGGACATCGCCGATCTCGTGGCGGGCCTGGCCTGAGGGTGGGCCGGGGGGTGTCCCCGGGGATGCGGTACGGGCGCCGGAGGGACGTCACCGGTCCGGTGGCGGGGCCGGGCCGGGGCGCAACAGGCCCTGAAGGGCCACCCCGCGGTCCCCGGCTGGCGCGCGGCGACGGCCACGGCCCCCGCCGCGTCGTCGGATCACCCGAACCGGCCCGGTAGCGGGACGGCCCTCCGCCTCGCGACGCACCGCGTCCGACGCCGTGCGCCGATCGGCCGGGGATCGCGGGACGGCCCTCAGCCCGCCTCGCCCTTGACGGCGTCGCGTTCGGGGCGCTCAGCGGTGGGGGAGACCGCGGGCCCGGGCCGCGGCTCCGGGCGCGGTGCGCAGGCGGCGTGCCGCGCCGGGACGCGGCCCTCGAGCAGGTAGCCGTCCAGGTGGCGGTTCACGCACCCGTTGGGGCCGCCCCCGATGCCGTGCGTACCGGCGTCCCGCTCGGTGACCAGCGCCGATCCGGCCAGCCGCCGGTTCATCTCCAGCGCACCCGAGTAGGGGGTGGCCGCGTCCCGTTCGGCGGCCAGGATCAGCACCGGCGGCAGCTCACCCGGCCCCGTCCGCACGTCCAGCGGCCGCTGCGGGGGGACCGGCCAGTAGGCACAGGGCAGGTTCGTCCACACGTTGTCCCAGGTCTCGAACGGAGCGCTGCGCGCGAGCCGGGTGTTGTCGCGGTCCCACACCATCCAGTCCGTCGGCCAGGCCGCGTCGTTGCACTCGACCGCCGTGTAGACCGCGGCGGCGTTCTCCGCCTCGGCGGCCCTGCCCGCGTCCGGCGCGGCCAGCTCGACCAGCGCCCCGGCGTCGCCCCTCAGATAGGCCGACAGCGCGGCGGCCCGGCTCGGCCAGAGGTCGTCGGAGTACCCGGCCTGCAGGAACGCGTTCTGCAACTGACCCGGGCCCACCGTGCCGCCCGCCGCCCTCCGCGCCAGCCGGCCGCGCGCGGTGGCGAAACTCCGCCGCACCTTCGCGGCGGTGTCACCGAGCCGGTACACGTCGTCGTGCCGGGCGATCCACTCGCGGAAGTCCGTCCAGCGGTCCTCGAACGCGGCGGACTGGTCGAGGTTGGCGCGGTACCAGACCTTCTGCGGGGACGGGTCCACCGCGGAGTCCAGCACCATCCGCCGGACGTGCGAGGGGAACAGCGTCGCGTACAGCGCGCCGAAGTAGGTGCCGTACGACGCGCCCAGGTACGTCAGCCGGTCCTCGCCCAGAGCGGCCCGCAGGACGTCGAGGTCACGGGCGTTGTTCAGGGAGTTGTAGAACCGCAGCCCGCTCCCGGACCGTGCGGCGCAGCCGCGCGCGTACGCCTTCGCCCGGTCGACGCGCTGCCGCTTGTACCGCTCCGTGGGGTGGGTGGGTGACTCGGTGGGCGCGTGGAGGAAGAGCCTCGGCTCGACGCAGGACAGCGGCGCCGAACGGCCCACCCCGCGCGGGGCGTAGCCGACGAGGTCGTACGCGGCGGCGATCCGCTGCCACACGGGCAGGGTGCGGGCCATCGGGAAGTACATCCCGGAGGCGCCGGGGCCGCCCGGGTTGTAGACCAGGGCGCCCTGCCGGGGCACCTTCCGCCTGCTGTCGCGCGGGTCCTCGTGGGTGGCCCGGGCCCGGCTGACGGTCAGCTCGATCTGCTCGCCGTCGGGCCGCGCGTAGTCCAGCGGGACGCGTACCGTGCCGCACTCCAGGCTCCGCGGCGCGTCCTTCCCGTCGCACCCGGCGAACTCGATGCCCGTCTCGCGCGCCCGCTGGGCGGCCACCGCCGTCCCGCGCGTCTCCGCCGTGCCCGGGGCGCCCGCGGCGCCGTCCGCCGGAGCCGCCGTCAGGGCCGCGAGGAGCAGGGACCCGGCGGCCGAGTACAGGGCGGCAGCTCTCATCGCGTATCCCTCCGGTGCGCGGCGGCGATGGCACGGCTGCCACGCCCCGACGGTCACAGGAGGGATGTTTGGTCCGGCTCCGGGTGAAGGCAAGCACCGCACGGCGGTGTCGCCGGGAATGCCCCCGGCGCGCCCCCGAAGGACGTTCTCACTCCCCCTCGGGCCACTCCCCCTGGGGCCGGTCGGGGTGGGGCCGGTCGCGGTGGGCGAAGGCGGCGCGCAGCTCCGGCTCCGCGACCGCCCGGACGCCCCGCACGGCGACGCAGGTCAGGAAGTACCGCTCGTCGCCGCCCGGGGCCGGCTGCCGGGGCAGGGCGCCCAGCAGCCGCTGTCCGGCCGGGGAGGCCCAGCGCGAGCCGGGGTGCGCCTCGACCCGGGCGATGGCGAGACAGCTCAGGGTCAGCGTGAGCGGCAGCGCGAACCACAGTGCCACGAGGAACCGGGGCGTTCCGGCCTGAGCGGGCATCAGCAGGGCGGCCAGGGCCAGCGCGCAGACCGCCGCCGCGGCGGCCCGCACCTGGTGGACGCCGTCGGCGACGGTCGTCCGCGCCCCGTCCGGCACCGCGAGTCCCGAGCGCACCAGCCCGTCGGCGAGCCGCCGTACGGCCTCCGCGCCGGCCGCCGCGGCCCGCACCGGGGCGATCCTCGACTGGCCCTCGGGCCCTATCGCGCCTATGACGGACCGCTCCATGGCGTCGCGGCCCCGCGGGTCCACCACGGTGGCCCAGCCGGTGTGGGCCAGCAGCAGCCGCCGCTGCCGGGCCATGGAGACCATGGTCACGTCGGCGACCCGGGCGGGGCCGCCGGACAGGAACGCCGCCTCGTACAGCGTCAGGTCGCCCTCCCGGTCCGTGGGGACGGTCTCGGCGTCGAGGTCCGCCGAGCGGACCGCGGCCAGGCACAGCCGGGTGCACGCGACCCCCGCGAACACCCAGGCCACAAGCAGCAGAAGGACCCAGAACATGACGTGTTTCTATGCCAGGCGCCGCGGAAGCGCCATGGCCGGTCCAGCATCCGGACCGAGTGTCGCCGGTACGTGACGTTCCGTTTTCGCCGCAGGTCAGGGGGCATCCGCCGGGAGCGGGCTCGAGGCTGCGGGCGGCAAGGAGTACGACTCCGACGGCGCGGGCGCCACCGGGGCGGCGGAACCGGCGTCGGTGACCGGCGGCGTGGGCACGGGGGAGGGGGTGGCCGCGAGGTCCCGGGCCAGCGTGGAGAAGTCGACGTACCCGGTCGCCTCCAGGACCTTGATGTGGTCCAGCACGGTCGTGTTGGCGTCGTCGGCCAGATCGCGGACCAGTGAGTTCTGGGTGCCGGCGCGGACGTCGGCGATCAGCGAGAACACCCGGCCGTGCGCCAGGCGCAGCAGGCAGGCGAACTGCCGGTCGAACTCCTGGCCGCGTGCGCTCCGCAGCGTGGCGAGCCACTGTCTCTGCTGTGCGTTGGGCTGGTCGGGCAGGGGCACGCCGAGCCTGGAGGCGACGGTGCGGTCGTGTGCGTCGAGCGAGGTGTGGCCGTCCACCAGATGCTGTCCGGCGTCCCGTACGGCCTGGGTGGTGCCCCTCTCCAGGGCCAGTTGACCGGCCGGCAGTTCCCACAGCCCCGCGAGCCGCACCTTGGTCACGAAGTCCCGGTCCCGCTCGGAGAGCGGACCGTACGGCGTCGTCACGGTCCGAGCGCCGAGCACCTGTGCTCCGGCGGTGCCGCCCGGCCGGTCGGCGTACGACCAGAGCGGGAAGAGCAGCGCCGCGGCGGTCGCCGCGAGGGCCGTGATGATCAGCCCGGTGCCGCTGAAGATGCCTCGGCCCTTGACGGGGGGTCGCGGTCGCATGGTGCCTCCTGCACCGCACTCCGGTGTGCTGGGTGCGGATCTGGCATATTACTGCGGCCCGCGGGGCGACCGGTCAGCGGTGGGCCGGGGCGGACCGGCCGATCAGGTCCCGCGCAGCAGCACCCGTGCCCGTGCCGCCAGCCCGCGGGGGCGGGGCGCCGGGCCCGAGCGGTGCAGCCACCACTCCCGCAGCTCACGCCGGGCCCGCGGATCCCGCGGGTGGCCCAGCTTCAGCAGGTGGCCGGCGAAGTCCAGCGCGTCCCGGCGGTAGCCGCCGCTCATCGGCAGGCTCCGGGCGTAGTCGAGGAACGCCCGCCGGTATCCGTCCCCGAGGATCACCGGCAGCTCGGGCGCCACCCTCGCCACCACGTCGGCCCGCTTCGCGGCGAGCGCCCGCCCCTGCACGCCCATCCGCACCCGGTCGAACCCCTCCGGTACCGGTGTCCCGGCCACCAGCGACGACAGCACCGCCGTCTGTGCGACACCGAGCCGCTGCCGCACCCCGGGCCCGGCCGGAGCCGGCGCGCCCACGGCCGGGCCACCGGCGGCGCGGCGCGGCTTCTCCGCTCCGCCCGCCGGGCGCGCCGCCCCGGCCGTCACGGCGGTCCGGACGGCGCCCAGCTCCCGCTCGAGCTCGGCCGGCTCGGGGAAGTCGTCGTCCCGCTCCAGCAGTACCCCAGGCGGCGCGACGCGGGAGGCGAGGGCGGTCAGGATGTCGAGCACCGCACGCGGCACGGGGTGCGCGTGGCTGTCGTGCCAGATGCCGTCGCGTTCGAACCCGCCCGCGACATGCACGTACGCGATGGCCTCCACCGGCAGCGCGGCGAGCGCGGCCGACGGGTCCTCGCCCCGGTTGACGTGGTTGGTGTGGAGGTTGGCCACGTCGACGAGCAGCCGTACGCCGGTGCGTTCGACCAGTTCCGACAGGAACTGTCCCTCGGTGAGCTCCTCGCCCGGCCAGGAGAACAGCGCGGCGATGTTCTCCAGGGCCAGCGGCACCGGCAGCGCGTCCTGTGCGATCCGCACGTTCTCGCACAGCACGTCGAGCGCGTCCCGGGTGCGCGGCACGGGCAGCAGATGGCCCGCCTCCAGGGGCGGGGAGGCGGTGAGCGCGCCACCCGCCCGGACGAACGCGATGTGCTCGGTGACCAGGGGCGCGCCGAGTGCCGCCACCCGTTCGGCGAGTGCCGCCAGCCGTCCCGGATCGGGCCGCCCGGCTCCGCCCAGGCCGAGGGAGACGCCGTGCGGGATCACGGTCACGCCGCGCTCGCGCAGCCGCAGCAGCGACTCCGGCAGGTGGCCGGGGCAGACGTTCTCCGCCACGACCTCCACCCAGTCGATGCCCGGCATGGCCTCCACGGCGTCCGCGATCTCCGGCCGCCAGCCGATCCCCGTCCCCAGTCGCAGCATGCCCCCACCCCCTCCTTGGAATGACGGGGGTATGGCCCCGCCGGACGGCCCCGAATCCTGACCGTCCCGCGTTCAGAGCAACATTTGAGGTTCGGGGCCGCTACCGGCGCAGCGCGGGGTGGTCGGCGACGACCGTGCAGGAACCGGGGGCGATCTCCGTGAAACCCGCGTCGCGGACCAGGGGGAGGCCGCTGGTGGTCAGCCCGGGCCAGTCGCCGGGCGCGGCGGTCCGTACGGACAGCGGGAAGCCCTCGTCGTGCCAGGTGGCACGCGCCTCGGGAGACAGGGCCCACCAGGCGAGCTGGGCGCCGTGCCCGGCCTGGGCCATCGCCTTGCCCGCCGACATCTCCAGCCCCGGGTTGAGCCACAGCACCGGCAGGGCGAGGTCGGCGCCGGCCGGCGGCTCCGGGTCGTCCAGTTCCGTGCCCGACACCTGGAGCTTCGCCAGGTCCTTGGGCCAGCCGTCCAGCGGGACCGGCGGGAAGACCCGTACCTGCGCGGACCTGCCGGTCACCGTGATCCCGGGCAGCGCCTCGGCCCGCCGCCACTCGGCGCCCCGGGCACGTCGCACGACCTTGCGGATCCGGGCGTCCTCCCAGTTCCGTACGGCCTGCGCCCACTCGCCGTCCCCGGTGGCCCGGTCGTCGCCCAGCATCAGCAGCACGGCGCGGGCGGCGGTCTCCAGGGCGTCGGTACGGGCGGGCGGGGCGCTCTTCTCGATCCGCACGACGAGCGGCAGCACGAACTGCGGCGCCTCGTCACGCGGATTGCACTCGGTCTGGAAGGGACTGTGGCCGGGGGTGGCGGGGGCTTGACTCACAAGGGCCCAGCTTACGAGGGGCCCGACCGGGCCCCCGCCGAGCCCCTGGTCCGGCCCCGGCCCGCCGCCGGCCGCTCAGCCGGAGCGGCGGCGCGCCGGGGTCGCCCCGCCGCTCGCCGGGCGGGCGCTCGGCGAGGGTTCCCGGATGCGGACGGCGGCCCCTTCGCATCCGGGGCCCGGCGGCGTCGGCGGTCACGCCGTACGACCCGTCGTAAGTCGGGCCCGGTCTCGGCGCGGGCGTCACCGGTGGCCGTTCGTCCCTCCGATCAGCTCGGAGACCTTCACGAACCGGTAGCCCTGCCGGCGCAGCTCCGGGACGACCGCGCGGACCACGCGCGCGGTCGTGGGAGCGGCGCTGCGGGTGCAGTGCATGACGACCACCGAGCCCGGCTTGACGCCGTCCAGAACCTGCTGGACGACGGCGTCGGCGTCGGTGGCGAACGCGTCACCGCTCACCACGTCCCACTGCACCGCGGTGACCCCGGTGGCGCCGAGCGCGCGCAGGGCCTGGCGGTCGTAGCAGCCGCCCGGGAAGCGGAAGTACGGCAGCGGGTGCGGCACACCCGCCGTACGCAGGGACGCGTAGGCCCGCTCCACCTCCTTGCGCATGCCGGCCGGGCCGACCGTCGGCAGGCCGTAGCAGTCGCCGGTGAACGCGTAGTGGCTGTAGGAGTGGTTGGCCACCTCGAACTGCGGATCGCGCCCGAGGGAGCGGGCCTGGGCCGGGTACTGCTCGGCCCAGCGGCCGGTCATGAAGACGGTGGCCGGCACCTTCAGCAGGCGCAGCGTGGCGATGAGGTCAGGGTTGTCGAAGTGCTCGCCGGAGGCGGCGCGGGGCCCCTCGTCGGCGGTCATGTCGGCGTCGAAGGTCAGCGCGACGGTCTTGCCGAGATCGCGCGGGCCGTGTTCGAACACCGGGGTCAGGCCGCCCGGGCCCGGCGCGAGGGTCGGGGGCCGGGAGACGGACGGGGAGGCGGAGGGGGCCGGGTTGGCGTGGGCCGGACGGGCGGGCCCGGGGTTGCCCGCGGTACCGCAGGCGGCGAGGGCGGCGCCGAGGGCGCAGAGGGCGGTGAGACGGCGTAGGGAAGCGATCACCGCATGAAAATAGTACTGAACAATCAGTTATCGGTTTATATGACAACTGACGCGGCCCTGGGATCACCCGGGCGGCGGGAGCCCCTGGCGGCCCTGCGCCGTCCTCCGCTCAGGTCTCCTCCGGCCGGCGCGGTGCCTGACGCTGGCCCGCGTCGCCGTTGGGCGTGGGCAGTTGCCCGAGCTGGTGGCCCCTCTCCAGGAAGTGCAGCAGCTCCACCGGGATGGGCAGCACCAGGGTGGAGTTCTTCTCGGCCGCCACCGCCATCACCGTCTGCAGCAGCCTCAGCTGGAGCGCGGCCGGGGTCTCGGACATCTGCTCCGCGGCCTCGGCGAGCTTCCTGGAGGCCTGCAGCTCGGCGTCCGCGTTGATGATCCGGGCCCGGCGCTCCCGGTCGGCCTCGGCCTGGCGGGCCATCGACCGCTTCATCGTGTCCGGCAGGGACACGTCCTTGATCTCCACCCGGTCGACCTGGACGCCCCAGCCGACGGCCGGGCTGTCGATCATCAGCTCCAGGCCCTGGTTGAGCTTCTCCCGGTTGGAGAGCAGGTCGTCCAGGTCGCTCTTGCCGATGATCGAACGCAGCGAGGTCTGCGCCATCTGGGACACCGCGAACTTGTAGTCCTCGACCTTCACCAGCGCGCTCGCCGCATCCACCACCCGGAAGTACACGACGGCGTCCACCCGCACGGTGACGTTGTCCCGGGTGATGCCCTCCTGACCGGGGACCGGCATGGTCACGATCTGCATGTTGACCTTGTGCAGCCGGTCCACGAACGGGATCACCAGGGTCAGGCCCGGGTCGCGCACGTCGCCCATCACCCGTCCGAGCCGGAAGAGCACACCCCGCTCGTACTGCTTGACCACACGCGCGGCCATCGCGAAGTAGACGACGCCGACGGTTGCCGCGGCCGCGACCGCTCCCAGCAGCTCCTGGAGCATGATGACCTCCTCACCGAGAGGTCGGCCTTTTGTCCGCTACTGCAACCATATGCCCGGGTTTGAGGGAGAAGCCATGGGCCGAACGGCCGTGGTCCGGACCGGGACACCGAGGGGCGTCGGCGTCCCGGTCCGAGGTGCCGGGGCCTCAGGCCGCCGGCGCGCCGGCCGGTTCGCCCGGCGCGGACCGCGCGGCCGGGACGGCCGGCTCGGTGACCCGGACCGGCTCGGTGCCCGCCGCGCTGTGCCGCTCGGCCCAGTTCTCCAGGGCCTTGCGGCAGGCGTGGTCCAGGTGGTGCAGGCCGGACAGGTCCAGTCGCACCGGACGGTCCTGGGGGAGTGACTCCAGACTGTCCAGGATCTTCGGCAGCCGCAGGAAGGTCGCGTTGCCCGACAGGTGCGCCTCGACCGGGCCCGCGCCCTTGTCGACGACCTCCAGCCGGAGGTGCGAGGCCTCCCAGGCCGTCTTGACCACCGCCAGTGCCAGTCCGATGAGCACGCCCTCGAACATGCTGACCGTCACGATCGACACCGCCGTGACGCCCAGGATCAGCGCCTCGCCCCGGTGCTCGCGCCACAGCGCGGCCAGCGCCCGGACGGGGACCAGCTTGGCGCCGGCGTGTATCAGGACCCCGGCGAGGGCCGGGACCGGGATGAGGGCGAGCACGCCCGGCAGCAGCGCGGCGAACAGCAGCAGCCACACCCCGTGCAGCACCCGGGACGCCTTGGTGCGGGCGCCCGCAGCGACATTGGCCGCGCTGCGCACGATCACCGCGGTCATCGGCAGCGCGCCGAGCAGCCCGCACACCGTGTTGCCGGCGCCCTGGGCGATCAGCTCCTTGTCGTACGCGGTGCGCGGCCCGGCGTGCAGCCGGTCCACGGCAGCCGCGCTGAACAGTGACTCGGCGGACGCGATCAGCGTGAACGCGACGATCGTGCCGAGCAGCCCGGGGCCAGCCAGGCCGGCGAACTCGCTCAGCGGCGGCGGCTGCACCGAGCCCAGCAGCCCCTTCACCTCGACGGTCGCCACCGGCAGGCCCAGCACCGCCGCGGCGGCCGTGGCCAGGCCGACCGCGGCCAGCGGACCGGGCACGGTGCGCACCCCGGCCGGCGCGAGCCGCCACAGCACCAGGACCGCGACGGTGCCCGCGCACAGGGCGAGTGAGGCGAGCGCCGGTCCGTCGCCGAGGGCGTCCAGGAACGCCCCGGGGAGCCCGGCCATCTTGCCCAGGCCCGAGTCGGGGGCCTTGGCCGCCAGGGCCGGATAGAGCTGGCCGGCTATCAGGACCAGCCCGATTCCGGCCAGCATGCCCTCGACCACGGAGACCGAGATGGCCCGGAAGTACCGGCCGAGCCGGAGCGCGCCCATGAGTACCTGGAGCAGGCCGGTGGCGAGCACGATCACACCGAGCGCCGGCAGCCCGAACTCCTTGACCGCCTCGAAGACGAGCACCGTCAGTCCGGCGGCCGGCCCCGAGACCTGCAGGCTGCTGCCGCGCATCGCCCCGGCGACGAGGCCGCCCACGATGCCGGTGACGAGCCCGAGCTCGGCCGGCGCCCCGGACGCCACGGCCACGCCCACGCACAGCGGCAGCGCGACCAGGAAGACGACGAGGGAGGCGGTGAAGTCCTGCCGCAGGTGGGGGAAGCGGGATATGAGTCGTGAGGTCGTCATCGGCGCGCTCACAGGGCTTCGAAGGTGTCGGTCTGCGGGCGGTGCGTCCGCACGGCGCCGGTGTGCACCTCGTAGTACCAGGCGTGCAGGTCGATCCGGCCCTCAGCCAGCCTCCGCTCGACGCACGGGTACGAGCGCAGCCGCAGGAGCTGGGTGAGGACGTGGCTCTGCACGCCCTCGGCGACCTCCGGATCCGCGGCGCCGCCGGCCGGGCGGGCGGCGGCGTGCGCCAGCCAGTCGCGCACGGCGGGAACGGCGGTCAGGTCGTCGCCGCGCACCAGCGCGCCGACGGCACCGCAGTGCGAGTGACCGCAGACGACGATGTCGCGGACCCCGAGCACCTCGACGGCGTACTCGATGGTGGCGGCCTCACCGGTGGGCCGCTCGGAGGTGTAGGGCGGGACGATGTTGCCCGCGGTGCGCAGCTCGAAGAGCTCGCCGGGGCGGGCGCCCGTGATCAGGGCCGGGACGACCCGGGAGTCGGAGCAGGTGATGAACAGGACCTGCGGAGACTGTCCCGCGGCGAGCTCGGCGAACTCCTCAGGGCGCTGTCCGAACGTACGGGCGTTGTCGATGAGGGGCTGCATGTGTGTGGATTCCTCCTGGCGCGCCGCACCGGCGCGTCGGGCTTGCACGACGGTCGTGGGGGGAAGGGCCGGCTCTCAGCGGCGGAACACCTGCAGCGCCGCCGGGGAGTGGGCTCTGGAGGATCTCGTGGTGCGGTGGTGCGGATCACCGGACGGCGCCGGTGACCACGGGGCGGCCGTCTGCCGGGATGTGAGCGGGTGCTCCCGCGCGCACCCGGCCGCGGGTGCGCGGTGCCGGTCCCGGATGTGCGGGGTGCCGGCGGGTTCCTTGGGGCGGCCCGGTTCGCGGAGCGGGTCCGCCTGCTCGGCCGGTCGCTGCACGGAGGAGGTGATTCCGGTCCAGGCCTTGGCCTCTGCCTCACCGACGGTGTGCGCGGCTGCGAAGGTTCCCGCGACCGCGAAGAACTGAAGCGCGAGCAGGGCGGTGGTGACGAAGGTGAGCGTGATCCGGGCCATCCCACCTCGGAACATGCGCCCCCCTCCCAGAAGTTCACACCTCTTGCGTGCACCAACCATTGGTCAATGGATGGTCAAGAAACACGTTAACCCCGCAAGGACCTTTGCAGGGTTAACTGAGGGTGAAGCGCGCAAAAGAGCGTGAAAAGTGCGGTTCGCATGGCGCGAACCGGCTCTTGACCCGACGGGTCCCGAACGAATATCGACGCGGCACTGGCCGGCCAGGTGCTGGGCTGCGGGGTATCGGGCCGCGAGTCGCCGGGCCGCGAGGTGACGGGGGCGCGAGGTGACGGGGGCGCGAGGTGACGGAGCGCGAGTCGTGGGGCTGCGGGGCGGTGGGCCGCGCGGCCATGGGCTATGAGACGACGAGGCCCTTCGCGTCCCGGGCCAGCGCGGTGAGCCGCGATATCGCGCGGAAGTACTTCTTGCGGTAGCCGCCGTTCAGCATCTCCTCACTGAACAGCCGGTCGAAGGGCAGCCCCGAGGCCAGCACGGGCACCTCACGGTCGTACAGCCGGTCCGCCAGCACCACCAGCCGCAGCGCCGTCGACTGGTCCGGCACCGGCGTCACATCGGTGAGGCACACCGCGCTCAGCCCGTCCGTCAGCGCGCCGTACCGGCTCGGGTGCACCTTCGCCAGGTGCTCCAGCAGATGCGGGAAGTCGTCCAGCGAGGCGCCCGCCGTGGCGTACGCGGCCTTCGTCACCTGCTCGTCCGTGAACGGCGCCGGCGCCTCGGGCAGACCCCGGTGGCGGTAGTCCTCGCCGTCGATCCGCAGGGCGCGGAAGTGGGCCGACAGGCCCTGGATCTCACGCAGGAAGTCGGCGGCGGCGAACCGGCCCTCGCCGAGCTTGCCGGGCAGCGTGTTGGAGGTGGCGGCGAGCGCCACGCCCGCCTCGACCAGCCTGCCGAGCAGCGTGGAGACCAGCACGGTGTCGCCCGGGTCGTCCAGCTCGAACTCGTCGATGCACAGCAGCCGGTGGCCGCTGAGCGTCTGCACCGTCTGCTGGAAGCCGAGGGCGCCCACCAGGTTGGTCAGCTCCACGAAGGTGCCGAACGCCTTGAGCGAGGGCTCGGCCGGGGTGGCGTGCCACAGGGAGGCGAGCAGGTGGGTCTTGCCGACGCCGTAGCCGCCGTCCAGGTAGACCCCGCGGGGGCCCGCCGGGGTCCTGGGCGCCTTGGCCCGGCCGAAACCGAGGAAGCCCCGCCTGCCGGCGCCCGTGGCGTGCGCGCCGCCGAGCCCGGCCGCGAACCCCTCCAGCACCCGCACGGCCTCGGTCTGGCTCGGCTGGTTCGGGTCCGGGATGTAGGTGGCGAAGCGCACCGAGTCGAAGCGCGGTGGCGGCACCATCTCGGCGACCAGCCGGTCCGCGGGGACGTGCGGCTCGCGGGCGGTGAGGGACAGCGGACCCGCGTCGGTCAGGGGACTGGAACCATGGGCTGCGGTGGAGGACGACACGGTTACCCATGCTAAGCGCCGTGTCACACTGCACGACATGCGACGCCTGTTCCCTGTGACCGACGAAACACCAGACCAGGCCCGGGAGTGGAGCCTCGCCGAGCTGGCCGCCGCCTACGCCTACCCGAAGCCCGCCGCCGGCGCCCCGCGGCCGTGGCTGCGCGCCAACATGGTCGCCACCCTCGACGGTGCCGCCCAGCACGAGGGGCGCTCCCAGCCCATCTCCAGCGCGGCCGACATGCGCGTCTTCGGCACCCTGCGCGCGCTCGCGGACGTGATCGTGGTCGGCGCGGAGACGGTACGGCAGGAGGGCTACCGGCCCGCACGCGCGCGTGCCGAGTTCGCGGCGGCCCGGCAGGCCGCCGGCCAGGGTGCGGCCCCGGCGATCGCGGTCGTCACCGCCGGCCTGGAGCTGGACTTCTCCCTTCCGCTGTTCACCTCGCCCCTGGTGCCGACCGTGATCGTGACCGGCGCGGCGGCGGCCCCGGACCGGGTCTCCGCCGCCCGGAAGGCCGGCGCCCGGGTGGTCTTCGCCGGTGAGGGCGTGGACGTCGACCCGGCCCGCGCGGTGAGCGCCCTCGCCGGCCTCGGGTACACCCGGCTGCTCACCGAGGGCGGTCCCAGGCTGCTCGGCCGGTTCGTGGCCGCCGGGGTGCTGGACGAGCTGTGCCTGACCGTCTCGCCGATGCTCACCGCCGGGGACGCGCAGCGCATCGCGGGGGGACCGTCCGTCGCCGTCCCGTGCCGTTTCGCCCTGGTGTCCCTGCTGGAGGAGGAGGGATTCCTGTTCAGCCGGTACAGCCGGCCCTGAAAGCGATGGAATGTGTCGGTCCGTGCCGCTCCGGGGCGGGCAGACTGGGGCTGTCCGGTGTGATCCACCGGACAGCCCCCAAGTCCGGTCTAGCCGTGCGATCACGGGGCAGGATGGTTTCCGCAGGGCCCTGCCGGGCCCACGGGAGGAGAGAGGCGCCGGGTGTTCACTAGCGTTCTGATGATCGAGAAGGCCTTGTCGTCGGTCGACGTGGAGTTCGTCACCACCCTGCACGGGGACGAGCCGGTCTCGTTCCACGTGCTTCTCCAGCCGCGCGGCGACCAGGACCGCCTGCTGCGGGCCATCGACGACATCGCGCTCGGCGAACTGGACGACGCCGTCCGCGAGGGCAGGATGCCGGAGGGCGAGGCCGCGAAGGAGCCCGCCGAGAAGGCCCTGGCGGTCTCCCTGCGGGCGCTGCGCGCCGCGGGCAGCGAGGCGCAGGGGCGGCTCGTCGAGGACCATCCGCTGGACGCGCTCAAGGCACTCGTCGGCGAGGCGGGCGCGGACGAGGTGATCGTGCTGACCGCTCCGCACTACGTGGAGGAGTTCTTCCACCGGGACTGGGCCTCCCGGGCCCGGCACAAGGTGGGTGTGCCGGTGCTGAAGCTCTTCGCGCACGGCGAGGACTGACGCGGCGGCGGCCGGAGGCGCCGTGCCCGTTGCGAAGGAGGCCGGGCGCGAGCGCATAGGCTAGTGCCGCGTCGGCCGGGGTCCGCCCCGCCGCCACGCCCGGCGGGCACTCTCGCCGCACCGGCCGAGGGCCCGAGTACATCCCGTACGAGGGCCACCGGCCCGCGCACCGAGAGCACCCGCCGGACGCCGCTCCTCGACGGGCAGCCCCTGACCGGCGCGGCACCAGGCACGCTCAGCCCGTACCGGATCTTGGGAGAAACGCGCATGGCACCCGGACTTCCTGCCGCCATGGACCGACCGCACTTCATCGGCATCGGCGGCGCCGGGATGTCGGGGATCGCCAAGATCCTCGCCCAGCGCGGCGCCGCGGTGGCCGGCAGCGACGCCAGGGAGTCGGCGACCGCCGACGCGCTGCGAGCCCTCGGCGCGACCGTGCACATCGGGCACGCCGCCGGTCACCTCGCCGACGACGCGAGCTGCGTCGTGGTGTCGTCCGCCATCCGCGAGGACAACCCGGAACTGGTGCGCGCCGCCGAGCTGGGCATCCCGGTGGTGCACCGCTCGGACGCGCTCGCCGCGCTGATGGAGGGGCTGCGGCCGATCGCCGTGGCGGGCACCCACGGCAAGACCACCACCACGTCCATGCTGGCCGTGTCCCTCGGCGAGCTGGGCCTGCGGCCGTCGTACGCCATCGGCGGCGACCTGGACGCGCCCGGCTCCAACGCGCTGCACGGCGACGGCGACATCTTCGTCGCAGAGGCCGACGAATCGGACCGCAGCTTCCACAAGTACGCGCCCGAGGTCGCCATCGTCCTCAACGTCGAGCTCGACCACCACGCCAACTACGCCTCGATGGAAGAGATCTACGAGTCCTTCGAGACCTTCGCCGGCCGGATCGTGCCCGGCGGCACACTGGTGGTCTCCGCCGACCACGAGGGCGCCCGCGAACTCACTCGGCGGCTGGCCGGAGCGGTGCGGTGCGTCACCTACGGCGAGGCCGAGGACGCGGACGTGCGGGTGCTCTCCATCGTCCCGCAGGGGCTGCGCAGCCAGGTGACCGCGGTGCTCGACGGGCGGGAGCTGACGTTCACCGTCTCCGTCCCCGGCCGGCACTACGCCCTCAACGCCGTCGCCGCGCTCGCCGCGGGCGCCGCCCTCGGCGTCCCGCCCGCCGGTCTCGCGTCCGCGCTCGCCGCGTACACCGGCGTCAAGCGGCGCCTGCAGCTCAAGGGTGAGGCGGCCGGGGTGCAGGTCATCGACTCCTACGCCCACCACCCCACGGAGATGACCGCCGACCTGGAGGCCATGCGCGCCGCCGCCGGCGACGCGCGCATCCTGGTCGTCTTCCAGCCGCACCTGTTCTCCCGCACCCAGGAGCTGGGCAAGGAGATGGGCCAGTCGCTGGCGCTCGCCGACGCCTCCGTCGTACTGGACATCTACCCGGCCCGTGAGGACCCGATCCCCGGGGTGACCAGCGAGCTGATCATCGAGGCCGCGCGCGCGGCCGGCGCCGACGTCACCGCCGTCCACGACAAGGCGGAGATCCCCGCCGTGATCGCGGGAATGGCGAAGCCCGGTGATCTCGTTCTCACCATGGGCGCGGGCGACGTGACCGACCTGGGCCCGAAGATCCTGGACCGCCTGTCGCAGCAGTGAAGGGGCTGAGGCTCATGTCGTACAGCGTCGAGAAGCCGGACGAGCAGTGGCGGGCGGAGCTGACTCCGGCCGAGTACGCCGTGCTGCGCCAGGCCGGCACCGAGCCGGCCTTCACCGGTGAGTACACCGACACCAAGACCGAGGGCGTCTACTCCTGCCGTGCCTGCGGCGCCGAACTGTTCACCTCGGACACCAAGTTCGCGTCGCACTGCGGCTGGCCGTCCTTCTACGACCCCAAGGACACCGACGCCGTCGAACTGGTCCAGGACCGCTCGCACGGCATGGTCCGCACCGAGGTGCGCTGCGCCCGCTGCGGCTCCCACCTCGGCCATGTCTTCGAGGGCGAGGGCTATCCCACCCCGACCGACCAGCGGTACTGCATCAACAGCGTCTCGCTGCGGCTGGCGCCGGCGGAGGGCTGATCCTGGCGGGTGGCTCGGCTCGTCTGCCTTTGCGGCCCTGACCTGGGACCATCTCCGGGACAGGGCCGCTTTCCGGGTCCGTGGGCACGGCGCGTCCACCTACGCCTAACGGCTGTCCCGCGATCCCCGGCGGGCGCACGACGACGGCCACGGCACCTCGCCGCGTTTCCGGATCGCCCGGACACGCCCCGTACGAGGACGGCCCTCCGCCGTGCGACGCGCCGCATCCGGCGCCGCGCGCCGACCCACCGGGGATTCCGGGACAGCCCTCGGTGCGGCGTCAGCCGGGGTTCGCCCGCCCGGCATCGCGACGGGGCGAACCCCGGCTGACGCGGCACATGTCCGCCCGTCGAGGAGAGGTCTCCGCCGAGGCGGCTGCGACGGCTGCCCGTGACGGCCGTGTCCGCTACCCTGCTGGCAATACCCTGCCGGGGAGGGTGAGTTGACGGGGAGCACGGGGGCCGGCCGGTCGGGTGGTGGTCCGACGGGCGGGCGGGATCTGCGGGGCAGGGCCTTCCCGGCGCTCACCACCGGTACGCCGCACGAGCGACTGGGGTCGGTCGAGTCGCTGCGCGTCTGGGCCGAGCAGGAGGCCGAGGACGCCATCGAGTGGTACCTGCGGGACAAGCGCCGCAAACGGCGCGGCTCCCGCCTCGTTCGCGTTCTGATGATCGTCCTCGCGACGACCGGCACCGTGATCCCGCTGGCCGGCGCCGCCACCGGCACCGACATCCAGAGCTGGGGCTATGTCTTCCTGGCCGTCGCCGCGGGCTGCAAGGGCTTCGACCACTTCTTCGGTCTGTCCACGGCCTGGATGCGGGACATGACGGCGGCGCAGGCGCTGCGCGGCGAGCTGAGCGCCTTCCGGCTGGCCTGGTCGGCCGAACTGCTGCGGGACCCGACCGGCGTGCCGGAGCAGACCCTGGTCGAACGCAGGCTGCTGCTGATCGGTGACCTGGCCGGCAAGCTCCGCACCCACCTGCAGTCCGAGACCGGAGACTGGACCGCCGAGTTCCGCGCCGGGCTCCAGCACTTCCAGGACCCGGCCGCCGGGCTGCCCGCGCCACGCGACGCCGGTGCCGCCGCCGAACGCTGACCGCTCGAACCGCGTCGCGGTCGCCCCGGACCTCGTGCCGGGGGAGCCGGCCCGAGCTCGGCCGCCGTGCCGGGTGCCGCCGCGATCCCGGTCACGGCGGGCCGCGGTCCGTGCGGATCCCGCCGGGGAGCGGGAATGCCGGCTGGCTGGATTGTCCCGATTTGAGATTCTGTGCATGTGTGGGGTGTGTCGCGCTGGATCCAGCCCCGCCGCGGGCCCGCGCCCGGCGGCGGCCGGCGTCTGCCGGACGGATCCGGCCGGCCGGAGGGCGGCGCGGCGCCGTCGGCGGCCCTGCGGGCCGCGCTGGGCGGCATCGGCACGACGCTCGACGAGGAGCAGACCTGCGCCGAGCTGACCGCGGCCGCCGTGCGGCTGACCGGCGGCACGGCGGCCGTCCTGCGCGGCGGCGACATCGGCCGTGGCCACGGGGGCTACGGCGGTGGCGCCGGCCCGGAGGACGGGGCCGGTACCGGCCCGGGGAACGGGGGCGACACCGAGCCGGGGTACGGCGGCGACCCAGGCGCGAGCCTCGGCGGCGACTCCGGCCGGGGGCACGGCGGCCGGCCCGGGTCGGGCCACGACGGCGGCACCGCTCCGGGACATGGCGGCCGCTCCGGCGCGGGCCGCGGCGGCGAGCCCGGGGCCGGCCACGGGGGTGGCGACCGCTCCGGATACCGGGCGGTCAGTGGTGAGGCGGAGCTGCTGCCCGATGCCTCCCGGGCCCTGGCCGCGGCCCGGGAGGCGGGATCGCCGGCGGGAGGTCTGCCGCCCGGGACCCGGGCCCGGGGCTCGCCCGGCACCCCCGGCCGCTCCGTCCTCGTCACGCCGGTGACCAGCGGCCGCGACCATTACGGCCTGCTGGTCACGGCCCGTCGGGGCGCGCCCCACGACCGGGCCGAGGCCGAGCTGCTCGCCCTGCTCGCCGAGCGCGCCGCCTCGCACATCAGGCACGCCCGCACCCATGACCGGATCCGCCGGACCACCGGCGACCTGCAGCGCGCGCTGCTGGCCGAGCCCGGCCGACCGCACCCGAACCTGGACATCGCCGTCCGCCACCTCCCGGCGGGCGGCCGGACGCTGGTCGGCGGGGACTGGTGCGAGACCGTACGGCTGCACTTCGGCCGCACCCTGCTGGTCGTCGGTGACGTCATGGGCCACGGCCTGGAGGCCGCCGTCGACATGAACGCCTACCGTTCCTCCCTGCGCTACATCGCCGCCACCGACCTGCCGCCGCACCGGGTGCTGCGCCAGATGGACTTCATCGCCTCCGGCGAGGCCGATCGACGACCGGCCACCTGTCTACTGGCCCGCGTCGACCCCGGCCGGGGGCAGATCACGCTGGCCGGCGCCGGCCATCTGCCGCCCCTGCTGATCGGCCCGGACGGCGCGGCCGCGCTGCTGCCGGTGCCGGTCGGGCCACCGCTCGGCACCGGCCTGGGCGGATACGACTCGGTCACCCACCCGGCGTCCCCCGGGCAGACCCTGGTGCTGTTCACCGACGGTCTCGTGGAACGCCGCGGCGAGGACATCGACCGCTCCCTGGCCCGTCTGGCCGGCCTGCGCTTCCCGGCCGGTCAGGGCGTCGGCGACGTACTGGACACCATCCTGTCCGCACTGGACGCCCGGCACGCGGAGGACGACGTCGCCGTCCTCGCGGCCCGGCCGAGCCCGCGCCGCCCGGCCGGCGAACCGCCTTACGGGACGAGGGCGTCGGGCTGAACGCGCGGCCCGGCGAGGATGGCCATTTGTCGTGCTCCCGGCGGGCGGCCATCTTTCGCAACCCGATCGATTGGGTAACCATGACAGGGGACGCGTGTGCTGTCGTGAAAAAGAGGGGGACGAGCCGTGGATCTGTCGGCAGCCGATGTCGAGACCGAGTTGGTGGATCTCTCTCAGGTGCCGCTGGCGGCAGTCGGCTCCCTGGCGTCCGCGGGTCTGACCATGGAGGCCCGGCGTCTGCTCGCGCTCGTCGACAACCCTCCCACGCTGGGGAATTCGTCGAGCGCCGACTGCTAGGGCCGTGACCGGAATGGTTTGCCGGAAGGCTCGCGGCGTCCGGTGCGGTGCAGCGCAAGGCGGAGCGTCGTCCGCGTACTGGACGTACTCGGGTGATGCGACGACGCGGCGAGGTGCCGTGCCGTGCCGGGCGCCGCGAGCCGGTGAACCTTTCCGGTCGCAGCACTAGGGCCGGGTCCGTGATGCCGTGCCGGACGGCCGCGCGGCGCGGCGCCGTGCACCGCGAGCCGCTGAGTCCTTCCGGCCACGGCACCGGACCCCACTTGTCCTGAGCCGGTCCATGGCGAGGAGAACCATGTCGGACGCGGGCACCACCCTCCCCGGCGGGAAGAACGCAGCCGGATCCGACTCGTGCCTGCCGCCCGTCGGGGCACGGCATCGGCTGCGGGGCGGGCACTTCCTGCAACTCGCTCGGGGCGGTGGCGGGCGGGACGCCGTCGCCGCCCTTCGCTCCGCGCAGCGCAGTCGCCGGCTGGTGCTCCTGCGTGCGCTGGTGGAGAGCGCCGACCGGTACGTACCGTGGCACGCGTCGCTGCCCCCCGCGCAGAAGGCCTGGGAACTGCTGGCCGGCGCCGAGACCGCGGACCGTGACGCCGTGGAATCCGTCCTGCTCCATCCCAGCGTGGGCAGTTGGCTGGCCCGCACGCTGCGAGAGCTGCGCAGCGAGGGGGACGCCGGGCCGGAGCCCGCGGTGCTGCGGGACGCTGCCCGGGTGCACGCCCTGGCCGCGGCGGCGGCCCTCCGGGCCCGCGTGCCGTTCCGCACCGCCGTCCCTCTCACGGAGCACGGCGTACTCCTTCCCTCCCTGGGATACGCGACGATTCCCGGCAACCCCGCGGACCCCGTCGCCGAGGTCTTCCGCGACCACGGCGGCTCCGGGGTGCGCTGCTCCTCGGGAACCGTTCCCTTACCCGCCGACCTCACCCGCGACGCCCCCGGCTGGTGGGCACTGCGGCGGCTGCGGGCGCCCGGTGCGGAGCCGGCCGGCGCACCGCTGCTGGACGATCTCGACCCCTGGAGGCACTTCCTGCGCAGGCTGCCGGTCGCGCGGCTGGACGAGGACGAGACGCGGGAGTGGCGACGACTCTACGAGGACGCCTGGCCGCTGGTGGCCGAACAGCGCCGGATCGATCCCCAGGGCCTGGCGGACTGCCTGCTGGCCGTCACCCCGCTGCCCGACCGCAGTCCCGCGGAGGTCTTCAGCGGCAGCGACCCCGAGGCGTTCGGAGGGCTGCTGCTGACCAGACCGGCCAGGCCCGTGGACCTGGCCGTCGCCCTGGTCCACGAGGCGCAGCACAGCAAACTCAGCACGCTCATGGACCTGGTCACGCTGTTGCGCGGGGGGCGGGAGGAGACGCACTACGCGCCTTGGCGTGCGGATCCCAGACCGCTGCGCGGGATGCTGCACGGTGTCTACGCGTTCCTCGGCGTGGCCGCCTTCTGGTTCGCGCTCAGGGAGCGGCCCGGCACCACGGACGCCGAGCGTGCGGTCGCGGACTTCGAGGGCGCGCTGCGCAGGGGACAGGTGGAGGAAGGGCTGGGCACGCTGTGGGCCGAGGCGGTCCTGACCCACGACGGTGAACGGTTCCTGCGCGTCGTGGAGGGCACGCTCGCCGCCGTGCTGAAGGAGACGGTGCCCGCGGCGGCGGCGCTGGCCGCCGAGGAGGCCCGTGACGACCACCGGATGGTCTTCCGGCTCTCCCAGCTGAGCTGCGACAGCGCTCAGGCCGAGGCCTGGGCCGCCGCCCTCGCCGACGGCACTCCGGCACCGCCCGCGTTTCCCGACGTGACGCTGCGGACGGGACCGCTCACGTCCGACGTCCGCACCCGGCTGGTGCGGATCCGCATCGGCGACCGCGAGCGCTTCGAGGGCCTGCGCGCCGATCCGGGCAGCGTCGGTGCCGCCCCGGCGGACTACGCGTGGGCGGCGGGGGACCGCGGCGCCGCACTGTCCGGATACCGCCGGCTGATCGCCGAGAACCCGGCCGACCCCGCCGCCTGGGCCGGACTGGCGCTCAGCCTGCCCGAGGGCCGGGCCCGCGGCATGCTCCTGCACCGGCCGGAACTGGTGGCCGCCGTGTACCGGCTGCTGCTGCTGCGAGGCCGCCCGCAGCCCCCGCAGACCCTCGCCGCCCTGATCGCCGAGGCGGCCGCCCGGGGCGCGACGGCGGACTGAACCGGCGGACCGGCCGGCCGGTCCGGCGGACGGGCACTGCCCGCGGGACGGGCACTGCCCGCGGGACGGGCACTGCCCGCGGGACGGGCCCGATGTGCCGGACCCTCGATGTGCCGGACCGCCCGATGTGCCGGACCGCCCGATGTGCCGGACGGCCCGCCGTCAGCGGTGCACCTCCACATCGCAGTCCGCGCGCATGCCGCGGCCGCACCCCACGGTGGCCGGGTGGCTGTTGCCCAGGACGGAGCGATAGCGCTCCAGCGTGTCGGCGTGCAGGCGCTGGGCCTCCTCACCGCGGCCGAGGGCTCGCAGGTCGAGCGACAGGTTCATCGAGCACGCGAGCGTGGCCGGGTGGTCGTCGCCCAGCTGCGTCCGGCAGAGTGGCAGCGTGCGCTCGTCGAGCGCGAGCGCCTCGGCGTAGTCGGCGAGCGTGTAGTGGTCGCTCGCCAGATTGATCGCGATGCCCAGCGAACCCGGGTGCTCGGCCCCGAGAGCGGCGCAGTGCGCCTCGTACGTCTCCCTGTCCGCCGCGAGCGCCTCGTCCACCTCGCCGATCAGCCGCCGCGTCACCGACAGGTCGGCGGCGGCGGCGAGCGTGTAGGGATGCCGTGGTCCCAGGAGGTCCCGCAGCGTGTTCAGGCACTGTTCGCCGACGGCGCGGGCCTGCTCCAGGTCCGCGTTCTGCCGCAGGTCCATCGAGAGGTTGAGCACGGTCGCGGCCACGTTCAGGTTCCGTTCCCCGAACTTGCTCCGGTACTGCCGCAGGGTCTCCTCGTTCAGTTCCAGCGCACCGGCGTGGTCCCCGGCCTTGCGGCGGGCCACGGCGAGGGTGCGGGCGGCGATCAGATTCACCGGGGCGGCACGGTCCTTGATGACGTTCCGGACCCGCTGCAGGGTCTCCTCCTGCATCTCCCGGCTGCGCAGGTAGTCACCGGACTCCCGCACGTCGATGGACAGGTTGCTGGTGATCAGCAGGGTCAGCAGGGCGTCGTACCCGAGTGACCTGAGGGCGGCGTCCCGGGCCTGGGAGTCGATGTCCCGGGCCTGCGTGTACTTCCCCACCAGCCGCAGTGCCAGGGCGTAGTCGTTGGCGGCGGCCAGCAGCGTGGGGTCGCCGTCCTCGAACACGCGGACGGCGCGGCGCCAGCGGTCCTCCTCCAGTTCCACCGAGGCGCCGAAGTCGCCGCGGATCTGCGTGCTCTGGGACACCGAGCCGATCGCGGCGAGCGTGTCGGGGTGGTCGTCCCCGACACTGTCGCGCAGCAGGCGCAGGCTCTTGTCGTTGAGTTCCGAGGCCTCCCTGAAGTGGCCCAGGGCACGCAGGGTGTGCCCGAGCGTCCCGGCCACGTTCAGCGTCTGCAGGTCGGTCTCGCCGCGGCGGGCGGTCCAGGCCTCGACCACCTCGCGGCCGTACTCCGCACAGGTCAGGTTGTCCCCCGAGCGGTGCAGGTAGCGGATGATGTTGACCACCATGTCCCGCACCCAGCCGTCATCGCACTCCAGGGCGCGCGAGAAGCGGGCATGGACGAGCAGTTCCGCGTAGCGGGGCCAGTTGGCGGGCGCCACGTCCACCGGGTCGTAGTTGGCGAGCAGGATGTGCGCGGCGTGACGCATGTCGGCCTGTTCCTGGAGGGACATGCGGCCCACGAGGACGGCTCGCACCAGGCGGTGCATCTGGACGGTGCCGTCCCGATGGTTGATCCTGATCAGGGAGTACCGGTTGATCTCCCGGATCGCCTCGCCGAGTCTGACCGGGCTGCGCAGCACCTGAGTGAGTTCGGCGGGCAGTTCGACCCCGCGGACACCGGCGAAGATGCGGCGGGGGATCGCCTCGGGCGCGAAGAAGGAGCAGACCTGGAGGAGCTGGTGGGCACCCGGGTGCCGCTCGGCCAGCCGGCCCAGGGACATGTTCCAGGCGGCGGCGACCGGTTCCGGGTAGTCGAGGGGGACGCCGGCGGCGAGGAGTTCGCTGCGCTGGGAGTCCAGATCCGCGCGTTCGTCCTCGAAGATGTGCAGGTACTCGTCCGCGGGCATGCCGGTCTCCGACAGCCAGGCGGCGGCCTGCTCCAGGGCGAGGGGGAGGTTTCCGAGGGCCTGGGCGATCCGGGCCGCCTGCTCCGGCTGGAGTTCCGGTCCGCGCCGGGCCAGGAGTTCGATGCTCTCCTCGGTGGTGAACACGTCGATGTCGACCGTCCGGGCGATGCGGCCCCACTGCGCGTTGCGCGAGGTCACCAGGATCCTGCCGGCGTTCTGGGCGGGGAAGAAGCGCCGTACCACATCGGGGTCCTCGGCGTTGTCGAAGACCAGCATCCAGCGGCGGTAGGGGCGCCCGGCGCCGAGCGCGGAGAGCACCGTCGCGATGGTGATCTCCTGCTCGCCGCCCGTCTCCAGGCCGAGGGCCGCGCCGAGCTGGGTGAGCGACTGGCGGATCTGCTCCGGGCGCTCGGCGGAGATCCACCAGATGACGTCGTACTCCGGCGCGTGCTGGTGCACGTACTCGATGGCGATCTGCGTCTTCCCGACACCGCCCAGACCGTGCAGCGCCTCGGGCAGCACCGCGGTCGCGCCCTCCGTGGTCAGTCTCTGATGGAGCGCCGCGAGCTCTCTCGCCCGCCCGGTGAAACTCGGGTTCCGGGGCTGGACGTTCCACACGGCGGGATCTCCGGCCCGGCGCTCCTCCGTCGGCGGGGAGCTCCGGACGAGGGGGACTGACACTGGTGCTCCTCTTATCGAATCATCTGACACATCGGGTAAGTCGTGTATGCCGGTCGGCGGCGCATCCGCCGCGCGATCGCCCGCCGTTCCGACTTGGGGTCGATCTGTGCCCGAATTGCTGCTATTTGTCACGTCTATCACCTCAGACTGGTCGGTCTGGGCCGGGAGGGCGGAAGCGGACTGCTCCAAGCGGCTTCGGAGCACGCGCGAAGATTCCAAGTAGGGGCCGCTCAGTGCCCTGGTCACCTTCACCTGAACGTGGGCGTACGGGATCAGCCGTTCGGGTAACGGGACGTCGCCCGGGGAGGCCCGCGGGTCGTCCAGCAGCGCTCCCAGGTCCCGCAACGGCTGCCACTTGCGGCCCAGCCGCTCCAGGGTGCTGCGCAGCAGATATCGGGTCTCGTCCCTCGACCCGGCCGCCGAGAGCATCAACTCCCGTACGCCGTCGTGGAACTCGTAGGCGACGTCCAGTTCGTCGAGCGGATCGGAACCCACCCTGCGGAGCAGGCCGCCCAGCATGACCTCGGCCAGTTCCCCGGGACCGGTCCGCGCACCGCCGGCCCGGAGCAGGTGTTCCATCGTGGGGATGTTGAGCGGGACGGCTGCCAGGCGCGCGGCCAGTTCCCAGGCCGCCGGGCTGGCGTCGGCCCGGAACCGTGACACCCGCTCCATCGGGTCCGGCGGCGGCTCCGCGGCGGCGGCCGGGTCCGGGTGACGGCCCGCGCCCGGGGTGGTCACCCACACGTCGTGCGCACCGGCCGCCGAACCCGTGGCCAGCCGGGCCCAGCGGCCGAGCCACGAGGGGGCCAGTTCCAGCACCGGGACGACGGCCGTGTCCGTGCCGCCGCGCACCTGCCAGGTGCTGTTGGGCGCGCCGGGTCCCGGGACGCGGACCCGGGCCAGGTGCGCGGGCAGCCCGGTGCGGTGCCAGACGGCCTCGCCCAGGACGCTCACCACGGCCACCGAGGCGTGCCGGGCCCATTCCGCGAGCAGCCGCGCCGCCCGCCCGCCGCGCCAGCCGGGCCCGACGCCGTCGGTCACCAGGAACACCACCTGGCGCCCCCGGTCGGGCAGCCGCACGGTGAGGGGCGAACGCCCGACGTGCCAGGGCGGATCGGACTCCGCGAGCCGGTCGCCGTCGAGCGTGTGCACCCGGATGTCACGGAACGCGCCGGTGTGCCGCAGCACCTGCTCGAACTCGGCCACCGTGCGCCGCCACACGGTCATCGACGAACTGACGTCGGCCACCAGCACGGCGTCCATCCACCGCTCCCGCAGCGGCCGGAACTGCGGAATCCAGCGCAGGCTGAGCGCCGTGGACTCCGCGGTCGCCTCCTCGTCCAGCTCGGTCCGGGTGGCCGACGCGGTGGCTCGTTTGAAGGGGCGTAACGCCCGGGCCAGCTCACGGGCCCGGATCGCGGGCCAGGCCGCCCGGTGCACGGGCGCGTGCGGACCGCCGGCGGACGCGGCGCCGTCCGGGGCGGGCCCGGCCGGGGCGCCGAGCAGCGCGTCGGCCCGCGCTGTGCCGTGCGGGTCCGGTGCGTACGTCCGCGGGCCCCTCTCGTCCCCCGCGCCCTGCTCCGGCGGCGCGGGTGCGGGTGGGGCGCCGTGCTCCTCCTCCGCCCCCCGGGTGTCGGCCGGCGGCGGCTCGGCCGCAGCCGGCTCGGACCGGGCCGGCTCCGGGCCGTCCGCACCGCGTTCCCCGGAGCCCTCGCCCGCTCCGACGGCCAGCAGGACCAACGCGTCGGCGATCTCGGACCACGAGGCACCGAACGAACCCGGGTCCGCGGGGGCCGATTCGGTGCCGCCGTCTCGCGTCACGGCTCTCTCACGCCGTCGAGCCGGTGCCAGACGGCCCGCAGCAGTGCCTCCCAGTCGGCGCCGCGGGAATAGGCGCCGGACGTCGCGAGCCAGATGGAGTTGAGCAACTGGTCGGTGGCGAGGCCGTTCTCCTGCGCGCTGCGCTCGGCGAACAGGCGGATGAGTTCGGCGACCCGGGGGTCGTCGTCCCGCGACCCGAGGTGCGCGGCCACGATGTCGGCCAGCCGGTCCCGCTCGGGTTCCCTGACGTGCAGGTGCAGACACCGGCGCAGGAAGGCGGGCGGGAACTCGCGTTCGTCGTTGCTGGTGATGACGACGAGCGGGAACTCCCGGCACCGGACCCGGCCGTCCCGGATCAGGACCGTGCGGTCGGGATCGTCGGACCGCACCTCCACCACCGGCCGGTGGCCGCGCAGCCGGGCCAGCTCGGGGACGGTGAACTCACCCGCCTCGAAGACGTCGAGCAGGTCGTTCGGCAGGTCCATGTCGCTCTTGTCGAACTCGTCGACGAGCAGCACCCGGGGGAGCGCGTGGGGCAGCAACGCCGTGCCCAGCGGCCCGAGTTCGAGGAAGGCGCCGATGTCGGACGACGGCGCGTCACCGGCCCCGGACGGCGCGCCCTCCGGGGCCGGTGACGCGGCGCGGGAGTCCGAGGTGGCCGCCGCGTGGATCCGGCCCACGGCGTCGTAGCGGTACAGACCGGAGGAGAGGGTCGTCCGGGAGGTGACGGGCCAGCGCAGCACCCGTCCCAGCCCCAGTTCGCGGCTGATCCGGTAGGCCAGCGACGACTTGCCCGTGCCGGGGCGCCCCGTGACCAGCAGGGGGCGTCGCAGGATCAGCGCCGCGTTCACCAGGTCGACCTCGGTGGGATCGGCCACCATGCCCTCGCGGGCCGCCCCCAGTCTGCGCCGCAGCTCGGCCTCGTCCTGCGGCGGCGCGGGCGGTTCCACCGGCGCCTGCGCCCCGCCGGTCCCGTCCCCGTCCACGGACGCGGAGGAACCCGTGAAGGTGCGCCAGGGCGGGGCCCCGGGCAGTACGTCGGCCAGCTCGATGTCGTGCAACGGCAGGCCGGTGCCCCGGTAGATCCACCAGGGCCGCGGAAGGCGCGCGGAACCCGCCCCCGTGCCGTTCCCCTCGAATTGGGCAGCGCCGGTCATCGACCGTCCACCCCCTGGTCCGGTCCCGTCAACGGCTGAGAGCTCTCGACCGGCCTCGTCGGGTCGTCCCACAGGAGTACCAGATGGTGCCCCGGATGATCGTCGCGGCCGTTCAAGGAACCCCCGTGGGCTTCGGTTCGCAATTCTGTCACGGCCTCGCGGAGCCCTGAAAGGTCGCGTAGCAACGCGTTGTCGTACTGCACAACGTCCTGCCGTGTACTCAGGTCACGTGTGTCCCGTGAATCCCAGAGGAGGGCGGGAACCCCGCATCGCAGGGCGACGAGTGCTTCCTGCGCCCCCTCGCCGGCACCCTCCGGCGGCCGGGACAGCACGAGGCAGCCGACCGACCTGTCCCCCTTCAGCCGGGCGTCGAGCCCGGAGACGTCACCGCGCCGCGGGTCCTCGGCCCGCCCTCCGCCCACCACCAGGGGGCGGGTCAGCTCGGGCGTGTCCCGGACGGCCGCCCAGCGCTGCCGCCAGGGCCGGTACCAGCGGGGTGTCCGGCTGCGCTGCAGGCTGCGCACGACGACGCAGTACCCCACGCTCAGGTACGACACCGGATCGCTGTCCAGCTCGGTGCGGAAGCGGTGCACCGGCAGTGTCAGGTCGTCCGCGCCCAGCAGGAACTCCACGTGGATGCGGTCGGCGTCCCGGGCCCAGTCCTCGTCGGCTGCGAACACCAGCCGCTCGACCTCGCGTTCCGCCTCGGCCGCCGTCACCTCCACGCTCTCCTCCTGGCGTGGACGCCAGGAGTCCGGGGCGTCCGGGTCGTAGTGGCGCCACGACGTGAGCAGATAGCGCCCCGGTTCCTCCCGGCGCAGCAGCCGGACCACCAGGTAGGCGTTGCCCGGCTCGGGGCTGGACGCGTACGCGGCCTGCTGCCGCAGGCTGCGCAGCTCGGTGAGCAGGGACAGGGCCTGGGCCTGCGCGTCGTTCCAGGCCCGCAGCGTGAAGCCGCGGTCGTGCGGGGCCTCGGCGGCCACGTACTCGACGAGGGCCAGGGTGGGAGGCAGCCCGTCCGGACGGGCGTTGAGCCTGCTCAGCCCCTCGAAGGCGCTCCAGGCGTCCGGATAGGGCGGCACCGGCCGCAGGTCCGCGACGGCTCTGCGGCACAGGGCGGGCAGGTTGGGCGGGGCCAGCCCGTCGAGCAGCGGCCGCAGCGAGAGGACCTCGTCGACCGGGAGGGCGGGGTCGGCGAGCAGGTCGTCGGTCAGTGCCCGGATCTCGTCGACGTCCTCGTTGAACGCCCTGAGCGCCTCCAGCAGCGCCCGCATCGTCCTCGGGTTCTCCAGGCACACCGAGGCCAGTTCCAGCAGGAAGTAGTGCGCCACGTCGTACTCCCGGACCGGCGGAGGCGCGCCGAGATCCTTGGCCATGAGCCGCAGGCACAGTGCCCTCGAGCCGCGCTCCTGCAAGCTCGCACACCTGCCCAAGGCTTCCGCGAACTCCCGTACGAGTCCGAGACCGCCGCCCCCGTAGGCAGTCATCTCCCATCCCTTCGTGGCCGTGCACTCTTCCACAGCCCTCGGCCCGGGCCAAGCGATTCGGGTGAACGCCGGGCAACTGTTCACTTTCCCGACTCACTCGTCATTCACATGAGTTGATGGTCCGTCAAATAGCTCCGCACCTCCTCGACCGCCGGGGTGCCGGGCCACAGCGCGTCCAGTGCCTCCATCAGCGACTCCCACCCCCGCATCGACTCGCAGGTCCGCAGCAGCGACAGCGCCTCCAGCCGCACGCTGAGCTGGCGGCCGGTGAGGACGCCGATGCCGGGCAGGGCGTCCAGGAGCTGCTGCCAGGCGGCCGGCGCGCCGATGCCCGGCACGTCGAGCAGCAGCGTCGCCAGCTCGCCCAGTTGCCGGGTGGACAGGGCCGCGGCCCGGGGCGCCGGCGCCGGGGTGTCCAGGGCGGCCAGCAGCTCGAACGCGAACGCGGCCGCGTGACGCGCGGCGACCGGCTGCCAGTGGCTGTCGTGGGCCGCGTCCTTGTCGCCCAGCAGGTCGGACACGCCCCGGACGACCAGGGCCTGCACCCGCGGGTTGGCCCGGGCGGCCGTGAGCAGGCCGAGGCCCTCCGTCTCCACGGCCAGCGTGTCGCCCGCCACCTCGGCGAGCAGTCTGCCGGACGCCGACTCGGCGTGCGCGACCACCTTCGAACCGGCGGCCAGGGCACCGACGTACGCGTCGGGCGGCCGATCGGGCGGGGGCACGATGCGCCGCTGCCAGTGCCGGTCGGCCGCGACCAGCCGGGCCCGCTGGACCAGGGCGAACGCCGACGGCCAGGATTTGATCCGGGGCCGGAAGGCGTCCCGCTCGTCCCGGCCGCCCTCGTAGCCGTAGACGGTGTCCGCCACCACCACGTCCCCGAGCCGCGCGTCCTTGCGGCCGCCCGCGACCCCCACCAGGAGCAGGACCGAGGGGCGCAGCCGGGCCATCGCGCGCTCGGCCAGCACCCCCGCCAACTCGTTCCCCGGCCCCGCGAGCTGCACACCGACGGTGAGCCGGCCGTGCCGCCCGGCGAACCGGCCGACCTCGTGGACCGCGCCCTCCACCGTGCGCCTGTCGCGGCCGGGTTCCAGATGGCCGACGACGGCCAGGTACTCGCACTCGATCGCCGTCAGCACGAACGCGTCGACCCTCTCCGCCCGCACCGACCGCCCCCTCCCGTGCCCGGACCTCCATGGTGAGGGATCGGCGTGGCCGGGGGAACCGTGCGGGAGGCGGCACTCGGCCGCCGACGGGCCGCAACCTGCGACGTCTAGACTTTCCCGGCAACGGCCGAGGCTCCGCCAGAAACCGAAGGGCACGCAACGTCTTGATACGGATCGACGCAGTCACCAAGCGATACCCGGACGGCACGGTGGCCGTGGACCGGCTCTCCCTCGACATCCCGGACCGCGCGATCACCGTCCTCGTCGGCCCCTCCGGCTGCGGCAAGACCACGACGCTGCGGATGATCAACCGGATGGTCGAGCCCACCGAGGGCAGCATCCTCCTCGACGGCCGGGACATCCGGCAGCAGCCGGTCAACGCCCTGCGCCGCTCGATGGGGTACGTCATCCAGAACGCCGGCCTCTTCCAGCACCGCACCATCGTGGACAACATCGCCACCGTGCCCCGCCTGCTGGGCTGGGGCAGGCAGAAGGCCCGGACCCGGGCGGCGGAGCTGATGGAGCGGGTCGGGCTCGACACCTCGCTGGCCAAGCGGTACCCGTACCAGCTCTCCGGCGGCCAGCAGCAGCGGGTCGGCGTGGCCCGGGCCCTCGCCGCCGACCCGCCGGTGCTGCTGATGGACGAGCCCTTCTCCGCGGTCGACCCGGTCGTGCGCAAGGGACTGCAGGACGAACTCCTGCGCATCCAGAACGAACTGGGCAAGACCATCGTCTTCGTCACCCACGACATCGACGAGGCGATCAAACTGGGTACGACGGTCGCCGTACTGCGCACCGGGGGCAGGCTCGCCCAGTTCGCGCCGCCCGCCGAACTGCTGAGCGCCCCCGCCGACCCGTTCGTGGAGGACTTCCTCGGCGCCGACCGGGGCATCCGACGGCTGTCCTTCTTCTCCTCCACCGGACTCGAGTTGCAGACCGGCCCCGTCGTCCCGCTCGACGCCGACGCCGAGCGGCTGGCCGCGGGTGCCCCGGCCCCCTACCGCCTCGTGACGGACGCCGACGGCAGACCGCTGGGCTGGTGGGGCGCGCCGGACGAGCTCACCGGGGGGCGGATCGACCGGGACCGGCTGCTGCCGTACGGGCGGCCGTTCCTGCCCGGTACCGACTCGCTGCGCACGGCGCTCGACGGGGCCGTGCTGTCACCGTCCGGCTGGGCCGTGGCGGTGGACGGCGAGGGCCGTGCCGTCGGCGTGGTCTCGCAGCAGGTCATCGGCGAGGCGATCCGCGCGGCGCACGGCGAGGACCGCCAGGACGCGAAGGCCGAGCGGTGAACGGCTTCTTCGACATCCCGAGCGACCTCCAGTACGGCTACTTCGGCCTGATCGGCCTGCACCTGCGCGAGGCGCTGCTGCCGGTGCTGGCCGGACTCCTCGTCGCGCTGCCCGTCGCCCAGCTCTGCGTGCGGTTCCGCTGGCTGTACGCCCCCGTGTTCGGCGTGACCACGGTGCTCTACGCCGTCCCGTCGCTGGCGTTCTTCGTGCTCCTCATCGACTACACCGGCATGACCGAGACCACGGTGATGATCCCGCTGGCGGTGTACAGCCTGGTGGTGCTGGTCCCCGCGATCGTGGACGGCGTCCGCTCGGTGCCGCCGGAGACCCTGGCCGCCGCCACCGCCATGGGGCTGGGCCCCGTACGGCGCTATCTCCAGGTGCAACTGCCCATCGCGGTCCCGACCATCATCGCGGGCCTGCGGGTCGCGGCCGTGTCGAGCATCTCCCTCGTCAGCATCGGCATGCTGATCGGCAACCAGGGCGCGCTGGGCAACCTGCTCAACGACGCCCAGATCTACCACCGGCCGCCGCTCGCGGTGAACTCCGTGCTGACCACCGCGGTGCTGGGCATCCTCGTGGACGCCGCGCTGGTCCTGGTCCGTACCCTGCTGACCCCCTGGATGCCGCGGAAGGGTGCCGTCCGGTGAACGTATTCGACTTCGCCCACGCCTTCTTCGCCGACACCGCCCACTGGCACGGCCAGGACGGCATCCCCACCCGGGTCGGCGAGCACTTCCTGTACTCCCTGGAGGCCGTCGGGATCGCCGCCCTGATCGGGTTGCCCGTCGGACTCGTGACCGGCCACCACGGCCGCGGCGGCAACGCCCTGGCGTCCATCGCCACCGCGGCCCGGGCGCTGCCCACCTTCGGCCTGCTGGTGCTGATGTTCACCTGGTTCGGCTTCGGTCTGCTGCCGGTGATGATCCCACTGGTGGCGCTCGCGGTACCGCCGATCCTCGTCACCTCCTACGAGGCGGTCCGCTCCGTCGACCCGCCTCCGGTGGACGCCGCGCGGGGCATGGGGATGCCCGAGGCGCGGATCCTGTTCCAGGTGGAACTCCCGGTGGCGCTGCCGCTGATGCTCGGTGGTCTGCGGACGGCGGCCATCCAGGTCGTGTCCACGGCCACCATCGCCGCCTACGTCAGCTTCGGCGGCCTCGGCCGGTACATCATCGACGGCCTGGCACAGAAGGACTACGAGAAGGTCGTCGGCGGTGCCACCCTGGTCGTCGGGATGGCGCTGGCGACCCTGGGAGTGTTCTGGTCCGTGTCCCGCGTCGCGGTGTCCCCCGGGGTGCGCCGGAGCGGATGAGCCGGCGGCCCGTCACCATGCGCCCTCAACCGGTCGCGGATCGAAGCCAATCGGTGACCCGGGATCACTTGACTGATGAAGAACCGGCTGGATTGGATCGGTGGGTGACTTCCACCAACCGCATCAGCAGGTCCATCCGGCAGAACCGAGGCGCGGCCGTCGTCGCCCTCGCGGCGGCGACGGCGCTGCTGGCGGGCTGCAACTCCTCCGGCGGCAAGGCCGACAACCCCCTCGCGGACGGCAACGCCAGTGGCGACGGCGTCGTCGTCGGATCCAACAACTTCGCCGAGAGCATCCTGCTCGCGGACATCTACGGCGAAGCCCTGAAGGCCAAGGGCATCAAGGTCACCTACAAGCCGAACATCGGCAGCCGGGAGACCACCTACGGTCTGCTGAAGAACGGCTCCGTCACCGTGCTGCCCGAGTACAACGGCGCCCTGCTGGCCTACCTGGACCCGAAGGCCGCCCCGAAGACGCTGGAGGCGACCACTTCGGCGATCGAGGCGAAGCTGCACGCGAAGCTGACCCTGCTGAAGCCCTCGCCCGCCGAGGACAAGGACTCGATCACGGTCAACGCGGCCACCGCCGAGAAGTACGGCCTCGACGCGAAGTCCTCGATCGCCGACCTGAAGGACGTGGCCGAGGACCTGAGCATCGGCGCCTCGCCGGAGTTCCAGACCCGCCGGCAGGGCCTGGTCGGCCTCAAGTCCGTCTACGGCCTCCAGTTCAAGTCCTTCAAGGCGCTGGACGCGGGTGGTCCGCTCACCCAGGCCGCGCTGAAGAAGAACGCCGTGCAGGCCGCGGACATCTTCACCACGGACCCGACCATCGCCAAGGAGAAGTTCGTCGTCCTGCAGGACCCGGAGAACCTCTTCGGCTTCGAGAACGTCCAGCCGCTCGTCCGCGAGGGCGAACTCTCCCAGAAGGGCGTCGACGCGCTCAACGCCGTCTCCGCCGAGCTGGACACGGCGACGCTGCTGGACCTGGACACCCAGGTGCAGTCGCAGAACAAGGACCCGCTGGACGTCGCCAAGGCCTGGCTGGACTCCGCCGGACTGAGCTGACCCCGTACCGGGCCGTGAACCGGGGCGGCTACACCGCTTCCCCGGAGACCCGCACCGGCTCTCCGGGGTCCTGGGCCGCCGCCCGCGCCCGCGCGCGGCGCCGGCGGCCCACCCGGGGCGGCTGGTCGGGCAGCCAGCCGAAGGTGAGGCAGCTCCCGACGGCGCCGAGCAGCAGGCCGAGCAGGAAGCCGCCCAGGTTCGAGGTGAGCCAGGTCCCCAGGGACAGCAGGATTCCGGTGAGGGAGTAGAAGAGCCGCTGGCCCGGGCTGAAGAGGATCAGCAGACCGCAGATGGTCATCAGCGCCGGCAGCAGATAGCCCGCCAGGCCCTGCATCCCGATGTGCAGGATCACCGGGAGCGGCGCCTTCATGGTCGCCAGGATCTCGGCACCGCCGAGCACCAGCAGCAGACCGCCCGCGAACGGCCGGCGCCCGCTCCACTGCCGGAAGCGGTTCACCGGGGGCAGCCGTCGCCGTCGAACCGCATGTGCAGGTTCGGCAGCTTGAACACGGCGGCGGTGGCCGCGTAGTTGTGCTGGTACAGGTCGCTGATCACGACCTTGTCGGCCTGCTGCCCGTAGACTCCCTCGGGGCCCTGGACCCCGCCCTTGTCGAAGGTGCTGGCGTCCCGGCCGATCTCCATGCCGTCGAACCTGGCGTTGCCCTTGATGTCGTCGGAGTCGATGGCCAGGTGCGACACGCCGACCGGCCTGGAGCCGCCGCCGGCGGTGAGCACGAGCTGGATGCCGCCGAGGTCGACGCTCTGGCAGAGGTTGGTCAGGGTGCCGTCCTTCACCACCGAGGTCACGACCAGCTCCTGGCCGCCCGTGTCCCCCTGGTTGGGACTGTTCTCGATCATGTTGTCCAGGGCGCCGAACTGCTCGAATCCGGTGCCCTCCAGCTTGTCCGCGGTGACCACGAACGGCATGCCGGAGATGGCGAACTGGACGCCCAGCGCGCCCTGCGCGGTCAGGATCGCGAGTCCGGCGGCGACCAGGGTCGCCGGCACCGCCATCATCGCGGCCCTGCGTGCCCGGACCCGTCCCCGTCCGGGGATCCGCGGTGCTCCGGGGGAACCGCTCGCGGTGCTCCCGGGGGTGTCTTCTGGGGTGTTTCCGGCGGACGAGGGGTCCGGTGACGAGGCCATGTCTGCTCCCATGGGCATGGATCGGTGCGGATCGGTGCGGATCGGGCTCCAGTGGTGCGGTGTCCTGGCGCGGACGGGGCCGTCACGCGTACGCCTCCTCGCACTCCCGGCGGATGCGAGGGCCTTCTCGTTACGCGTCAGTAGCCCGCTCGGAAGTTACCGCCGGTTACTTTGAAGGGTCAAGAGAGTTGTGAAAATAGCGTGCCGATGTCGGCAGTGACCACCAACTGTTGTTGCCAGCCTTGACGTTGACGGTCCATCAGGTCTACAACTCTGCCTGGTTCCCCCTGGATCCGTGGCGCCGGATCCGCCGGGCGGCATTGGCCGCGTTCCCGGCCCCTTCCGATCAGCGCTCCGCCCGGCATCGCACCGGCCCGGTACGTTCCACCGCCCTTCGCGCACCGCCCCCCCGCCCTGCCGGGACCGGCCCGTCCGGTCCGGCCGGGGCCCTTTCCCGGTCCGGCGCCGGTTCCCCGATCGGCCGCCGCCGGTCCGCCGCGTACGGAGAAGACGTCACGGACCGGCGGCGGTGACCCGGCGGGGCGCCGTATCCGGGTGCACCACCGGCCCCGTTCCTTCCGACGGCACCCCCGATCCCCCACCCCGCTCCACGTCCCCCCCACTCCGAAGAGAGGCACCCGCATGCGTACGCGCACCCTCCTCGCCCTGGCCGGAGCCGCCACCGCGCTCACCGTCGCCGCCGCCGTACCGTCCTCCGCGACCGGCGGCGCCGTCCTGACCACGGGCGGCGCCGGCGGCACCGCCGCCGCGGTCGGCGACACCCTGACCGCGCCGCTGGCCGCCGGCACCTCCGCCACCCTCTACTCGAGCGCGACCGGCACCAGCGGTGTGAGCTGCAGGACCTCGCAGTTCACCGCCACGGTCGCGGACAACCCGGCCGCCCCCGGCACGGCCACCGAGTCGGTCACCGGCCACAGCTTCGACGCCGGTGGCTGCACCAGCAACGTCACCGGTGTGCTGGGCGTCAGCAGCATCGTGATCGACAACCTGCCCTACACCGCGACGGTCGCCTCCGCCGGTGTCCTCACCGTCTCGCCGCCCGGTGGCTCCACCATCCAGACCACGGTCAAGCTGCGCACCCTGCTCGGCACCATCACATGCGTCTACCGGGCGGAGAGCCTGACCGGCACGGCGGACAACGGCGACAGCAGCATCAACTTCACCAACCAGCGGTTCACCAGGTACTCCGGTTCGTCCCTGTGCTTCGCCAACGGCTACTTCACCGCGAAGTACGCTCCCGTGACCGACGCCGGAGCCCCGGTCTACGTCAACTGATCACCCGGTGGACGGCGGACGGCGCCGCCGCAGCCGCGGGACGAGGACCGCGCCCGCGACGACCGCCAGCACCGCGGCGGCGCCGCCCGCAACCAACGGGGCCGAGGGGCCCGCGTCCGGGCGGGTCGCCTCGGCCACCGGCGTGCCGTCACCGGCGTCGGGAGCAGGGGTGCCCGGCGTTCCGTCGGACGCGGGAGTCGCGGCAGCGGCTGCGGCCGGTGCCGAGGAGCCGGCGACCGGGGTCCGTGCGGGCCGCCCGCCCGCCGGCGCCTCCGGGGCTCCGGCGGACTCCGTGGCCCGGGCCGACTCCGCGGCCCTCGCCGTGCCGTCGGCCTTCGCCGGGAACACCACGTCGGAGCACGAGTAGTAGGTGTCCGGAGTGCTGCTGTTCTGCCAGATCGTGTAGAGCATCTGGCGTCCCGTCCGGTCCTTCGGCAGGGTGGCGCTCAGGTGGTACGCCCCGTTCGTCAGCGGCGGGTCCTTGACCTCCGCGAAGGGGCGCGTGGGCAGGTCGGACCAGTGCAGCGGCTTCGCCGGATCGTAGCCGGGCCGGGTGAGGTACAGCCGGAACGTGCCCTGGTGCGCGATGGTCGACGCGTACGTCATCGCCAGCCGGCCGCCCGGGGCCAGCCGGGTCGCCGGCCAGTCCGCCCGGGGCAGGTCGAGGCCCCGGTAGCCGGGCAGGTCCGCGCTGCACAGCCTGCCGTC
This sequence comes from Streptomyces cellostaticus, assembly GCF_023630175.1. Classification (GTDB taxonomy): domain Bacteria; phylum Actinomycetota; class Actinomycetes; order Streptomycetales; family Streptomycetaceae; genus Streptomyces; species Streptomyces cellostaticus_A. The sequence goes on along the minus strand of NZ_JALLIN010000012.1, from coordinate 73,317 downwards.
GGGGATGACCTGCCGGTCCCGGCCCGCCACTCCCGCCACGCGCAGGTCGTCCCACGCGGTGAACGGGGCGCCGTTGGCGGACACCGCCGCCCGGCAGGCCGCGGACCGGTTCGCGGCGCCGCCCTCGGGCGAGCAGGCGTAGACCCGGCTGACCGGGTCCGTGGGGGCGCCGTGGGCCAGGGCGGGCCCCGCCATCCACGGCAGGAGCAGGAGCGGGGCCGTCGCGGCGGCCGCCGTGACGCTCAGGCGGGCGGTCATCCGGGTCATCCGGGCTCCTCGGCGGGCGCGGGGGAGGGGTCTGCCGCATCCAGTACGGGAGGCGCGCTCCCCGCGTTCAGCACATACCGCGTCGGCTGTTTTCGGGTACTCCCTCGCCCGGTGGGCGGCCGGCAAGCCGTTCGGCCGGTTCTCTTCGGTTCAACCTCGTCGCCGGTGACGGCACTTGGCTCCCGGAAAGTACGGGAGTAGCGGAACAGGCGCTTCCTGGCGGAAGTCGTTTGCGGAACGCAAGATCCGCCCGCGGGCGGTGCGGCTGGGTGAAAACTGCCCCCGGGAAAGTTCCGCCCGCCCGACTCCCGTCGGCACTCCGTGAGTTATCGTGTGCATGAGGTCAAAACAAACCGCGTGTCCCGTTCGATCGAGGCGCGAGGAGGGGGCATTCGATGGCGAGGCAGTTACGGGCGGAGCAGACCCGGGCGACGATCATCACGGCCGCCGCCGACCTGTTCGACCGGCAGGGCTACGAATGCACCAGTCTGAGTGACATCGTCGGGCATGCGAAGGTCACCAAGGGTGCGCTGTACTTCCACTTCGCCGCCAAGGAGGACCTCGCCCACGCCATCCTCGACCTCCAGTCCAGGGCCGCGCGGAAGGTGGTCGACGACGTCGAGCGCCGCGGCTGCTCCTCGCTGGAGTCCCTGATGCGCGCCACCTTCACCGTCGCCCGGCTCGCCGTCGAGGACCCGGTGCCGCGCGCCGGGCTGCGCCTCGCCACCACGGACGTCCCCGTACGGCCGCCGATGCGGCATCCGTTCACGGAGTGGGTGGAGTTCGCCGGCCGCAAGTTCACCGGTGCCGTCCGGGAGGCCGATCTGCACCCCGATACGGACGTGGGTGTCGTCGCGCACTCCCTCGTCTGCTTCTTCATCGGCACCCGGGTCGCCGGCCGGTCGCTCGAACCGGTCGGACGGCTGCCCCGGCGCGTGGCCGAGATGTGGCACCTCATGATCCGGGGCGTGGTGCCGGTGCACCGCCGCCCCCGCTACCTCACTCTCGCCACGCAGCTCGAGCGGGAGATCAGAACCGGCTGACCGGCGCGGTACGGTGGCGGGCATGCCACAGCCCCCCGCCGCCTCCGTGCTCCTCGCGAACGAACCCGGCTCGTTCCCGCACGCCGTGCTGGCGGAGCGGCACCCCGCGATCATCGGACGGGTACGGGACGCCTTCCCCTACGGTCCCGGGCAGCACCGGGCGCTGGACGAACTGCTGGAGAGCTGCGGCGACGGCGTCCTCGGGCCGCTGCCCGAGGACGCCGTCGACATCGAGCGGTGGCGTGCCTGGGGTCTGGACGACCACGTGGGCCGGTCCTGGTTCGACGTGCCGTGGCTGTGGTCCGAGAGCTACTTCTACCGCCTGCTGCTCGAAGCCGTCGGCTACTTCGGCCCCGGCGCCTGGCGCGGCGTCGATCCCTTCCGCCCCTTCAAGCGCGCCGAACTCGACGCCCCGGAGACCGACGCGGAACTGGCCGCGCTGGACGCGCTCCGCGACCGCCCGGAACCGGACCGGGCCCATGCCCTGCTGCACGGCTCGCTCTGGGGCAACCGCGCCGACCTGGGATTCCGTCTCGCCGCCGGGGACGCAGGGGACGCCGGACCGGTGGCCGCCCTGGTCGCGGACGACAGCGAGACCCTGTGGTCGCTGCTGCCGCCCTCCGGCGCCGGCACGCTCTGCCTGGTAGCCGACAACGCGGGCCGCGAACTGGTCCCCGATCTGCTGCTGATCGCCCACCTCCTCGACGCGGGGCGGATCGGCCGGGCGGTGCTGCACGTCAAGCCGTACCCGTACTACGTCTCCGACGCCACCACCGCCGACGTGGTCGACGCCCTGCGCCGGCTCGTCGCGGCGCCCGGTGCGGCGGGGGAGTACGGGCGGCTGCTCTGGGCGGCCATGGCCGACGGGCGGGTCACGGTGCGCGCCCACCCGTTCTCCAGCGCCCCGCTGCCGTACGCCGACCTGCCGGACGACCTGCGGGCCGAGTTCGCCCCGGCGACCCTGACCGTCGTCAAGGGCGACCTCAACTACCGGCGTCTGGTGGGCGACCGGCGGTGGCCGCCGACCACGTCCTTCCAGGAGGTGACCGCCGGTTTCCCCAGCCCGGTCGCCGCCCTGCGCACCCTCAAGTCCGATGTGATCACCGGTCTCTCCGCCACCACCGAGGCGGCGCTGGTCGCCGCCGAGGGACAGCGGTGGCGCACCGCCGGCACCCACGCGCTCATCCAGGTGAATACGTCAAGGTGAGGGCTGTCCCGTGATCCCCGGCGGGCGCGCGACGACCGCTACGGCGCCTCCCCGCGTTGTCGCGCCGCCGGAGCACCTCCGGTACGCGGGGGCGGGGCTCCCCTCCACCGCGGCCCGCGCCGGGACCACCCGGCAAGACCGCCGACCGGTACGCGGCGCCCGCACGGACCCCCGGGCGGCCAACGACACCTTCGTCCGGGCCAGTTGCCACTTTCCAGGGCATTTCACGCGATGGTGTGATCATGCACCGCGCACCGGATGGCTCCGCCGGGCGCCGGGTAGGGCCCCGCCATGACGCAGCCGTTCGAACTCCCGCACTTCTACATGCCGTATCCCGCGCGGCTCAATCCGCACCTCGACGAGGCACGGGCCCACTCGACGGCGTGGGCGCGCGAGATGGGCATGCTGGAGGGCTCCGGGATCTGGGAGCAGGCCGACCTGGAGGCGCACGACTACGGGCTCCTGTGCGCGTACACCCACCCCGACTGCGACGGACCGGCCCTCTCCCTGATCACCGACTGGTACGTGTGGGTGTTCTTCTTCGACGACCACTTCCTGGACATGTTCAAACGCACCCAGGACCGCGCCGCCGGGAAGGCGCATCTGGACCGCCTGCCCCTGTTCATGCCGCTGGATCCCGCCACGTCCGTGCCGGAGCCGGAGAACCCGGTCGAGGCGGGCCTCGCCGACCTGTGGCGGCGCACCGTGCCCGCCATGTCCGTCGACTGGCGCAGGCGCTTCTCCGTCGCCACCGAACACCTGCTCAACGAGTCCCTGTGGGAGCTGTCCAACATCAACGAGGGGCGGATCGCCAACCCGGTCGAGTACATCGAGATGCGCCGCAAGGTGGGCGGTGCCCCCTGGTCGGCGGGTCTGGTGGAGTACGCCACCGCCGAGGTGCCCGCCGCCGTCGCCGGCACCCGGCCGCTCAGGGTGCTCACGGAGACGTTCTCCGACGCCGTCCACCTGCGCAACGACCTCTTCTCCTACCAGCGCGAGGTGGAGGACGAGGGCGAGAACAGCAACGGCGTGCTCGTGCTGGAGACCTTCTTCGGCTGCACCACCCAGGAGGCGGCCGAGACCGTCAACGACATCCTCACCTCGCGTCTGCAGCAGTTCGAGCACACCGCGCTCACCGAAGTCCCCGCCGTCGCCCTGGAGAAGGGACTCTCGCCCGGCGAGGTCGCCGCGGTCGCCGCCTACGCCAAGGGACTCCAGGACTGGCAGTCCGGCGGCCACGAATGGCACCTGCGCTCCAGCCGCTACATGAACGAGGGGGCCCGCCCCGCCTCCCCCTGGCAGGTGCCGAGCGGCCCGGGCACCTCCGCCGCCGACGTCGGCGCGCTGCTCGCCACGGCGGCCGCGGAACGTCTGCGCGCCCACTCGCACGTGCCGTTCCAGAAGGTCGGCCCGTCCCGGCTGCCCGACTTCCGCATGCCGTACGAACTCGCGCTGAGCCCCCATCTGGACACCGCCCGCGGCCATCTCGTCACCTGGTCGCACCGCACGGGCATCCTGGGGGAGGGCGTCTGGGACGAGGACAAGCTCGCCGCGTACGACCTCGCGCTCTGCTCCGCGGGCCTCGACCCGGACGCCACCCCGGAAGCCCTCGACCTCAGCGCCCAGTGGCTCGCCTGGGGTACGTACGGCGACGACTACTACCCCCTGGTCTACGGCCACCGCCGGGACCTGGCCGCCGCCCGGCTGACCACGGCGAGGCTCTCCGGCTGCATGCCGGTCGAGGGCGAAGCGTCCGTCGTCCCGGCGAGCGCCATGGAGCGCGGCCTGACCGACCTGTGGGCGCGCACGACGGCCGGGATGACACCCGACCAGCGGCGCACTCTCAAGGCGGCCGTGGACACCATGACCGAGAGCTGGGTGTGGGAACTGTCCAACCAGATGCAGCACCGCGTCCCCGACCCGGTCGACTACCTGGAGATGCGGCGCTCGACCTTCGGCTCCGACCTCACCCTGAGCATGTGCCGCGTGGGACACGGTCCGGCGATCCCGCCCGAGGTCTACCGCAGCGGCCCGGTACGTTCCCTGGAGAACGCCGCCGTCGACTACGCCTGCCTCCTCAACGACGTCTTCTCGTACCAGAAGGAGATCGAGTACGAGGGCGAGATCCACAACGCCGTGCTCGTCGTGCAGAACTTCTTCGGCGTCGACTACCCGGCCGCCCTCGGTGTCGTCCATGACCTGACGACCCAGCGGATGCAGCAGTTCGAGCATGTCGTCGCACACGAACTCCCGGTGCTCTACGAGGACTTCGGGCTGTCGGGTGAGGCGCGCACGGCGATGGACGGCTATGTCCTGGACCTGCAGAACTGGATGGCGGGCATCCTCAACTGGCACCGGGAGGTCGATCGTTACAAGGCCGAGTGGCTCGGGCGCCGGGCCCACGGCTTCCTGCCGGACCGCGCGCCCGGAGTGCCGGTGCCGTCCCCGGGCTGACGGACCGGCCGTGCGACGCGCCCCGGACGGTCCGCGTCGCACGGCCGGCGTCCGGCGGACCGGACGGCCCACGGCTCACGCGGTTCCGGCGTCCGGGCACCGCCCCCGCGGCGACCCGGTGCCAGCCGCCGGCCAGTCTCACTCGTTCGTGTCTCGTCACGGCCCGGTTTCCCGGGTAGGCACCATCCGGAGGAGCGAACCTTGGAACAGACAGCGTTGCGGCCCAAGCCGATGCCCGGCCGGGACCGACGCGAGGAGACCGCGGCGGGACCCACCGGCGGCAGGCCGCCCGCCGCGGAACGGCGCGGCCGGCGGCCCAGGACCCTGCTGCTCGTGCTGAGCGGCACCGTCGTACTGCTCTGCGGGGTGGGTGTCGGCGCGGTGGGCGCCACCGTGATCGGCATGAGCCGGTCGGCCGAGGTGCGCGGGCAGGCCCCGCAGCGGGGCCACCCGGCCGCGACGCTCCCCGTCTCCGGCGCCGGGACCGCGCCCACGGCCCTCCCGGGACCCGCCGCCCCCGGGACCACCGGTGCGACGCTGGGCGTGGAGGCCGTGGACGCCCGGAACGCGGGCGCGCTCGTGACCGGTGTCCACGTGCCCGGCCCCGGCTACACGGCGGGCCTGGTCCGTGGCGACGTCCTCCTGCGGTTCGGCTCCGCCCGTGTGGACACCGCCGCGGGCCTGGCCCGCGCCGTGGCCGGTGCCAGGCCCGGCGCCACGGTGACCGTCACCGTCCGCCACAGCGGCGGCGGCTACCAGCAGCTCACCGTCGTCCCGGGCGTCGTGACCTGACCGGGCACTGCCGCCCTGCCGGCGTCGGGGCGCCCTCTTCGTGGCGTCCCGCGGGCTTCGTGGTGCCCTGCCCGGGTCGCGTCGCCCGGCAGGGGCGCACGGAAGCCGCCGGTCAGCCCCCTCCCGGGGCCCATGACGGTCCCGGGCCGCGCCCCGCACCCGCCGACCGCGCCGCGCGGGACTTCGGCATCGGCTCGCGCCGCCGGGCCCGGCCGGGCAGGATGCTGCCCGGAAGCGCTTCACTCCGTCACTCGACCGCGCTCGGAGGCCCCGGATGACCGGCAGCACGCCCGCGCCCTTCACCGCCGACGACTACCGGGCCCGCATGGAGCGTGCCGCGCGCTCCGCGGCCGACGCCGGTCTCGCCGGACTGCTCGTGGCACCGGGACCGGACATGGTCTGGCTGACCGGCTACACGCCCACCGCCGTCACCGAGCGCCTCACCGTGCTGGTCCTGGCGCCCGGACAGGACCCCGTGCTCGTCGTCCCCACCCTGGAGGCCCCGGACGCCGAACGGTCGCCCGCCGCATCGGTACTCACCCTGCGTGACTGGACCGACGCCAAGGACCCCTACGCCGTCACCGCCGGCCTTCTCGACGAGCGAGGACGCCTCGGAATCAGCGACAACACCTGGGCGATGCACCTGCTGGGACTCCAGCGTGCCCTGCCCGGCACCTCCTACGCCGCCCTCACCGACGCCCTGCCCATGCTGCGCGGCGTCAAGGACGCCGCCGAACTGGAACTCCTGGCGGCCGCCGGAGCCGCCGCCGACCAGACGTTCGAGGAGATCCGGAAGGTGCCCTTCGCGGGCCGCCGCGAGTCCGACGTCGGCCACGACCTCGCCGACCTGCTGCGCCGCTTCGGGCACTCCCAGGTCGACTTCACCATCGTCGGCTCCGGCCCCAACGGCGCCAACCCGCACCACGAGGTCGGCGACCGCGTCATCCGGCCCGGCGACATGGTCGTCCTCGACTTCGGCGGCCTCAAGGACGGCTACGGCTCGGACACCACGCGCACGGTGCACGTCGGTGAGCCGACCGAGGAGGAGCGCCGGGTCCACGACGTCGTCCGGGCCGCCCAGGAGGCGGGCTTCCGGGCCGTCCGGCCGGGCGTCGCCTGCCAGGAGGTCGACCGCGCCGCCCGCGCGGTCATCACCGACGCCGGATACGGCGAGTACTTCATCCACCGCACCGGGCACGGCATCGGCGTCACCACGCACGAGCCGCCGTACATGATCGAGGGCGAGGAGCAGCCCATGGTGCCCGGCATGTGCTTCTCGGTGGAACCCGGCGTCTATCTGCCCGGCCGCTTCGGCGTGCGCATCGAGGACATCGTCACCGTGACGGGGGACGGCGGCCGCCGCCTCAACAACACCACCCGTGAGATGGTCGTGGTGGACTGAGGGGACCGGGAGACACACCTTCGACCACGGATCGGAACGGCTGCGCGCGACCCATGACCCAGGCACCGACACCCACCGCGGACACCGTCCGCCGACTGGTCCGCCCGCTGCACCCGCAGAGCACGGGCCACGCCACCGGCCGGGCCGCGGGACCGGACGTCCGCCCCGTCCGCGAGGGCCACGAGTACACCTGGTGGGTGGGCACCGAGCAGGTGCTGCGCCTCGCCCCCGACCGCGACGCCTCCGCGCGCCGCCGCCGGGAACTGCGCCTGCGCGACCTCGTCCGCCCCCACCTGCCCGTCACCGTCCCGGTCAGCGTCGCCCACGGCGACTGGGCGCCCGGGCTCGCGTACACCCTGGACACCGCGGTGCCCGGCGGCACCGCCGACGAGCACGAGGTCTCCGCCGTCGGCGAGGCCGACATCGCCGGGCTGCTCGGCGGGCTGCTCGCGGTGCCGGTGCGGCAGGCCGAGGCGCTCGGGGTGCCGCACACCGCCCCCCGCTCCCTGGACGCGCTGCGCCGCATGGCCGTCCAGGCCGCCGAACGGCTCGCCGCCGCCGACGAGTTCGACGCCACCCGGCTGCATCTCACCGCGTCCGGCGCCGCTCAGCTCGCCGCGCGGCACGGCGCCGCCGTGCTGACCCACCACGGCCTCGACGGTGAGCATGTGGTGGTCAGCGCCGACGGCCGGGTGCGCGGTGTCCTGGACTGGACCGAGGCGGCCCTCGGCGACCCCGCCGAGGACATCGCCGGACTCGCCGCGGCCGTCGGCTCCCCGGCCGCCGTGCGCGCCGCCACCCTCGCCGGGTACGGCCCCCGCCCCTGCCTGCGCGGCCTGTGGCTCGCCCGCTGCGACACCGTGCTGCAGCTCGCCGGCCGCATCGAGGGCCGCGCCCCCGGATCCCTGCCGTTGCTGCGCAGCCGGCTGCGGCGCGCCTGGGAGCCGATCCTGCTGGAGCGGGTGACCGACTTCAAGGAGGACGACACCCCCTGAGGGCTGTCCCGTAGTCCCCGGCGGGCGCACGACGACGGCCACGGCACCCCGCCGCGCCGGCGGATCGCCCGGACACGCCCCGTACGAGGACGACCCTCCGCCGTGCGACGCACCGCATCCGACGCCGTGCGCCGACCCACCGGGGACCACGGGACGGTCAGGGCTGGATCAGCACCACGCACGACTCCCCGGGCACCTGCAGCAGTCCGTCCGGGCCGGGGGCCCGGACCGGGTCCCATGCGGCCAGGACCTCCACCCGGCCGGTGCCCAGCGGGATCGCGGCCGGCTCCTTGCCCAGGTTCACCGCCACCCGGACGTCGCCGCGCCGGAACGCCAGCCAGCGGGCCTCGGCGTCGTGGGCCACCTTGGTGTCGGCGAGGTCCGGGTCGGTCAGGTCCGGCTGCTCCCGGCGCAGCGCGATCAGCCGCCGGTACCAGGCCAGCACGCGCGCGTGCGGCTCGCGTTCCGGCTCCGACCAGTCGAGGCAGGACCGGTCCCGGGTCGCCGGGTCCTGCGGATCCGGAACGTCCTCCTCGGCCCAGCCGTGCTGCGCGAACTCCCGGCGCCTGCCCCGCCGCACGGCGTCGGCCAGCTCCGGGTCCGTGTGGTCGGTGAAGAACTGCCAGGGGGTGCCCGCCGCCCACTCCTCACCCATGAACAGCATCGGCGTGAAGGGCGCGGTCAGCGTGAGGGCCGCCGCGCAGGCCAGCAGGCCGGGGGAGAGGTGCGCGGCGAGCCGGTCCCCCTGCGCCCGGTTGCCGACCTGGTCATGGGTCTGGCTGTAGCCCAGCAGCCGGTGCCCGGCCACTCTGGCCCGGTCCAGCGGCCGGCCGTGCTCCCGCCCGCGGAAGCTCGAGTACGTCCCGTCGTGGAAGTAGCCCCCGGTGAGCGTCTTGGCCAGCGCGTCGAAGGGGTCCCGCGCGAAGTCGGCGTAGTACGCCTGGGACTCGCCGGTGAGGGCGGTGTGCACGGCGTGGTGGAAGTCGTCGTTCCACTGCGCGTGCAGCCCGAGGCCGTTCGCCGCCCGCGGGGTGATGAACCGCGGGTCGTTCAGATCCGACTCGGCGATCAGTGAGAGGGGGCGGCCCAGTTCGCCCGCGAGTCCGTCGACCGCGGCGGACAGCTCCTCCAGGAAGTGACGGGCGCGCGTGTCGTGCAGCGCGTGCACGGCGTCCAGCCGCAGCCCGTCGAGCCGGTAGTCCCGCAGCCACGCCAGCGCGCTGCCCACCAGGAACGCGCGCACCTCGTCCGAGCCGGGCGCGTCCAGGTTGACCGCCGAGCCCCACGGCGTGTGGTGCGTGTCGGTGAAGTACGGCCCGAACCGGGGCAGGTGGTTGCCCGACGGGCCCAGGTGGTTGTGCACGACATCCAGGACCACGGCCAGACGGAGTTCGTGCGCCCGGTCCACGAACCGCTTCAGCGCCTCGGGCCCGCCGTAGGGCTCGTGCACCGCCCACGGCGACACCCCCTCGTACCCCCAGCCGTGCCGACCGGGGAACGGGCACAGCGGCATCAACTCCACATGGCTGACGCCCAGTTCGACCAGGTGCTCCAGCCGGGCCGCGGCCGCGTCCAGGGTGCCCTCGCGGGTGAACGTGCCCACGTGCAGCTCGTAGAGCACCGCTCCGGGCAGCCCGCGTCCCGCCCACGCGGCACGCCACGCGTACCGCCCGTGGTCGACGACCGCGCTCAGGCCGTCCGGGCCGTCGGGCTGGCGGCGCGAGCGCGGGTCCGGCAGCACCGGACCGTCGTCCAGCGCGAACCCGTACCGCGAGCCGTCCCGTGCCGGGGCCTCTCCCCGCCACCAGCCGGCCCGCTGCGGATCGCGCTCCAACGCGCCTGCCACGCCGTCGCAATGGAGCGTCACACGGTCTGCCTGCGGTGCCCACACCTCGAACTGCACGGACGGTTCCCCTTCGTCTGCTCACCGTGATGTAGTCACGTCCATCGTGCCGCGAAAGCGATCAATCCGCTTTCGAATCCGGGCTTTCCCGCCGGGTGTCGCGCCGTTGCGCGTCTCCCGGCACCGTTCCCCCCGATTCTGGACACCGGGGGTTCACACCCCTGACAATCACCAGCGTGACGTCGTCCTTCGAGTTCCCCCTGCTTCCCGCGCGGCTGTCCGACGCGGAGCGCGACAAGGCGCTGCGGGTGCTGCGGGAAGGCGTCGCCGCGGGACGGCTCTCGCACGACACGTTCGTGCACCGCATGGAACTGGCGCTCGCCGCCCGCGGCGCGGACGAACTGGCCGCCCTCATCGCCGACCTGCCCCGCGAGAACCGCTTCTCGCGCGCGGTGTTCGGCACCGTGGGGGCCGTATCCGGCTTCACCGTACGGTTGCGGCGGGCCTGGCAGGCCGAGCGGCTGCCCAAGCTGCTGCTGCCGCACCCGGCCGGCGGCCACCCGCTGCGCATAGGCCGCGATCCCGCCATGGGGCTGCGCCTGAACCACGACAGCGTCTCCCGCGTGCACGCCGAACTGCGCCACCAGGGCGGCATGTGGATCCTCAGGGACCTCGGCTCCACCAACGGCACCACCGTCAACGGCCGCCGGACCACCGGCGCCGTCGTGGTCCGCGAGGGCGACCAGGTCGCCTTCGGCCGGGCCGCCTTCCGGCTCGCGGCGCACCGGGACACCTGAGCGGACCCGCGCACCGCCGCCCGCCCGCGTGGTGCCGTTCGGGTGCCGGGGGCGGGGAACGCGGGCCGCGTCCCGGCCCTGGCTCACCCCGCCCGGTCCCGGGTCAGCCGGGCCGCCACCAGTACCGTCCGGGACTGGTGCTCCACCTGGTCCTCCACCGGCACCCAGCGGGCCCGGAAACGCGCCGCGTAGGCCTCGCACCAGAAGGCGACGAGCCGCTCCAGACCGGGAACCGCCCGGTCGTCGCTCTCCCGGAGCACCCGCAGCAGCATCGCCGCCGCACGCAGCGGCAGCCGCCGCCCGAAGGCGTCCACACTGCCGACGTAGGCCATGGTCGTGGCGGCCGGCGGAGTCTGGACCCAGTCCCGGGCCAGGCCGGGTATCAGCTCGAGCACCCAGCGCGCGGCGCGCAGCAGCGGCCCGTCCGTGTCCCCGAGCCGGGGCAGCGCGTCTTCGAACACCCGCTCGACCTCCAGGGCGTCGCGCAGCAGTCGCGCCGCCAGCCGCCCCATGGCCGCCGTCGGCGCCGGGTGCGGCGCGGGGTCGCCCACCAGGTCGCTGGCCCACATCGGCACCTCCACCACCGCCGTCAGCCCGCCGTAGCGGTGGGTGTGGTACCAGGTGCTGCGCCGGGCGTCGTCCGGCAGGCTCGGGTAGGCGACGCCGCCGTCGGGACCGGGCATCACATGCACCCCGGGCCCCGACGCAGGCCAGCCCGCCGCGTCCGAGGCGCCCGTCTCCACCGGAATGTGCAGCTCGGCCGCCGACTTGGCGAAGGGTTCGGCGAGGCCCGGCACGTCCTTCGTCAACTGCACCCAGGTACCGCCCAGATCGGTGCCGTGCAGCGTCACCTGGAGGTACGGGCGCACCTCGTCGATCACTCCGGTCAGGGCCCGCGTCTCGGGCGGCAGCCGGTCCGGGGGCAGCACCGCGGGCGACCACTCGGGCTGCTCCGCACCCGTGGGCCGGTAGAAGCCCCGGTGGTAGTCGAGCAGGTCGCGCGGCGCCGGGGTCACATGGAGGCTCGCGCCGTCCGGGTCCGCGCACAGCAGGAAGTGCCAGGAGACGTCCGCCCGCAACTCGGTTACGGCCAGCACCCGTTCGGCCAGCGACCGCAGGGTGCAGCCGCCCGTCGGCTCGTTGGCGTGGGCGCCCGCCACCACCAGCACCGCCCGGCGGGCGTGCCCCACCGACAGCAGGTGCAGGGGCCGGCCGGCCCGCGAGGCGCCCACCTGCCTGAGCGCACACAGCCGGGGCTCCGCGGCGGCCAGCGCCCGGGCGGAGGCGACCAATTGGGGAACGCTGGGATAGCGCAGCTCCGGCAGGAGACTCACCCCCGACTTGTCCAACCGGCTTCGCCCTCCCAGTGCCGCACGGCGTGGGGGAACTGTCAAGAACAGCGCCGGGAGCCTCGCGGGAGGCTCCCGGTCGCGTTCACCGGGGCCCCCGGCCCTCGCCGGTCCGCTCCAGCAGGACCACCGGGTACGGGCCGAAGAGGTCCGCCACACGCGCGCGCCCGGTGAACTCACGGCCCGGGCCGAGCGCGTCCGCCCACCGCCCGGGGGGCAGCTCCAGGCGGGTCTCCCGCCAGCCGCCCGCCTCCGCCAGCCGCAGCGACAGCCGGGTCACCGCCGTGACCACCTCACCCGATCGTGTGAACGCCAGGCAGTGCTCCGCGGCCGGCCCGTCCGCCGTCAGCGGGGCGTACGTCGCCGCCGTGCCGAACGCGCCGGGCCTGCGGGCGCGCAGCCGCAGGGCCGCCGCCGTCACCGCGTCCTTCTCACCGGGTACCGGCGGCGGGAAGGGCACGGGGCGCCGGTTGTCGGGATCGACGAGCGCCCGGTACTCGCTCTCCGTGCCCTGGTACAGGTCCGGCACCCCCGGCATCGTGAGCTGGACCAGGGCGGTCCCCAGGACGTTCGCCCGGACGTGCGGCTCCAGTGCCTTGCGCAGGGCGGCCACCCGCTCGCCGGGCGGCCCGCACGGCCCCGCCGTGAGGAAGGCGGCCACCGCCTCCTCGTAGCGCGGCTCCCGCTCGGTCCAGCTCGTGTACATCCCCGCCTCGCGGACGTGCTTGAGCAGCGCCTCCCGGACCCGCTCCTCCTCGGCCGGGCCGAGCCCGAACACCGTCTGCCAGGCGGCCCAGGCGAGCTGCCCGTCGGGGGCGCCCTCCCCGGCGCGGGTCACCTCGGCGAGCACCTTCGCCCAGCGGTCCGGGCACTCGGTGAGCACGGCCAGCGCGGCACGCACGTCCGCGCTGCGCTTGGTGTCATGGGTGGTGACGACCGTGCCGGTTGCGGGCCAGTCGCGCTGCACGCGCGCGCAGTACGCGTGGAAGTCCTGCGGGGACACTCCCGGCGAACCCGGATCGCCGCCCACCTCGGCCGCCGGCAGCAGCGGCACGTACCGGTAGAACGCGGTGTCCTCCACGGCCTTGGCGCGCAGCGCCGACGCGGTCTGGGCGAACCGGGTGCGGAACTCCGACCGGTCGGCGTGGTCCGGGGCCGAGGGATCGCCCGGGTCCCCGGTCAGCAGCCGCCGCACGATGCCGACGGCCTCCGCCTCCTCGGGCACCACGAAGGCCAGGCGGGCCTCCTCGGCGGCCTGCTCGGTGAGTACGGCCGAGGCGTCCTGGGAGGTGTAGGGCCGGTACACCCGCATCCGCACCAGCAGTTCCTCCACGGCCGTGCGCAGCGCCCACGGCGCCCGGTCGCGCAGCGACAGGTCCGGGGAGGCGGCGCACAGCCGGGCCGCCACCCGGGTGAGCCGGTCGGCCTCGGTGGCCAGTTCGTGCGTGAGCACCTTGTAGGCGGCCCGCCGGACGGTGGCGTCCCAGTCGCCGCCCCGGTCCGCCTGCGGGGCCGCGAACGCCCGGTAGCGGCCGAGCAGCTCGTCGGCCCCGGTGCGGTCGGTGAACAGGCCGTCGACGTGGCGCAGGGCGTCGTAGCCCGTGGTGCCGGCGACCGGCCAGGAGGCGGGCAGGTGCTCGCCGTCGGCGAGGATCTTCTCCACCACGGTCCAGCGCCCGCCGGTGGCTTCGTGCAGCCGCCGCAGATAGGCGTCGGGGTCCGCGAGTCCGTCGGGGTGGTCGATCCGCAGCCCGTCGACCACGCCCTCGTGGAGCAGCTCGAGAATCTTGGCGTGCGTGGCGTCGAACACCGCCGGGTCCTCCACCCGCACCCCGATCAGCTCGGAGATGCTGAAGAAGCGCCGGTAGTTCAGCTCGGTGCGGGCCAGCCGCCACCACACCGGGCGGTACCACTGCGCGTCCAGCAGCCGGGGCAGCGGGAGGTCCGCGGTGCCCTCGCGGAGCGGGAGGACGTGGTCGTGGTGGCGCAGTACGTCCCCGTCGACCACCAGCTCGTCCAGCACGGAGCCGACCGGCCCGCCGAGCACCGGCAGCAGCACCCGGCCGTCCTGCGCCGCCCAGTCGATGTCGAACCAGCGCGCGTAGGGCGACTCGGGCCCCTCGCGCAGCACCTCCCACAGGGCCCGGTTGTGCCGGGGCGCCATGGCCATGTGGTTCGGCACGATGTCCACCACCAGGCCCAGGTCGTGCTCATGCGCGGTCCGCGCCAGCGCGCGCAGCCCGTCCTCGCCGCCCAGTTCCGCGCGCACCCGCGCGTGGTCCACGACGTCGTAGCCGTGCGTGGACCCGGGGACGGACTCCAGGACGGGGGACAGGTGCAGGTGCGAGACGCCCAGCGACGCCAGGTACGGGACCGCCGCGGCGGCGGCGGCGAACGGGAACGAGGGTTGCAGTTGCAGCCGGTAGGTGGCGGTGGGTGCCTCGGGGCCGGGGCGCGTCGCAGTCATGGGACCCTACGTACCCAGCGCACCGGATTTCGTGTCATCCCCGTCGCACGCGGGGGGCGCACGCCGGAGTGCGCGCGCCCCCATCGTGCGACCCCGCATGCGTTCCTAAGCGGGCCGCTGCAGCACCGTCAGACTGCGGTCCGGCAGGGTGATGCGGTCGCCGGCCGCCACCTTCGGGCCCGTGCCCGGCGGCACCCCGTCCGGGCGGGCCGTGTCGACGACCACCTGCCACTGCCGGCCGTGGTCGACCGGCACCCGGAAGTCCAGCGGTCCCGGGGAGGCGTTGAACATCAGCAGGAAGGAGTCGTCGGCGATCCGCTCCCCGCGCGGCCCGGGCTCGGAGATGGCGTTGCCGTTCAGGAACACCGTCAGCGCCGAGGCGGGCGCCGAGTCCCAGTCCCGCTGGGTCATCTCGCTGCCCTCGGGGGTGAACCAGGCGATGTCGGACAGCTCGTCGTGGGTGCCCTCCACCGGCCGTCCGTGGAAGAAGCGCCGCCGCCGGAACACCGGGTGGTCCCGGCGCAGCCACACCATCGCGCGGACGAACTCCGGCAGGCTCCCGTCGCTGGGCGTACCCTCCGCGGAGACCCCGTCCGCGGAGACCCCCGCGGCGGACGGCCCCTCTGCGGGCGCCCCCTCGGTGGACCCGGGCCACCGGAGCCAGGACACCTCGTTGTCCTGGCAGTAGGCGTTGTTGTTGCCGAGCTGGGTGCGGGCGAACTCGTCCCCGTGGCTGATCATCGGCACACCCTGGGACAGCATCAGCGTGGCGAAGAAGTTCCGCATCTGGCGGGCGCGCAGGCCCAGCACCTCCGGGTCCCCGGTCCCGCCCTCCGCCCCGCAGTTCCAGGACCGGTTGTGGCTCTCGCCGTCCCGGTTCTCCTCCCCGTTGGCCTCGTTGTGCTTGTCGTTGTAGCCGACGAGGTCGTGCAGGGTGAACCCGTCGTGGCAGGTCACGAAGTTGATCGAGGCCAGCGGACGGCGGCCGTCGTCCTGGTAGAGGTCGGAGGAGCCGGTCAGCCGGGACGCGAACTCCGCGAGCGCCCGCGGCTCGCCCCGCCACAGGTCCCGGACCGTGTCGCGGTACTTGCCGTTCCACTCGGTCCACAGCGGCGGGAAGTTGCCCACCTGGTAGCCGCCCTCGCCCACGTCCCACGGCTCGGCGATCAGCTTCACCTGGGAGACCACCGGATCCTGCTGCACCAGGTCGAAGAACGACGACAGCCGGTCCACCTCGTGGAACTGCCGGGCCAGTGTGGCCGCCAGGTCGAAGCGGAAGCCGTCCACGTGCATCTCGGTGACCCAGTAGCGCAGCGAGTCCATGATGAGCTGGAGCACGTGCGGGGACCGCATGAGCAGTGAGTTCCCGGTCCCGGTGGTGTCCATGTAGTAGCACGGGTCGTCCGTGAGGCGGTAGTACGACGCGTTGTCGATGCCCTTGAACGACAGGGTCGGGCCCAGGTGGTTGCCCTCGGCCGTGTGGTTGTAGACGACGTCCAGGATCACCTCGATGCCCGCCTCGTGCAGCGCCCGCACCGCCGACTTGAACTCCAGCACCTGCTGGCCGCGATCGCCCCAGGACGCGTACGCGTTGTGCGGGGCGAAGAAGCCGATGGTGTTGTAGCCCCAGTAGTTGTTCAGGCCCATGTCGACCAGCCGGTGGTCGTTCACGAACTGGTGCACGGGCATCAGTTCGAGCGCGGTCACCCCGAGCTTGGTCAGGTGTTCGATGATCGCCGGATGGGCGAGTGCCGCGTAGGTGCCGCGCAGCTCCTCCGGGAGCCCGGGGTGGGTCATCGTCAGGCCCTTCACATGGGCCTCGTAGATCACCGTGTGGTGGTAGTCGGTGCGCGGTGGCCGGTCGTCGCCCCAGTCGAAGTAGGGGTTGATCACCACCGAGGTCATGGTGTGCGGCGCGGAGTCCAGGTCGTTGCGCCGGTCGGGGGCCCCGAAGTGGTAGCCGTACACCTCCTCGCCCCACGACACGGCCCCGCTGATCGCCTTCGCGTACGGGTCGAGCAGCAGCTTCGCCGAGTTGCAGCGCAGCCCGCGCCCGGGGTCGTACGGTCCGTGCATCCGGAACCCGTACCGCTGTCCCGGCATCACCCCCGGCAGGTACGCGTGCCGGACGAACGCGTCGCTCTCGCGCAGTTCCACCGCCGTCTCCGAGCCGTCGTCGTGCAGCAGACACAGCTCTACTCGGTGCGCGGCCTCCGTGAAGACCGCGAAGTTGGTTCCGGCGCCGTCGTACGTGGCGCCGAGCGGATACGCCTCTCCAGGCCAGACCTGCATGACCACGACTCTTCCAGGTGTGCGGCCCCGCTGGGGGCGCGTTGGCTGCGAGTCTCCCCGAAAGTGAGGGAACCTTCCGGGACTTACATCCCTCTTATCGGCCGACCAGTGCGCACGGCGACTCGTGTACCCGCCGTGCGCCGAATCAGTGGGGATACACGTACTCCCGGGGACCTTGGGGGAGTAGGGGGCAGATGTGCGCGAGACAGTGCACCGGCATCTCGGCAAGGTGGTGGCCGGCGCGGCCCTGGCGGTGGCCGGAACCGCGGTGATGGTGGCGGTCACCCTGCCCGGCACGGCGGGGGCCGACGGGACGGGAGGGGCCGACGGGGCGGGAGGGGCCGGGGGCGGCGGTACACCGGCGGCCGGGCAGGCGGGGCAGGGGCCGGGCGAGGTCCCGCCGGGCGTCGTGAAGCAGGCGCCGGCCGCGGGGAAGAAGGGCACGGGCCGCGACCCGCTGACCGACGACGAGATCCGGCGGGTCGAGAGCCTCGCCCTGAGCGGGCGCATGCTCAGCGCAGGTGAGAACGTCGACGGGCGGCGGGGCCCGCAGCGCCTGAGCGTCGACCTCGCCGACCCGGCGGCGGACGAACTCGACGACCCGGGAGCGCCGCGCCGGGCCGACGTGACCTTCTACGACTACAGGAACGACGCGCTCACCACCAGGACGGTCGACCTGGGAACGGGAAAGGTCGTCGGCAGCGTCACCAGCCGGGGCGACCAGCCGCCGCTGAGCCGGGACGAGAACGCCGCGGCGGCCGGGCTGCTGATCGCCGACCCGCTCGGCGCGGGCCTCAAGGCGGACTACCGGGACGCCACCGGCCACGAGCTGACCTCCCCGGACCAGCTCCTGCTGGCCGGTGCCGTCTACCGCGCCACTCCGGGCGGGCAGCCGGCCGTGCTCGACAAGTGCGGTGAGCACCGCTGCGTGCGGCTGTTCCCGAAGGTCAAGAACGGTCCCTGGATCGACGCCCGGTGGCTGGTCGTCGACCTCAGCGCCCGCAAGGTCGGCCGGCTCGAACGCCACTGAGCCAGGCGCCCGTCCACCTTTCCGAACCGCATCTCCTGCCAAGGGAGCCACTCCTTCATGCGTGACAACACAATGAGCCGTGCCCGCGCACGCGCGGCCGTCGGCCTCACCGTGGCCGCGCTGGCCGCCGGTGCGACCGCCGGCGCCGGACCGGCCGCCGCCCGGCCGCAGTCCGCGCCGGCCGCCGCCGCGGACTGCAGCGCCGCCTACCGGATCGAGCAGAAGCTCTCCAGCGGCACCACCTGGCGGATGTGCTGGCGCTACGACAGCAAGGCCGGCCTGGTCCTGGAGAACGTCTCCTACCGGCCCAAGGGCGAGCCGAAGCCGATCAAGGTCCTCAACAGCGCCCGCCTCGCCCAGATCGACGTCCCCTACGACGACGGCAGCGTCGAGTACGACGACCTGACCGGCTTCGGCTTCGGCCAGGGCCTGGTGAACCTCGCGCCCGGCGAGTGCCCCGGCGGCACCATCAGGACCGTACGGGTGCCCGACTCCTGGGACCCGGACCACCCGGACGTCAAGGGCCTGTGCGCCACCACGCGTTCGCGCGGCCACGCCTACCGCATGCAGGGCGACGCGGCCAACAAGGTCTTCCAGGCACAGGGCAAGGACCTGCTCGTCTACACGGTCAACCAGGTCGGCTGGTACGAGTACATGACCGAGTGGCGCTTCCAGGACGACGGCACCGTCCACATGAACGTCGGGGCCACCGGCAGCCTCTCCTACGAGGACTACGACGCCGGGGACGGCCGCGGCTGGCCCGTCGGCAAGGGCGCCAAGGCCTACGCCACCAGCCACAGCCATAACGTCTTCTGGCGGCTGGACTTCGGGCTCGACGGCTCCTCGAAGACCAAGGTCGAGCAGTACGACTCGGCCGTCACCGCGCCCGCCCGCGGCCGGCAGGCGCCCACGGCCAAGACCACCCGCACCAAGGTCACCAAGGAACTCGCGGGCGACTCCAAGGCCTACCGCTGGTGGCGGGTGGTCAGCGCGACCGGCAAGAACAAGGACGGGCACGCGCGTTCGTACGAGATCGTCCCCGGCCCGACCACGAGGTACCCCGGCCGCAGTTTCACCAAGCACGACGTGTACTTCACCCAGTACAACAAGTGCGAGCGGTTCGCGAGCAACAACCCGGGCTGCGCCCGCGGTTACCCGAAGTCGGTGGACAAGTGGGTCAACGGACAGAGGCTCACTCACCCGGTGGTCTGGATGAACGTCGGCTTCCACCACATCGCCCGGGACGAGGACCAGCAGCCCATGCCGATCCACTGGCAGGGTTTCGCCATCGCGCCGCGCGACGTCACGGCTATGAATCCGCTCACTCCGGACGAGCTCTCGTGGCAGAACGGCCACTGGAGGCCGCGTAGTTGAGAAACCGACCTGTCCATCCGGCTGCACCGCCGACCGCTCCCGGAGTACCCTTCCTTGATCGTTGGCGTGGGGAAGGCCCGGGGTGGCGGAAGGCGGTGCGCGGGTGGGCGCGGGAGGGCTGGAGCTACCCCCTGGTGACGAGGGTCACGAGGGGAACTCCGCAGACGTCCCGCCCGGTGCGGTGTCCCTGGCCCGCCCGATGGACACCGCGGGGTCCATCGGGCCGGAACTGGACTGGGACGCCGACGCCTGGCACGAGGTGCGCGTCCGCGCCCAGCGGGCGGGCCGGGCCTACATCTGGCTGAACCTGGTCGAGCAGCGGCTGCGCGCGGTCGTGGCCGCCGTGCTGCGGCCCGTCTACGAGCCGGTGCACGGCGACGACTGGGTGGTGGCCGCGGCCGGGCCCGCCGGACAGGAGTGGGTGCAGCGGGCCGTCGCCGTCCGCGAGGTCAGCCGCCGCAAGGGTTATCTGCTCGACCCGGCCGACGACAACGTGCTCAGCTTCCTCACGCTGCCGCAGCTCCGGGAGCTGATGGTGCAGCACTGGCCGTGCTTCGAGCCGTACTTCGACGAGCGCCGGGACGTCGAACTCGCCCTGGACGAGCTGGAGGTGACCCGCAACGTCGTCTCCCGCAACCGGGCTCTGTCCGAGGCGGTGCTGAACCAGGCCGAGCGGGCCTCGGCCCGGCTGCTGGAGATGCTCGGCGCGGGCGGTGACGTGCCCTCCGCACGCCGGCTGCCGGTCGACGCGGTGGAGGACCTGGTCGCCGACCGCTACGCGGACGTCGTGGCCGTGCACCCCGACCGGGTGCGCCTCATGCGCCAGTTCCCGGCCGAGGACCTGTTCGGGGGCGCGCGCCGCCTCGACGCCATCGGCATCGGGCTCAACCTGCTGGTGCAGAACTTCTCCGGCCGGAGGCTGGTCCGGCTCGCCGAGTCCGGCTGCCGGGTTCGGCTGCTCTTCCTCAACCCGGCCTCCAGTGCGGTCAAGCGCCGGGAGCGCGAACTGGGGATGAAACGGGGCGAACTGAGCCGCTCCGTCGAGATGAACATCCTGCACATGCGCCGGGTGCGGTCCCGGCTGCGCGACCCGGGGGCCTTCGAGATCCAGGTCTACGACGAGACGCCCCGCTTCACCGCCTACCTGGTGGACGGTGACGGCGCGGACGGCATCGCCGTGGTGCAGTCCTATCTGCGCGGGGCCCGGGGGATGGAGTCGCCGGTGCTGGTGCTGCGGGGCGGCAGCAAGGTGCTCAAGCCGGACGACATGGGCGATGCCGGTATCTTCCCCACGTATCGCGAGGAGTTCGAGCTGTCCTGGGCTGATTCGCGCCCCGTGTCCTGAACTGTCCGTGCGGGCAGGTGGAACGCGCCCCCCGGATTGTCAGTGCCGCGTGCGATGGTGGGAGCCACTGGGGGAAAGCACCACCAAGAAGGGGGGCCGCCCATGGGCTGGCACCGGGAGCCGCTGATCGGCTTCGACCTGGAGACCACCGGCACGGACCCGCTGTCCCATCCGCCGGCGGAGTGCCGCGTTCCGGCCCGGGCCGGAGCGGGGGGTCGGTGATGAGCTGGAACACCGGGGTCCTGGTGGCGTTCGATCTGGAGACCACGGGTACGGACGTCGAGACCGATCGCGTCGTCACCGCGGCCATCGTGCGGCTGGAGCCGGACGGGGCTGTCTCCGCGGAGCGGACCTGGCTCGTCAACCCCGGGGTGGCGATACCCGAACAGGCTTCGGCGATCCATGGCATCTCGACGGGCCATGCCCGCGCGCACGGAGTCTCGGCTGCGTCCGCAATCGAGGAAATCGCGGGGTCCGTGGCCGAGGTCCTGCGATCAGGGACCCCGCTGGTGGTGATGAACGCGCGCTACGACCTGTCACTGCTGGACCGCGAGTGTCGGCGGTACGGGCTCAAGTCGATCAGTGACCGACTGGGCGTCGTGCCCTCGCCGGTCATCGATCCGTTGGTGATCGACAAGCATGTCGACAAGTACCGAAAGGGAACGCGCGCCTTGCACGCGTTGTGCGCGCACTACGGGGTGCCGCTCGACGAGGCGCACGACGCGAGGGCGGACGCGGTGGCTGCCGCCCGTGTGGTGCGGCGCATGGCCGAGAGGCACCAGCCGGTCGGGGCGATGTCCCCGGCGGACCTGCACGACCTCCAGGTTCGTGCGGCGGCCGAGCAGTCGGCCTCACTGCAGGCCTACCTGCGGCGGACTTCGAACCCGACGGCGGTCGTCGAGGCGGCTTGGCCGGTCATCCCGCGCAGTCGATAGACAGGGTGGGCCCCCTGTGTGAGAGCCCCCGCGTGGGAGTGGTCGAGTGGCCGAGGGGCGGGGGCGGCGTGGAGGATCTCCGTGCTGGGAGGATCGCCGACCTGGACCACGTCCTCGGGGTCGGTGACGGGCCGAGTCATGGCGAGCCGAGGTCTGTTGCCGCTATCCGAATTCGCTGACGGTGAGCTGTCCTCCCTTTGCCCACCCGTAGGGCGGGTACTGCGGGTCGAAGAACTCGAGGTTGCCGCTGGCGGCGGCCACCCAGTTGGCCTCGTGCAGGTTGATGATCTGGTTGTACACGTCCTGGGGTCCGGGTACGGAGCCCCCGGTCTGGTTGGCGAAGGACTCCGCGGCCCACGCCACTGTCAGCACGGCATCGTGGTTCATGATGGCGTACCCGTCACCGAGTTCACTGTCGGTGTGGCCGAGTTCCTTGAAACTCTGCCTGAACGAGGTGAATCCGGGCGGGTTGCTGCCACTCGTCTTCCAGCTCTCCGGGCTGAGCACGGATACATCAACCACTCTGATCTTGTCGCGGGCAAGTTCCTGCGCGCGCTGTGGGTTCCCGCTGAGAGCCGAGCGCCCCGACCAGCATGTCACGATCGTGATCGGGCGCAGGCCGCCCGCTTGGTCGCAGAGCCCGCGATCGGCCAGGGACTTGATGAACTCAGGGAAATCATTGTCCCGGCCTGCGTAGAATACCAGTTCCGATTTCGAGTAGCAGATGTTCTGTACGGCCTGCCCGAAGAGATTTGGAATCACGTCCTTCCCCGCGGTCGTCCCCGAATATCCGAAACGGCTCGAACCGATGGATTCCATGAACTCTTGGTCGAACGCTTCGCGGAGGGTCTTCACGTAGAGGTCGTCGTTCCTGTCGTAGACGAGGAATCCGTGCTGCCCGTCCCCCAGGTGCCCGAGGTGCTTGCGCACCTTGGCGATGTGCTCGAGGTTGGAGGGGGACGTCTTGAAGAGGTAGGGCGATTGGAGGCTCGTGGCCGTCAGTGGCCCGCCGACCGCCGGGATCTTCAGTTCGGACAGCCGGTCCGCCAGTCGCTGCGTCTGCGGAAGGCTGACTCCGAGGCCGACGGCCCCGACCACCGGATGGTTGCCCGATCTCAGTCCGGCCAGCCGATCCGCGACCGTCTGCCAGTGCTGCTGCTTGCTTCCCTCGTTGGCCAGGAGGAGTTGCACAGCGGGGACCTTGCCGGGCAGACCCGTCGTACTCCGTCCCTGCAACCCGGGGCAGGCGTTGACGCGGCACTGGGCGGTGTACGCGCCGGCCAGGCTCTCGCGGATGGCATTCCACGACAGCGGGCTGCTGTCGTTCGCCGCGTACGGCATCACGAGGGCGACTCGGACAAACGGCTTCCGCTTGTCCGAGGCCGCTTCCTGGGCGACTCGCCGGTTCTCCTGCGCGATCTTCCCCACGATCGTTCTGAGTTCGGGGCCGAAGGCGTCGGAGTGGACGAGGGGAGCGGCGACGCCGACGCATTCGGAACCCTTCGGCGTCAGTTCGCTGAAGCAGTCGATGCCCGGCGCCTTCGGGCTGGGAATGACGCTCACACCGATTGCGATCAGGGCAGGGATCAGCACCGCCGCTGCGGCCACCGCGCTCACCTTGCGCCACTTGCGCACCCGCTGCACTTGCGGCGCCCGCAGGTGCGGCGGTTCGGGACGTAACGCGTTCACCAGGGCCCTGCTCGTGGGCCTCTTCGCCGGGTCCCTGTCCAGCGCGGCACTGAGCAGCGGGAGGAGGTCGTCCGGCAAGCCGCTGAGATCAGGCAGCTCGTCCGGGCCGGGGTAGGGATGCTCCGTCCCGTCCTCCAGCACGAAGCACCCCCGCCCGCGAGCAGCGCAGCCGACGGTCAGCGCCCAGGCCCAGATGTCGGCCGGCGGGCCGGCGGGAGCGCTGCCCCGTCTGAGCTGTTCCGGGGCGAGGTACGGCAGGGTGCCCAGCACATGCCCTGACTTCGTGAGCTCCTCGGTGAACCTCTCGTCGACGCACCGGGCGATACCGAAGTCGATGACCTTGGTGCCGTGCGGACCGAGCAGCACGTTGGACGGCTTGAGATCGCGGTGCACCACGCCGCGTGCGTGTGCCGCCTCCAGCGCTCTGGCCAGATCGAGTGCCAGCTTGCGTACCGCGTCCGGGGGCAGCGGGCCCTCACGCAGTCGG
Source organism: Streptomyces cellostaticus (assembly GCF_023630175.1). Taxonomy (GTDB): domain Bacteria; phylum Actinomycetota; class Actinomycetes; order Streptomycetales; family Streptomycetaceae; genus Streptomyces; species Streptomyces cellostaticus_A. Next base: position 49,549 of record NZ_JALLIN010000012.1, on the reverse strand, counting down.
TCCGCGAGAGTCGGACCGGGGACGTACTCGGTGACCAGGCACGGTTTTCCTGGGCCGGGAATTGCGGCAAGGACAGAGACGATGTGGGGGTCTCGAAGTGTCTGCAGAATTCGGGTCTCCCGTGCGAAGCGCTTCTGGAACTCTTCGTCGACTTCTCGCGACGGCAGAATGGTCTTCACCGCGACCTCCATGCCTGCCGAATCCCGCGCCAGGTAGACCACGCCCATGCCGCCTTCGCCGATTCTGCCCAGCAAGGTGTATCCGTGGAGTTCGGATGGGTCGTCAGCGCGCAGCGGATTCACCACTGGGGTCCCCCTCGCGGGTGCCATTGGGAGTCTGGTGTCGGCATCTGAAATATCATTTGGCAACCGCCGGCTCGGCGTCATTGTCAGTGAACATGAGGAATTGGTGGCCCGTGAACAATGTTGATCGCTTGTGAATCGAACGTTGGGCGCCAATTGGGTGGATAGTTCCGAATGTGCGCGCGTGGGTGAGCTGGGCCGGACGATGGATTTCATGGCCCGAGGTGACTCCGGCGGGTGCGTCAGGCGGAATGCGGCTCGAAGAACGTGGCCGCGGCCGGTTCGGCGGTCGGGGCCGCCGCGAGATTGCCATGCCTGGAACGTCTCGGCGGATTCGAATGCGACGATCCCCAGGTTTTGAGTCAACCCGGCGGCGAATCACGCCCGGCCGACCGTCGTGACGCATTCGGGCACGGCCCCGGACGCAGGATGCCCGTGGCTCCTGCGTGATCATTTCTGCTCTCGACGCAGAACGATCATGCAGGAGCCACGGGCGTGCTCAACGATACGGCGTTGCTGCCGGACCTCGACGGGGTGTCCGTCGCGCGGGTGGACCCGCTCCCTTCATCGAGCGGATCCCGCCGATTCCGGCCGGTACCAGGCTGACCGGCCGGCTGCGGAGTGGGCCGGGCGCCGCATGCGGGACGCCGGCTCCACGGTCATCCAGGCCGCGCGGGATCAATCTCGCATCGGATGCGACCCGGGGGCGTCTTCGCAGTTCAATCGCTCGATCGGGCGAGAGCCGCAGCAGGCGTCACGACAGTCGTCGCGGTCACCGGCGGAGGCGTCACGGTAGTCGTCGCGGTCACCGGCGCAGGCGTCACGACAGCTGACGCGGTCACCGGCGGAGGTGTCACGGTGGTTGACGCGGTCATCGCCGGAGGCGTCGCGAGAAATGTCCCCGGCCCGTTGGCTGTCACGGTCACCGGCGGAGGCAGCAGGACAGCTACCGCGGTCACCGGTGGAGGCGTCACGACAGCTGACGCGGTCACGGGCGGAGGCGTCGCGGTGGTTGTCGCGGTCACGGGCGGAGGCGTCGCGGTGGTTGTCGCGGTCACCGGGGCGGTGACAGTCTGTGTCACGGTAACGGTAGGTTTTGGGCTTTTCGTCGGGCAGTCACCGCCCGAAACGGTTTTCGGCTTGCTGGGGTCGCAGTGAGTGTCGGTGGCGGACCTTGTGGCGGACCTTGTGTCGGACCGGGAGGTCATGCCGGTGGCGACCGCCGCCGCAGGGGTTCCTACCGCGACTGTGACCGCCGCTGCGATCACGGCGAGCCTGCGGAGGCTCTTGGGTCTGCCTTGAGCTGCTGGTTCAAGCTGCCAGGTCGTCTTGCGCTTGGGGCTCATGCTGATTGCTCCCTGTTCCGAGCCTTGTGAGGTCCCCCTGGCTTCAGTAGGCCCTTCTCGGTGAGATCCCGCAACTCTTGGTAATCGGATCGGTACGGTGGGTGCTGTCGGGCGCAGCGGTCGTGGTTTTTGATCACAGCCGGTCGGGGCGGTGGTGCCGTTGTGGCCGGCAGGTGGACGGCGGCGGCCGTGAGGCCCGACGACGGTGGCGGCGATCAGGGAGAACGGTGACCGGCGCAGCCGCACCGGGCGGTCACTTCCCTTCGGGGCGCTGTGCGCAGCCGCTCGCGGAGACCCGCACGATGTGCCGGGGGCACCGCGGGCGGCTCAGAACGGATGCCACCGCACCGCCTCGTCCCCGGCGCGCAGCGAGCCCACCCGGCGGCGGAACTCGCTCAGCGCCTTCGGGTTGGCGGGTGCGTGCTGGGCCACCCACGCGCAGCTCGCCGTTTCCCGGGCGCCCCGCAGTACCGGGCAGCCCTCCCATTCGCGCACGTCCCAGCCGTACGCCGAGACGAAGGAGTCGTACGCCTCCGCGGGCAGCCCGTAGCGGTCCCGGGACAGGGCCATCACCACCAGGTCGTGCTCGCGCAGGTCCGCGGAGAAGGTCTCCAGGTCGACCAGGACCGGCCCGTCCGGCCCCACGTGGACGTTGCGGGGCAGGGCGTCCCCGTGGATCGGCCCGGGGGGCAGACGGGGCGTCAGCGCCGCCGCCGCGGCGGCGAACCCGTCCCTGCGCTCGCGCAGAAACGCTGCGTCCCCGGGGTCGATCGCCTCGCCCGCGAGCCGCAGCCAGCGCTCCACGCCGTCCAGCAGATCCCGGGGCGGCAGCGCGAAGGGAGGCGCCGGAAGCGCGTGCACGGTCCGCAGCAGGCCGGCCAGGTCCCGGGGGCCGGCCGGCCGCACGGGATCCGGCAGCCGGTGCCAGACGGTGACGGGGTGCCCCTCCGTCAGCAGTGGTTCGGGCTCGGCGGCCCGCACCGCGGGCACGCCCGCCCCGGCCAGCCAAGCGGCGATGTCCAGCTCGCGCCGGGCCCGGTCCAGCAGTTCGGCGTCCCGGCCCACCTTGACCACCAGCTCGCCGGCGGCGAACACCGCGTTCTCGCCGAGGGCGATGAGCCGCGCGTCCTCCGCGGGGCCGGGCAGGACCTTCGCCGCGGCCAGTACGTCCCGCGCCCGTGCCTCGTCCATCGTCCGCCTCCGTGCCCTCCGCGTACCGTCCCGGCCGTCGTGGCCCGCGGCCAGTCTCCCATTCGCGCAGGTCGGGGAGTGCCGCTGCCGATCGGTCCGGTGCGGGCGGCCGGGGACGGCGACCCGGGGCCGGCCCGCCGCCGGCGCCGGGCCTGCGCCGTCAATGCGCTTGAACGAGACGTCTCGTCTCGCCTAGCCTCACCGTCATGCCCGCCCCGCCCACATCGCCATGTTCTCCGTCGCCGCCCACGGCCATGTGAACCCGAACCTCGAGGTGATCCGCGAACTCGTCGCCCGCGGCCACCGGGTCACGTACGCCATCCCGCCGGTCTTCGCCGCGAAGGTGGCCGCGACCGGCGCCCGGCCCGTGCCCTACCACTCCACGCTGCCCGGCCCCGACGCCGATCCCGCGGCCTGGGGAACCACCCTGCTGGACAACGTGGAACCCTTCCTGAACGACGCCGTACAGGCCCTCCCGCAGCTCATCGAGGCCTACGAGGGCGACGAACCGGACCTGGTGCTGCACGACATCACCTCCTACCCGGCCCGTGTGCTCGCCCGCCGCTGGGGTGTCCCGGCGATCTCCCTCTCCCCGAACCTCGTCGCCTGGGACGGCTACGAGGAGGAGGTGGCCGAGCCGATGTGGGCGGAACCCCGGGAGACCGAGCGCGGCCGGGCATACTACGCCCGGTTCCGGGCCTGGCTCACGGAGAACGGGATCACCGAGCACCCCGACCCCTTCGTCGGGCGGCCCGGCCGCTCCCTCGTCCTCATCCCGAAGGCCCTCCAGCCGCACGCCGACCGCGTCGACGAGCGTGTGCACAGCTTCGTGGGCGCGTGTCAGGGCGACCGGGCCGACCAGGGCGACTGGCGGCGGCCCGCCGGCGCCGCAACGGTGGTCCTCGTCTCCCTCGGCTCGGCGTTCACCAGACGGCCTGCCTTCTACCGCGAGTGCGTCCGCGCCTTCGGCGACCTGCCCGGCTGGCACCTCGTCCTGCAGGTCGGCGGCCAGGTGACCCGGGCCGAGCTGGGCGATATTCCCGCGAACGTGGAAGTGCACCACTGGGTACCGCAGTTGGCGATCCTGCGGCAGGCCGACCTGTTCATCACGCATGCCGGCGCCGGCGGCAGTCAGGAGGGGCTGGCCACCGCCACGCCGATGATCGCCGTGCCCCAGGCCGTGGACCAGTTCGGCAACGCCGACGTGCTCCAGTCCCTCGGCGTGGCCCGGCACCTGCCCATCGAGGAGGCCACCGCCGACCGCCTCCGCGAGGCCGCCCTGGCGCTCACCGGCGACCCCGGGGTCGCCCGCCGGCTGGCGGAGATCCGGGCGGAGATGGCCGCGGAGGGCGGCGCCCGGCGCGCGGCCGACCTGATCGAGGCGGAACTGCCCGCACGCTGAGCACGGGCGGGGGCCCACCGGTTCCCCAAGACCGGTGGGCCCCCGCGTTCGTGGGTGGTGTCAGACGGTCAGCCGCTCGCCCTCGTCGCGGACCGGGGCCGGCGCGGCCGGTTCCGGCGACTCGTCGTGGGTGAGGTCCGGCATCCGGTGCAGCCACTTCGGCAGGTACCAGTTGCGCTCGCCGAGCAGTGCCATCACGGCCGGCAGCAGCACCCCGCGGATGACCGTCGCGTCGATCAGGACGGCGGCGGCCAGGCCGACGCCCATCTGCTTCATGGACTGCATCGACAGCGTGCCGAAGATCGCGAACACGGCGACCATGATGACGGCGGCGCTGGTGACGACCCCGGCCGTGGTGACCACACCGTGCTGGATGGCGTCCTTGGTGCTGCGGCCGCGCAGCCGGGCCTCGCGGATCCGGGAGACCACGAACACGTGGTAGTCCATGGACAGGCCGAACAGGATCACGAAGAGGAACAGCGGCAGCCAGGTGACGATGGCGCCGACGCCCTCGGCGCCCACCAGCGAGGCACCCCAGCCGTGCTGGAAGACGGCGACGAGGATGCCGTAGGCGGCGCCCACCGACAGCAGGTTGAGCACGATCGAGGTGATCGCGACGGTCAGCGAGCGGAACGACAGCAGCATCAGCAGGAAGGCGAAGACGACCACGAACACGAAGACCGGGACGACGGAGCCGACGAGCTGGTCGTTGAAGTCGTGGTTGCCCGCGACCTGCCCGGTGATCGGCGCCCGGACGCCCTCCACCTTGCCGAGGGTGGCGGGCCGCACCTCGTCGCGCAGCTTGTCGAGGCTCTTGACCGCGCGGTCCATGTCCGAGCCGCCCACCAGCGGCACGGAGACGAGGGCGACGTTCTGCGCCCGGTGCACCTCGACGGTGACGGGGCCGCGCGAGGCACCCGAGGAGATGGCCCGCTGCTTGAAGTCGGCCAGTGCCCGCCGTACCTCCGGGGCGCCGATGTCCTTGGCGCCGACGACCACCTGGGCGGGCTCGGAGCCGCCCGGGAAGGCCTCGTTGAGCCGGTCGTAGGTCTGCACGATCGGCAGCGAGTCACCGAACTCCTGGTCCAGCGTGAGCTGCTGGGTCTTCATGCCGAGCGCGGGCGCGGTGACGGCGAGCAGCGCGCCGGCCGCGACGAGGACGGAGACCAGCGGCCTGGCCAGCACCCGGCGCAGCACGGCGGTCCAGAAGCGGCTCTCGCCGTTGCCGCCGCGCCGGCGCCGGCGGCCCAGGAGGGGGATACGGCCCTTCTCGACCCGCTCGCCCAGCAGGGAGAGCAGCGCGGGCAGCACGGTCACCGAGCCGACCATGGCGACGGCGACCACCATCAGCGAGGCCAGGCCCATCGCCTCGAACTCGGCGAGCCCGGTGAAGAGCATGCCGGCCATCGCCACGCACACGGTGACCCCGGAGACCACGATCGCGCGGCCGCTGGTGGCCGCCGCGATGCGCAGGGCGGCGCCCGCGTCCCGGCCGGCGTCCCGCTCCTCGCGCTCCCGGCGCAGGTAGAACAGGCAGTAGTCGACGCCGACGGCCATGCCGACCAGCAGCATCACGGAGTTGGCGGTGTCGCTCATCGGCTGGACATGGCTGACGAGGCCCATCAGACCCATCGTGGCCATGATCGCGGTGACCGCCAGGGCCACCGGCAGCAGCGCGGCCACCAGGGCGCCGAACGCGATCAGCAGGATGCCGAGGGCCACCGGCACGGCCGAGTACTCGGCCTTCTGGAAGTCGTCCCCGAAGGCGTCCTGGTACTGCTTGCTCATGCTGGCGCCGCCGATCTCCTCGATCCGCAGGCCGTCGTGCGCCTTCGCCACCCCGGCGACGGCGTCCAGTACCGGCTCGACCCGGTCGGCGGCGGTCTCCGCGTCGCCGCGCATGTCGAACTGCACGAGTGCGGTACGGCCGTCCCGGGAGATGGTGCGCGTGTCGTACGGGGAGGTCACATGGGTGACCTTCCCGGTGCGGCCGACGGCCTCGACCACGTCGTCGACGGCGGCCCGGAACTCGCCGCTCGTCGCCTTCAGGGCGCCGTCCCGGGACTGGACCAGTACGGTCTCCCCGGCCGGCTGCTCGATGCCCGCGTCCTCGATGATCTTCGCCGCGGTGTGTGTCTCGCCCTTGAGCTGGTCGCTCTCGTCCACGTCGACCCGGCCGGCCGCCGAACCGAGCCCCATGGCCAGGACGACGAACAGCACCCATACGCCGACGGCGGCCCAGCGGTGCCGGGCGCTCCAACTCCCGGCGCGCGCGGCCAGTCCCCGCACGCGCACGTCCGTGTTCCCCATGACGGGCTTTCCCCCCTCGTATGCGGTGACGGCCCCCTGCCGCCACGTCCTCGCTCGCTTCCGATTCGACGGTATGGGCCCGGCGCGGAGGTCTCGTCGTACTGCCCGGTGAAGTGGCGCCGGCCCGCGTCACCGCTGGGGAGGACGGCAGGCCCTTACATCTTTCGGGGCTACCCGGGGACCCGCCTCAGGGGAGCCGCCCGGGGGAGGCCGGCGGTCGGAGGGCCGTGTCCGATCCGCCGCCGAAGATCCACTTTGTGATGACGAAACCTTGTTGAACAAGTCACAGGTGCGTGTAGAGGTTGAACCGGGGCCCCTTGATCGGCCAGAGTTTCGCGCAACCCCGGTCCTTCCGGGTCCGGCCGCCGTGCCCGCCCCCACGGGGCACGGCGGCCGCTCCAGCCTGTCCCGACGACGACCTGTGCCGCGCCGCTGCGCGGAATCGACGTCGGTGGCGGCAAGAAACTCCCGCTGGCCGGTCTCCGCCCGATCCTGACCGGCCTCGGTCACACCGGTCCCAGGCACCCGTCCGCACGGCGGCCAGGGCGTGTTCAGCGCCGGGCGCGGCGACGAGGACTTCCTGGCGGCCGAGTCGGCCCGGGCGATCGAGAAGCGGTCCGGCTTCGTGGTGGACGTGATCGTGCGCGGTCACGTCCATCTGCGGACGGTGGCCGAGGCGTGCCCGTTCCCGGCCGCCGAACTGACGGCGAGACAGCTCCACGGCACCTACGTCTACGCACCGGTCACTCCCGGGCGCTTGGAGGGGATCGACTCCGCAGCGCACCTTCCCGAGGAGTTCCGCCCCGAAGACCGCTCTCTCCCTCTGCGCCCCGGACGGCCCGGGCCGCTCCAGGCTCGCCGAGTCCCCGCCCCGCCAAGGGGCTGATCGCCACCAGCCGCAACCGGAACACGGTGCTGAGCCTCGTCGAACCGACCGCCGCCGACGAGTGAGGGAGCGTGGCCGATTAGCGCCCCTGAGGCGCCAGGGACGTCCTGTGCCGGTGACGCATCCGCGGGACCGGACGCAGAACGAGGTACCGGCCGTGGTCCGACGTCACAGGGGAACGCCGGACCGCGGCCGGCGGTCCCGGCGCGCCCGCGCAGCGCCCGGCCCCCCAGGGACCCGGTACGGGCGCGCTCCGTTCCCCACGCGGGCCGGCCGTCCGTTCCGTCGGGAGTGTCCGGCCTGGTCAATGGGCGCGAATCACTCGTACGGGTGACTATTTTCGGCCCAGTCCGCAGGCATGGGGGGAGCACCACCAGACTCCTGCACAGGCCCCGGGCCCGCCGCATGGGCAACGTCGGCGCTCCCGGATCCCAGCCCGGTACGGCCCCTCCCAGACCAGGAGTCAGGACAGGACGATGAGCACGTACTACCACGGCAACATCAACGGCCACGCCGGCAGCGACCACGGACCCGATCCGGAGACCGTCTTCCGGCTCGCCGAGGGACTCCTAGAGGCGCTGCACGCCGAACTCCCCGGACTCGTGGTGCACGGCGAGGTCATCATGGCCGCGCTGGACGAGGCCGCGGCGGACGGCGGCCCGCCCAACCGGGGCCGTATCCGATCGAGCCTGGAGGCCATCAGCATCGGTGCCCCGGCCGGCACCGGCAGCCTCGCCTTCACCCAGCAACTGGTGCGCCTGCTGGACCTGTGAACGGACCGGGCCCCGCCGCCACGGGGTCCGGCGTCGGGTCAGGCGCCCAGGGCGGCCCGGGCCGGCAGACCCGCGGTGTCGTAGCGGTCCAGCAGGAGCCGCGCCACCTCGGGGGCCGGGCCCAGGACGTCCGCCAGGACGTCGGCGTCCGCCGCGCCGCGTGCGATGCGGTCCGGCAGGAAGCCGGGGGCCAGGATGTAGGGCGCCACGGCGACCCGCTCGCAGCCGAGGGCGCGCAGTTCGCGGACCGCGTCCTCGGTGCGGGGAAGGGATGCGGAGGCGAACGCGGGCCGCACGGCGCACCAACCGGTGTGCCACCACTCCCGCGCGATGTCTGCGATCACCGCGATCGCCTCCGGGTCGGAGGACCCCGCCGAGGCCAGCACGACCCCGGTCGAGGACTTGTCGGCGGGCGTCAGCCCGGCCTCGTACAGGCGCCGCTCCAGCGCCGACAGCAGCAGCGGCGACGGGCCCAGCACCTCGGCCCGGCGGATGCGCAGGCCGCGCGGCGCGTTCCGCAGGACCGCCGGGATGTCGGCCTTGGCGTGGAAGGCGCGGGTCAGCAGCAGCGGCAGGGCCACCACGTCCCGCACCCCCTCCGCGGCCAGGGACTCCAGTACCCCCTGCACGGACGGGATGTTGAAGTCCAGGAAGCCCGTCTCCACGCGCAGGCCGGGCCGCAGCGAACGCACCCGCTCCACCAGGGCGTGCACCGTCGCCGCGTGCCGCGGGTCGCGGCTGCCGTGGGCCACCACCAACAGGACGGGTCGAACCGGCTTGCCGTGCACGGGAATCAGCTCTTCACCAGAAGGCCACGACTGCGCAGCACCCACCGCTCCAGCGGGGAGAAGACCAGCAGGTCGATGGCGATGCCGACGAACAGGATCAGGAAGATCGCCTCGAACACCATGGACATGGAGCTGGCGTTGCGGCCGTTCTCCAGCAGCGCGCCCAGACCGATGCCGAGATCGGGGGAGGAGGCGATGATCTCCGCCGCCATCAGCGAGCGCCAGGAGAAGGCCCAGCCCTGCTTCAGGCCGGCCGTGTAGCCCGGCAGCGCGGCCGGCAGCACGATGTGCCAGGCGCCCTTCAGGCCCGTCGCGCCCATCGTGCGGCCCGCCCGCAGGAACAGCGGCGGTACCTGGTCGATCCCGGACACCAGGCCGTTGGCGATCGACGGCACCGCACCGAGCAGGATCACCGCGTACATCATCCGGTTGTCCAGGCCCAGCCAGATCACCGCGGGCGGCACCCAGGCCACCGACGGCAGTGACTGCAGACCGGAGAGCACCGGGCCGATGGCCGCGCGCACGAACCTCACCCGGGCCACCAGCAGCCCCAGCGGGGTGCCGATGGCGAGCGCGAACAGGAAGCCCAGCAGGCCGCGCGAGACACTGGTCCAGATGTAGCCGAGCAGCTTTCCTTCCAGCCAGGCCCGCCGGAACTCGCCGCCCACATCGGCGGGGGAGGGCAGCTTCGTCGGATCGTCCACGATCCTGAGGGAGATCAGCGCCTGCCAGACCACCAGCACCACCGCGGTGGCGACGACCGGCGGAAGGATCTTGCGGACGAAGGTCTGCCGGAACGGAGGCCGGCCCGCCACGGCGGTCTCCAGGGCGTCCAGACCCGCCTCGACGCTTCCCGCGTCCGGGGCGGTCCCCGTCTCAGTGCTGGCCATGGCGGCGGATCTCCCCACGCAGTACTTCGGTGATCTCCAGGGACAGTTCGGCGACCGGGGCGTCCTCGATGCGCCGCGGCTGCGGGATGTCCACCCGCCACTCGCGGGCCACCCGGCCCGGGCGGGAGGACAGCAGCACCACCCGCTGCGCGAGCCGCACCGCCTCGCGCACGTTGTGCGTGACGAACAGGACGGACAGTCCCGTCTCCGTCCAGATCCGGGTCAGTTCGTCGTGCAGCAGGTCGCGGGTGATGGCGTCCAGCGCGGCGAACGGCTCGTCCATCAGCAGCAGCCGGCTGTCCTGCGCGAGCGCCCGGGCCATGGCCACGCGCTGTCGCATACCGCCGGACAGCTCGTGCACCCGCTTGCCGTACGCGCCCTGCAGCCGTACCAGTTCGAGGAGCCGTTCGGCCCTGCCGCGCCGCTCGGCCCTGGGAACGCCCTTGAGTCTCAGCGCGAGTTCGATGTTCTTGCCCGCGGTCAGCCACGGGAACAGGGCGTGCTCCTGGAACATCAGGGCGGGGCGGCCGTGGGTGGCGATGCTGCCGGTGGTGGGCCGGTCGAGCCCCGCGACCAGGTTCAGCAGCGTCGACTTGCCGCAGCCCGAGGCACCCAGGAGGGTGACGAACTCGCCCGGCGCGACATCGAGTGAGATGTCGTCGAGGACGAGCTGCTGGCCGGCCGGGCCGGCGAAGGACTTCGAAACGCGCTCGATGCGCGCCGCGTACTCGACCGTCTGTGCCTGTTCGGCCTTGGCGAGGGCGGTTGCCATGGTCGTCACCTCCTGGGACGCTCGGATCCGTAAGTCAGCCGACGCCCAGACCGGCGTCGTCGACGGTGCTCTCACCCTTGGCCTCGAGAACCTTGTTCAGCGGGGCGAGGTCGTAGATGCCCTTCAGCTCCGGGTCCTCCAGGAGGCCCGCCTCGGCCGCGTCGCGCGCCTCGGTGCGGAGGGTCGCGGCCAGCGGGTCGTCGGTGACCCGGATCGACCTCCAGGCCGGGTCCAGGACGTCGCCGGGCAGTTCCTTGCCGGAGTCGACGCCGAGCTGCCTGTTCGCCGCGGCCTTGGCCTCGTCCGGATGGGCGTTGATCCACGCGTTGGTGTCGACCGATGCCCTCAGCACCGCCTCGACCGCCTTCGGGTGCTCCCTCAGGAACTTCTGCGACACGACGATGTTGGTGATCACGAACTTCCCGCCGGGCCACAGCGAGGACTCGTCCAGCAGCACCTTGCCGCCCTCGGCGACCAGCTTGGACGCGGTCGGTTCCGGCACCCATGCGCCGTCGACGGAGCCGGCCCTGTAGGCGTCCGGGGTCACCTTGTTGTCGGTGCGCACCACGGACACGTCGCCCCTGCCGCTCTGCGCGTCGACCTTCCAGCCCTGCTCCGCGACCCAGTTGAGGAAGGCCACGTCCTGCGTGTTGCCGAGCTGGGGCGTCGCGATCCGCTTGCCCTCGACGTCCTTCAGGGACTTGATCTTCTCGGGGTTCACGACCAGCTTCACCCCGCCGGAGGCCGAACCGCCGATGATGCGCAGGTTCTTGCCGTTCGACCTGGTGTAGCCGTTGATCGCCGGGGAGGGGCCGAGCCAGCCGATGTCGACCGAACCCGAGTTCAGCGCCTCGATCTCGGACGGGCCGGCGTTGAACACCTGGTAGTCGGCCCTGGTCGCGCCGAGCGCCTTCTGGAAGAAGCCCTTCTGGTTGCCCACCAGCGCGGTCGCGTGGGTCAGGTTGCCGAAGTAGCCGATCCGCACGGAGTCCAGGCCGTCGGTCTTCTCGGCTCCGGCGGCGATCCGGGCGCCGGCGTGGTCGTCCTTGGCCTCGGACCCGTAGCCGCAGGCCGCGAGCGCCAGCAGGGGCAGGGCCGCCATCGAGGCCAGGCCGCGGCGAAGCGGGGTGGAACTGACAGGCACGGGAGGTGTTCCTCTCGTCGGCCCGGCGGTCACGGGCCTCTCAGGCCGTGGCCGGGAGTCCGGCAGGGGGTCTTCGTCGCTGGGCGCGCATGCGGTGCGCGTACGTCATCGCACACATCGGCCCACTCCGCCCTGCCCGCTGCCCAGGGCGCCGCTGCCGATGCGGCCGCCCTCCTTGGCGAACATCGAGTAGAAGTCGGGGGAGTTCATGGTCAGAAGTCCCAGCCGTCGTCTTCGGGCTCGTCGTTGACCGGCTCGGGGGAGGCGAACGACTCGCCGACCATGCCGGCGGTGAGGGTGGTCCCGTCGTTCGGGTCGATCAGGATGAAGGAGCCGGTGCGGCGCGAGTCCGCGTAGGAGTCGACCGGCAGCGGCTCGGCGGTGCGGATCTTGACCCGGCCGATGTCGTTGGCGGCGAGCTGCCCGGGGTGCGGGTGCAGGGAGAGGTCGTCGAGCGTGAGCCGGGACGGGATGTCCTTGACGATCGCCTTGACCGTGCGGGTCCCGTGCTTGAGCAGCACCCGGTGCCCGACGACCAGCGGCTGGTCGGCGACATGGCAGACGGTCGCCTCCACGTCCTGGGTGACGGCGGGGGCGTCCTTCGCCGGCACGATCAGGTCGCCGCGCGAGACGTCGATGTCGTCCTCGAGCAGGACCGTCACCGACTGCGTCGTCCACGCCACGTCGACCGGGTCGCCGAGCAGGTCGATGCCGGAGATCCGGGTGGTACGCCCGGACGGGAGCACGGCGACGGAGTCGCCGACCCGGAAGGTGCCGGCGGCGATCTGGCCGGCGTAGCCCCGGTAGTCCGGGTGCTCGGTGGTCTGCGGCCGGATCACGAACTGCACGGGGAGCCGGGCGTGGCAGTGCGCCAGGTCGTGGCTGACCGGGACCGTCTCCAGGTGCTCCAGCACGGTCGGGCCGCCGTACCAGTCCATGTTCGCGGACGGCTCCACCACGTTGTCACCGGCCAGCGCGGAGATCGGGACGGCGGTGACCTCCGGGACGCCCAGTTCGGTGGCGTAGGCGGTGAACTCCTCGGCGATCGTGGCGAAGACGGATTCCTCGTACCCGACCAGGTCCATCTTGTTGACCGCGAGCACCACGTGCGGCACACGCAGCAGAGCGGCGATCGCCGCGTGCCGGCGGGTCTGCTCGACCACTCCGTTGCGGGCGTCGACGAGGATGACCGTGAGCTCGGCCGTGGAGGCGCCGGTCACCATGTTGCGGGTGTACTGCACATGGCCGGGGGTGTCGGCGAGGATGAAGCGGCGCCGGGGCGTGGCGAAGTACCGGTAGGCCACGTCGATGGTGATGCCCTGCTCCCGCTCGGCGCGCAGGCCGTCGGTGAGCAGTGCCAGGTCAGGACCGTCCTGGCCGCGGCTCGCGGACGCCCGCTCCACGGCCTCCAGCTGGTCGGTGAGCACCGACTTGGAGTCGTGCAGCAGCCGTCCGACGAGCGTGGACTTGCCGTCGTCGACGGAGCCGGCGGTGGCGAACCGCAGCAGGGTGGTCTCCGAGAGGGTCTCGGTCGTGGTGATGCTCATGCTCAGAAGTACCCCTCGCGCTTGCGGTCTTCCATCGCGGCCTCGGAGAGCTTGTCGTCGGCGCGGGTCGCGCCCCGTTCGGTGAGCCGGGACGCGGCGATCTCGGCGATGACGGCGTCCAGCGTGGTCGCCTCGGAGTCGACGGCGCCGGTGCAGGACATGTCGCCGACCGTGCGGTAGCGCACCAAGCGCTTCTCGACGGTCTCGCCGTCCTTGGCGCCGCCCCACTCGCCGGCCGTCAGCCACATCCCCGCCCGGCGGAACACCTCGCGCTCGTGGGCGAAGTAGATCTCCGGCAGCTCGATGCCCTCGCGGGCGATGTACTGCCAGACGTCCAGCTCGGTCCAGTTGGACAGCGGGAAGACACGGACGTGCTCGCCCGGGGCGTGCCGCCCGTTGTACAGGTTCCACAGCTCGGGGCGCTGCCGGCGCGGGTCCCACTGGGAGAACTCGTCCCGCAGGGAGAACACCCGCTCCTTGGCACGGGCCTTCTCCTCGTCGCGCCGGCCGCCGCCGAACACCGCGTCGAACCGCTCGCCCTGGATCTTCTCCGTCAGCGGGAGGGTCTGCAGCGGGTTGCGGGTGCCGTCGGGACGCTCCTTGAGCACACCGCGGTCGATGTAGTCCTGCACGGACGCCACATGGAGCCGCAGCCCATGTTCGGCGACCACCCGGTCGCGGTACTCCAGTACCTCGGGGAAGTTGTGTCCCGTGTCCACATGGAGCAGCGAGAAGGGGATCGAGGCGGGCGCGAACGCCTTCAGCGCGAGGTGCAGCATGAGGATCGAGTCCTTGCCGCCGGAGAAGAGGATCACCGGGTTCTCGAACTCGCCCGCGACCTCGCGAAAGATGTGCACCGCCTCGGACTCGAGCGCGTCCAGGTGCGACAGGGCGTACGGAGCGTCCGTACCCTCGCCGCCCGTCGCGGTCTCGGCGACGGTCGTCATGCCAGTCCCCTCTCACTGAGCAGGGCATGCACCGAGACCGCGGACTCCCGCACGGTCTGGTGCTGCGATTCGATCCGCAGGTCGGGTGCCTCGGGCTCCTCGTAGGGGTCGTCCACGCCCGTCAGCCCCGACAGCTCACCCGCCGCCTGCTTGGCGTACAGCCCCTTCACGTCCCGCACCGAGCACACCTCGACCGGGGTCGCCACATGGATCTCCAGGTACGGCGTCCCGTTCTCCGCGTGCCGCCCGCGCACGGCCTCACGGCTGTCCGCATAGGGCGCGATCACCGGGACCAGCGCCTTCACACCGTTGCGGGCGAGCAGTTCGGCGACGAAGCCGATCCGCTGCACATTGGTGTGCCGGTCCTCGCGGCCGAAGCCGAGGCCCGCCGAGATGAACTCGCGGATCTCGTCGCCGTCGAGCACCTCGACGCGGTGGCCCTCGGCGCGCAGCCGGCCGGCCAGCTCGTACGCGATGGTGGTCTTGCCGGCGCTGGGCAGGCCCGTGAGCCAGACGGTGGCTCCGGTGGTCACGTGGTTCTCCAGGGTGTCGGGGGCTTCGGGGAAATCAGTAGCAGCCGGATCTGTGGGCGCGGTGTGCGTAGCTGTGAGCTCCGTCATCCGTGCAGCCCGCACTCGGTCTTGGAGCGCCCCGCCCAGCGGCCGGCACGCGCGTCCTCGCCCTCCAGGACGCGGCGGGTGCAGGGCGCGCAGCCGATGGAGGGGTAACCGTCCATCAGCAGCGGGTTGGTGAGGACCCCGTGCTCGGCGACGTAGGCGTCCACGTCGTCCTGGGTCCAGCGGGCGATGGGCGAGATCTTGACCTTCTGCCGCTTCTCGTCCCAGCCGACGACCGGGGTGTCCGCCCGGGTCGGGGACTCGTCGCGGCGCAGTCCGGTCGCCCAGGCCCGGTAGCCCTTCAGGCCCTCCTCCAGCGGCTTCACCTTGCGCAGCGCGCAGCACAGGTCGGGGTCGCGGTCGTGCAGCTCCGGACCGTGCTCCGCGTCCTGCTCGGCGACCGTCTGCCGCGGGGTGAGGGTGATGACGTTGACGTCCATCACGGCCTCCACGGCGTCCCGGGTGCCGATGGTCTCCGGGAAGTGGTAGCCGGTGTCGAGGAAGACGACGTCCACGCCCTTGCGGGCGCGGGAGGCGAGGTGGGCGACCACCGCGTCCTCCATCGAGGACGTGACGCAGAACTCCGCTCCGAAGGTGTCGACCGCCCACCGGAGGATCTCCAGCGCGGAGGCGTCCTCCAGGTCCCGGCCCGCCTGCTCGGCGAGCCGCCTCAACTCCTCGGCCGTGCGCTCCTGCTGAGCCGTGGTCATGCTCCGTCTCCCCCTTGGTCGTCGGCTCGCCTCAGGCCCCGGGCCAGCAGCCCCAGGAACTTGAGCTGGAATGCCCGGTTGCATGCCCCGCACTCCCAGGCGCCGTGGCCCTGCTCGCCGGGCCGCAGGTCCTCGTCACCGCAGTACGGGCAGTAGAAGGGCGCCGCCCGCTCACTCATGACAGGGCCTCCTCGGAGGCCCGGGCGGCCCAGGCGGCGAAGCGCTCGCCGTCCTGGCGTTCGGCCTCGTAGCGCTTGAGGACCCGCTCGATGTAGTCGGGCAGCTCCGCCGAGGTGACCTTCAGGCCACGGACCTTGCGGCCGAAGCCCGGCTCCAGGCCGAGCGCGCCGCCGAGGTGCACCTGGTAGCCCTCGACCTGGTTGCCGTCGTCGTCCAGGACGAGCTGGCCCTTGAGGCCGATGTCCGCGACCTGGATGCGGGCGCAGGCGTTCGGGCAGCCGTTCAGGTTGATGGTGATGGGCTGGTCGAAGTCCGGCATGCGGCGCTCGAGTTCGTCGATGAGCTGCGCGCCGCGCTGCTTGGTCTCCACGATGGCCAGCTTGCAGAACTCGATGCCGGTGCAGGCCATGGTGCCGCGCCGGAAGGAGGACGGCCGGGCGGTGAGGTCCAGCGACTCCAGGCCCTCGACCAACGCGTCGACCTGGTCCTGCTCGACGTCGAGGACGATCATCTTCTGCTCGACCGTGGTGCGGACCCGCCCCGAGCCGTGCGCCTCCGCGAGGTCGGCGATCTTCGTGAGGGTGGCGCCGTCGACCCGGCCGACGCGCGGGGCGAACCCCACGTAGTACCGGCCGTCCTTCTGCCGGTGCACCCCGATGTGGTCGCGCCACTGCCGCACCGGCTGCTCGGGCGCGGGACCGTCGATCAGCCTGCGGCCGCCCAGGTACTCGTCCTCCAGCACCTGGCGGAACTTCTCCGGGCCCCAGTCGGCGACCAGGAACTTCAGCCGGGCCCGGGTGCGCAGCCGGCGGTAGCCGTAGTCACGGAAGATCGAGACGACGCCCTCGTAGACGTCGGCGACCTCGTCCAGCGGCACCCAGGCGCCGAGCCGCACGCCCAGCTTGGGGTTGGTGGACAGGCCGCCGCCGACCCACAGGTCGAAGCCCGGCCCGTGCTCGGGGTGCCGTACACCGACGAACGCCACGTCGTTGATCTCGTGCACCACGTCCAGCAGCGGCGACCCCGAGATGGCCGTCTTGAACTTCCGGGGGAGGTTCGAGTACGCCTTGTTGTTGAGGACCCGGCGCTTCATCTCCTCCAGCGCCGGCGTGCCGTCGATGATCTCGTCCTCGGCGATGCCCGCGACCGGCGAGCCGATCATGACACGCGGGGTGTCGCCGCACGCGGTGATGGTCGACAGGCCGACGCCCTCGAGCCGGTTCCAGATCTCGGGCACGTCCTCGATGCGGATCCAGTGGTACTGGACGTTCTGCCGGTCGGTGATGTCCGCGGTGCCCCGCGCGAACTCCTGCGAGACCTCGCCGATGACCCGGAGCTGCCGCGTGGTGAGCGCCCCGCCGTCGATACGCACCCGGAGCATGAAGTACTCGTCGTCCAGCTCCTCCGGCTCCAGGATCGCGGTCTTGCCGCCGTCGATCCCGGGCTTGCGCTGAGTGTACAGGCCCCACCAGCGCATGCGGCCGCGCAGGTCGCCGGGGTCGATGGAGTCGAAGCCCCGCTTGGAGTAGATCGTCTCAATGCGTGTCCGCACATTGAGACCGTCGTCGTCCTTCTTGGCCTGTTCGTTGGCGTTGAGCGGGGTGAAGTGGCCTGCGGCCCACTGACCCTCGCCACGGTGACGGCTCACCTTGCGGCGGGGCGCGGAGGCGGCGGGGTTCTGGGGGGTGGCGGCCATGGGTGACACGTCCTTCGGGACAGGCGGAAAGCGTGGCTCTGACCTGCGCGTGCGGGCGCACGGAGGCATGCCCGCGCGTCATTGCGCAGCAGGGGGGGGAAGTGCGGGGAGATCGGCGGTGCTGGTGCTGTCAGCTCGCCGGACAGATGGCGCTGGACATGCGGCCGAGGTCGACGTGCCGCCGACTCACCAAGGCAATTCCAGTTCCAGGCATGACGGAAGCGTGTCACGCGGATCTCCGGCCAGTCCACCTTCGTCCGTAATATGGACGGAACTATTCTGAATGGCGAGACGGAGTGTTGTGGGTCACTCTCCGGGGCGGTGAGGCCGCGGGGCCCGGTGGCGAGTCCCTCGGGGCCCGGTCCAGGGGTCCGGGGGGCCGGGGTCCAGGACTCGGGGCCCCGGTGTTCCGGGGCTCAGGCTCCGGGCCACGGGCCGGGCGTCGCCACCTCGGGTTCCCGTTCCACCACGGTGTCGAACAGCAGGAACCCGCGCCGCTGGTAGTTGGCCATGGCGAACTCGCCGTCCTTGCTGCAGGTGTGCACCCACACCCGCTTCGTCGGCGCCCGCCCTGGCCACCGCTCGGCCAGGTCCCAGGCGCGGGCCGTGCCGTACGAGAGCAGGTGGCCGCCGATGCGGCGGCCGCGGAAGGCCGGGATCAGGCCGAAGTAGAGGATCTCGACCACGCCCTCGTCCTGCGCCTCCAGTTCGACGTATCCGGCGGGGGTGCCCCGGTCGTAGGCCACCCAGGTCTCGACGCCCGGACGGTCCAGGTGCTCCTGCCACCGCGCGTAGGTCCATCCGAGCCGGTCCGTCCAGCGGATGTCGCCGCCGACCGAGGCGTACAGGAAGCGGCTGAACTCGGGGGAGGGGACCTCGGCGCGGACGATCCGGACGTCGCCCTCGGGGGCGGCGGCCGGCAGGAGGTCGGCCGGGGAGTTCTGCTCCAGGGACCAGGTGGTGACGGTGACGCTGCTCATGCGGGCCAGCGAACCATCCCGGCGGCCCGTCTGTCGATTGTCGATCGGCCGGGTCACCCCCTCCGGGCTCCGGGCCGCAGGCCGGCCCCCTGTCCCGGCGGGCGGTCACCCCAGTGAGCGGTCGAGCGCCGGCAGCGGCACCGAGAACAGCATGCGGTCGGAGAGGGACCACACCTCATCCGTCGCCTCCGCGTACGACAGGGAGCCCACCGACTCGGCCCAGCAGTGGTGGGAGGAGTCGAAGCCGCAGCGTGCCGCCTCGGCGTCTTGGCTGTCCTGGCGCCACAGGCCGCCGTGACCGTCTCCCTTGGTGGACGCGCGTCCCACGTACCAGGACGGGAAGCCCGTCCCGGGCCGCCGGAGGGACAGCGCGCCCCGGATGCCGGTCACCCGGGTGCGGTACGCCTCGATCGCGTCCGCCCGGCCGGTGCCGTCGGTGGCGAGCAGTCCCCCGCGCGCGGAGGCGCTGTCGAACGCGTACCGCCACAACCGGGCGTGCCGTTCGCCGCCGGGCGCGGTCCGTTCGGCGGCGACGAGGCTGTCGGGCGCGGTGCCGCGGTCCAGCGAGAGGGTGGCCGGGCAGGGCGGCCCGGTGGCGGTGCAGCGGCCGGCGGCGAAGCGGTAGGAGCCGACGGCGGGCATGACGTACCGGTAGCCCCTGGCGGACCAGCCGCCGGGCACCCGGCCGATCGCGGGGGTGTCCGCCGTGGTGCGCTGGATCCGGTCGAGGTCGTAGACGTAGAGCGCGTCGGAGTTGCCGTTCCGGGTGGTGACCAGCAGTTTGTCCTGGTACCAGACCATGCCGGACAGGGTGGAGGACAGGCCCCGGTAGTCCCGGCCGCCGTCGACGGGCACCACCAGCAGCACCCAGCGGTACACGGGCCGGGCGGGGTCGTCGGCGTCGACGAAGGCGACCCGGGCCAGGCCCCGGTCGGCCGCGGGGCCGCCGGCGGCGGTGCGGGTCCAGCCGGTGAGGATCACCCGGTGGGTGCCCCAGACGCCGTCGTCGTCGGCGTCCGCGGAGGTGGTGACGGAGTGCGGCCGCCAGGTGGTGTCGGCGGCGTCGGCCGGGTCCCAGCAGTAGGCGCGGCCGACGGACGGGGTCACGGGCAGGGTGGCCCGGTCGTCCGTCGAGCAGTCGGCGCCCTCGCGCAGGGTGCGGTCGGCGCTGCCCAGGACGGCGCTCACCCCGACCGGGCGGCCCATGGACGCCGCGAGCCGCTTCAGGTCGCGGTCGGGTACCAGGTGCTCCTGGAGCCTGAACCGGGCGGTGTCCGAGGTGGAGGTCAGCGGCTCGAGCGCGCCGGGGTTCTCGGCGACCTCGGCCTGCGAGGTGCTGATCAGCGTGGCGGCCGCGGTGAGCGCCAGCGCGGTCCCGGTGAGGACCGCGCGCAGGGCGGCACCCCGTCTGCGCCGGCGATGTCTGCCGCGATGCTTCATATCTCCTCCCGATGGGCCAACTGCGCCAGGTGGTCCGTACGTTGACCGAGGAGCAGGTGGGGAGGCCCACAGGGATGCTACGGCAGTAAGGGGCGGTGCAGGGGCAAGACCCCCAAATACGCGAAAGACACCCGCGCGTACCGGCGGTCCGCCCGCCCCGCCGGTTGCCGGGCACCGCCCGCCCGCCGCCCGTCAGCCCGCCGTCCGCCGGCGTGCGGTCACGGCCGGCGCCACCGACCGGGGCAGCAGGTCACGGAGGTCGCCCGGCAGCAGTACGTCCACCTCCACGTCCTCGCGGAAGCGGTACGGCCGGTGCTGCAGCAGGTCCCCCAGGTAGCGCCGGACCCGGGACATCTCCGCCCGTACCGTGACCGTGCGCGACGGATCGCCGAACAGGTCCTCCGCCAGTGCCGCCGCCCCCCGCCCGTCCCGGTGTTCGGCGAGCAGGTACAGCAACTCGGCGTGCCGGGGGCTGAGTTCCCGGGACCAGGGGCCGGCCGCCCCGCACACGGTCACCGAGGCGCGGGCCGGCCGGCCCAGGTCCAGCCGGATCCGGCTCGCCGTGCCCGGCGGCGTTTCCTCCGCCACCCGCAGCAGCCACCCCCCGGCGAGCGGTTCCACCGAGCAGTGGCCCAGCGGCGGCAGCCACCGGCGCCCCGGGGAAAGCGACTTGGGCAGGGCGAGCCGCCGCAGGTACGGCATCCCGGTCACGGCCGCCGCCCAGCCGTGCCGGTCCACCACCAGGGCCCGGCAGCCCAGCCCGGCCAGCACCGGGGCGCCCACCGCGCGCAGCCGCTCCAGCGAGTCCAGGTGCAGTTCCCGGAGCCGGGCCTCGGCGAGCTTGGCGACGGAGTCCACCCAGGAGAGCGTCGCCGGGTGCATGGTGCGCAGCGGGCCGCTGACGTCCACCACCCCGATGAGCCGGCCGTCCCGGGGATCGGTGATCGGGGCGCCCGTGCAGGTCCAGGAGGCGTGCGAGCGGACGAAGTGCTCGGCGGCGAAGACCTGCACCGGCCGCCGCACCACCGCCGGGGTGCCCACGCCGTTGGTGCCGACGACGTCCTCCCGCCAGTCCGCGCCGAGTTCGAGGCCGACCCCGTCCGCCTTGCGCAGCACCTGCGGCGACCCCTCCCGCCACAGCACGCGTCCGTCGGCGTCGGCGACGACCATGATGTGCTGGGCGACGTCGGCGACCGAAAGCAGTCCCGCGCGCAGCACCGGCAGCACATGCCGCAGCGCCGACTCCTCGCGTCTGCGCCGCACCTCGTCGGCGGACAGCAGGCCGGATCGGCAGTCGTGGTCGGGGTCGACCCCGCTGCGCAGCATCCGTCCCCAGGACTGCTCGATCACCGGCCGGGGCGCGATCCGCGCGCGCTTCCCGGAGAGTGTCGCGTCCCGTACCTCGCTCAGCAACCGCGCCGCCCGCGCCGGGTCCACGGCGGCCAGCCGCGCCAGGTTCATCGGCGGGTTCACCACTGGTGGTCCTCCCGGAAAGGCCTCGAACACACTTGTCAAGCCAGACCGAGCGGCGGTTTCCGGTCGGCTTCAGTGCACATACTGCCGCCGGGCGTGTGCCGGCGGCACAGACTCCGCGCACAGTCACCGATAAGTTGCAACCCCCTGCAACCCTGGTGAACCGCACGCGGACGGCCGAGACTTGTCCACGGCGTCGCCCGGAGGCGGCGCTCCGGCCTGTCAACAGGCCCATTCAGCGGGGGTGGTGCCGTGTCGGCGCAGCACCACCCCCGTGACGTGTGCCCGGGACGGGGCAGGGCAGTCCGGTTCAGGACACCGGTCGTGCCCGCTCCACCAACGGGGCCAGGTCCAGGCCCGCCGGCAGCGTGCCGAACGAGGCGCCCCGGTCGCCGCCGAGCCGGGAGGCGCAGAACGCGTCGGCCACCTCCGGCGGCGCGAACCGCACCAGGAGCGAGCCCTGGAGCACCAGCGCGAGCCGCTCCACCAGCCGCCGGGCCCGGCCCTCGATGCCGTCCAGGTCGGCCAGTTCGGTGAACAGGTCCTTGACCGCCCGGTCCAGCCGGTGGTCGGCGCCGTGCGCCCGCCCCATCTCGGTGAGGCAGGCGTCCAGCGCGCCCGGCTCCCGCCGCAGTGCCCGCAGCACGTCCAGCGCCTGCACGTTCCCCGCGCCCTCCCACACGGAGTTCAGCGGCGACTCCCGTACCAGCCGGGGCAGGCCCGACTCCTCGACGTACCCGTTGCCGCCCAGGCACTCGGCGGCCTCCACCGCCACCGGGGCGCAGCGCTTGGTGATCCAGTACTTGGCGGCCGGCACCGCGAGCCGCAGGAAGGCGCGCTCCTGCTCGCTCCCGTCGTCCTGGGCGGCGGCGAGCCGGAGCGCCAGCGTGGTCGCGGCCTCGGACTCCAGCGCGAGGTCGGCCAGCACGTTGCGCATCAGCGGCTTGTCGACGAGCCTGCCGCCGAAGGCCTCCCGGTGCTCGCAGTGGTGCACCGCCTGCGCCACCGCCTGCCGCATCAGCCCGGCCGAGCCGGTCGCGCAGTCCAGCCGGGTCGCGGCGACCATGTCGATGATCGTACGGACCCCTCGTCCCTCCTCCCCGACCACACGCGCCCAGGTGCCGTCGAACTCGACCTCGGCGGAGGCGTTGGAGCGGTTGCCCAGCTTGTCCTTCAGCCGCTGGATCAGGAACACGTTCCGGCCGCCGTCGGCGAGGACCCGCGGCACCAGGAAGCAGGTGAGTCCTCCGGGAGCCTGCGCGAGCACGAGGAAGCCGTCGGACATGGGTGCCGAGCAGAACCACTTGTGCCCGGTCAGCGCGTACGTCCCGGCCTCGGCGAGCGGCCGGGCCCGCGTGGTGTTGGCCCGTACGTCGCTGCCGCCCTGCTTCTCGGTCATGCCCATGCCGAACAGGGCGCCGGCCTTCCCGGCGGCGGGCCGGAGCCCGCGGTCGTAGACGGTGGACGTCAGCCGCGGCTCCCACTCGGCGGCCAGCGCCGGATCGGTCCGCAGGGCGGGCACAGCCGCGTGCGTCATCGACAGCGGGCAGCAGTTGCCCGCCTCGACCTGGGTCCACACCAGGAACCCGGCCGCCCGGCGCACATGCCCCGCCGGCCGGTTCCAGGCGGCGGTCAGGCCCGCCGAGACGCCCTTGCCGAGCAGGCGGTGCCAGGCCGGGTGGAAGTCCACCTCGTCGATCCGGTGGCCGTAGCGGTCGTGCGTGCGCAGCCGCGGCGGGGACTCGTTCGCCTGCGTCCCCCACTCCTGCACCTGTGGCGACCCGGCGGCCCGGCCCAGCCCGGACAGTTCCGCGCGCACCTCGTCCAGCACCTCGGCGGCGGTGTGCCGCTCGACGGCCTCCACGAGGGCCCGGTCGGCGCCGAAGACGTCGTAGCCCACCAGCGCGGGCGGCTGGTTCGTCACGGTGTGCGTGGGGTTGCCTGCCATGCTGCGAACCTACCCGCGATCGCGCCGATGCCGCCCCCGCGGCGCCCCGGCGCCGTTCGGGAGCGCGCCGGCCCCGGTCCCCCACCCCGGAGGGTGAGGGCGGTCCGGTGCGGCGGATACCGTTAGGTCGTGCAGCCAGGAAGTGAAACCCCCGAGCGGCCCGCCGGCCGCCTCCACCGGGCCAGAGCCCTCTACCGGAACGTATCCAAGCGCAGGACGGCCTGGCTGCTTCTCAAGGACACCGTCAACTCGTGCATGGAGTACCGCATCCTGGGTCTGGCGGCCGAGGCGGCGTTCTTCACACTGCTGTCGGTGCCGCCGCTGCTGCTGAGCCTCATCGGCCTCCTCGGCTACGTCGACGCCTGGACCGGCGCCGACACCATCCAGGGCCTGGAGAACAACATCCTGGAGGCCTCGCGCACCGTCCTGTCCGACAAGGGTGTCAAGGAGATCGCGGAGCCGATCCTGCACGACGTGATGGCGGGTGGCCGGCCCGACGTCATCTCCATCGGCTTCCTGTTCGCCCTGTGGTCCGGCTCCCGCGCGGTGAACGTCTTCATCGACACCATCACCGTGATGTACGGCCTCGACGGCGTGCGCGGCATCGTCAAGACCCGGATCATGGCGTTCCTGCTGTTCGTCGTGGCCCTGCTGATCGGCTCGGTGGCACTGCCGCTGATGGTGGCCGGACCGGACGCGGTCGTGCGGATCGTGCCCTGGTCCGAGACGCTGGTGCAGATCCTTTACTGGCCGGTCGTGCTCGTCCTGTCGGTCGTCTTCCTGACGACCCTCTACCACGTCTCCGTGCCCGTGCGCTCGCCGTGGATCGAGGACGTGCCCGGTGCCCTGGTCGCCCTCGCCATGTGGGTCCTGGGCAGCCTGCTGCTGCGCATCTACCTCACCCACACCATCGAGGGCGCCACGATCTACGGCTCCCTGGCCGCCGCCGTCGCCGTCCTGCTGTGGATCGGTGTGTCGGCCTTCGCCGTGCTCGTCGGCGCGGCGGTGAACGCCGCCATCGACCGCGTCTGGCCCGCCGCCGCCACGGCCGCCGCCCGCGAGGCGAACGATCGGGTGCGCGAGGCGCAGGTCGCCGAGTACGTGGCCTGGGCCGCCGCGGCCCGCGAGAGCGACCCGGACGACCCGGACATGCCCTCCGAGTTCCCCGAGCGCTGGTCCCGCTTCCTGCCCCCGGAGGACGTGACCGCCCGCCTGCGCACCCACGCCAGGAACCCGCACCACCACCCGCGCAAGGAGGACGGGGCGGTCGGCGGGACGACCCCGCCCGGTCCGCACGGCGCGACCGGACCGCACGGCGTCGACGGCAGGAACGGCGAACCGCCTCCGCACGGGAGGTGACCGCCGTCCCGGCCGCCCGTCGCGTCGTCGGCGGCGTAGCCTGGCGCTCGTGTACGAGGAACGGCCGTCCAGGCTCACCGGCGCCGTGGTGTGGCGCCGCACCCCCGAGGACCCCGCCGCCCGGCCGGTACTGCCCGACGGCTGCATGGACCTGCTGTTCAGCGAGGGCCGGCTGCTGGTCGCCGGACCCGACACCCGCGCCCACGTCCCCGAGGGCCCACCCCGCGCCTGGGCGGGCCTGCGTTTCTTCCCCGGCACCGCGCCCGCGCTGCTCGGCGTACCGGCCGGGGAACTGCGCGACGCCCGGGTCGAACTGACCGACCTGTGGCCCGCCGCCCGGGCCCGGCGGCTGCGTGACCGCGTCGCGGCCGCACCGGAGCCGGCGACGGCCCTGGAGGAGGCCGCCCTGCACCTGGCCGCGGGGTCCGGGGACCCCGACCCGCTGCTGCGCCGGCTGGTGCGGTGCCTGGACGCCGGCCACCCGGTGGCGGCCACGGCCGCCGGCCTCGGCCTCGGCGAACGCGCGCTGCACCGGCGCTGCCTGACCGCGTTCGGCTACGGCCCCAAGACCCTGGCCCGCATCCTGCGCCTCCAGCGCGCCCTGGCCCTGGCCCGCTCCGGGGTGCCCTACGCCGAGACGGCGGCCCGCACCGGCTACGCGGACCAGCCGCACCTCGCCCGCGACGTCCGGCAACTGGCGGGCCGGACGCTGGGCGAGCTGCTCGGCGGCCAGGGCCCGTCCGGCGACGGGCCGCCCCTCGGGCAGCGGACGTGAACCCTCAGGCAGAGCCCAGCGGGGCGAACAGATCGACGCCGTTGCCGTCGGGGTCGTGCACGGTGGCGTACCGCTGGCCCCAGAACGCGTCCCAGGGCTTCAGCTCGCCGTGATATCCGGCGCCGACCAGATCCTCGTACACGGCGTCGACCTCGTCCGGCGAGCCGCAGCGGAAGGCGAGCGCGACCCGTCCACCGGCGGCGGGCGGCCGCCACGCCGGGTGGAAGGACCGCACGGTCTCCTCGGTGTCCAGCGCGAGCACCAGCCCGCCGGGCAGCTCGGCCTCGACGTGCGGCTGGGACTCGGCATCCTCGGGGAAGACCAGCCCGAGGCGGCGGTAGAAGGCGAGCGAGGCGGCCGGATCGGAGGCCACCACGCCGATCACGGCGAATCGTGGAGTCATGGACCCACGGTAGGCAGCTACCGGGCCGCCGGTCTTGAAGGAAACGGACAGCGGCCGCGCCCCGTCAGGCGTCCCCGGTCAGCCTCAGGAACGCGGCCCAGGCGGCCGGGGCGACGGTGAGGTGGGGAGCGGCCGGGGTTCTGGAGTCGCGGACGTGGACGGCGGTGGGACGGAGGGCGGCCTCGAGGCAGTTGCCGCCGTCGCTACCGCTGCAGCTGAAGTACGGTGCTCATTGCTCTCCCGGGAGACGGTCCAGCAGTTCCCGCGTGTCCTCGGGGTGAGTGCCCGTGACCGCAGCGTCGCACACCTTTGCGTGAGGATGGCCACCTCGTCTGGATCGGCGGCCTCGCGGTGGAGGGCGATCAGCGCACCCACCATCCGCATCGCCGAGGCGTTCCGGCGCACCCGTCGGCTCGTACCCATGCGGTCGAACTCCCCACACCTGTGCCCGTGTTCGCCATCCCGCACCCGTCCAAACGAGCTGTACGCGCCCGGGTGGCGGCCGCCGCCGGGGCCGCGCGGCTCCAGGTCCGTGCCCGTACTGGGCGGGACGGGTCACCGAGTGACGTTTCTGCGGTGAATCCGTTGCGCCATCGGAGTGAGTAAAGCCCGTGTATGGCAATGGTCAGCCATTCGTATAGGGAATCTTTGGGATCGGCAAAGGGCGTCGAGGCGCGGAGACCTCCCACAGGTCCGCGTCACCCACCCGCAGAAGGAGCCGGACCTTGACCTACGGGAAGCAACCGCGCGAGCGGATCGCCGGGCCCGGGACCACACCGCTGATCGGCGTGCACGACATGTGCTCGGCCCCGATCGCGGCCAGGCACTACGACGGGCTGTTCGTGTCGGGCTTCGGCTTCGCGGCCTCCTGCTACGGCCTGCCGGACATCGGCTTCACCGCGTGGCCGGACCGACCTCGGTGTCGACGTGGCCGTGCACAGCACGCCCCGCCCGTTCGCCGCGCACCGGGCCACGGACTGCGCGCCGACCGAACTCAGGGCGGCCGACGGCCGGTTGCCGCGGGTGGATCCGTCGGGCGGGGTCGGCGTCAGGGCGTCGCCCCTTCCGCTGGGGCGCGACATCGTCCGCGAGCGGCCGCGGCCCGAGGACGTGGGCGTGTGACGGGTGCGGTGCCCGGCTGACGGGCGGCCGCGGGCTCACGGCGGCGGTGCTCGGGGCCGGCGCCGTGCCCGCGGTCGCTTCGGCGTCCGCGTCCGGAAGGCTGATCACCCTTACGGCGCAACGCGGACTCTGTGCGCCGGAATACATCCGCGGGATGTGGTGCTCTGAAGTGAGCGGTGCTTGATCGGTACCCGGGTGGCCGCGCCGCGGCGGGGGCCGGGTGTGGTGAAGGGCTGGTGGGTGATGACGGCAGAGCAGCCGACGGGCCCCGTGGTCGTGACACCCCACGGGGCCGTACGCGGCCGGTACGAGCGGGGTGTCGCGGTGTTCCGGGGGATTCCGTACGCCGCTCCGCCCTTCGGGCCCCGGAGGTTCCGGCCGCCCGAGCCGCCCGAGCCGTGGGACGGCGTACGGGACGCCGGTGCCTTCGGACCGACGGCGCCGAAACCGCCGTACTCCGAGGCCTTCGCCCGGTACCTCTCCGACCCGGTCGTCGCCGGTGACGACTGCCTCAACCTCAACGTGTGGACCCCCGAGCCGGGCCCCGGCGCCCGCCTCCCGGTACTGCTGTGGCTGCACGGCGGCGCCCTGACCAGGGGGTCGTCCGCGGTACCCGTCTACGGCGGGCACGCGTTCGCACGGGACGGGGTGGTGCTCGTCTCGGTCAACTACCGGCTCGGGGTGGAAGGCTACGGACTGTTCCCGGACGCGCCGCCCAACCCGGGACTGCGCGACCAGCTCGCCGCTCTGCGCTGGGTGCGCGACGGCGTCGCCGCCTTCGGAGGGGACCCGGACAACGTCACCCTGTGCGGACAGTCGGCCGGCGCGATCAGCGTGGGCGCCCTGATCGCCGCGCCCCAGGCCCAGGGCCTGTTCCGGCGGGCGGTGCTGCAGAGCGGCGCGCCGGAGTTCTCGGAGCGCGACCGGGTGCGGCGGATGGTGCGCCGCATGGCAGGCCGGCTGAAGGTCCCGGCCACCGCCGAGGCCTTCGCGGCGGTCGACCGCGCACTGCTGCTGCGCACCCAGGCCGAGGTGGGGCGGCTGAGCAGCCCCGTGCTGGGCGGCCCCGCCTTCGGCATCGTGGTGGACGGGGACCTCGTCCCCCGGGACCCGCTCAAGGCCCTGATCGACGGTGAGGCGGCCCGGGGCGCCGACCTGCTCATGGGCTGGACCCGGGACGAGTACCGGCTGTGGCTGGTGCCCGGCGGGCTGGTCGAGCGCGTCGACCGGCTCGGCACGGTCGCCCTGGCCGGGGCCATGGCCCGCTGCCACGCCGGCCACGACGTGCCCCGCGGCTACCGGGCCGCGCGCCCCGGCGCCGGCACCGCCGAGATCGTGGGCCAGATGGTCACCGACCACCTTTTGCGGCTGCCCATGCACCGGCTCGCCGACGCCCGCCCGGGCAGCTCGTACCTGTACGAGTTCGCCTGGCCGTCCCTGGTCCCCGGACTCGGCGCCTGCCACGCGCTCGAACTCGGGTTCGTCTTCGACACCGGGGAGGTGCGGGAGTCGGCCAAGCTGGCCGGGCCGGGCGCGCCGCAGGAGCTGTGCGACGCGATGCACGCGGCCTGGGTGCGGTTCGCCGCG
Organism: Streptomyces cellostaticus; assembly: GCF_023630175.1. Classification (GTDB taxonomy): domain Bacteria; phylum Actinomycetota; class Actinomycetes; order Streptomycetales; family Streptomycetaceae; genus Streptomyces; species Streptomyces cellostaticus_A. The sequence goes on along the minus strand of NZ_JALLIN010000012.1, from coordinate 20,961 downwards.
ACCGGTGACCCCGGCTGGCGGCCCTGGGACGCCTCGCATCCGGTGCGGATCTTCGACGGCGGCGAGCCGCGGGTCGCGTACGGTCCGCGCGACGCCGAACTCGCGCTGTGGCCGACCGCCACCACCATCCCGGAGCCTGCGTCCGCCCCCGGCGTCAGGGCACCCGGAGCCGCACGGGCCTCCGCGGTCCGGCGCCTGCGCCGCTCGGTCGCCGTCCGGCGCCGGTGACACCGCGCGCGGTGCCGGGGCCCGCGCGGACGCGGCCGGCTCACATCGCCCGCGCGAGCGCGGCGATACCCTCCGGTCCCACCCGGCAGCAGCCGCCGATCAGCCGCGCCCCGGCGTCCCGCCACTCCTCGGCCCGCCCGGCGGCGAACCGGGACCGGCCGGTCCAGGCGCGTGCCCGCGGGTCCCAGGCCTCCCCGCTGTTGGGGTAGACCACGACCGGTTTCCCGGTGACCCGGGCGGCGACCCCGACCGCGTACGCCACGTCCTTCGGCGCGCAGCAGTTCACGCCGACCGCGATGATCTCGTCGGTCCCGGCGGCCGGCGCGAACGCCTCCTCCAGCGTCTGCCCGGCACGCGTACGCCGGCCCTCGACGGTGTACGAGAGCCATGCGGGCACCCCCAGCCCCCGCACCGCGCGCACCAGCGCCGCCCCCTCCTCGGCGTCGGGGACGGTCTCCAGCGCCAGCGCGTCCGGCGCGGCCGCCGCCAGGACCTCGAGGCGCGGCCGGTGGAACCGTTCCAGCTCCCCGACGCTCAGCCCGTACCGTCCCCGGTACTCGGAGCCGTCGGCGAGCATCGCCCCGTACGGGCCGGCCGAGGCCGCCACCCACAACGGCCGGTCGGCCCCGCCGGCCCGTGCCCGCCGGGCCGCCTCCCGGGCCAGTTCCACGCTGAGCGCCATCAGCCGCGCCGCGCTCGCCCGGCCGATCCCGCGCCTGCAGAAGCCCTCGAAGCTGGCCTGGTAGCCGGCGGTGGTCGCCACGCTCGCACCGGCGTCGAAGTAGGCGAGGTGCGCCTCGGTGATCGCCTCGGGCCGCTCGGCGAGCAGCCGCGCCGACCACAGGTCGTCCGCCAGGTCGTACCCGGCCGACTCGAGCTGGTTGGACATCCCGCCGTCGAGCACGACCGCTCCGGCGGTGAGGGCTTCGGCGAGGCGGGGGCGCGTGCCGCCGCCGGTCGTGCTGCTGGTCATGCCACGCACGTTAGTGCTGCGACCGGAAAGGTTCACCGGCTCGCGGCGCCCGGCACGGCACCTCGCCGCGTCGTCGCATCACCCGGGTACGTCCGGTACGCGGACGACGCTCCGCCTTGCGCTGCACCGCACCGGACGCCGCGAGCCTTCCGGCAAACCCTTCCGGTCACAGCACTGGACCACCCGGCTCGCGCCCACCTCGCGCACACGGACGCCCGCACGACCACGGCGGCGGCGACGTCCGCCGCGCCCCGTACGGCACGCGGTCCGGGTGCTCCACGGACGAGTGCGAACCGGCCGTCCGCCGGGCCACGGGACGGACCGGGCGGTTCCGGTTCGTGGCCCGGGACAACCCGGTTGCCACGCCGGAGCAGGGTGCAGAAGACTCCACCGCATGACTTCCCGGATCCGGCACGTGACGATCGCCTGCGCCGACGCCTACGCCCTCGGCGACTTCTGGTCGAAGGTGCTGGGCCGGCCGCTGCACGAGGACGACCACCCCGGCGACCCGGAGGCGCTGATCGAGGGCGCGGGACTGCTGTTCGTCACCGTGCCGGAGGGCAAGACCGTCCGGAACCGGCTGCATCTCGACCTGCAGCCGCAGGACCGCACCCGGGACGAGGAGGTCGAACGGGTGATCGCCCTCGGCGCCACCCTGGTGGACGACCGGCGCAGGCCCGACGGCACCGGCTGGACGGTCCTCACCGACCCCGAGGGCAACGAGTTCTGCGTGGAGCGCAGCGCGGCCGAGCGCGCGGAGTAGGGGGCGCGGACGTTTCGGCCGCCGCCGAACGGACCCGGACCTAGCGTGCTCCGCATGAGCGACACCGCACAGCGAACGCCCGCAGGGGCCGTCACCGCCATGGTCGGACACGTGCTGGCGCTGGCCGCCGGCTGGACCGCCTGGGACGGCACCCCGGTCCACGCCGACGACCGCGTCCACACCCCGCACAAGGCGATCCGCAGGGTCACCGACCACCTCATCGACCATCTGGCCGAACTGGAGGCCAGGTTGGCGGGTGAGGCCCCCCGGCCGGACCGCTGGCACGCCTCCGCGATCACCACGGCCGCGGACCTGGCCCCCTTCACCGCCGACGACCTCGACGAGGCTCGCAGCCGCCTCACCCGGCTCGCCCGCATCTGGGCCGTACGCCTGGACGCGCTGACCGCCGAACAACTCGACGCCTCGCCCGGTGAAGGCTGGACCTTCCGTGAACTGGCGCACCACGTGGCGGAGTCCACCTACTACGCGGACGCGGTGGGGGACCTCTCGTGACGGGCCGCACCCATGAGGCCGCGGCAGTCCCGCTCAGCCGCCGGCTCGCCGCTCGCGGGGCCAGTGGGTGAGGGCGATGTGCAGGGCCTCCACCGCCTTGTCCCAGGAGGCCCGCGCGTCGCGGGGGGCGCCGAAGCCGCCGGTGGACTCCAGGGCGCAGTAGCCGTGGAAGGTGCTCCGCAACAGGCGTACGGCGTCGGTGAGGTCGGGCTCGGCCAGCCCGTAGGCGCGCAGCATGCCGTAGGTGATCTCGGCGGTGCGGCGCAGGGCGGGGGAGTCGGCGACCAGGCTCTGGTCGACGCGGATCTGCGTGGCCGCGTACCGGCCCGGGTGCTCCAGGGCGTACGACCGGTAGGCGCCCGCGAAGGCGGTCAGCGCGTCCCTGCCCGCCCGGCCGGCCACGGCCGCCGCGATCCGGTCGATCAGTTCGCCGCCCGCGTGCAGCGCCAGCCGGGTGCGCAGGTCGTTCAGGTTGCGGACGTGCGAGTACAGGCTCGCGTCCTTCACGCCGAAGCGCCGGGCCAGCGCGGAGAGGGAGACGTTCGCGAAGCCCGCCTCGTCGGCGAGTTCGGCGGCGGCCACGACGATCCGGTCGACGGTGAGTCCCGCACGGGCCATGGGCCACCTCCCTCGCTGCCGGGCCGACGTCCCAGGGTATCCGGGCCGTGGCCTGCGGCCCGCGCGGGATTCGGGGCCTTCGGACGGCGACACCCGGCCCGGGCGGACGGCGCCCGGGGACGGGGTGCGGCCGGTGGCCGTGACCCGCTCGGGTGTGCCGCCGATCACACCGCCCCGGACCGGACGGCCCGGCGCGCCGCCGGGTCCGGGGCGGCCCGCGCGCCGGGTCGGGGACCCGGCGGGGCCGGCGGGTGAAGGGGGGCATACGGTGAGAACCGAATGTCCGAGCCGGGAGGAGATGACGGATGGGCAGCCGCACCGCGCTGGTCGAGGATCTGATGGAGCGCTTCCCGCATGTGCCGCGGGAGGCCGTCTTCAAGGAGGACCTGCTCCGGGGCGGAGTCGCCTTCGACGCCTCGGCGCTCAGCGACAACGAGAGCGGCGAGGTCAAGCCGAAGTCGTACTTCATCTTCTCCTTCGACCACGGCACCCTGCCCGAGCTGGGGGAGGCCGCGCTGCGCCGGCCCCCGGAGGAGATCATCCTCACGGGCGGCCCGTACGACCTGCGGCGCACCGTCGTCTCCGTACGGGTGAACCCGGCCTCGCCGTACCGGGTCGCGGCCGACGAGGCGGGGCTCCTGGGCCTGTACCTCGACGGCAGCCGGATCGCCGACGTCGGCGTGCCGCCCATGCCCGAGTACTACCGGCACACCCTCTCCAACGGGAAGTCCGTGATGGAGGTCGCCCCCACCATCCAGTGGGGCTACCTGATCTACCTGACCGTCTTCCGGGTCTGCCAGTACTTCGGCGCCAAGGAGGAGTGCCAGTACTGCGACATCAACCACAACTGGCGCCAGCACAAGGCGGCCGGCCGGCCGTACACCGGGGTCAAGGACGTCGAGGAGGTCCTCGAGGCCCTGGAGATCATCGACCGGTACGACACCGCGAAGGCGTCGACGGCCTACACCCTCACCGGCGGCGCGATCACCAAGACCGTCGCGGGCCGTGACGAGGCCGACTTCTACGGCCACTACGCCAAGGCCATCGAGGAGCGGTTCCCCGGACGCTGGATCGGCAAGGTGGTGGCCCAGGCCCTGCCCCGCGACGACGTGCAGCGCTTCAAGGACTACGGCGTGCAGATCTACCACCCCAACTACGAGGTGTGGGACCGCCGGCTGTTCGAGCTGTACTGCCCCGGCAAGGAGCGGTACGTCGGCCGGGACGAGTGGCACCGGCGGATCCTGGACTCGGCGGAGATCTTCGGCGCGCGCAACGTCATCCCCAACTTCGTCGCGGGCGTGGAGATGGCCGAGCCGTTCGGCTTCACCTCCGTCGACGAGGCCATCGCGTCCACCACCGAGGGCCTGCGCTTCTTCATGTCGCACGGCATCACGCCGCGCTTCACCACCTGGTGCCCGGAGCCCACCACACCGCTCGGCAAGGCGAACCCGCAGGGCGCGCCGCTGGAGTACCACATCCGGCTGCTGGAGGCCTACCGGGCCACGATGGACGACTTCGGGCTCTCCTCGCCGCCCGGCTACGGCGAGCCGGGACCGGGCCGCGCGGTGTTCTCCGTCAGCTCCTTCATGGACAGCCTGCCCGCCGAGGAGCCGGCGAAGGCCTGACCACCTGCGGACGCCCGTTCGCCGGAAGGTGCCCGGGCGGTGAGCGGAACGGGGCCCGCGCCCGTATGACAGACGGGAGTGGCGGGCCCGGCCGCGGCCGGTCACGGCGGGCGACGCCGTGATCACCCGGTTTGAACATGGCGCTTGTCAGTTGTGTCGGCGGCGTGAAAGGCTCCCGCCCGTCGCGAGGTTTAGCCAACTCCTCTATTTGTGCAGTGAGTTGACCTCGCCCGTGGATGCAGGAGTGCCATGCCCGACCTGCCGGCCCCTCAGGACGCCACCGAGGCGGACCTGTTCTCGGAGTGCTGGGACGCGGTGCTCAGCTACGCCGACCTGTGCACCTCCGGGCCGGCGACGGCTCATCAGCTCGCGACCGAGGCCTTCACGTCGGGCCTGCGCGAGCTGCGCGCCGTCGCGACCGTCCCCGGGCGCGGCCCGGGCCCGCGCCCGGGCAGGCTGCCGGCGATCCCTGAACTGCTCACCGAGGTGCGGAACACGGCCGCGGGCTGGGAGGCCGGCGGGCAGGGGCACAAGCTGGACCCGGACCTGCGGCTGTGGCTCAACTCCGGCCGGGCCGCCCGGTTCGCCGGGCCGCCGCCGGGACGGCCGATCGCGCTGCGGGGCCTGAGGGACATGCCGGGGTCGGACGCCGCGCTGCTGTGGCTCGCCGAGGTGGAGTCGCTGCCACTGCCCGCCGTGGCCCGCCGGCTGGGCCTGGACCCGGCCACGGCCGCCGACGAACTCGACCGGGTCCGGAACCAGTTCCGGGGCCGCTGCCACCGCGCGCACCTCGACTCGCCGGCGGGCGCGGAGTGCCGCGCGTACGCCCGGCTGCTGGACGCGGTGACCCGGTCGGCCGGCGCCGAGACGCCGGCCGACCTCTCCCGGCACCTCGCCACCTGCGCGCGGTGCGCGGAGGCCGCGGCCTGTCTGCGCCTGCACGGCGACGGTCTGCCCGCCGCGATCGCCGCTGGTGCCGTCGGCTGGGGCGGCCTCGCCTATCTGGAGCGCAGGCGGCGCGCCGCCGAGGTCCGGCTGGGTGCCGGCCGTCCGGACGCGGCCGGCGCCGGCGGCGAACCGGAGGAGCCCGCGGGCCCCGGCCGGGCGCTGCGCGGCGGCCTGCTGGCGGCGGCGGTCCTGTTGTCGGCCCTGGCGCTCGGGGTGTCGCTGATGCCCTTCGGCGGCTCCGGGAGCGAGGAGGCGGCGGCCCGCGACGACCGCCGGCCCGTCGCCGACCCCGGTGCCTTCCCGGTGACCGGCGGCTCCCCGGCGCCCACCGCATCGGTCTCCGGGGACTCCGCGCCCCGGGAGCCGGCCTCCGCCACCCCGTCCACGACCGCTCCCCGGACCCGGCGCGCGACAGGGGACCCCGGCCCCGAACCCCAGGGCACCTCCTCCGCCACCACCGGCGCGGGCCCCGCCGGCCCGCAGGTCCCCGCCTGCCAGGTCGCCTACGACGTGGTCGACCAGTGGCCCGACGGCTTCCAGGCCACCGTCACCGTCACCACCGCCGAGGCCCTCACCGGCTGGCAGGTGGCCTGGAGCTTCCCCGACGGCCAGCAGGTCGGCCGGATGTGGGACGCGACCGCCCGTCAGGAGGGCTCCCGGGTCACCGCCACCGCCGCCGACTACGACAGGTCCGTCGCCGCGCGCTCGGCGCTGTCCTTCGGTTTCATCGCGTCCTGGCGGGACCGGAACCGGACACCGCGCGAGTTCACGCTCAACGGGGAGACCTGCGCCGCAGGCTGAAATCCGCGGCGCCACGCCCTCGGATAACCTGAGTTCTCGCCAAATCCCCCCGCTCGCCGACCTGGCGCATTTATGCGAGGAGTCACCCGCAAGGGGGTCTGACCTCGTCCTGGCTGATCGACACCGGTGGCCGGAACGGCCTCGCGCCACCGCGCCCGGCGGCCGGATCGGTTCCTGGAGACGCGCTGCCCGTAAGACCTACCTGGCAGATCCGTCATTACCGGACGGTACCCCCGATGTGGCGCAATTCACTCGCCTGAAAACGACACTCTGCCACCATCAACGCCATCGAAAAACCGGCCATCGGCACTGCGGCGGGGGGCGTGGCCATGGGGCTGCTCGGCAATGACCTTGCGTTCGCGCAGTCTCTGTCCGCGCAGGAGCGCGAGGGCGTCATGGCCCTCGGCAACCGGAAGCACTTCCCGCCCGACGCCCACCTCCTCACCGAGGGCGACCGGTCCAGCCATGTGCTGATCCTCATCGAGGGCTGGGTCACCGTCTCCGTCTCCACCGACCGCGGCGCCACCCGGCTGATACTCGGCCTGCGCGGACCCGGTGAACTGCTCGGCGAGATGGCCGCGCTGGACCCGCATCCGCGCAGTGCGACCGTGCGCGCCCTCGGCCCGATACAGGCCCAGCTCATATCCGGGGACGCCTTCCGGCGCTTCCTCGCCCTGCATCCCCGCGTCAGCGGACTGGTGATACGCCAGCTCACCTTCCGGCTGCGCAGCGCCGACCAGGAACGGTCCGCGCTCGCCTCCCTCACCGTCCTGCAGCGCCTGGCCGGCCGGCTCAGCGAACTCGCCGCGGCCGAACCCGCGGGCCCCTACACCCCCTCCGCGTCGGTCCGCCCGTCCGGCCCCCCGCCCGCCGGCTCCGTCGTCCACCTGGCCCAGGACGAGCTGGCCGCCACCATCGGCGCCACCCGGGAGGCCGTCGCCAAGGCCCTGCGGCTGCTGCGCAGCCAGCGCATCGTGCGCACCGGCAACCGGATGGTCGAGATCCTCGACCCGGCCCTGCTCGCCCTCCTCGCGGACGGCCATCACGAGTAACGCACCGCCCGCCGTGTGTAAACGGCTACAGACGGCCCCGCGTCCCGGGCCCGACGCTGTTGGGACGACCACCTCATCCATGAGCGGACAGCACTGCAGGGGGCACGGGTGAACCACGACGCACCGGAAATCACCGAGGAACACTACGAGTTGGTGATCAGCGTCGACGCCAGACGGTCCGGGGAGTACGACGACGTCGACAAGCCGCGGATGCGCGCCCGGATCTACCGGGTGCTGGAGACGGCGTTCACCCACGCTTCGGTGCCCCGCGACGCCCTCCACCTGGAGGACCGCGGGGACGGTGTGCTCGTGGCGGTCACCGGCCGCATCCCGGTGAGCCGGCTGCTCGGCCTGTGGCTGGTCGAGGTGCGTGAGAAGCTGCGGGACGAGAACCGGGGGCTGCGCGTCCCCCTGGGACTGCGCATCGGCATGCACGTCGGCCCCGTCCGGCACGACGAGCGGGGCATCAGCGGACGCGCGGTCGACCTGGCCTGCCGGCTGGCCGACTCCTCCGCGGCCCGCCGCCTCCTCGACGACAACGGGGCCGACCTGGTCCTGGTCACCTCGCAGTCCCTGTACGAGGACGTGGTCAGCGGCGGCGGCAAGTTCATCGAGCCCGGCCAGTACGCCCGGGTCCGGCTGCGGCTCAAGGAGGGCGAGGTCACCGCCTGGTGCCTGCTGCCGGGCCTGCCCGCCCCGGAGATCCCCGCCGACCCCCCGTCCGGGAGCACCGCCGACGTGCCGCCGCCCGGCCCCGGGGACGACCCGGCCGCCGGCGCGGCGGAGGCGGCGCACACCGGCGCCGACGCCGCGCCGGCGGCCGGGCCGGACCGGGAGCCCCCCTCCGGCAGCCGGTACACGGTGCACGGTGACATGTCCGAGCACCACGACAACGTCTACCAGCAGCCCGTGCACATCGGCCGCGTCACCGACCGCGACGACGAACGGCGGAAGGGCCGAGGCGCATGAGCGACGACAGGCAGCCGGACGCCCCGGCCGACGACGCCCCCGACCGGCCCGACCAGGACCGCTCGCCCGACCCCGAGGACGGCAAGGGCCGCGACGAGCGGGCCCGCGACGACGGCGGCTCCGGCAAGGACGACGGCGCGGAGGACGAGGCGGCCGAACGGGAGAAGGAACGCGAACGGGAACGGGAGCGCGCCGCCGGGCGGATCAAGGAGTACACCCGCGACCCCCTCGCCGCGGAGCAGAGCGAGGACGGCCCCACCGACCTCGCCGCCGCCGCGCGGACCCGCCGCGCCACCCAACTGCTGTTCGACGTCGGCCGCGACCTGACCCGCTTCGACCGCTCGTACTTCCACAGCGCTCTCATCGGCGACGTCAACCTCCACCTGGACGCCCGCCGGTCCGGCGCCGGCATGCGCAGCGGGCCGGTGCCCGACGAGGAACTGCGCCGGCTGCGCCGCGTCCACGTGGAGCCGGACGGCTACCTGCGGCTGCGCAACGCGCTGCGCGCCCGCCGGCTGCTGGTCCTCGGCGCCGCACCGGGCACCGGCCGCACCAGCACGGCGCTCTCCCTCCTCGACGAGGTCACCACCGCGGCCACCACCGCAGCCGCCGACGAGAACGCCCCGGAGTCCGGCACCGGATCACGGGTGCGGCGGGTCGACCCGGACGGAGGGGTCCGTCAGCTCGCCGAGTCGCTGGGCCACGCACGCGGCGACGGCGAGGAGACACCGAGCGCCACCGGCTACCTGCTGGAGCTGTCCCTGACCCGGCCCGGCGCGGTGCCGCCCGCCGAAATGGACCTGGACGAGCTCGCCGCGGCCCTGGACCGCCGCGCGGCCTACGCGGTCCTCGTCGTCACCGTCGGGTCGGCCGCCAACGCGCTGCTCGCCGGCCGGTACGGCATGCTCTGCCCGCCCGCGCCCACCCGTGAACTGCTGCGCACCCGGCTGCTGGAACGGCTGGAGCGCCACGCCGACCGGGCACCGGACGGCGGGTCGGGTACCGCCGAACTGCTGGCCCGCGCCGAGGAACTGTGGGCCCGCGAGGAGGTCGAGGGCGTCGTCGGGCTGAAGGACCTGCGCCCGGCGGAGGCCGAACTCCTCGCTTCCCTGCTGGCCGGCCATGTGCTCGGCGACATCTCCTACGAGGAGTTGCTGACCGGCTGCCGGAGCCTGGCCGCGAGCCAGGTCCAGGAGTGGTTCGCCGGGGTGGACCGGGCGCTGACGGCGCGGCCCGCCGCCGGCGAGAACGGCGCCGGGCGCCCGGACACGGCGTCCCTGTTCCACCCGGTGGCGTTCCGGATCGCCCTGGCCGTGCTCGGTGGCGCCTCGCACAGCGCGGTGGCCGCCGCCGCCCACCTGCTGACCTGGGAACTGTCCGTCCAGTGCGACCCCGACAACACCCCGGCCCGCCCGCTGTTCTGCGACGACCCGGAGGCCGACCTGGCGCTCTCGCGCGCCGAGGTGACCGACGGACGGGTCGAGGTGGCGGGCGGCGAGGTCCCGGCCCGGCTGATCTGGTACCGGGGCACCGCCCTGCCCTCGGCGGTGCTGAGCGAGGTCTGGGACCGGCACTTCCCGGTCCGGGCCCCCGTGGTGCGCTGGCTCAGACTGCTCGCGGACGATCCGCGCCCCCAGGTGTGGATGCGGGCCGCGGTCGCCGCCGGCGAGCTGTGCGTACGCGACTTCGACCACGGCTACACCGAGCTGGTGCGGCCGCTCGCCGAGGCGGTCACGCCCCGCCGCAGGGTCTTCGCGGCGACCACCCTGGACCAGGCCGCCGGCCACGGGACCCACCGCGGGACGGTGCACCGGCTGGTCGGCGACTGGAGCCGCAACGGCACCAAGGCGCTGCGCTGGACGGCGGCGATGGCGCTGGGCTACGGCAACGGGGCGGCCACCATGGACGACACGCTGGACGCGCTGGCCAGGATCGGCGTCCGGGACGACGGCGACCAGCTCGCGGTCGCCTCCTTCAACGTCGTGCGGCTGCTGGCGCTGCCGGACGCGGACCAGGTGCTGACGCGGATCGCCGACTGGACCCATCACAAGCGCGAGCCCTACCAGGACCTGGGCCTCGTGACCACCGTACGGCTGTCGCTGACCGCGGTGGACGAGGTGCTGACGGCGGACCCCGACGCCTCCCTGGGCGACCGGGGCGACTGGCCGCTGCCGCTCGCCCTGGCGGCCACCCGCCCCCGACTCGTCGGCCCCATGGCCGACCTGATGTGGACGACGCTCAACACGGCCCGGGCCAGGGACGTGGCGATGGACGCGCTGGAACGTCTGCTGCGGTCCGCCGTGCGCAAGGACGGCACCGAGTGGACCCGGCCGGGGCTCGCGGCACTGCTGCCCGCGCTGGCCACCGAGGATCACGACCAGCGGCGGCTGGACTGGCTGCTGCGCCACATGATGAACGACCCCGAGAACCCCCTCCCCGACGCGCGGGCGCGCGACCTGTGGTGGCTCGCCGTCACGAAGCGGCGGCCGGACCGCCGGGAGCGGACGCGCCGGGAGAGGACCCGCGAGGAGGACAGGCATGGCTGAGGAAGAGGACGAGACGGCGGCCGGGGGCCCGGCACCCGCGGGACCGTTCCTGCGGGAGTACGCCCCGCTCGGCGCCCTCCCGGCGGCGAGCGCGCAGCGGGCCTCGGTGCTGTTCTACCGCAACGGCGGCTACAGCGTGATCACCGTCTCCGGGGTGCGCCACGTGGACAAGCGTGCGCTGGCGCGGCCCTACAACATCTGCGAGGTCGCGCAGGGCACGTACGTCTCGCCGCTCCAGCTCGAACTGCCGGCCGCGGGCGGCACCAGCTTCTTCAAGGCCGAGGTGGACATCGAGTGGGAGGTGCACGACCCCTACCTGGCCGCCGTCCAGGTCGTGACCGACGTCGCGGCCCGGCTCACCTCCCCGGTCCTGGAACGGCTGCGCGAGATTACCCTGACCTACCGGGTGACCGACGCCGAACAGGCCAACCGCGTCATCACCCGGGAGTGCGTCGGCGGCCGCTGGAGCGACCTGGGCAACGAACTCGGCCTGCGGGTGCGGCTGTACGTCCGGCTCGGGGTGAACGACGAGGCCATCGAGTACGCGAAGCAGCGGCGCGGGGCACAGGCCGACGCCGAGGTCACCCGGGTCCGCCAGGACTCCTTCCGGCGCATGCTGCAGGGCGGCGAGCTGGAGCAGCTCAGCTTCATGCTGGCCGCCGACCCCGAGGGCGCCAAGGACTTCCTGGAGAAGATCCGCCAGGAGGGCCGACAGGACGAGCGGGAACGGGTCGACCGGCTCTACACCATGGCGCTCAAGGGCGAGCTGCACGCCGCGGACGTGGAGTCGCAGGTCCTCGACCTGCTCAACCAGGGCCGGCGCCGCCCGCTCCAGGGGCCCATCGGAGCGGTCCCGGCCCGCCGGGAGCCCCGCGAGCTCGAAGCCGCCGCCGAGGGGCCGTTCACCCCCGAGTGGGTGTCGGACGAACCGCCCCGGCGGACGTCCCACCGGGGCGAGTCGCACCGCGCGGAGACCTACCGGACGGAGAGCCACCGCATCGAGTCCACCCGGGAGGTGCACCGAGCCGAGACCCACCGGGACGACGACGCCGTCATGGACGAACCGCCGTTCCGCACCGACCGCCGGACCGAGCCCCACCCGGCCGACGACCACGATCGGGGGCCGTCCCGGGGACCCGCCCGCCGCCCGGAGCCCTACCCGGCGGACGACTACGGCCGGGAGCCCTCGTGGAGCGGCTCGTACCGACCGGAACCCGACCGGGCGGACGACTACGGCCGGCCGCCGCAGCGCGCCCGGACGGCCCGGCCCGAGCTGGAACCGGCGGACGACTACGACCCGGGGCCGCCGCGGAGCCCGGCGTACCGTGCGGAACGCGACCGGGGGGACGACCGGGACCGGGGGCCGTCCCGGGGACCCGCCCGCCGCCCGGAGCCCTACCCGGCGGACGACTACGGCCGGGAGCCCTCGTGGGGCGGCACGTACCGGCCGCAAGCCGACCCGGCGGACGACTACGACCGTGAGCCGTGGAGCCGGGCGTACCGTGCGGAACGCGACCGGGGGGACGACCGGGACCGGGAGCCGTCCCCGGGCCGCGCCCACCGGCCCGGGCCCTACCCGCCCGACGCCTACGACGGGGCGCCCGCGCCGGGCTCGGCGTACCGGCCGGACCCCGCCGGCGACCACAGGACGGACGATCACGACCGGGAGCCCCCGCGCGGCCGCAGACGCCCGCGGGACGACGGCTGGTCCTGGGCGGAAGAGGACGGATGACCGCCGGGGACGAGGCCGCCAGGACCTCCCCCGCCCCGGTCGTGCTCGTGCCGGACGGGGGTCGGCACAGCCACGACGGGGCGGGGGAGCGCATCGCCGAACGCCTGCTCGACACGATCCGAGAGGACCTGGGACGAGCCGACTCGAAGGCCGCCGTACTGCTGTCCGGTGCGCTCGCGCTGCCCGCCCTGCTGCTCGGATGGCACGGCCCGCCGGGCTGGCGCGGGCCCGCCGACGTGGTGCTGGCGCTCGCCGCGGTGCTCTGGAGCGGCGCGGTGGTCGCGCTGGTCGGCGCGGTGATGCCGCGCACCGGTACCCACCGCGGCCGGGACGCGGTCACGTACTTCGGTGACCTGGTGGCCGCCCGCGACCTCGCGGGGCTGTCCGACCGGGTGGCCGAGGCCGGGCGCGACCCCGCCGGGTGGCTGCTGGTCCAGGCCGTCGACGTCAGCTCGATCCTGTCCGCCAAGTACCGGGCCATCCGCTGGGGCGTGGGCTCGCTCGCCCTCTCGGCGGCGCTGGCCCTCGCCTGGGGCCTGACCCCGCGCTGAGCGGGTTCGCCCGCACCGAGCACTCCATGCAGAGACGAACGAGGAATCAGGGGACCGCCGTGGAAACAGTCACGGGAAGACGGCAAGCGCGATGGGGCGGGATGCGCCGCGCCGCGGTCGGGGCGCTGGCGGGGGCCGCGTTGTGCGGCGCCCTGCTGGCACCACCGGGCCACGATCCGGTGCCGGCGGCGGACACGCGGCAGGCGTTCCCGGCGGTCAACTACGCCGTGGCCGTCGACGAGTCGGCGAGCCTCTCCGCCGCGGACATGAAGGCCGAGAAGGCCGCCGCCGCCCGGATCGCGCTCGGCGACGTCTCCTCCCAGTCCCACGTCACCGTCTTCGGCTTCGCCGCCGCCGAGTCCGACGACCAGCGCGCGGTGGACCCGGTGTGTCCGCGGACCGCGCTGGACGCGGCGGGCCGCGACACGATCGGCGGCTGCGTCACCAAGCTGCGCGGCCGGACCAAGAGCCAGGGCACCGGCACCGACTTCCCGAGCGCGATACGCCAGGGCGTGCACGACCTCACCCACGGCACCGACCCGTCCCAGCCCCGGGTGCTGTTCCTGCTCACCGACGGCTACATGGACGTCGGTGACAGCCCCAAGTACGGCGACCCCGCGCACCGCGACGACGAGGGCGACCGGCAGCTCCGCCTGGCGCTGAAGGAGGCCAGGGACGAGCACGTGCAGGTCTGGCCGCTCGGCTTCGGGGCCCAGCCGCGCATGGCCGAGCTGAAGCGGATGGCGGCCGGCGGATACCAGAAGGGATGCGTCGACCTGCCGTCCGCGACCCCCGGGCCCAGGAAGGTCGAGCCGGAGGCCATCGGCACCACGCTCGAGGACATCTTCGCCGCCGCCCACTGCCTGCGGCACGAGCGCGGACCGGCCCCGAAGCGGCCGCCGTCCACCCAGGAGATCGCCATCTCCCCGCTGGCGACCGTGGGCAGCATCGTGGTCGACAAGGGCGACCCCGCGGTCGAGATCACGTACTACGACCCCAACGGCAACAAGGTTCCCACGCACGGGAAGTACCACAAGTCGTCCTTCGAACTGGCGGGCGGAAACGGTGTGGTGGAGGCGCTGAAGATCGTCGACCCGCTGCCCGGACCCTGGAAGGTGAAGGCCGAGGCGCCCGAGGGACACCGCTCGCTGCCGGTCTCCGTCAGCGTGCTGTGGCAGGGCGAGCTGCGCGGCGCCATCACCATGGACCCGCCCTCCCCGCAGGCCGGGGACCAGGTCAAGGTGACCATGCGGCTGCAGACCCGGGAGGGCTACCAGATCAAGGACCCGCGCGACTACGACGGGCTGCGGGTGCGCAGCGCGCTCACCGGGGACGGGTTCACCCCGCTGAAGCTGGACCTCGCCGACGACGGCAAGGCGGCCGACCCCACGGCGAGCGACGGCTCCTTCACCGGCTCCGTGCGCGTCCCCGAGGACGCCTCCGGCGCGCTGAAGGTGAGCGCCACGCTGACCGCCGCCGGGCTGAGCGCCGACACCCGCAGCGAGTCCGGCGAGGTCGCCCCCGGCCAACTGCCGGTCACCACCTCGCTCGACCTGCCCGCCGCCGACGTCCACCCGGGCGCCCGGGTCACCGGCACCCTGGCCGTGCACAACACCAGCGGCGCGTCGCACACGCTGCGGCTCGCCGTGGCCGACCTCCAGCCCGGGCTGCTCTCCGTCGACCCCGCGCGGATCACGGTCGCGCCCGGTGAATCCGGCACCCGGAAGGTGACCGTCGAGGTCGCCCCGGCGGGCGTCTTCGGCGACCGCCTCGGCGGCGACGGGCTGAGTCTCGCCGGAACCGTCACCGTCACCGACACCACCGACCACGCCCGGACCCTCGTACGGTCCCCGCTCTCGGTGCGGGTGACGCCCGAGCCGGGCTTCTGGGACAAGTACAAGTGGATGGTCCTGGGAGCCGCCGCCCTGCTGGTGGTGCTGGCCCTGGTGGCCGTGGCCCGGGTGCGCCAGCGCCGGCGCGCCAGGGACCCGTACGGCCTCACGCTGCAACTGGTCTCCGAGGACGGCAGCGTCCTGAGCGAGCACCAGGCCGGGCACGGACAGAAGCAGTGGTACGAGTTCACCGTCGCCGAACCCCACCGCAGCCCCCGTATCGAACGGCGCCCCCACGGCCCGTACGCCGTGCAGCGCGACCCCAGGGGCGGCGGAGCGGTCCTGCGCAGGAAGGGCGGCGGCCGGACCCCGGTGACCGCCCGCGGCCCGGTCCCGCTCACCGAGACGCTGCAACTGGCCCTCGGCGAGGACAGGCGTCCCCCGAAGCCGAACCGCCGCCGGCGGCAGCCGTCCAGCCCCCGCCGCGAGCCCGGCACCACCGAGAGCAGCGCCCCCAGCGCCTACAGCTCCTACGAATGACGCCCCGGGCGGGCGGGGGGCCCGACCGCTCCCCGCCCGCCCGGCGTACCGCACCGCACCGCGGCCACCAGGCCGTACGCACCACGCAGAAGGTCCCAGCACGAACCCGCGGCCGCCCCGGCCGCGAGCGGGGAGGAAACCATGAAGATCTTCCAGCCGATGCTCTTCGTCGGCCTGGGCGGCACCGGGGGACTGGTCGGCGCCGAACTCGAACGCAGACTGCGCACCGAACTGTGCGGACCGGACGGCATGGCGCTGACCCGGCAGAGCGGTCAGGCCCCCTACCAACTGCCGGACTGCCTCCAGTTCGTGTACGCCGACTACAGCGAGACCGACCTGCAGCGGCTGCCGCAGTTCAACGTGGACCCCTCGCTGCGGGCCGCGTACTCCCGCACCTCCCGGGCCACCCACCACCTGCTGCCGAACTTCGACAGCTCACCGGAGGTCACCAAGATGCTCCGGGCCAGCCTGCGCGAGGAGGTGGCCGGCTGGCTCCCGCCCGTCATCGGCGAGCCCGAGGTCACCCCGCTGCACAACGGCGCCGGGCAGCTTCCCACCGTCGGCCGCGCCGCCCTGTTCGCGACGCTCCGCCACGGACTGAACCCCGTCCTCGAACCCCTGCTGCAGGCGATCGACGCCATCGCCAAGTCGGCGGGCGAGCTCAGCGAGCTGGGGGGCGGCAGGGTCAGCGGCTGCGACGTGTTCGTCGCCTTCTCGGTGGCCGGCGGCACCGGGGCCGGCATCTTCCTGGACTACCTGCACCTCATCAACTACGCGTTCCAGGTGCGGCGGTTCGAAGGGGTCAAGATCTATCCGCTGGTGGTGATGCCGTCGTCGTTCTCCTCCGCCACCGGCGGCGGACGCGAGGCCGAACTCAACGCGGCCCGGGCCCTGGTGGACCTGTTCCGGCTGGTGGACCGGCAGAACGCGCCGACCGAGGGCGCCGAGATCGGCGACCTCGACCACGACGCCGGCTTCGGCATCCGCTACCCGGGCACCACCCCCGTGCGGCTGCGCACCGGAATCCTCCCCACCGCCTTCCTGTTCAGCCCCACCGCCGGGATCCGGGCCGACGACCTGCGCCGCTCCATCGTCTCGCTGGTGATGTCGCTGATCGGCACCGAACTGGGCGACGGCCGCTCCCGGGGCCGCAAGACGGCCACCGACGACGACTACCAGACCTTCTCCGCGAGCTTCATCAACCGCGGTGTGGCCCGCAGTTCGCTGTCGCCCACCGGTATCGGCCGGCAGGGCGTCTCCACCAGCCTGGTCGCCTCCATGACGGCGCCCATGGACCAGCTCGCCGACCTGGTCGCCGGCCGGATGCTGCGCGAGTCGGTCACCGAACTGGTGGAGCGGCCGCGGGCCGCCCTGCGCGGCGACAACGGGGTGCTGATGATCCGGCAGCTCTTCGCCGACTCCCATCTGGAAGAGCTGTGGGAACGGCGGCAGTTGCCGGTGCCCGAGCCCGACCCGCTGCCGCGCGGCGGCAAGAACATCGAGCAGGCGCTGGGCGAGCGCATCGGCGACATGCAGCGACAGCTCGCCGCCCTGCGCGCGGACGCCGAGCACCAGGCCGCGGTCATGGCCGACCGGTTCGCGCCGCGCCCCGCCATCGACAAACTGCTGCAGAGCGCCGATCCCTTCCTCGCCGAACGGGTGGTGCGGGGCATACCCGACAGCGATCACGGGATCGTCAAGCTCGGCTTCCTCGGCATGCTGGACAGCCGCGCCCGCGCCCCGCAGCGCCCGGGCGGGGTCACCGAGCAGCCGCCCAAGATCCCCCGGATCAAGGGGCAGTTGGCCGGGATGGCGCCGGCCCGCTGGGGCGACGAGGCCGTCCAGGCCGCCATCCGGGAGCAGGACGACTGGTACGAGTGGCGCTGCCGTCTGATCTGGCACGAGGCCTGGCGCGATCAGCAGCAGGTCTGGCAGCCCCACGCGGACGCGGCGGGCGCCGACCTGGACCGTCTGGTGCGGGCCTTCCGCAGCCACGGCGACCAGGAGCGCAAGGCCTCCGCGCAGAAGGGCCACGAGCTGTACGAGGACCGCACCGGGATCTCCTACCTGCTGCCGCCGCAGCGCACCATCAACCACTTCTACGAGGACGTGGTCGCCCGGCTGATCCGCCGCGAGGGCCTTCGGGAGACCGACTACGAGGCGGCGCTGCTGCTCAAGCTGGTCGACGGCGACACCTGGCGCCGCGTCCACACCCGCAGCCGGCGTGACCCGGACGGCGCCGTCGCGCAGGTCAAGGGACAGCTCGAGGCCCGCATCACCCGGCTGTTCGCCGAGAGCGGCACCCACCTGGAGGAGCGGCCGCTGCTGCCGGCCATGGGAACCCTGCTGTCCGCCGCGGCGGGCGACCAGGAGGCCACCGACCAGGTCAGCAAGGAGGCGCTCGACCTGTTCGGACGCAAACTCGCCGGACTGCTGCCCGTCGGGTTCACCCCGGAGGGCACCGGACCGCTGCGGGTCCTGGTCACCCACCCGAGGGTGCAGGCCGTGGAGGAGGTGCAGGAGTACCTCGGCAAGACACTGCGGCTGCCCTCGGACGCGAAGAACCGCGTGGAGTACCGGGCGGTGGAGAGCGACTCGATCACGGTGGTCCTCTTCCGCAGCGAGATGAGCCTCACCCAGGTACCGGAGGCCCGCAAGGTGCTGCGCCAGTGGGCCCGGGCGAAGGAGTCCGAACAGGCCCAGGACGTACTGCGCTGGCGTCAGCGTCTCGGGCACCGCGACAGTTGGATGGTCAGCAGCGAGGAGGACCGGCGCACCATCCTGCACCGGCTGCTGTGCTGCATGTGGAACGGCCAGGTGGACGTGGTCGACGGCGACCCCGCCTCCCCGGAACGGGTCCGGCTGCGGCTGTTCCCCGAGACCGGCCCGCACGTCCCCGGCGTCCGGCTCCGGCTCGGGGACTTCCCCGGCGGGGTGTCGAGCTGGGCGGAGCTGCTGCGCTCGTACGAACGCTGGACGGTCCTCGACGACGAGCGGACCGTCGAGGACTACTGCCGTGAACTGATGGGCGCGCAGCCGCTGGGCCTGGCCCGGACCGGCAGCGAGCCCCATCCGCTCTTCGTCGACCTGGTCGAGAAGATCGCCCCGCGCCAGCTCGAACTGCTGGCGGACCGCCGGGAACGCGGCGGCGAGCGGGTCGAGGGCTGGGTGCGGCCGCTGTGGGAGTTCTGGGCGGAGACCCTGCCGGCCGCGCTGGACAAGGAGTTCGGTGACCAGCGCGCCGTCCAGCCCACCCTGCGCACCCTGCTGGAACACGTGCGCGGCGGCGCACCGGGGCGGCCCCAGGGCCGCGAGGACGTTCCCGGGCCCCGGCGCGCGGCCGACGACGACGACTGGGGCACCGGCCCCGTCTCCTCCTACGACAACCACCGGGGAGCGGCCGACCGGGAGGACGGGGACGGCGACGCCACCCGCCCGCGCGGCTACGACCGGCCGCGCGAGGAGGAACGCCCGTACGCCGAGGAGCGCCCCTACGGCGAGCGGTCGTACGGTGACGAGCGTTCGTACGGCGAGCGGTCGTACGGTGACGAGCGGCGGCGCGCCGAGGACCGCGGCGCCCGCACGCGCACGGACGACGACGGCCGGGGCGACCCGGAGGGCACCCGCCAACGCGGCTACGAGCGGGCGTACGGCGAGGACCGCGGCGCCGGGCGCGGCACGGACGACGACGAGGGCCGGGAGCCCTGGGGCGAGCGGGACGGCCGCCGGGACGACCGTTCCGCCGCCGGGAGGGGCGCGGAGGAGCGGTCCCGCCGCGAGGACGTGCCGACGGTGCCGTGGGACGACTCCGCGGGGTCGGGAACCTACGGCGGCGACGAGCGCGACCGGTCCCGCCGCACCCCCTGGGACGGTGACGCGCAGTGAGCACCGCTCAGGACTTCGCGGCCGTCGTCCACCTGGACCTGCGCGCGGGAGCGGCGGAGCTGGACAGCGCCTCCGCCCTGCGCGCCCGGGTGGCCCGGCAACTGGGCCGGGCCGGGCTGCCGGAACCCGACGACCCGCTCTTCCTGGTGGTCGACACCCCGGCCGGGCTGACCGACCACCAGCTCCAGTACGAACTGCTCACCGGCTACCGGGCGGTGGGCGAGGTCAGGCTGCTGGTGCTGCTGGTCGGCAGCGCGCCGGGCTCGTACGCCGGGGAGGACGAGGCGTTCCAGCCCGACCGCAGACTGGTCCGGCCCGCCGTGCTGCGCACCTCGGGCACCGGGCTGCTGTGGGCCGGTGATCTGCGCTCGGCGCACACCGCGCTGGAGCAGCCCGCCGCCGACGATCCGGACGCGCTGGCGGTCCTGGTCGACGTGCTGTCGGTGCCCGACCTGTACCGGGGGGTGCTGGCGGCGATCGGGTCGCTGCCCGAGGCCGTCGCCGCGCCCGGGGTGCGGCTGCTGGAGCAGGACCTGCCGCCGGAGGTGCGCGACCGGGCCTGGCGCGACGCGCTCACCCGGTTCGCGGGCGAGGACACCGAACTCGCGCCGGACGTCCCGCAGACCGCCTCCTCCGGAGCGGATCTGCCCGAGCCGCTGCGCCGGTTGGTGGCGGCCCGCGGCGGCCGGGACCAGCGGCACCGGGAGCCCGGCGGGGTGGCCGACGAGGCCCACCGCGCCTGCGCGGAGGCCCTCGACCACGCCGAGGAGTCGCTGGCCGGGCTGCAGAGCCTGCCCGGGCTGCTGCGGCCCGGCCGCCGGGACGCGTTCGAGGCGGACGTCCACCAGGCGCGCCGGGCGCTGGACGAGTACCGGGACCTCGTCGGCGCCGCCCTGCGCGGCGGCGGTGCGACCGCCTCGCCCGCCGAATCGGCGGCCCGGCTGACGGCCCTCGGCCTGCGGGTGCCGTCCGCCGAGGGCATCGGGGAACGGATCGGCGAGGGCCTGAGGGAGTTCGCCGGGAAACTGCTCGGCCAGGCGTTGCCCATGCGGTCGGTGGCCCAGCGGTTCACCGGACTGGCGGGCCGGGTGGAGCCGGTGCCCGGTTCGGCGCTGCTGCCCAAACTCGCCGCCCTGTCCCGCGCCGACGCGGAACCGCGCGAGGGCAGCGGCGGCACCGGGGCGCGGCGGTCCGCGCCGGCCGACGGCGCGGCGGCGCCCGGCCTGCTGGTCGCCGTCCCGTCGGCGGCCGTCGCCGGACTGCTCGGCGCACTGTGGCGGGGGCCGCTGCTCCCGCTGGCGCTCCTCGTCCCGCTGCTGTTCGTCGGCATGGCCGAACTGGGCAAGGCCCGGCTGCGCGGTGCGGGGCGCCCCGGCCGCTGGGCC
>NZ_JALLIN010000119.1 GCF_023630175.1 Streptomyces cellostaticus | reverse complement strand
GATCCGTGCCGCGCTCGCGAGTGCCGGTCTGTCGGCGGCCGACGTGGACGCGGTCGAGGCGCACGGTACGGGTACGACGCTGGGTGACCCGATCGAGGCGCAGGCCCTCCTCGCCACCTACGGCCAGGACCGGCCCGACGACCGGCCGCTGTGGCTCGGCTCCATCAAGTCGAACCTGGGCCACACCCAGGCCGCCGCCGGTGTCGCCGGCGTCATCAAGATGGTCCTGGCCATGCAGAACGGCCTGCTCCCGCAGAGCCTTCACATCGACGCCCCGTCCCCCCAGGTCGACTGGGAAACAGGAGACGTCGCCCTGCTGACCGAGCCGAAGGAGTGGCCGGACCCCGGCCGCCCGCGCCGGGCGGGCATCTCCTCGTTCGGCTTCAGCGGAACGAACGCCCACACCATCATCGAGCAGGCCCCGGTACGGGCGGAGGCTGAAGCGGATCCGGTCGGCGACACGGCTCCGGAACCCGCCTTCCTCCCGCTGGTGCTCTCGGCCAAGAACGACGACGCGCTGCGCGGCCAGGCCGAAAACCTCCGCGCACGGCTCGTCGCCGCTCCCGAGCTGCGCCTGTCCGACGTCGGTCGCACGCTGACCACCGGCCGCTCCTCGTTCGAGCGGCGGGCAGGGGTGGTGGCCGGCGACCGTGAGGGCCTGCTGGCCGGTCTCGCGGCCCTGGCGGAGGGCGCTTCGTCGGCTGGTGTGGTGACGGGTTCGCCGGTGGCGGGCAAGGTGGCGTTCCTGTTCACGGGGCAGGGCAGTCAGCGGCTGGGTATGGGCCGGGAGTTGTACGAGGCGTTCCCGGTGTTCGCGGAGGCGCTGGACGCGGTCTGTGCGCGGCTTGATCTGCCGCTGAAGGACGTTCTGTTCGGCGACGACCGAGCCGCTCTCGACCGTACGGAGTTCGCGCAGCCTGCGTTGTTCGCGGTGGAGGTGGCGCTGTTCCGGCTGCTGGAGAGCTGGGGCGTGAGGCCCGACTTCGTGGCCGGTCATTCGGTCGGTGAGATCGCGGCCGCGCATGTGGCGGGTGTGTTCTCGCTGGAGGACGCGTGTCGGCTGGTTGCGGCTCGTGGTCGGTTGATGCAGGCGCTGCCGTCCGGTGGCGTGATGATCGCGGTGCAGGCGTCGGAGGACGAGGTCCTGCCGCTGCTCACCGAGCGGGTCAGCATTGCGGCGATCAACGGTCCGCAGGCGGTTGTGGTAGCGGGTGACGAAGCGGACGCGGTGGCGATCGCCGCCCACTTCGAGGAGCAGGGTCGTAAGGCCAAGCGGCTGAGTGTGAGTCATGCGTTCCACTCGCCGCACATGGACGGGATGCTGGAGGACTTCCGTACGGTCGCGGAGTCGATCGCGTACGAGACCCCTCGTATCGCCATCGTGTCGAACCTGACCGGCGCCGTTGTCTCGGACGACGAGATGGGTTCGGCGGACTTCTGGGTACGGCACGTCCGGGACGCGGTCCGCTTCCTGGACGGGATCCGTGCGCTGGAGGCCGCCGGGGTCACGACGTACCTCGAACTCGGGCCGGACGGCGTCTTGTCCGCGATGGCGCAGGAATGCGCTACGGAGGCGAGGGCCGCATTCGTCCCCTTCGTGTGGCGCAGACGTCATGAGGCCGAGACGACCATGAGGGCCCTCGCCCAGCTGCACGTCCGTGGCGTGGCCGTCGACTGGCAGGCGCTTTACGGTACGGGCGGTCGGCGGGTCGATCTGCCGACGTACGCCTTT
>NZ_JALLIN010000118.1 GCF_023630175.1 Streptomyces cellostaticus | reverse complement strand
TGATGCCGAAGGACGAGACACCCGCCCGGCGCGGACGGCCGGTCTCCGGCCACGGCACCGCATCGGTGAGCAGGGCGACCGCGCCGTCCTCCCAGTCCACGTGTGGGGTCGGCTCGTCGACGTGCAGCGTCTTGGGCAGCACACCGTGCCGAATGGCCATGATCATCTTGATGATGCCGGCGACACCGGCGGCCGCCTGGGTGTGGCCCATGTTCGACTTGATCGAGCCGAGCCACAGCGGCTGGTCGGCCTCACGCTCCCTGCCGTACGTGGCCAGCAGCGCCTGCGCCTCGATCGGGTCGCCCAGCGTCGTCCCCGTACCGTGCGCCTCCACCACGTCGATCTGGTCGCTGGTGAGGCCCGCGCCGGCGAGGGCCTGACGGATGACACGCTGCTGCGAGGGACCGTTCGGCGCGGTCAGGCCGTTGCTGGCACCGTCCTGGTTGACCGCCGAGCCACGGACCACGGCCAGCACGGGGTGGCCCTTGGCGCGGGCGTCCGACAGCCGCTCGACGAGCAGCATGCCGGCGCCCTCGGCCCAGCTCGTGCCGTCGGCGGCGGCGGCGAAGGACTTGATGCGCCCGTCGGCGGCCAGACCCCGCTGGCGGCTGAACTCGGTGAACGTACCGGGGGTGGACATGACCGTCACACCACCGGCCAGCGCCATCGTGCACTCGCCGTTGCGCAGCGCCTGGATGGCCCAGTGCAGGGCGACGAGCGAGGACGAGCAGGCGGTGTCGACGGTGACGGCCGGGCCCTCGAGCCCGAAGGCGTACGAGACGCGGCCGGAGGCGATGCTGCCGGAGTTGCCGGTGCCGAGGTAGCCCTCCACACCGTCCGGTACGGCCGTGATCCGGGTCGCGTAGTCGTGATACATGACACCGGCGAACACACCGGTGCGGCTGCCGCGCATGGACGACGGGTCGATCCCGGCCCGCTCGAACGCCTCCCAGGAGGTCTCCAGCAGCAGGCGCTGCTGCGGGTCCATCGCCACGGCCTCGCGCGGCGAGATCCCGAAGAACGCCGGGTCGAACCGGCCCGCGTCGTGCAGGAAGCCGCCCGAGCGCGTGTAGCTGGTGCCCTTGCCGTCCGGGTCCGGGTCGTACAGCGACTCCAGGTCCCAGCCGCGTCCCTGGGGGAACTCGGAGATGGCGTCCCCGCCACCCACCACCAGGCGCCACAGGTCCTCGGGGGTCTCGACGCCTCCCGGGTAGCGGCAGCTCATGCCGACGATCGCGATCGGGTCGTCGGCGAACGCCGTGCCGGCGCGCACGGGCGAGCCCGTGACCGCTCCGGCGGCCTCGGCGTCCCCGGTGAGGCCCAGTACCTCGGTCCGCAGGAACTCCGCGAGCGCGTTCGGTGTCGGGTAGTCGAAGACGAGGGTGGCGGGCAGGCGCTCACCGGTGGCCGCGCCGAGCCGGTTGCGCAGTTCGACGGAGGTCAGGGAGTCGAAGCCCAGCTCCTTGAACGCGCGGTCGGCCGGCACCTCGTCGGTCGACGCGTGGCCCAACACGGCGGCCACCTCGCCCCGCACCAGCTCCAGCAGCGCCGCGTCCCGCTCGTCGGCGGGCAGCCCCGCCAGGCGGGTGCGGAACGCCGACCCGTCCGCCGTACCGCTACCGCCCTGCCCGGCGGCCCGGCGCACCGGTACGCGGACCAGACCGCGCAGCAGGTCCGGGAGCATGCCGCCGCGGGCCTGGGCCCGGAGGGCGGGCAGGTCGAGCGGGAGCGGGACGAGCAGCGCGTCGGTGGTGCGGCCGGCCGCGTCGAAGAGGGCGAGGCCGGTCTCGGGCGCCAGTGCGCCGATGCCACTGCGGCGGATGCGCTCGCGGTCGGCTTCCGTGAGGTCGCCGCCCATGCCGCCCACGCCGGTCCACAGG
>NZ_JALLIN010000117.1 GCF_023630175.1 Streptomyces cellostaticus | reverse complement strand
TCAGCGGCTGCTACTGCCGGACGCTGATGGCCTGGGAGGCCTGCGACTGGGCGACCGCGAGCGGCGAGTACTGGTTCACCGCCATCGACTCGTTGTGGGCGTCCACGTGCGCCATCTTCTTCGAAACGGTGCTCACCCTGGTGAAGTTGAACGAGAACCTGCCCAGCGCCTCGCGGCCGGGCAGCAGTTCGGCGGTCTCGGCCTCAAGCCAGTCGTTGTTCATCGGAAAGCCTTTCTTGCAGGAAGGGATGTACGCGAAATCAGGAGCCGGGCCGGGCGGCCAACGGACCAACCGCTGCCCCCCGGACCGTGCTCCACCCCCGGTCGGCACCACCGGCCACCGGGCCGCCGGTCACCGCTACGAGCCGTGGACCAGGCACGACGGCGCCTCGCACGGAGCCCGTACGGAGACCGTACGGAGGCTGTCACTCCGGGCGGCCGGGCCATGCGCTAACCCCGCCGTCCGGAGTCTCCGGACGAATCGTCCGGAGAGCGTGGACGGTAGCGGAAGGGGAACGGTCAGTGCAAACCGCCTATATCAGACACTCGTTCAGAAGCGTCCGCCTGTTCCATTCCCCGCCCCCGGTGCCCAACCGCGCACCCCCTGACGCGCCTTGCGGCCGCACCCTCGCCCGACGCGCACGGGCGCGACGGCGGCACCGCGGACCCGGGCCGCCCCCTCTTCTTCGAGGACCGGCTGGCGGCCCGGACCGCCGCCATCCCTCCCCGCCCCGGGCGACGGGCCGCATCGTCCAGTGCCCCGGCCCCTCGGCGCCCCTCGGTGCCCCTCCCGACTCCTCGGCGCCCTCCCGAACCCTTGGCGCTCCCCGGCCCCTCGGTCCCCCCGGGGTCCCTCGGCGCCCCCGGTCCTCCCCTCGCCCCGGCGCGCGGCGCCCCGCAGGGGGTGAGGGGGGAGGGGGAGGGGCGGGTGCGACACGCCGGTGTCCGCGCGGCCCTCCGCCTCGCGTCCGGCCGGCGGGTGCCTTTCGGTGAGAAATGCACTCCATGAAATGCAGGGCAGTGCCGAATTCCGTCTCATCGGCTCCACGCCGGGCCGCCATGCATTTTCTCACGGCATGACTCCGAAGAACCCACGGCATTCACGGCGGCACACTCACACCGTCGGACCCGATATGTCGCACCGCGGCGAACCTGCCCGCACAGTGCGGGAGTTCACCTGGTCGGACGCCTGCCGCGCGCAGGGCGAGGATTCCCGGAAAAGGCACGCCAACGCCGCTGAACTGCCGCTTTCCACAGCGCGCCGGTGGAGCCCCGAAAATTGACGCGAACTCAGGCGACGGCGAATCAGGGACTGTTTGTGTAGCGTTCCGGATCAGCGGCAGGGCTAGATCGGCCCTGATGTTTGAAAGGAGATCAGGTGAAGACCATTGCTAAGGCAGTAGCGGGCACGCTTCTGGCGGCCGGCGCTGTCATGGCGCCTCTCTCGGTGGAGGCAGCCGCTGCCCCGGCGACCCACGCGACGGCAGTGGCGCCCTCGTTCCACCCGGGCAACCACCACGCCTACGGGTTCCGCCAGGTGGACGACTGGTGGCGGTACTGCGACGACGGCCGCTTCGACCGCTGGCGTCACCGCAACCACTGCCGCGACGGCCGCTACTACAGCTGGAACCCCTACCGGTACGGCAACCACCACCGCTTCTCGTACTGGGACTGCGACTGACGTCGTCGCACCACACCACATCCGAGCCGCCCGCGGTCAGCGCCCTGACCGCGGGCGGCGGCCTGTGGACGCCGCTCCCGCGCCGAGCCCGCTCGCGAGGCGGCGCCCTTCACGCCGCCCTCCCGGGTGTGCGGTCCGTCGCCGCACGGGAGGAGGGGCGGGGAAACGGGACGGAGACAGGGAGAGCGGTGCAGGCACCGCTGCGGGGTGTGCGCGGGGCCGA
>NZ_JALLIN010000115.1 GCF_023630175.1 Streptomyces cellostaticus | reverse complement strand
CCCGGGTTCGACGTAATTCAGCGGCCTGGAGGATCGAATACGGGGTCTGACCTGGGCGGACATGCCTGTGGCCCCCTGGAGGGCGTTTCTCTAGGCGGTCGCGTTTCGGCTGGTCAGCGGGTTGCGGGCTGGAGCGCGAGGACCTGCTTCGGGGCGGGGATCCCCAGCTTCGCGAGCAGGTCTCGCTGGGGCTTCGTTAGGACGGTGACCTGCTGGAACGTTCCGGTGGGGCCGGTGAACGTGCCGAGATGGAGCCGGTCGAGCTCGCGTCGGATGTGGGGCCAGGTGTTGCCGGTGGTGGTCTCGGTGATCCGGATCAGCAGGAGGGCGAGCCAGCACAGGATGACGTGGGCTCTGATGCGTTCTTCGAGCCGGTGGTAGACGGGCCGCAGGTCGATGATCTGCTTCATGTCGCGCCAGCCGCGCTCGACTTCGAGCAGTTGCTTGTAGCCCAGGGCGATGTCCTCGGCGCTCAGTTGGGGGTCGCTGCAGCGCAGGAGGTACTTCCCGTCGAGGTTCTCCTCCGCCTTGATCTTCGCCTGGTCGATGCGGAGCTTGCCGGCCGCGGTGGCGCGCAGGTAGCGGTTCAGGCCGGGCTTGTCGGCGATCCGCCCGCGTAGTTCGCCCCGCTTGAAGTCGCTGAGCTTGTCGGTGTCGACGATCAAGTCGGTCAGCTGGGCGACGAGTTGTTCGCGCATGTGCCGGTCGCGTTCGGCCGCTTCGGGGTTGTGGCAGATCACGAACCGGTCGGTGTCGGATATCCGCACCTCTTTGACGCGCATGTTCTCGCCGACGTCCTGGTAGCGGCCCTGCCGGGAGAGGGCGGCCTGCACCTCGGGGCTTCCGGAGCGGAGCTTCTCGCCGATGATGTAGGCGTGGTCGCCCTTGCGTAGGTAGCGGCGGTTCTCGGCGGAGGAGAAGCCGCGGTCGGCCACCCACACGATCTTGGAGAGAGTCCAGTCCCGCATCTCGTCCTTGACCTGGCGGATCAGGGTCTGGTCGGAGGCGTTGCCCGGCCAGCACCAGCAGCGGACCGGGATGCCGTCCCTGGTGACGGCCATACCGATGACGATCTGCGGCAGGTCGTCGCGGGAGTCCTTCGACTTGCCGTAGGTCCGGAACCCGACCTGCTTCGCGTCGCCGCCGGTGTCGTCGGCGTCCAGGCGGCGGCCCGTCTCGTCCCGGGCGACGGGCTCGTCGGGCTCCTCCAGCTCGAAGTAGGTGCTGGTGGTGTCGAAGAACAGCAGGTCCACCTCCAGGTTCAGCAGGTTCGCGACCTCGTCGAAGACCTGCTTCTCCAGGTCGCCGGTCACCTCGTGCAACCAGTCCATCGCCCGGTAGCAGGTCTGTTCGCCGGTCTCGGACAGGCCGTTGATGTGCACGTCGTTCGTGATCCAGTCCGCCGCTGCGAGCTTCGAGGACGGGGCCAGCGCGCGGTTGGCGACCAGGGCGAACAGCACCCGTTCGGTGGTGGTCATGTCCCGGCGGCGGCCCCGCTTGGGCTGCCCGACCCGGGCCACGATCTGGTCGATCCGCAGCCGGCGCCACAGCTGGTCGAGCGCGTAGGCACCGCCGAACGGCACCGAGGAGACGAACTCCAGGTCCGATTCCGTGGTCGCGGCCAGCGCGTCGCCCGGCTCCAGCAGCTTCGATAGAGACGCGACCAGGCGCCTGACCGCGTCGCGGTCCAGGTCGTCCTCGCGGCCGAAGGTGAACAGCACCTTGGGCACCGCCCGCCCCTTCACCGGATCCCACTCGTTGTGGGCCAGGTGCAGGTACCGGACCGTGCCGGACTTGTTCTCCCGTTTCGTCGTCTTCACGTACACGGCTCCAGACAATAGGCCGAAGCCGCAGGCCAGCGCAGGCGAATCAGGAAAATCGCGTCTCTAGGCATTCTTGGGCGTCCACGCCCATCGCAGCCTGGTGACCTGCGCGTTCACCCCCGCAGGACCTCTAGAACCCGCGAATTACGTCGAACCCGGG
>NZ_JALLIN010000114.1 GCF_023630175.1 Streptomyces cellostaticus | reverse complement strand
GCTGACCGCCGTCGAGCTGCGCAACCGGCTCGGCGCAGTGACCGGCGTGACGCTGCCGGCCACGCTGATCTTCGACTACCCGACCGCCTCGGCCCTCGCGGAGTACTTGAGGGACGAGTTGCTGGGCACGGCAACCGCCGTGGCGGCGCCGGTGGCCAAAGCCGCCGTCGACGACGACCCGATCGCGATCGTGGCGATGAGCTGCCGCTTCCCCGGCGGGGTCCGTAGCCCCGAGGACCTGTGGCAGTTGCTCGCCACCGGTGGCGACGCCATCGGCGAGTTCCCGGCAGACCGTGGCTGGGACCTGGACGCGCTCTACAGCCCCGACCCCGACAAGCAGGGCACGTTCTATGCCCGCGAAGGCGGGTTCCTGTACGACGCCGCCGACTTCGACGCCGACTTCTTCGGGATCTCGCCGCGTGAGGCGCTGGCGATGGACCCGCAGCAGCGCCTGCTCCTGGAATCGTCCTGGGAGGCGTTCGAGCGAGCGGGCATCGACCCGTCGTCGCTGCGCGGCAGCCAGGCCGGTGTCTTCGTCGGCACCAACGGCCAGGACTACGGAGCGACGCTCCGGACCGTCCCGGACGGCATCGAGGGCTTCCTCGGTACCGGCAACGCGGCGAGCGTCGTCTCCGGCCGGCTCTCCTACGCCTTCGGTCTCGAAGGCCCGGCCGTCACCGTCGACACCGCGTGTTCCGCTTCGCTGGTCGCCCTGCACTGGGCGGTCCAGGCGCTCCGCAACGGCGAGTGCTCGCTGGCGCTCGCGGGTGGTGTGACGGTGATGTCGTCGCCGGGTGCCTACATCGACTTCAGCCGTCAGCGGGGGCTTGCGGCCGACGGCCGTATCAAGGCGTTCGCCGCCGCCGCCGATGGCACGGGCTGGGGCGAGGGCGTCGGCATGCTGCTCGTCGAGCGCCTGTCGGACGCGCGTGCCAACGGGCACCCGGTGCTCGCGGTCGTGCGCGGCTCGGCGATCAACCAGGACGGTGCCAGCAACGGACTGACGGCACCGAACGGCCCCTCCCAGCAGCGCGTCATCCGCGCCGCCCTGGCCAACGCGGGGCTGTCCACGGCGGACGTCGACGCCGTCGAGGCGCACGGTACGGGCACCAGGCTCGGCGACCCGATCGAGGCGCAGGCGCTCCTCGCCACCTACGGGCGGGAACGCGCCGCAGACCAGCCCCTGTGGCTCGGCTCCATCAAGTCGAACATCGGCCACACCCAGGCCGCCGCCGGTGTCGCCGGCGTGATCAAGATGGTGCTGGCGATGCAGAACGGGGTCCTGCCGAAGACGCTGCACGTGGACGAGCCGACCCCGCACGTCGACTGGACGTCCGGTGACCTCGCCCTGCTGACCGAGCCAACGGTGTGGCCCGAGACCGGCCGCCCGCGCCGGGCCGGCGTCTCGTCGTTCGGGTTCAGCGGTACGAACGCCCACACCGTCCTGGAACAGGCGCCGCCGCCCGCAGAGGAGACGGCCCCCGCCGCCGAACCGGTGCCCGCGCCCCGGGTCGTACCGTGGGCGCTGTCGGCGAAGAGTGAGGCGGGGCTGCGTGCCCAGGCCGAGCGGCTGCGCACGCACATCACGTCGGACCCGCTGCCGGGGACCGTGGACGTCGGCTACTCCCTGGCCACGTCCCGGGCGGCACTGGACCGCCGCGCCGTCGTCGTCGCGACGGAGCGGGACGGGTTCCTGACCGCTCTGGAGGCGCTGGCGGCGGGTGAGCAGGCCCCGGGCCTGGTGCGCGGCACCGCCACCGGTGGCGGGTCGGCGTTCCTGTTCACGGGGCAGGGCAGTCAGCGGCTGGGTATGGGCCGTGAGTTGTACGAAGCCTTCCCGGTGTTCGCGGAGGCGCTGGACGCGGTCTGTGCGCGGCTTGATCTGCCGCTGAAGGACGTTCTGTTCGGCGACGACCGAGCCGCGCTGGACCGTACGGAGTTCGCGCAGCCGGCGTTGTTCGCGGTGGAGGTGGCGCTGTTCCGGCTGCTGGAGAGCTGGGGCGTGAGGCCCGACTTCGTGGCCGG
>NZ_JALLIN010000113.1 GCF_023630175.1 Streptomyces cellostaticus | reverse complement strand
CGGGCCTGATCCGCGGCCACCACGTGCAGGTGAACCCGGCGGGCCGCCACGAACCAGTGCGCCGCGCGGTCCGCACCCAGCTCGTTGACCACGATCGCGGGATACGGGATCACGTGTTCCGCGCTCGTGGGCCGGCTGTCAGTGGACGAGCCGTAGTGGTTGCCCAGCTCCTCGGCGAGGTGGAAGCTGAAGTTTTGTGGGTCACGCCCCACTCGTACCGCCTGGGCCGGGCCAGGCGGGGGCAGCACGCGGCACCCCATCCCAGGAACGCT
Organism: Streptomyces cellostaticus; assembly: GCF_023630175.1. Classification (GTDB taxonomy): domain Bacteria; phylum Actinomycetota; class Actinomycetes; order Streptomycetales; family Streptomycetaceae; genus Streptomyces; species Streptomyces cellostaticus_A. The sequence goes on along the minus strand of NZ_JALLIN010000113.1, from coordinate 1,835 downwards.
CGTACGGGCCGCCCCGCCTACGGCCACTTCCAGCGCACCTTGGCACCCTCGGCGGCCTGCGCCGTGCAGCAGCCGCTGCTGCACCGGCTGCTGCCCCTGGTGGTGAAGGGTGACGGCCGTCTGCTGCATTCCGCAGCACAGGCCGCGGTGCAGCAGCGTCCCGCCAGGCGGCTGGCCCCATGGGAAGGCCGAGAACGAACGACGACACCGTCAAGGAGCGGCTCGTCGCATGCGCCACCGAGATGTTCGCCACCCCGGCCCCGGGAATCGGTCACCGTCCGTGCCCTGGCCGCTGCGGCCGGGGTCGACGGCGGCGGTGTACTCGCTGTTCGACGGCAAGGACGCGGCTGTTCGACGAGGTGCGCGACAGAGCGGTGACCGGCCTCTTCTAGGAGCGCGTCTGAGGACGCCCTCGCCGACCTCTACGCTCTACGCGCTGGCCATCGCATACCGGCGGTGGGGAGGCGAGCACCGCCACCTCTGCACGGTGTTGTTCGGTGGTGTGCAGTCCTTCGACCCGTCGGACTCGGTCGGTACCGGTGACCCCGTCGGGCCGCTCCTCGCGGCGATCGAGCGTGCCTTGACGGAGAAGGTCCTGGCGGGCGACGCGACGCTGATCGCCCTCTCGCTCTGGGTGGCCCTGCACGGACTGGTGACGATCGAACTGGGCGGAGCTCTCGACGCCGCCACGGCCGAGGCCACGTTCCGATCCACGCCACGCTGCGCGGCTGGATGACGCCCGCGGTGTTCCGCACCCTGAGGAGCGCCGAACCCGCCCCGTCCCGGCACAAGCCGTAGGCCATGCAGCCGACTTGACGAAGACCGCTTCAGCCCCCGGGGCGTACCGCGAAATCCCGTTCGGCTCGCCCGTCGCCAAGCGGAGAGCCTGGCCGCCGCCGCGGCAGGATGACGACCGCGGACTGACGCCACGTCAGTCGGACGATTCCGCCAACGGCCCCCGGTACGGCGCCCACCGTGCGGCGTCCTCATCCCAGGCGACTTCGACGATCATGCTCTCCTTGAGGGAGAAGGCGTGCCATCCGTCGTCCATCCACCTGACGATGGCGGGCACATCGCCCAGGGCTGCCAGTCCTGAGAAGTCCATCGCGGGAAGGAGCGTCAGCGATTTCGCAGGGGTCCACGTCGTGATCTGGATCATGGCTCCTGCCTGATGGGCGAGGGTCACGGCGGCAGGGGTGTCGGCAGCACCTGCGAACCGGTCCGGTGCACTCCCCTGGTGTCGCCGCTGATGCCACCCCAGGAGCCGTCGCCGACGCCCGAGAACGCTCTGCCGTGGTGCCTTCCGCAGCACGGTGCGAAGGGCCTTCTCGATCGACCCGCCCAGGCTCGTGCCGAGCGAGGTGGCCACCGCGGCGACGAACGGTGCGAGGAGGGCCGTTACCAGCACCTCCGGCGAGGACAGCATGGGACAAATGCCCCGCGCATGGATTTTTGCCAGTAGCCGGCTGCGTTCCTCCTTGTTGCCCCACGTCGCGAACCGCTGATCCCACCCATGCACCACAGTCCGATCCACCACCGGCATCCCCTCTCCCTGATCCATGCGGCATCAGGCGAAGTTGGGCGAACAGGGGCCTGACACCCCTCGAGTATCCGGACACCGCCAGGGCCTCGGGGGCGCTTTCCGGGATCCTCGCCAAGGGCGAACCGAAGGGTGCGCACACCCTTCACAGGTGGGCGTGATCGGCACATGGGTGCTGCACGTGTAGCAGGCCAGGCTCCGGCGTGTAGCAGCTGCCCGTTACTCGAAGACGTGCTGCTCGCAGCCGACGCCTGTTGTCTGGCAACGGCAGGGGGTGCTGCGCCTGCTGCATAAC
>NZ_JALLIN010000112.1 GCF_023630175.1 Streptomyces cellostaticus | reverse complement strand
ATCGTCTTCGAGAACTACCCGGTCGAGAACGACGCCTTCGAACGGGCGACGTCCACCCTCACCCTCGCCCATGCCGAAGCCCACGACGCCAGCCACTACCCGATGAATCTGCGTGTCCTGCCCGGGGACAGCATCGAGATCCGCATGGAATACGGACCCGACCTGTTCGCCCGTTCGGCCGTGGAGGAACTCGGCAGCCGGCTGCTCCTCGTTCTCCGGACCATTGCCGAAACCCCGCGGACCCCCGTCGGCCGGGTCGGCATCCTTGACGCGCACGAGCGTGAGCACGTGCTTTCCGCCCTGCACGGCCGCCGTGACGTGGCGGAGTTCCGCGACGTGGTGGACCGGATCAGGGACATCGCCCGCAGGCAGCCGGACGCGGTCGCCGTCACGGACGATGAAGGAGACGTCACCTACGAGGCCCTGATGTCCCGAGCGAGCGCACTGTCCAGGCGCCTTGCGGAACACGGAACGGGAGTAGGGGCACTCGTCGGAATCCTCTCCGATCCCGGCGCGCCGTTCGTGTGGTCGGTGCTGGGCGTGTTCGGCAGCCGAGCGGGCTACATTCCGCTGGATCCGCAGGCCCCGACTGCGCGGAGCGCGACGTACCTCACCGACAGCGGCGCGGATTGCCTGCTGACGGAGAAGAAGCATCTCGAGCAGGCGCAGGCCATCGCGCACGCGTCGGGCGGCAACGTCGAGGTCCTGGTCATGGGGGACGGTCAGGACGACGCCGAGTGGTACCCGAGCCGATCCAGGACCTACGACATCGCGTACTCCATCTTCACGTCGGGTTCCACCGGGCGGCCGAAGGGAGCGATGGTCCACCGGGCGGGCATGGAGAACCATCTGCTGGCGAAGATTGAGGACCTGGACCTCTCCGCAGCGGACAACGTCATGCAGAACGCACCGCTGACCTTCAACATCTCGGTCTGGCAGATGTTCGCAGCGCTGATGCTCGGCGGGCGGGTCCGCGTCGTCGACCGGACGGTCGCAGCAGACCCCCGGGAACTCTTCCGGCGCGTGGCCTACGAAGGCGTGTCCGTCCTGGAGGTCGTTCCCTCACTCCTGCGGGCCGCCCTCGACCTGTGGGACGCCGAGGAAGTGCAGCTCGAACTGCCGCGGCTGCGCTGGCTGGTCGTAACGGGCGAGCCGCTACCGGGCAGCTTGTGCGAACGATGGTTCGCGCGGTACCCGGAGATCCCGCTCGTCAACGCCTACGGATCGACGGAATGCTCGGACGACGTCTCGCACGCCGTCATCACGGGCGAGACGTACGCCGCCGAGCAGAGGGTCACCATCGGCACCCCCATTCGAAACATCCGGCTGTACATACTGAACGAGGCCCTCCAGCCCGTCCCCCCGGGGATGCCGGGAGACCTGTACGTCAGCGGTACGGGCGTCGGCCAGGGCTACATCGGGGACGCGACGCGCACGGCAGCCGCCTTCGTGGCCGACCCCTTCTCCGACGAACCCGGCGCACGGATGTACCGCATGGGCGACTACGTCAGGTGCCTTCCGGACGGCCGCCTGGAGTTCGTGGAGCGGCGGGACCACCAGGTCAAGATCCGCGGGCAGCGACTCGAACTCGGAGAGATCGAGGTCTCTCTGGCCGAACACGCCCTCGTGGGCCAGGCCGCTGTGGTCGTGCGGGAGGACACCCCGGGTGACAAGCGGCTGGTCGCCTACGTTGTGCCGGGTGCCGGCAGGGCAACGGGGGCTCTCGACACTGCGAGGCTGCGTGGGTTCGTGGCGGAGCGGCTGCCGGATTACATGGTGCCGTCGGCTTTCGTGGTGCTGGACGGTCTGCCGTTGACGCCGAACGGGAAGCTGGACCGGCGGGCCCTGCCGGTCCCGGAGTACGCGACGGTGGGTGCCGGCCGTGGGCCGCGATCGCCGCGCGAGGAGATCCTCTGTGGTCTGTTCGCCGAAGTCCTCGGTGTCGATGCCGTGTCCATCGACGACGGCTTCTTCGACCTCGGCGGACACTCACTGCTGGCGACCCGGCTGGTGAGCCGGATCCGAACCGTCCTCGGCGCCGAGATCAGCATCCGGTCCCTGTTCGAAGCCCCCACCGTCGCCGGGCTGGTGCAGCACCTCGACGACAGCGGCCGGGTCCGTGAACCCCTGGAACGACGGACGCGGCCGGAGACCCTCCCGGTGTCGTTCGCCCAACGCCGCCTGTGGTTCCTCGGCCAACTCGAAGGCA
>NZ_JALLIN010000111.1 GCF_023630175.1 Streptomyces cellostaticus | reverse complement strand
TCTGTCTGGTTCAGGGAGACGAGGGGTAGGTCGGAGGGGGTGTATCCGCCTGCGTCGGGGGTGGCGGTGTGTCGGGTGATTGCTTTGAGTGCCTCGACGAGGTGTGTGGAGATCTGGGTGATGGTTGTTTCGTCGAGTAGGTGTGATGCCCAGGACCAGGAGATGTGCAGGTGGGGGCCGTCGTTGCTGTCTTGGACGACTGCGTTGATTTCCAGTGCGTGGGGGACTGGGGTGTGGGGGTGTAGTCCGCTGCCCAGGGCCACGGATTCGGGGGCGATGTGCCAGGGGCCGTCGTTGCCGGTGGTGAAGCGGCCGAGGTAGTTGAAGCCGATCTCGGGTCGTGTTCCGTGTGCGAGTGTGGGGGCTGTTTGGGTGTTGAGGTGGCGCAGCAGGCCGTAGCCCAGGCCGCGGTCGGGGATGGAGCGGAGTTGTTCCTTGATTCGTTTGATGACTGTGCCGGTGTGGGTGCCGCCTGCCCATACCTCGTGTGTGTCGAAGGTGCCGGGGTCGATGCGCAGGGGGTAGGTGCTGGTGAACCAGCCCATGGTGCGTGTCAGGTCGACTCCTTGGACGACTTCCTCGCGGCCGTGTCCTTCGAGTTCGACGAGGATGCCGCTGGTGGTGCCGGTGTTCGTGGTGTCGGGGTGGGGGGTGTTGTGGTGCCAGCGGGTGACTGCCAGGGCGAGGGCTGTCAGGAGTATGTCCTCGAGGCCGGTGTGGAAGGCGGTAGTCACTTCGTTCAGCAGGGGGCGGGTCTCCTGGGTGGAGAGTGTCACTGTGAGGTTGCGTACGGTTTCGGCGGTGTCCCGTGAGGGGTCGAGTGGGTGTGGTGTCAGGCGGATGCCGGGGGTTGTCACCATGGTCTGCCACAGGCCCAGTTCGGCGGTGCGTTCGGGGGTGTGGGCCAGGTGGTTCAGGTGGCCGGCCCAGCCGCGGAAGGAGGTTCCCACCGGGGCGGGGCTGGCTGGACGGCCTGTGCTCAGGGCGTTCCATGCGGCTGTGAGGTCGGGCAGCAGGATGCGCCAGGACACTCCGTCGACCGCGAGGTGGTGCAGGACCAGCAGGACACGGCCCGGTGCATCGGTGCCGGTGTCGAACCACACGGCCTGCATCATCACACCGGCCTGCGGATCCAGACGTTCCCGTGCTGCGGTCGCCTCGGCCAGTACCAGTTCCTCGAGGTGGTGGTCCGCTGTGTCCGTGACGTTGACCCGGTGCACGCAGTTCGCCGGGTCCACGGTGCCCGTGGGCAGGACTTCCAGGCCCCAGTCGGGGCCCCAGTCGTGGGGGGAGTCAGAGCTGTGGGTGACCCGCATCCGCAGGACGTCGTGCTGGTCCAGGACGCAGCGCACCATCGCGGTCAGTGTCTTGAGTGACAGTTCTGCCGGGGTGACGATCAGCATCGACTGGGAGAATCCGGCCAGTGGTCCGCCGCGTTCGCGGATCTGGTGCATCACCGGGGTCAGGGGCACCGTGCCCACGCCCGTGTCGGCGTTGTCGGTCTCGGTTGCCGCCGGCCCGTCCGTCACGGTGGCAACCGTGGCCAGGGCGGCGACGGTCTTGTGTTCGAACACTTCCCGTGGGGAGAGGACCAGGCCGGCGGCGCGGGCGCGTGCCACGAGTTGGATCGACAGGATGCTGTCGCCGCCCAGTTCGAAGAACCCGTCATCGACGAAGACGCGGGGGATTCCGAGGATTTCGGCGAACAGGCCGCACAGGATCTCCTCCTGTGGTGTGCGTGGCCCGGTGCCTGCCACCGTGTCGGAAGCGGCCGCGGGGGCGGGCAGGGCCCGCCGGTCCAGCTTCCCGTTCGGCGTCAACGGCAGGCCGTCGAGGACCACGAACGCCGACGGCACCATGTAGTCGGGCAGCCGCTCCGCCACGAACCCACGCAACGCGGCCGTGTCCGGTCCGGTCGAGACCGTGCCCGCCGCCGCAACCACATAGGCAACCAGACGCCTGTCGCCCGGACGGTCCTCCCGGACCACCACGGCAGCCTGCCCCACCTGCTCGTGCCCGGTCAGGACGGCCTCGATCTCGCCCGGCTCGATACGGAAGCCCCGCACCTTGACCTGGGCATCGGCGCGCCCGACGAACTCCAGGACCCCGTCCGGGGTCCAGCGCACCACGTCACCGGTCCGGTACATCCGGGAACCGGCCACCACGGCGAACGGATCCGCAACGAACCGCTCGGCCGTCAACCCGGGACGACCCACATACCCCCGCGCCAACTGCACACCCGCGATGTACAACTCACCCGCCACACCCACCGGCACCGGCGACAGACCAGCATCCAACACATACACCCGCG
>NZ_JALLIN010000110.1 GCF_023630175.1 Streptomyces cellostaticus | reverse complement strand
GAACGTCTCCAGCACCGCTCCCGTCGACGTGCCATCGGGCCGTGGGGCGGCGGACCAGAGCGTGGTCACGCCACAGGGATCACCTGGGCACAAGGTGACGGTGGGAGCGAGCTCAGGTGGCACGAGTACGGCACCACAACCGGCTCTGCGACACCATGTGCCAGATGTGTCCGACACGCTGCCGCGCCACGTGCCAGACCCAACGAACACGACGATCGACAGCGTAGAGACTCTGCCGTCCCCTCCGGTAAACCCGTCTTCCCCTCCGACGCCGCCCGTCGGACCGAGCGGACCTGACGGCCGGACACCGCCGGCAACCGGGCCGCTCTCGCCTTCATTCGGGACAGGAACGACCCTGCCGCCTGGCGTCCGGGGAGGCGGTGAACGTCCCGTGTACAGGGGCCGGGGCCCGCTGACCACGCCGTCCGGACCGGGCACGTCCACAAGTCCACGTGTCCCGGGACGTGAACTCTCCGGGCCCTTCGGCCCTGGTGCGACTGGTGGCCAGCCCGGTGCTGGGCGCGGGCCGATTGGCTCCCCCTCGACCAGAGGGGTCAACGGCGTCACTGGTGGTCGCCCCGTCTCGCCGTCGACAGGACGGCCCGCTGGTGCGATTCCGCGGGGCACCGTCGTCGGCGGCACTCTGAACCGGGAGCAGCCTCCCAGGGGTCGTGGCGCCGTGCCGGGTCGCCCTTCTGCAGGCTCCACGCCGTCCGGTAGCAACAGCCGCGCAGCGGAGGGTGAGGGCGCGGCGAGGGGGCGAATGCCTGCCCCGTCCAACGGCATCGTCGGGGGACAGCCCAGACCATCCCGAGACCGCGGACGGGCAGGGTCCACCTCGCGAGATGTCCGGCCTGCGAGCGAAGCTGCCGCAGACGAGCAAACGCCGCGACGTGCCGGACCATCGCGGGGTGCCTCCAATCCTGCTCCGAACCGCGATGCCCGCTCCGCTCGCGACAGGCGCTCTGGCAGCCGCGCGACCGGCCGGGCTGACGGCATGGATCACCAGTCAGAGGACAGGGATGACCAGGCAGAGGAGAGGGAGAGCCGACCGACCCCGCCGCTTCTGCCCAAAGGGCCTGATGGAGACATAGGAAGAGAAGGATGACCGTGCGCAGCCGCAGCAAGCAGGCCAGATGGCGCGGACGGGCCGTGTCCTCAGCCCTCGGGGTCCTGTTGGCGGGCATTGCCGGCACCCCCGCACACGCTGATACCGTCCGCGAGCGGCAGTGGCACCTCGATGCCATGCACGCCGATGAGATGTGGAATGCCAGCACGGGCAAAGGCATCACGGTCGCGGTGATCGACACCGGTGTCCAGGCCGACATCCCCGACCTGCGGGGCCAGGTCGTGCCGGGCAAGGACTTCTCCAAGCGCGCCGGTGACGAACGCACGGACTACGACGGTCACGGCACCAGCATGGCTGTCCTCATCGCCGGCACTGGCGGCAGAGGCGTCGGCACGGGTTCGTACGGTCTGGCGCCTGGCGCGAAGATCATGCCGATTCGCGTCACAGGTTTCATCGAGCGTAACCGTGTCGACGGCGATCAGGACGATTTCCCCACCAGCATGGCCAAGGCCATCCGGTTCGCAGCCGATTCGAACGCCCAGGTCATCAACATCTCGCAGGCAAGTACCGAGCATTCGCAGCAGCTCACGGAGGCCGTCGCATACGCGCTGTCCAAGGGCAAGCTGATCTTCGCGGGTGTGGGCAATGACGGCGACACCCTCAACGAAGTGGAGTACCCGGCAGCGACTCCTGGTGTGGTGGGCGTCGGAGCGATCGACAGAAACGTCAAGGCGACGAAGGAGTCCGAGCACGGCCCCCAGGTGGACCTGGTCGCGCCAGGCGAGGAAATCATCGCCGCGTGCCTCGAAAGCAAGAGTGGCGTGTGCCAATCGCACGGCACCAGCGACGCCACCGCTCTCGCCTCCGCCTCCGCCGCCCTGATCTGGTCCGAGCACCCGAACTGGACCAACAACCAGGTCCTGCGGGTCATGCTCAACACTGCGAGCAAGCCGACGAGTGGCAAGGAGCGTACCGACTACCTCGGCTACGGCGCCGTCCGCCCCCGGATCGCGCTCACCGACCCCGGAGACCCCGGCCCGGCCGACGTCTACCCGCTGCCAGACTTCAAGCAGGCCGCGTCCCAGACACCCGAGGGGTCGTCCTCTGCTGCGAAGGAGGGGAGTAGTGAGGCGCCGGCGGCGTCGGCATCCGCAGGCGACCGCACCGTGACGCCGTGGGTTCTCGCGGGTGCTGGAGTCGTCGTGCTCACTGGCGGGGGCCTGATCGCCGGAGCGGTTCGTAGGCGGCGGGCGGCGGCGAGTGCGGGCATGCAGAAGGCGGTGCCGTCAGGGCCAGGCCAGACGGCCTCGTCGTACACGGACGGCAACTACGGGGGA
>NZ_JALLIN010000011.1 GCF_023630175.1 Streptomyces cellostaticus | reverse complement strand
CCCCCCGGCCCGGTGGGCGCCTGCGGGCCCCGGGCACCGCCCGGGCCGCCCCCGCCCCGGGTGTCCGGGTCCGTGTGGGGGTCCTCCACCTCCAGGAGGCGTACCGCGTGGCGGCCGAGCTGGGCCACCAGGGCGCCGGGCAGCCAGGGGTCGCGGGAGCGGCCCCCGGAGACGGTGTCCTCCGCGCCGGTCCGCTCCAGGATCCGCTCCAGCGAGGGACGGGCGGCCGGATCCTTGCGCAGGCACTCGCGGACCAGGTCGGCGATGCCCTCCGGCATGCGCTGGAGGTCGGGCTCCTCCTGGGCGATGCGGAACATCAGGGCGTGCACCCCGCTGTTCGCGCCGCCGAAGGGCAGCACACCGGTCGCCGCGTAGGCCAGCACGGACCCGAGGCAGAAGACGTCGCAGGCGGGCGTGACCCGGTCCCCGCGCACCTGCTCCGGCGCCATGAACCCGGGCGACCCCACCAGCGAACCGGTCCGGGTCAGGCCGTCCCCGGCCAGCGTCTCGAGCGCCCGGGCGATACCGAAGTCGATCACGCGCGGGCCGTCGATCGTCACCAGCACGTTCGACGGCTTGAGGTCGCGGTGGACGATACCGGCGGCGTGGATGTCCTTCAGCGCGTGCGCGAGCCCGGCCGCCAGGATGCGCACCGACCGCTCGGGCAGCGCCCCGTGATCGTGCCCGACGACCTGCTGGAGGCTCGGCCCGGCGACATACCCGGTGGCCACCCAGGGCACCGGCGCCTCGGTGTCCGCGTCCAGCACGGGCGCGGTCCAGTACCCGCCGACCCGGCGCGCGGAGCCCACCTCCTGCCGGAACCGGGCCCGGAACTCCTCCTGCGCGGCCAGTTCCCGGCGGATCAGTTTCACGGCGACGGTACGGCCCCGGTCCGACCGCGCCAGGAACACCTGCCCCATGCCGCCCGCGCCCAGCCGCGCCAGCAGCCGGTACGCGCCGATCTGCCGCGGGTCCCCCGGTCCCAGCTTGTCCATGCCCGCGCCGCCTTCCCCCCATAGGTCTGCAACGGACCGAGAATAGTGCGGGCGCGCCGGGAGCCGTGCCGACGTGCGTCCACGGTTCGGTAACAGCCCGGGCGGGGAACAGGACGCCGATGTCGCGACCGCGGCGAGGCCGTCTACCCTCGGCCGCATGACCCCTCAGCCCCATCCCGAAGCCGGTGCCGCAGTGAAGGCCGCGGACCGCGCGCACGTCTTCCACTCCTGGTCCGCGCAGGACCTCATCGACCCGCTCGCCGTGGCCGGCGCCGAGGGGTCGTACTTCTGGGACTACGACGGCAAGCGGTACCTGGACTTCACCAGCGGGCTCGTCTACACCAACATCGGCTACCAGCACCCCAAGGTCGTCGCCGCGATACAGGAGCAGGCGGCGAGGATGACGACCTTCGCGCCCGCGTTCGCGATCGAGGCCCGCTCGGAGGCGGCCCGGCTGATCGCCGAGCGGACCCCCGGTGACCTGGACAAGATCTTCTTCACCAACGGCGGCGCGGACGCCGTCGAGCACGCGGTGCGCATGGCCCGGCTGCACACGGGCCGCCCGAAGGTGCTCTCGGCGTACCGCTCGTACCACGGCGGCACCCAGCAGGCGGTGAACCTCACCGGTGACCCGCGCCGCTGGCCGTCCGACAGCGGCACCGCCGGTGTCGTCCACTTCTGGGCGCCGTTCCTGTACCGCTCCCGCTTCTACGCCGAGACCGAGGAGCAGGAGACCGCGCGGGCCCTGGAGCACCTGGAGACGACGATCGCCTTCGAGGGACCGGGCACGGTCGCCGCGATCGTCCTGGAGACCGTCCCCGGCACCGCCGGGATCATGCTGCCGCCGCCCGGCTACCTGGCCGGCGTCCGCGAGCTGTGCGACAGGCACGGGATCGTCTTCGTGCTGGACGAGGTCATGGCCGGGTTCGGGCGGACCGGCGAGTGGTTCGCGGCCGACCTGTTCGGCGTGGTGCCCGACCTGATGACCTTCGCCAAGGGCGTGAACTCCGGTTACGTGCCGCTCGGCGGGGTCGCCATCTCCGCCGAGATCGCCGAGACCTTCGGCAGGCGGCCCTACCCCGGCGGCCTCACCTACTCCGGGCACCCGCTGGCCTGCGCCGCCGCCGTCGCCACGATCGGCGTGATGGCCGAGGAGGGCGTCGTCGAGAACGCCAGGCGGCTCGGCGAGAGCGTGCTCGGGCCGGCCCTGGCCGAACTGGCCGCGCGGCACCCGAGCGTGGGCGAGGTCCGCGGCACCGGCATGTTCTGGGCGCTGGACCTGGTGAAGAACCGGGAGACCCGCGAGCCGCTGGTGCCGTACAACGCGGCCGGTGAGGCGAACGCCCCCATGGCCGCCTTCGCGGCCACCGCCAAGCGGAACGGCCTGTGGCCCTTCGTGAACATGAACCGCACCCATGTGGTGCCGCCGTGCAATGTGACCGAGGCCGAGCTGAAGGAGGGCCTGGCGGCCCTGGACGCGGCGCTGGGCACGGCCGACGAGTACACCGGCTGACCGCTCCGCGACTGCCGCCGGGGGGACCCGAACGCGTAAGGTGACGTGCTCGTAAAGAATGGCGAGTACGTGCGAGTACGTCACCCTTAGGTGTGAGGAGAGGCCCCGACGATGCCCGGCAACGGCTCCGTGACGCGCAGCACCCTGCGCCAGCAGATCGCGGACGCGCTGCGCGACGAGGTGCTGGCGGGCCGCCTCACTCCGGGCCGGGCGTTCACCGTCAAGGAGATCGCCGAACAGTACGGCGTCTCGGCGACGCCGGTGCGCGAGGCACTGGTGGACCTGTCCGCGCAGGGCATCCTGGAGGCCGACCAGCACCGGGGCTTCCGGGTCCCGGAGTACTCCCTCGCCGACTACCGCCGCATGCTGGAGGCCCGCGGCCTGGTCACCGACGGCATGTTCCAGGCGCTCACCGAGGCCCACCCCGCCCTCGCCGGCATGGACAGCCCGCGGACGGTGGCGGCCCTCGCCGCCGTGCGCCGGCGCGGCGAGGAGGCGCAGCGGGCCGCCGCGGCCGGCGACCTCGGCGTGCTGATCGGCTACGACCTGCGCTTCTGGCGCGAGCTGAGCGGACTGTTCGGCAACCCCTACCTCGCCGACTTCCTGCACCGGCTGCGCGTGCAGTCCTGGGTGTGTGCGGTGCAGCACCTGCGCCGGCTGCCCGACCTCCGCGGCCGGCTGTGGGCCGGCCACACCGAACTCGTCGACGCGCTGGCCCGCCGCGAGGCCCGGGCCGCCCAGGAGATCGTCGCCGCCGCCAACGCCCACTCGCTGGCCCTGCTGGAACGGCTGCCGCGGGAATGAGGCGCCGACGGGGGCCGCACGGCGCGCTCCGGGTATGGGACCCGTACGACAGGGGCTCCGCCCGCCCCGCACCGACTACCCTTCCCTGACCACCCGCTGCCGTGCGCGAGACGCGCACCCGCCGATGCGAGGAGCTCTCTTTGGCCTGTGACCTGTGGCTGGTACCGCTCGTGGACGTGTTGTGCCACACCCCGGACAACCCGTTCGCGGAGGAACTCGCGCACTACAACGACGCGCTGGCCGCGGCCGGGCTCCCACCGGTGCCGGTCTACCAGTACATGCCGGGCCTGTCCGGCGAGGTCGCCCCGGTGGCCGGCTTCGACTACGACGCGCTGCACTTCCTGCGCCGGGCCCACCTCCTCCAGGTCTGCGGACTTCCGGTGACCCCGGTGGACGAACTCGGCGGCGACTACGAGCAGTTGCTGGAGATGTTCGAGTCGACGGCCCAGCAGTCCCACCTGGTCTGGCACTACGACCACGCGGGCGCGTACGTCCCCGTCGACTTCCCGCACCCGCTGTCCAACGACGAACTCCTCGCCGGCGGCGGTCCGCTGGGCTCCTCGCAGAGCCTGCTGCGCGAGCTGGAGCACGTCGCCCCGGCGATCGGCATCGACCCGGCCAACCCCCCGGCGGCGCCGGAGCCGCCCTCCGCCCCCACGGAGTTGGAGGAGCCGGCCGTCCCCGCGCCGTACGACCCCAGCCCCTTCGCCCGGGAACGGCACGTCTGGCTGGGCCTGCACGCGGCGGCGACCCGCTCCCTGGCCCAGGGCTCGATGATCGTGTTCAGCTGAACCCCGGCACGCGTGGGGGGAGGGAGCACGGGCTCCCTCCCCCCACGCGGATCCGTGTGTCGCGCCGGTCAGAAGGTGCCGGCGTTCAGGGCCTGCTGGAGGTGCCGGGTGGTGTCCGGACCCCAGTCGCCGTCGACACCGGAGCCGACCTTCTTCTGCAGGGCCCTGATCGTGTTCGGGCCGACCACTCCGTCCGCCGTCACCCGCAGGTAGCCCTGCAGCGCCTTCTTGGTCTGCGGCCCGAAGGCACCGTCCACGGACAGCTTCGCCCCGTGCTGGTTGAGCACGCGCTGCATCGCGGCGCACGTCGCGGGCCCGAACCGGCCGTCGACCGCGAGCTTCCCGGAGGAGGGCGGCCGCGGGGCCGGCGGCTGCGGCCTGCTCCCGCCCTTCAGGGCGGACGCCATCATCGCCGCCGAGGCCGGCCCGTACTCGCCGTCGGACTCCAGGCCGTACTTCGTCTGGAAGGCGCGCACCGCCTTGTCGGTGGCCGGCCCGAAGTCGCCGTCGACGTCCAGTCCCGCGCCCATGACGGTGTTGAGGCTCTGCTGGAGCGTCTTCACCGCGGGCCCCGTGGAGCCCTTGCGCAGGATGCCGTCCGAGGCCGGCAGCGGGTCGGCGTCACCGTAGGAGGGGCGGCCGTAGCCGACGATCGTGGCGGCGTTGCGCAGCCGCCGCATGCACTGGTCGCTGGTGTTGCCCTCGATGGTGGTGATGGTGCCGTCGGAGTGCACCGCCTCGACGACACCCACGTGGTCGATGGCGCCGATCGACCGGGTGCCGCTCCAGTCGAAGAAGACGATGTCACCGGCGGTGATGCCGCCGATGCCGTAGTGCCAGCGGCCGACCGACTGGAACCAGTTCGCGTGGGCCACCGTGTACGCGAACTTCCTGCCGCCGCCGACCGCGCTCAGGTTGTCCGAGTGGGCCGCGGCGTAGCTGACGGTCATGTCGCACCAGGCGTCGTTGAGCCCGTACCACTCGGTGACCTTGTTGTGGTTCGAGCCGGGCGGGTACTCCCCGGTGCCCAGCAGGCCGCGCATCTGCGCGAGCATTCCCGCTACGGAGCCCATGTCACACCGCTCCGTTCTCGGGAAGGGCGTCGATGTCGCCCTTGACGACGAGGTTCGGGTCCTGGCTCACCCCGGACTGATCCGGGTCGACGTCGAACACCCCGGCTCCCCCGCGCGGTTCGACGGGCGGGTGGCCATCGTTCTCAGGCATGCAGCTCCCCCATGTGTACGGGGACGGGCACGATCCGCCGTGCCTCGTCCTGCTCACGAGTCTGCTGTGCCGGTAGGCGGATGTCGTTGGCGCTGCGCGCACAGTCCCTTGGCGCACAGCGCCCACGGGCCTCCGGCGAACCCGCGCGGAAACACGTCGGCGTGGTCCCGTACGCGGCCCGGAACGCACGGCTGAAGTCGGCCGGCTGGGCGAAACCCCAGCGCGCGCCGATCACATGGACCGGCAGGTGGCCCAGTCCGGGGTCGCGCAGGTCGCGCCGGCACCGGTCCAGCCGCTGCGCCTTGATCCAGGACGCCACGGTGAGACCCTGCCGCTGGAAGAGCCGGTGCAGGTAGCGGGTGGATATGTGGTGCGCGGCGGCGACCCGGTCCGGGGTGAGCGCACCGTCCGACAGGTTCCGCGAGATGTACGCCTGGATGCGCGGCAGCAGGGCCGAGTCGCCGGGTTCCTCCTCGTCGAGCAGCAGCGTGACCAGATCGGACACGACGGTGCCGAGCCGCTGCTCACCACCCGGGCGGTGCGGCGCGCTCTCGCCCGCGAGCCCGGCGAGGAGCCCGGCAACCAGCACGGCGAGGTCGGGCCGTGCGCCCAGTTCCCGGGTCCGCAGCCGGCCGTGGGCCCGCGGCCGCCCGCCCAGGTGGGCGCTGACCACGCTGTTGGAGGTGCCGGCCAGCCGCAGCCGGTAGGGCGGGCCCGAGTCGAGCAGCACGCTCCCGCCCGGCCCCGCCCGCAGGGTCCGCCCCTGCTGCTCCAGCACCAGTTCCCCGTGCCGCACCAGCAGCAGGTGCCAGCCGGGCCCGCGCCCGTCCCCCCGCACCGCCGCGGCGCCCCCGCTCACGGACGCCACCCGGACTGCCCCCAGATCCCGTACGACGTCCCGGGGCTGCCGCCCCGGGCCTTCGCACAGCCCGCCCAGAGCATGTGCCCATGCCTCCATACCGCCTGTCCCCCTGGTCAGTTGAATACGCAAGGATCAGCAGTACCAGCGGGACCCGTGGGGGGCGTCGGCGGCATACCGGGGACCGCGGGAACGGGATCGAGATCACTGAAAGCGGACCGCCCGCCGGCGGCACCCCTGGGGTGCCGCCGGCGGGCGGTCGCGGCGCTCGCGCGGGCGGTGCGGTGCCGCCCGCGGCCTACAGGAACGAGTTGATCTCGATCGTCTCGGTCCGGCCCGGGCCCACGCCGATCGCGGAGATCGGGGCGCCGGACATCTCCTCCAGCGCCTTGACGTAGTTCTGGGCGTTCTTCGGCAGGTCGGAGAAGGACTTCGCCTTGGTGATGTCCTCGGACCAGCCGGGCAGGGTCTCGTAGACCGGCTTGGCGTGGTGGAAGTCCGTCTGCGAGTACGGCAGCTCCTCGACGCGCTTGCCGTCGATCTCGTACGCCACGCAGACCGGGATCTGCTCCCAGCCGGTGAGGACGTCCAGCTTGGTGAGGAAGAAGTCGGTCAGGCCGTTCACCCGGGTCGCGTAGCGGGCGATGACCGCGTCGAACCAGCCGCAGCGGCGGTCGCGGCCGGTGGTCACGCCCCGCTCGCCGCCGATGCGCCGCAGCGCCTCGCCGTCCTCGTCGAAGAGCTCCGTCGGGAACGGGCCGGCGCCGACGCGGGTCGTGTAGGCCTTGAGGATGCCGATCACGCGGCTGATCTTCGTCGGGCCGACGCCGGCACCCGTGCAGGCACCGCCCGCGGTCGGGTTCGACGAGGTGACGAACGGGTACGTGCCGTGGTCGATGTCCAGCAGCGTGCCCTGGCCGCCCTCGAAGAGGACCACCTTGTCGTCCTCCAGCGCCTGGTTGAGGACCAGGACGGTGTCGGCGACGTACGGCTTGATCTGCTCGGCGTAGCCCAGCAGCTCCTCGACCACCTGGCCCGCGGCGATCGCGCGGCGGTTGTAGAGCTTGGTGAGGATCTGGTTCTTGGCGTCGAGCGCCGCCTCGACCTTCTGGGTCAGGATCGACTCGTCGTACAGGTCCTGGACCCGGATGCCGACGCGGTTGATCTTGTCGGAGTAGGTCGGACCGATGCCGCGGCCGGTGGTGCCGATCTTGCGCTTGCCGAGGAAGCGTTCCGTCACCTTGTCGACGGTCACGTTGTACGGCGTGATGATGTGCGCGTTACCGCTGATCAGGAGCTTGGACGTGTCGACGCCGCGCTCGTTCAGACCGCTCAGCTCGGAGAGCAGGACCGATGGGTCGACGACGACACCGTTGCCGATGACCGGCGTACAGCCGGGCGAGAGGATTCCGGAAGGGAGGAGGTGGAGTGCGTACTTCTGGTCGCCCACGACGACCGTGTGGCCGGCGTTGTTGCCGCCCTGATATCGCACTACGTAGTCCACCGAGCCACCGAGCAGGTCGGTCGCCTTCCCCTTGCCTTCGTCACCCCACTGAGCACCGAGCAGCACAAGTGCGGGCACGCGCGTACACCCCTTCCGGGCGGGGCATGTCCATGGTCGGGGGCGTGGGCGTAAGGTGCATCGCCGCATACCCGCGACCGCCTTTGGTCGCACGACCGTCGGACCGGATGCCCCGGAATAGACGAAGCCCCTGGCGCAATAGCGCAAGGGGCTCTTGCACAAAGATGCTACCCGAGGAAGCGAGGCAGGACCGAGGTGGCGACTTTCGCGACGTCCGATCAGCTGCTGGTGATCATCGATCCGGCGGCACGGCAGGGGGACGGGGAGTCCGTACGGATCGCGAAAGACGTGCTCAGCGCGGGTGCGACCACCAAGGTGTGCCTGCCGGAGGGCCCGGAGGAATTCGCCCGGGCCCTCCGCCGACGGGGTTCCCGGCGGCCCGTCGTGATCGGTGACGACCGGGCTCTGGTGCGCGCGGTGACCCTGCTGCACCGGCACCGGGAGCTGACCGGATGCGCGCTGGCCGTGGTGCCCGTGGGGGAGGCGGCGCTGGCGGAGTCCCTGGGCGTGCCGGCCGGCCCGGTGGCGGCGGCGCGGGCCGTGCTGGAGGGCGCCGAGCGGCGGCTGGACCTGCTGGTCGACGACAGCGACGGGGTGGTGCTGGGCGCGCTGGGCATCCCGCCGGTGCGGGCGGCCGCCGCGCGGCCGGTGGCCGTCCCCGAGGGGCATCCCTGGCTGCGTACGCGGTACCGCTCGCTGGTCCGCACGCTGGCCCCGCGCCCCACCCGGCTCGACGCGGTGCCGGCGCCCGGGCCCGCCCGGCTGCGGGTGGAGGTCGACGGCGAGACGGTCGTGGACCTGGACCAGCCCGTGGAGGCGGTGTCGGTGACACCGGGCGACGGCGGGACGGCCTCGGTGGAGGTGCGGCCGCTGACCGGTCCCGGCGCGGAGCAGTCGCCGCTGCTGGCCGCGGGGCGCACGGTGACGGTGGTGGGGACGGACTTCCGCTACCGGGCGGACGCGATGGTGTCGGGTCCGGTGCGGCGGCGGACGTGGACGGTGCGCGAGAGGGCCTGGGGGCTGACCCTGCCGGTGCCCGGGTAGCCCGGGCACCGGGGCGTCACGGGGAGCCGAAGAGCTCCTCCCGCCGGGCACGCCAGCGGACCATCATCGCGACGATCTCGGTGTCGACGAACTCGAAGAAGGCCAGCGTCTCGGCCAGCCGGCGCCCGGCCGGGGTGGTGGCGCCGAGGCTGTCCACGCCCTCCCGAAGGGCGTGCTCCCAGCGCTTGATGACGGCCTCCCGGCTGGTCAGGGCCTCGTACCACTGGTCGCCGTGCACCCGGTACCGCTCCCGGCGCGAGCCGGGTTCGCGCTCCCGCGACACCATGTGGACCTGCGCCAGGTAGCGCACGGCGCCGGAGACGGCGGCCGGGCTGACCCGCAACCGCTCGCCGAGTTCGGCCGAGGTCAGGGTGCCGGCGTCGGAGGCGAGCAGCGCGGCGAAGACACGGGCCGGCATCCGGGGCACGCCCGCCTCGACGAGCTGGGCCGCGAAGCGCTCCACGAACCGGGAGACGGCCTCCGGGTCGCGTTCCGGCTGCGCTGCGGTCCGCCGGGCCGCCGCCCCGGGCCGTTCGGCCCTGTCCGCCCGCTCCGTCATTCCCGGATCATCTCCCCTGATCGGCACCACCGCGGCACACCGTCACCGCATCCGTTCGTAGTTTATACGGTTCCTTAACTTCACAAGTTTGTGAAAGAAGCGTACGTTGCCCACCATGACGAAGGCCATCACGGTCTGCGGACTGCACAAGTCCTTCGGCCGTACGCACGCGCTGGCCGGCCTCGACCTGGACGTCGCGGCCGGCGAGGTCCACGGCTTCCTCGGCCCGAACGGCTCGGGGAAGTCCACCACCATCCGTGTCCTGCTGGGCCTGCTGCGCGCCGACGCGGGCACCGCGCGGGTGCTGGGCCGCGACCCGTGGGCGGACGCGGTGGAGGTGCACCGGCGGATCGCCTACGTCCCCGGCGACGTGACCCTGTGGCGCAACCTGTCCGGCGGCGAGGTCATCGACCTCTACGGCCGGCTGCGCGGGGGCCTGGACCCGCGGCGGCGCGCGGAACTGACCGAGCGGTTCGAGCTGGACCCCACGAAGAAGGGCCGCACCTATTCCAAGGGCAACCGGCAGAAGGTCGCCCTGGTCGCGGCGTTCGCCTCGGACGTGGACCTGCTCGTCCTGGACGAGCCGACCTCCGGCCTGGACCCGCTGATGGAGGAGGTCTTCCAGCGGTGCGTGCGGGAGGAGCGGGACCGGGGCCGGACCGTCCTGCTCTCCTCGCACATCCTCGGCGAGGTGGAGGAGCTGTGCGACCGGGTGAGCATCATCCGGGGCGGCCGCACCGTGGAGAGCGGCTCGCTGGCCGACCTGCGCCACCTCACCCGCACCGGCGTCAGCGCAGAACTCGCCGGCCCGCCGAACGGGCTGGCGGACCTCCCCGGCGTCCACGACCTGGACGTCCGGGGCCGGCGGGTGCGGCTCCAGGTCGACACCGACAAGCTGGACGGGGTGCTGCGCCGGCTCGGCGAGTCGGGCGTGCGGTCGCTGACCTCGAAGCCGCCCACGCTGGAGGAGCTCTTCCTGCGCCACTACCAGAACGGACCGGACGGACCGGGCGGATCCGCCGGGCCCGGCGGATCCGCCGGGCGGAACGAGGTGCCGCGATGACCACGCTCGCGGGGCCGGCCTCCGGCCGTTCCCGTCAACTGGCCGGCACGGGAATCCTGTTGCGCCTGGCGCTGCGCCGGGACCGGGTGACGACCCCGGTCTGGGTCGCGGTGAACGCCCTCATGGTCCTGTCCATGCCGGGCACCCTGCGCGGTCTGTACGGCACCACCGCCGAACGCGTCGGCCTGGTCCACCAGGTGGAGGGCAACGCCTCGTTCCGGGCGCTGATCGGCCCGGTCTTCGGCACCTCCGTCGGCGCGCTGACCGTCTGGCGGGTGGGGGTGTACGCCGCCGCGCTCGCGGCCGCGACGAGCCTGCTGGTCGTCGTACGGCACACCCGGGACGAGGAGGAGAGCGGCCGGCAGGAACTGGTGGCGTCCGGCGCGGTGGGCCGCCGGGCCTCCCTGACGGCCGCGCTGCTGGCGGCGGCGGTGGCCGACGCGGCCCTGGCCCTGCTGGTCACGGCGGGCCTGGCCGGGCTGGGCGCCGGCGGCGCCCTGGCCTTCGGACTCGGCCTGGCGGGCGTCGGCATGGTCTTCGCCACGACGGCGGCGATCGTCGCCCAGCTCACGGAGAGCGCCCGCCTCGCCCGCGGCCTGACGGCGGCCGTGCTCGCAGCGGCGTTCGTACTGCGCGCGGCGGGCGACTCGGCGGCGGACGGGGGCGCCTCCCTGGCTCCCGGCACCGGTGCGGGCTCCTCGCCGCTGACCTGGCTGTCGCCGCTGGGCTGGCTGGAGAACCTGCGGCCCTTCGCGGACGAACGCTGGTGGGTGCTCGCGCTGTTCGCCGCGGCGGCCGCCGCCCAGGCGGTGGTGGCGTACGCGCTCGCCGGGCGCCGGGACACCGGCATGGGCTTCCTGCCGACCCGGCCGGGCCCGGCCGCCGGCCGCCTCGGCACGGCGGGCGCGCTGGCCCGGCGGCTGCAGCGGGGCGGTGTGCTCGGCTGGTCGATCGGGTTCTTCCTGGCCGGAGTCGTCTACGGCGGTCTCACCGACGGCGCGGCCGACCTGGTGCGCGACAACGACAGCGCCCGGCGGATCGTCGAGCGGATGGGCGGCCGAAGCGGCCTCACCGACGCGTTCCTGGCGTCGACGACCGGAATGCTCGGCCTGATCGCGGCCCTGTACGTGGTGGCTTCGGTGCTGCGCCTGCACGGCGAGGAGACCTCGGGCCGGGCGGAACCGGTACTGGCCTGCGCGGTGGGGCGGCTGCGCTGGGCCGCGAGCCATCTGACGATCGCCTTCGGCGGCTCAGCCCTGATCATGACCCTGGCGGGCCTGGGCTTCGCCGTCGGCCGGGGCGAGGAGGTCCTGCCGGTCCTCGGCGCCTGCCTGGTGCAGCTCCCGGCGGTGTGGGTGGTCGGCGCGGTGGCGGTGCTGCTGTACGGCCTGACCCCCCGGCTCGCACCCGCCGCCTGGGGAGTCGCGGTGGCGGTGCTGCTGATCGGCTGGGTCGGGCCGGCCCTCGACGCACCGCGGCTCGTCCTGGACCTCTCCCCCTTCGGCCACCTGCCGAAGCTGCCGGGCGGGGCGATGCGGTGGACGCCGGTCCTCACCCTCACCGGCCTGGCGGCGGCGCTGACCGCGGCGGGCCTGGCGGCTCTGCGGCGGCGGGACCTGGCGGGCTGAGCACCTCGGTCGGGGTACCGCTTCGGTTCCCCGGTGCCGAGTTCGATGCCGACGGGGCCGGGGAGGGTGGGTGTCCGAGTCGAATGAAGTGATCTCGACCGCCATCAGCACGCCGTCGGGGTCGGGCCCATCGCCCTGCCCGCTGCGAGACCCACGGTCTCGTCCTCACGAGCGGCGGACTCGGCGATCCGCTCGAACATGTCGAGCGACCACTGCGATGACGCGCGCTCCGCCATGACCGTCATGGTGCCTCCCTGCGCAGGCGGGCCCCAGCGTGACGGGGGGGATGGCCACCGGCCGGGATCACTCGGTGATCGTCCGAACGGATGATCACCTCGCCGCCACGCTCAGCCCCTCCAGCCCCCGGATCACGAAGTTCGGCTTGCGTCGCGGCTCTTCAGCCAGGGTGAGGGAGGGTGCCCGTTCCAGCAGGGCCTTCATCGAGGCGGCCAGCTCGATGCGGGCCAGCGGGGCGCCGATGCAGTAGTGGATGCCCGCGCTGAAGGAGATGTGCGGGTTGTCCCGGCGGGTCAGGTCGAGGCGGGCGGGGTCGGTGAAGACGGCCGTGTCGTGGTTGGCGGAGCCGAAGAGCATGGCGATCTCCGCGCCCCTGGGAATGGTCGTCCCGGCGATCTCGATGTCGTCCAGCACCCAGCGCTCGAAGAGCTGGAGGGGGGTGTCGTAGCGCATCAGCTCCTCGATCGCGGACGGGATCAGGGAGTGGTCGGCGCGCAGGGCCGCCAGTTGGCCGGGGTTGCGGAACAGGGCCCACCAGCCGTTCACCGTGGCGTTGACCGTCGCCTCGTGGCCGGCGTTGAGCAGCAGCACCACCGTGGAGATCATCTCCTGTTCGGTCAGCCGGTCGCCCTCGTCGTGCACGGCGATCAGGGCCGAGATCAGGTCCTCGCCGGGCCGCTCGCGACGGGCCGCGATCAGTTCCGCGAGGTACGCGGAGAACTCCACCGAGGCCCGGACCGCGCTCGCCGCCGTCTCCGCGGACGGGTTCAGCTCGTACATCCCGCAGATGGCCGCCGACCAGGGCCGCAGCAGGGCGCGGTCCGCCTCCGGAACGCCCAGCATCTCGGCGATCACCGCCACCGGCAGCGGTTCCGCGACGTCCGTCAGCAGATCGCCGCCGCCCGCCTCGACCAGCCTCGCCACCAGCTCGTTCGCCAGGCCGTGGACGTACGGCCGCAGGCGCTCCACCGTGCGCGGGGTGAACGCCCTGGACACCAGGCGCCGGATCCGGGTGTGGTCCGGCGGTTCCAGGTCGAGCATGCCGTGGTCGTTGAGGACGTGGAACGGCTCGTGCTCCGGCGGGGGCGCGGTCCGGCCGAACTCCTCGTGGGTGAAGCGGTGCTGGTAGGCGCGGCCCAGGCGGCGGTCGCGCAGCAGCGCCGAGACGTCCGCGTGGTGCGGGACGAGCCACTGGTCGGTCGGCTCGTACCGGATCACCCGGCCGCGCGCCCGCAGCTCGGCGTAGACCGGGTACGGGTCGGCGACGAACCCGGGGTCCCAGGGGTCGAAAGCGAGGTCCGCGGCAGTTGACATGGAGGGACGCTAGCCCGGCTCAGCCCGGTGTGACCAGCCTCGCCTCGTACGCGAACACCGCGGCCTGGGTGCGGTCCCGCAGGCCCAGCTTCACCAGGACGCGGCTCACATGCGTCTTGATCGTCGACTCGGCCACCACCAGCCGCCCGGCGATCTCCGCGTTCGACAGGCCCTGCGCGATCAGGACCAGCACCTCCGTCTCCCGCTCCGTCAGCTCCCCGTACGCCGCCTGCGCCGACGGCATCAGGCGGGGGGTGTCCGCGAGCCGGGAGAACTCGGTGATCAGCCGCCGGGTCACCGAGGGGGCGAGCAGGGCTTCGCCGGAGGCCACCACGCGCACACCGTCCGCCAGTTGGCGGGCCGAGGCGTCCTTCAGCAGGAACCCCGAGGCCCCCGCGCGCAGCGCCTGGTACACGTACTCGTCCAGGTCGAACGTGGTCAGCACCAGCACCTTCGCCGCCCCGTCGGCGGCGACGATCTCCCGGGTGGCCTCGATGCCGTTCAGCTCGGGCATGCGGATGTCCATCAGCACGACGTCCGGGGCGAGTTCACGCACCCGCCGGACCGCCTCCCGGCCGTTGACGGCCTCGCCGACGACCTCGATGCCCGGCATCGCGTTCAGCAGGACCGAGAAGCCCTCGCGCACCATCATCTGGTCGTCCGCGACCAGTACGCGGATCGTCATGCCCCACCCGCGTCCGCGATGTCCGCGGGCACCGGCAGGAACACCGCCACCTCGTAGCCCCCGTCGGCCGCCGGGCCCGCCGTCATCTCGCCGTTCAGCATGGTGACACGCTCCCGCATGCCGGTGATGCCGTGCCCGGCCCCGCCGGAGGGGTGCGGGCGAAGCACTCGCTCCGGCGCGCCGGCCGGGCCGGGAGCGGGCGGCGGGCCGTTGACCACGCGCAGGCCCAGGCCGCCGAGCACGTACCCGATCTCCACCCGGGCGCCCGCGCCCGGCGCGTGCCGCAGGGCGTTGCTCAGCGCCTCCTGCACGATCCGGTACGCCGACAGCTCCACGCCCTGCGGCAGTTCGCGCACCGCGCCGGTCACCGCCTTCTCCACGTCGAGACCGGCCTCCCGCACATTGGCCAGCAGCCGGTCCAGGTCCGCGAGGGTCGGCTGCGGGGCGTCCGGCGCCTCGTGGTCCTCCGCGCGGACCACTCCGAGGACCCGGCGCAGCTCGGTCAGGGCCGCCACCGCGTTCTCCCGGATGGTGGCGAACGCCTTCTCCAGCTCCTCCGGCGGGTTCTCCACCCGGTACGGCGCTGCCTCGGCCTGGATGGCGACCACCGACATGTGGTGCGCGACCACGTCGTGCAGCTCACGGGCGATGGTCGTGCGCTCCTCCAGCAGGGTGCGCCGGGAGCGCTCCGCCGCGGTCACCGTCCGCTGCGCGGTCACCTCGCGCTGGGCCTGCCGGCGGATGTGCCGGACGGTCACGGCCAGCAGGGCCAGCGCCGACACGAGCAGCATCGGGGCCACGTCCGTGTCGTAGCGCTCCCGGCCGAGGAGGGTGTCGGCCACGAGGCCGTAGACCGCGGTGAGCACCCACATCCAGGCCGCCGTGCGCGGGCGGGTGCGTATCGCCACCACCGTGAGCACCGCCAGGTGCGAGAGGAAGCTGCCCGGCCCCCACGGCCACTCCATGCCGGTCGCCCCGCCGACGACGGAGGCGACCGTGGTCGCGGCGAGCGAGGCCCAGAACGCCCCCACCGGACGCACCAGGGTCAGCAGCACCGGGCCGAGCGCCAGCAGCGCGCACAGCAGCGACGGCAGGCCGGAGCCGCTCGTGCCGACCAGCCCGAACAGCATCGCCAGCGCGCCGAGGCCGACGACGACGGCGTGCGGTGTCCAGCCCGTGTAGCGGGTCGAGCGCCCGGAGCGGCCGACGGCCCGGGTCCGGGGCAGCGGACGGTAGGCGAAGGCGTCGTCGAACAGGTCCTGCCGCAGGCCGTCCAGGGCGTCCGCGGTGAGCCGCCACTCGGGGCTGCGCTGCCGCCCGGCTCCGCCCGCCGGGGTCGTCTGCGTGTGCGTCGTCTCGGTCACGTGGGCAACGGTAGGCCGCCCCGGCGCCCCGGTCGTCACCTCGCAGACGGGTCCTCGGCGGTCCTCCTCAAGTACTACGGCCGCCCCGGGCGTCCCTGTCCGGACGGCCGCACCAGGCCCGACTCGTAGGCGAAGACGGCCGCCTGGGTACGGTCGCGCAGGCCCAGCTTCACCAGGATCCGGCCCACGTGCGTCTTCACCGTCTGCTCGGCCACCACCAGCCGCCCGGCGATCTCCGCGTTCGACAGGCCCTGCGCTATCAGCGTCAGCACCTCCGTCTCCCGCTCGGTCAGGTCGCCGACCCGCCGCATGAGCGGGGGCCGGGGCGCGCCGTCCAGCCGGGAGAACTGGTCGATCAGCCGGCGGGTGACGCCCGGGGCGAGCAGCGCGTCCCCGGCGGCCACCACCCGGACCGCCTCGGCGAGCTGGTCGGCCGAGGCGTCCTTCAGCAGGAACCCGGAGGCCCCCGCGCGCAGCGCCTGGTAGACGTACTCGTCCAGGTCGAACGTGGTCAGCACCAGCACCCTGATGTCCGGGTGGTCGGCGGTGATGCGGCGGGTCGCCTCGATGCCGCCCAGTTCGGGCATCCGGATGTCCATCAGCACCACGTCCGGCGCCAGTTCGCCGACCTTGGCGATCGCGTCCAGGCCGTGCACGGCCTGACCGACCACCTGGATGCCGGGCTGGGTGTCGAGCAGCACGGTGAAGCCCTGCCGGACCATCTGCTGGTCGTCGGCGATGAGTACGCGGATGGTGCCGGCGCCGCTCGTCATGGCGTCTGGTCTCCTGTCGTGGACGGATGGGGCGGGTCGGGTGGATCGAGCGCGTCGGTCCGGGAGGCGGGCGGGGTGCCCTCCCGGGGGAGGAAGGCCGCGACCGCGAAGCCGCCGTCCGCGGCCGCGGCGGCGGTGACGTGGCCGCCGAGCATCGCCGCGCGCTCCCGCATGCCGAGCAACCCGTGCCCGGCGCCCGGTGAGGGCGGTACGGGTCGGTGCGGGCGGGAGTTGGTCACCGCCAGCCGCAGTCCGTCCGGACCGTGCGCCACCTCGACGCGCACCTTCGAACCCGGCGCGTGCCGCAGGGCGTTGCTCAGCGCCTCCTGCACGATCCGGTACGCCGACAGCTCCACCCCCGGCGCGCAGGGCCGCGCCACGCCGCCGACCTCGGCGGTCACGTCCAGGCCGGCCGTCCGGGTGTTCTCGATCAGCGCGCCGAGCCGGTCGAGCGTGGGCTGGGGGGCGTCCGGTGCCGCACCGGTGCCGGGGTCGCCCAGGCCGTAGGGGTCCTCGGGGTTCTCCGAGCGCAGCACGCCGAGCACCCGGCGCAGCTCGGTGAGGGCCTCCAGCGCGTTCTGCCGGATGCCCGCGAGGTTCTCCACCAGTTCCGGCGAGGGGTCCGCGACGAGATGCGGGGCCACCTGCGCCTGGATGGAGATGACCGACATGTGGTGCGCGACCACGTCGTGCAGTTCCCGCGCGATGCGGCTGCGCTCCTCCAGCAGGGTGCGGCGGGCCCGCTCCTCGGCGGTGAGGGTGGTCTGCTCGACGAGTTCGGCGCGCGCCACCCGGCGGCCGCGCAGGGCGGCTCCGAGCACCACGACGACCGTGGACAGGACGACGGCGAGGACACCGGTGGGCTGGTAGCCCGCGCCGCCCCACACGCCCTGCAGGAGCCAGGTGACCAGCGCGGTCAGGGCCAGCGCCTCGGCCGAGACCCGGGTGCGCACGCGCAGCGCGAGCAGCAGCAGGACGAGCAGGTGGGCGATGAGCCCGGCCGCGGTCCAGGGCCAGGTGAACGACGTGTCGGGGACCATCGCCAGCCTGCCGTGCACCGCGACGGCGCCCACCACGGCCCCGGCCGTCGACAGCCACCAGCCGGCCACGGGCCGCCACAGCCCGAGCACGATCGCACCGCCCTGCGCGAGGGCGACCAGGAAGGCCGATCCGGGCTGCAGGTGCCCGTTGTCCCCGAGCTGGGCCGTGCCGCCGAGGGTGACGCCGAACGCGGCCAGGCACAGCAGGCCGTGCGGCAGCCAGCGCAGCCACACGGAGGCGGGCAGCGGATCCAGCCCGAAGTCCCACAGGTCGTCGTGCAGCATCCGCATCCGCATCCGCCACCACCGGCCCGCGCGCGGCACCGGTGCCGGGCGGCCCCCCGTCCCCGTCACGCGCTCCACCCTACGGTCTCTCCCGTGCTCCCCGGTGGATCAGCGCACGGCGCCGGACGCGGTGCGCCGCGAGGCGGCGGGGCGTCCTCGCGCCGGGCGTGTTCGGGCGGTCCGGCGACGCGGCGAGGTGCCGTGGCCGGTGTCGTGCGCCCGCCGGGGACCGCGGAGCGGCTCCCGGCGCCGGTCGCCGGTCTCGGCGCCGGGAGCCGCGGCGGGCGGGCGGCGCGGCGTCCGGTGCGTGCCGTGGGTCCTTCCGGGCGGGGACCGCGCGCGTGCCGGGCGGACGTCCTCATACCCGCCGTACCCGGGGTTTCGCCCGGTGCGGCGAGGGTGCCGGCCGGGCGTCGTGGGGCGGACGGGGGTCCGGCGGAAGGCCCTGGGGCCCGCCCGGGGGACGCCGGACCCGGTGGCCGGCGTCCGCGGTGTCCCGGTCCGTGACGCGGTGCACACGGACCACCGGGGACCGTCCGGACGCGCCGCCGCCCGCGGTACGGCGGGGGCGGGTGCCCCGCTCGCAGGAGCGGAACACCGCCCAGTACAGGGCGAGTACGGCGGTGAACACCGGGAGCCAGAGGAGCCGGGCCGCCACCCAGCGCAGACCGTCCGGGTGGGTGTGCAGGCCGGGAAGCCGGCCGGTCGCGAAGACGGCGGCCGTGGTGGTCATCAGGGCCGTCTGGTGCCACAGGAAGACGGTCATCGCGGACAGGTTGGCCAGGGCCACGGCCGCCCAGGCGAGCGGGCGGCGCATCGCCCGGCGCAGCCGGTCGCGCAGCAGCAGGGCCAGCCCGCACTGGGCCAGACCGAAGGTCACGGCCGCCAGTGTCGGCGGGTTGAGGTTGGAGACGGCGGCGCCCGGCACCCCGACCATGGACGCGGGGTAGCCCGCGCACGTCACCAGCAGGGCCGTGGCCGCCGCACCGCCCAGGAGCAGCGTCCAGGCCGCGCGGCGGGTCTCCAGCTCGCCACGGGTCCAGGCGGCGCCCAGGGTGTACGGCACCAGCCAGCCGGCCGCCACGTTCACCCAGCCCAGCCGGGGGCCGACGTGCAGGCCGAAGCGGAGGAGGTCCACGTGCAGCACGACCGCCAGCGGCCAGAGCGGGCTGAGCCGGACCAGCAGCGGGGTGGCCGCCGTGAGGGCGGCGAACACCAGCAGGAACCACAGCGGGGACAGGGCCAGCTTGACGAGCGTGTGCAGCGTGCCGAAGGGGGTGCCGGACAGCAGCAGGGCGGCGGCCGCCGCCGTCCACAGGGTGAGGAGCGCGAGCAGCGGCCGGAGCAGACGGGTCAGACGCCGGCCCAGCCACGCCCCGTACGACCGTCCCCGGGCCTGCGCCGAGGCGAGTGAGCGCGTCGCCACATGGCCGCCGACCAGGAAGAACACCGCGAGGGTCTGGAAGACCCAGGAGACGGGGGCCAGCCACGGCAGCCGCTGCAACGGGCTCGCCGAGTGCAGCGCGCCGTCCTGCGGGACGAGGGCGGTGACCAGCCAGTGGCCGAGGACGACACCGCAGATCGCGAGGGCGCGCAGTGCGTCGACGGCGCGGTCCCGGGAGGCGGGGGTGGCGGCGTCCACGCGGAGGACGGCCCGGCGCATCGCGTGCGGCAGGCGCGCCGTGCGGCGGCGCCGTGCCGGGGCGGGGCGGGCGGGAGCCGGGCGGCGGGGACCGGGAGTCCGCTCAGGCACGGGGCACCTCCGGGGTCTCGCCGAGGGTGATCCGGGCCAGGCCGGCGAGGGCGGCCGAGCCCGGCGTGAAGTAGCCGCTGTGGCCTGCGCCCGCGGCGTCGAAGACCCGCGCGCCGAAGGCCCGGGAGACCGGGTCGGTGCCGAAGCCGACCGTGGTGAACAGCAGACCGGCGCGTATGTGCGGTACGTGGCCGACCCAGTCGCCGCTGCCGCGCGCCGCCCACACCCGGGCGGGGGTGTGCAGCGCGGCGACGGTGCCGGCGCCGGTGCCGGGGCTGCCGACGAGGACGATGTCCGCGACGTCCAGGCCGTGCGCGGCCCGGCCGCAGACGACGGAGCCGTAGGAGTGGCAGAGCAGGGCGACGCGGGCGCGGGCGGGGGCGAGCGCGCGCAACCGCCCGGTGAGGGCGCGGAGCCGGGGCGCCGCTTCGTCGGCCCTGGCCGTCGTGGTCACCGTCGTGCTGACGGTGCCGGGGGTCCGGTAGCCGAGCCAGGCGACCACGGCGACACGGGTGCCGGCGGGGGCGCGGTGCGTGAGGTCGTCGTACAGGGCCGCCGCCGCCCGGTGGAAGCGGGCGTAGGTGTCGATCGAGGTGTCGGAGCCGGGTACCAGGACGGCGATCCGGTCGGCCCGGCGCAGCTCGCCGAGGACCTCGGTGACCCGGCCGGGGCCCCGGCCGTCGAAGGCGAGGAGGTCGCGGGTGGCGAGGGCGCGGTCGGCGGCGGCCCGGCGCTCGTCGCCGTGGGCCGCGGCCATGGCGGCGGCCTCGGCGGCGTTGGCGCGGTTCGCCGCGTAGACCGACCGCAGGGTGGCGGCGGTGGGCGGGGCCTGGGCGGCGGGGGGCGGGGCGGGGATCGCGCAGTGCCCGGCGGCGGTCAGGGCGGCGACCGTGGCCGCGGTGAGCAGCGCCTGGCACAGGATCCGGAACCTCCCCGGCCGCCGCCGGGCCCCGCGGGGCGACGGCGGGTGCGAACCGGTGGCGGGCGGCAGTGCGTGCCCCATGGTGGCTTCCCTTCGCAGAGCCCGGCCATCGGGCTTGTCCAGAAGGGAAGTTAGGAGCGGGCAGGCGTCACCGGCGTCCCGCCGGGGAGCTGTCCCGCGGGGTAGTCCTCAGGTACTACGGGTATGACCGGGGCCGTTCACCAGGCCAGTTGGGCGATCTCCTCGACCACCACCGCGCAGGCGTCCGTCGCCGGGTCGATCAGCGGGAAGTGCCCGACGTCCGGCAGCAGGGTCAGGCCCACCAGCTCACCCGCCTTCTCGGCGGCGTCCACGTACGACTCGGCCACCGGCTGCGGCACCACCAGGTCGGTACGGCCCTGGACCAGCGTCGTGGCGATGCCGTTCGGCAGGAGCAGCACGGGGTCGGCGCAGGGCCGGCGCTCGGCGAAGTGGTCGTGGCCGCCGAGGAGTTGCAGGGAGGCGTTGCCGCAGACGTCCAGCTTCTCCGCCACGTCGAAGTCGGCGATCGGGGCGAGGGCCACCACGCCGCGCAGCGGGGCGGGGCCCTCGGTGCGCCAGGGGGCGCCGGCGGGCAGGACATGACGGGCCGCGGCCCACAGGGCGAGATGGCCGCCCGCCGAGTGCCCGGTCAGGACGGTGCGGCGCGGGTCGGCCCGCGGGAGCGCCTCGCGGACCAGGCCCGGCAGGGCGTCCAGGGCGGCGGCGACGTCGTCGAAGGTGTCGGGCCAGCGGCCGGCCGGCGGGGTCGCGGCCTCGGTGGCGGGTCCGGCGCCCTGGCTCTGCGCCGGGATCAGGGGCTCACCGCCGCGCCGGTACTCGACGTTGGCCACGGCGAAGCCGGCGCGGGCCAGGTGGTCCGCGAACGGGGTGACGTGGCGGCGGTCGTAGCGGGCGCGCCAGGCTCCGCCGTGCAGGACGACGACCAGGGGTGCGCCGGAGGTGCCGGTCCGCGGGGCGTAGAAGTCGATCACCTGGTCGGGATGGTCGCCGTACGCGGCGGTCGCGTCGGGGTCGACCTCGGGGTGCGAGAAGGCCGACTCCTCTTCGGCGGCGGCGCGGGCTGCTGCGGCGTCGTCCGGCATGCTCCAACCTCTCAGCGGCGGAATGGGATCGGCGGGCCCGGCGGGTACGGGTCGGTACGCATCGGCGGCCGTTGGCCGGGACGGTATCAGGCGGGTGACGTGGGCGGACACGGGGATGTCAGGCAGGATGACCGGGACCGGGGCCGGCCGGCGGGGTGCCGCCGCGGATCGGCGGCACCCCGCGGTGTCACGCTGTCACCCGGTCCGGGCCAGCAGTTCTCCCAGTACCCGCGCCGCGCGTTCCGCGTCCGCGAAGCCCACGTACAGCGGGGTGAAACCGAAGCGGAGGACGTCGGGGTGGCGGAAGTCGCCCACCACGCCCCGCTCGATCAGCCGCTCCATCACCTCGCCCGCGTCGGGGCAGCGCAGGGCGATCTGGCTGCCCCGCTCCGCGTGCGGCCCGGGGGTCACGCACTCGACCCTCCCGGCCTCGGTGTACGCGGTGACGCACTCCAGGAAGAAGTCCGTCAGCGCCAGGGACTTGGCGCGGACCGCGTCGACCCGAACCCCGTCCCACACCTCGAGGGCGGCCTCCAGGGCCAGCATGGAGAGGATGTCCGGAGTGCCGACCCGGCCGCGCGTGGCGCCCGGCGCCGGAGCGAAGGACGCGCTCATGGCGAAGGGTTCGGCGTGTGAGGTCCAGCCGGGCAGGGGTGAGTCGAAGCGGTGCTGGAGCTCCCGGCGCACGTACAGGTACGCGGGCGAACCGGGGCCGCCGTTCAGGTACTTGTAGGTGCAGCCGACCGCCAGGTCGACCCCGTGTTCGTCCAGGCCCACCGGCAGCGCGCCCGCGCTGTGGCACAGGTCCCAGACGGCGAGGGCGCCCGACGCGTGGACCGCGGCGGTCAGGCCGGGCAGGTCGTGCAGCCGGCCGGTGCGGTAGTCGACGTGGTTGAGCAGGACCGCGGCGGTGCGGTCGCTCAGCGCGGCGGGCAGCTCCGCCGGGGTCACCGCGCGCACGGTGCGGCCGGTCATCCGGGCCGCCGACTCGGCGATGTAGCCGTCCGTGGGGAACGTGGTCGCGTCGACGAGGAGTTCGTCGCGGCCGGCGTCCGCCATTCGGACCGCCGCCACGACCGCCTTGAAGACGTTGACGCTGGTGGAGTCGCCCACCACGATCTGGCCCGGAGCCGCGCCGACGAGCGGGGCGATCCGCTCCCCGATCCGCTCCGGGGCCGTCCACCAGCCGCCTTCCTCCCAGGAGCGGATGCGCCGCTCGCCCCACTGCCTGCGGACCACGTCCGCGACCCGGTCCGGGACGTTCACGGGCAGGGCGCCGAGGGAGTTGCCGTCGAGATAGACCACGTCGTCCAGCACGAAGCGCCCACGCAGCGGGGCCAGTTCGTCGGCCGCGTCCAGTTCCTTCGCGCGCAGGGCGAGTTCGGGACGCTCAGACATGGGACCTCGCCGTCCACAGCTCGGGGAACACGTTCTTGCGGGCGCGCTTCTCCAGCCAGGCCACGCCCGCGGAGCCGCCCGTGCCGGCCTTCGCCCCCATCGCGCGGCGGGTGGCGACCAGGTGGTCGTTGCGCCAGCGCCAGACCAGTTCGGCGACGTCCGACAGGGCCTCGCCGAGACGGACGAGTTCGCCGTCCTGGTCGCCGGAGTAGACCGCGGCCCAGGCGGACTCGACGGCGTCCGAGTGCTCGTAGCGCCGGGAGACGTCCCGGTTCAGCACCGAGGCGGGGATCGCGTGGCCGCGCCGGGCGAGGAGGCGCAGGGCCTCGTCGTACAGGCTCGGTTCGTGCAGGGCCTTCTCGAGTTCCGCGTGCGCGCGGGGGGCGCCGCGGTGCGGGACCAGCATCGACGCGGACTTCTCCCCGAGCAGGAACTCCAGTCGGCGGTACATCGCCGACTGGAATCCGGAGCCCTCGCCAAGGGCGGCACGGTACGAGTTGAACTGCGCCGGGGTGAGCTGGCCGAGCGGCCTCCAGGAGGCGTTCAGCGCCTCCAGTTCGCGTACGGAGCGCTTCAGCGCGGCGATCGCGGTCGGCACGTCGTCCTGGCGCAGGGCCGCCGCGGCGGTCTCCCACTCGTGCACGACGACGGTGAACCACAGCTCCATGACCTGGGTCGTCACCAGGAACACCATCTCTCCGGGGTCGTCGGAGAGGGTGTGCTGGAGGTGGGTGAGCACGTCCGCCCGGACGTAGTCCTCGTAGGGCGTCGTACCCGCGAAGTCGAGATGCGGGGTCTCGGGCTCAGCGGCCTCGTGAGGGGGGCGAGCCTGTTGCGACATCGCTGTCTCCTGTTGTTGCTCCGGGTGGCGGTCCGCCCCTGCCGATGCCGGCACGGGGGCCCCGGTCCCCACCCGCATCCTCCGCAATCACTCCGGTCACGGCAAGGCCCGCCTGCTGCCAGACGGGCCACACAGGTGACTCCGCGGGTGCTGTCCGGCCGGTCGGGCCGGTCAGCCGAGGGTCTGGGCCGCCGTGGGCGAGGAGTCCTTCAGGAACTGGGCGCAGCGCTCGTACTCCTCCTGCTCGCCGATCGCCTGGGCGGCGCGGGCGAGGCCGTGCAGGGCGCGCAGGAAGCCGCGGTTGGGCTCGTGCTCCCACGGCACCGGGCCGTGGCCCTTCCAGCCGTTGCGGCGCAGGGCGTCCAGACCGCGGTGGTAGCCGGTCCGGGCGTAGGCGTACGACTCCACGACCGCGCCCCGCTCGAACGCCTCGTCGGCGAGCTGGGCCCAGGCGAGGGAGGAGGTGGGGTACTTGGCGGCGACGTCCGCGGGGGCGGTGCCGCCCGCGAGGAGTTCGCGGGGCTCCGGGTCGTCGGGGAGGTGGGTGGGGGGCGGGCCGCCGAGGAGGTTTTCATGAATCGTCATGGCTCCAGTCTGGCGCACGTGCCCGGCCGCGGCGGAGTCGTGCCGGGTGTCCTGCGCTCACCGGTGCCCGGCGCCGGTGCGTCGGGGGCCCGCGCCTCCGAGGTGCCGGGCGCCGGTGCGTCGGGGCCCCGCGCCTCCGAGGTGCCCGGCGCCGGTGCTCGGGCGGAGGGGCGTTCCGCTCGCCCGCGCTCGCGGGGTGCCGCCGCGCCCACCCGCGCCGCCCCGAGCGGCGCCCTGCCCGCGGCTGGGCGGCCCCGGTGCCTGAAAGGGGCGCGGGGAAGCGCGCGACCAACCCCTCCCCCAAGCCCCGCGGGCGAAGCACGACCGGGGATCCCCGTGCCCGCGGCTACGTCCGGCGCTCGGCCTCCAGCGGCGGAGCCGCGACACCGCAGAAGGTCCTGCACTCCGGGTGGCGGCAGCCGGCGGGCGGGCGCCGGATCAGAGTGAAGGCCAGCACCGCCCCCAGCACCAGCACCCCCGCGCAGATCGGCATCGCCCGGGAGAACGCGGCGTCGAAGGCCACCGGGGACCGGTACGCCTCCGGCCCCATACCCGTCAGCAGCGGCAGCGCGGCCACCGCGACCAGTCCCGCCGCCCGGGCCGCCGCGTTGTTGATGCCGCTGGCCAGGCCCGCCCGGGCGGTGTCGACGGAGGCGAGCACGGTGGCGGTCAGCGGGGCGACCAGGATGACCATGCCGGCGCCCATCACGAGCAGCGCGGGCAGGACGTCGGTCGGGTAGTCCGCGTCCACCCCCACCCGCAGCATCAGCAGCATCGCCGCCGCGCACAGCAGGGGTCCCACGGTGAGCGGCAGCCGCGGACCGGTGCGGTCGGCCAGGGCGCCCGAGCGGGCCGAGAACAGCAGCATCAGGACCGTGGTCGGCAGCAGGGCCGTGCCCGCCTGGAGGGGCGAGTAGCCCGACACCACCTGGAGCTGGAGCGCGGTCAGGAAGAAGAAGCCGCCGAAGGCCGCGTACACGCACAGCGTGACCAGGTTGACGGCCGTGAACCGGCGCGAGGCGAAGATGGAGGGCGGGAGCATCGGGTCCGCGCGGTGCTTCTCGGCGTACACGAAGGCCGCCGCCGCGGCCAGGCCGAGGACCGCGCTGACCGCCGCCCCCCACCCGCCGCCGCCCGCCTCGATCAGGGCGTACGTCAGCAGGGCCAGGGCGAGGGCCCCGAGGCCGGCGCCGAGGACGTCGAAGCGGCCCTTGCCGGGGCCGGCGGCGGACTCCGGTACGTGCCGCACGGCGATCGGCGCGCACAGCAGGGCGATCGGCACGTTGAGCAGGAACACCCAGCGCCAGCCGGGGCCGTCCACCAGCCAGCCGCCCAGGAACGGGCCGACGGCCGCGCCGACCCCGCCGAAGCCGGACCACAGACCGACCGCCCGGCTGCGGTCGTCGGGGTGGAAGGAGGCCTGAATGAGGGCGAGGGAGCCGGGGGTGAGCAGGGCGCCGCCGATACCCTGCAGGGCGCGGGCGGCGATCAGCACCACCGGGTCGGGGGCGAGGCCGCAGAGCAGGGAGGCGGCCGCGAACCAGACCACACCCAGCACGAAGACCCGCCGCCGGCCGTAGCGGTCCCCCAGGGAGCCGCCGAGCAGGATCAGGCCGGCCAGCGTGACCATGTACGCGTTGACCGTCCACTGCAGGGCGGCGAGGCCGGCGTCGAGGTCGCGGCCGATGGTCGGCAGCGCCACGTTGACCACGGTGGAGTCCAGCATCGCCATGCTGGAGCCGAGCACCGTGGTGAGCAGGATCCACTTGCCCTGGGACGAGCCCAGCCGGACATCGGGCATGTTCCAGGTATACAGCGGGCCCGGTGCCTAGGCACCGGGCCCGCCCGGGCCGCCGTACGCGACGTGGCCGTACGCGACTTACTTGATCTTGTTGCCCGCCGAGCGCAGGTTCTGCGTGGCCTCGACCACGCGCGCGGCCATGCTGGCCTCCGCGAGCTTGCCCCAGGTACGCGGGTCGTAGGTCTTCTTGTTGCCGACCTCGCCGTCGACCTTCAGGACGCCGTCGTAGTTCCTGAACATGTGGTCGGCGACCGGCCGGGTGAAGGCGTACTGGGTGTCCGTGTCGATGTTCATCTTCACGACGCCGTTCTCCAGCGCGGTGAGGATCTCCTGCTCCGTGGAGCCGGAGCCGCCGTGGAAGACGAAGTCGAACGGGGCGTCCTTGCCGAACCTGGCGGACACGCCGTCGGCCAGCTCCTTCAGCAGCTCGGGGCGGAGCACGACGTTGCCCGGCTTGTAGACGCCGTGCACGTTGCCGAAGGAGGCGGCCAGCAGGTAGCGGCCCTTCTCGCCCAGGCCCAGGGCCTCGGCGGTGCGGATCGCGTCCTCGACCGTGGTGTAGAGGGAGTCGTTGATCTCGTGGGTGACGCCGTCCTCCTCGCCACCGGTCGGGGTGATCTCGACCTCGAGGATGATCTTCGCGGCGCGGGCCTGCTCCAGCAGCTCCTGCGCGATCTCCAGGTTGTCGGCGAGGGTCTCGGCGGAACCGTCCCACATGTGCGACTGGAACAGCGGGTTGAGGCCCGCCTCGACGCGCTTGCGGGAGAGCGCCAGCAGCGGGCGCACGTACCCGTCGAGCTTGTCCTTCGGGCAGTGGTCGGTGTGCAGCGCGATGTTGACCGGGTACTTCTCGGCGAGGATGTGCGCGTACTCGGCGAGCGCGACGGCGCCGGTCACCATGTCCTTGCTGTACTGGCCGCCCAGGAACTCGGCGCCACCCGTGGAGATCTGGACGATGCCGTCGCTCTCCGCCTCCGCGAAACCGCGCAGGGCGGCGTTCAGGGTCTGGCTCGAGGTGACGTTGATGGCCGGGTAGGCGAACTTGCCTGCCTTCGCCCGGTCGAGCATCTCGTTGTAGACCTCGGGGGTTGCGATGGGCATGGTCCGCTCCTTGGAGTGTGCGGGTTGGGGTTCTGCGTACTACGGCCCTGACCTAGACCTTGGGTGTGACGTCATCGTCGTCCCCATCTTTCCAGACATGAACCGGTGCCAGGCGCTCCGGTCAAGCCACGGGCAAGTCCAGGTCAATTCCGGCCGTCAGTCCAGACCCAGTTCATCCTTCGAGAAGGCGAAACGGTACGGAACGCCCGCGCCGGCCTCGATCTTCTCCGCCGCGCCGGTGGCCCGGTCGACGATGGTCGCGACCGCGACGACCTCGGCACCCGCCTCGCGGACCGCCTCCACGGCGGCGAGCGGCGAGCCGCCGGTGGTGGAGGTGTCCTCCACCACGAGCACACGCCGGCCCGCGATCTCCGGTCCCTCCACGCGCCGCTGCAGGCCGTGCGCCTTGGCCGCCTTGCGGACGACGAACGCGTCGAGCCGCCTGCCGCGCGCGGCGGCCGCGTGCAGCATCGCGGCCGCGACGGGGTCGGCGCCCATCGTGAGACCGCCCACCGCGTCGAACCGGAGGTCCGCGGTCAGGTCCAGGAGCACCTGCCCGACCAGCGGGGCGGCCTCGCCGTCGAGGGTGATGCGGCGCAGGTCGACGTAGTAGTCGGCCTCGAGACCCGAGGAGAGGGTCACCTTGCCGTGCACCACGGCCTTGTCCTTGATCTGCTGCAGCAGCGCGCCGCGTACGTCGTCCGTCATGCCGCCCAGCTTAGAGGCGCCGCCAGGTCCAGGTGGTCGTCGCCTCCAGCGGCTCCAGCGGGGTGACCAGGCGCGGGAGGGTGTTCAGGCCGTTGGGCGGGCCGGTCTGCGGCTCGACGCAGACGGCCTCGGCCTGCTCGTCGTAGACGACCACCCACTCCTCGCGGCTGGCCACCTTCAGTTCGAGCTGCCCGGGCCAGGTGAGGGTGACGTCGACGCCGCCGGGCATGCCGAAGCAGTCGTCCCAGGGACCGGCCCCGGGGTCGACGCGGTTGCCGGTGGGCAGGTGGTCGGCGCCCCGCTCCTCCTGCCAGGCGGGCTTGAAGTCGAGCCGCGCGTCCGCGCCGCCGAGGCTGCGGTTGAACCAGGGGTGCCAGCCGATCTGCGCCGGGAAGGAGTCGTCGTACGCCTCCACGGACATGGTCAGGGTCAGGCTGTCCCCGGTCAGCGCGACCACCTGGGTGACCCGGCCGCGGTGCGGCCAGGGGTCGGTCAGGTCGTACGTGAGCACGGCCTCGTCCGCCGACACCCGGGCGGTGCGCCAGGCGCCGTCGCGCGCGGTGCCGTGGATCGCGTGCGGCGGGGAGTTGAGGGGCATCCGGCGGACGGTGGCGCCGTCCAGGAAGCGGCCCTCACGGATCCGGCCGCACCAGGGTGCCATCGGGAAGCAGCCGTAGCGCTCGCCCTGGCGCAGCAGCTCGACGCCGCCGATCCGGAGCCCACCGATGCGGCCGCCGTTGCCGGGCCGCACGCTCACTTCCGCGTCGCCCGCGGTCAGCGTGATGTCTTCGTTACTCACGTGACGACCCTACTGGGACGATCAAGAGGGCGTCCGGTCACCGCACTAGCGCCGGCGGCGCAGCGCGCGGCTCGCCACGATCGCGGAGGCCACGGCCAGGGCCGCCGCGGGCGCAGCCCAGCGCAGGATCTGATTGCCGGCGCCGCTCTGGGGGGCCGGCACGGGGGCGTAACGGCCGCGCGGGGGCGCGTGGTCGACCTCCTCCGCGCTGCGGCCGATCATCGTGCGGCGCGCGTGCGCGGCCTCGGCGGGCGGCGCGCCGCTGCCGTCGAAGCGGTCCGCCGGCAGGTCCGCGGTGGCGTCGTCCGCGGCGGGATCCGGAGAAGGCGCCGGGGAGGGGTCCGGGGCGGGCTGCGGGGCCCCGGTGCCGAAGACCGAGGCGGACTCGGGACCGGGCCCCCGGTCCGGGTTGTCGGGGCTGGCGGCCAGGCTCTCCACGAAGCGGTTCAGCAGCCGGGTCACCGCGGAGCTCACCGCGTCCGCGGGCAGCTCGGCGATGCGTCCGTCCGCCTCCGCGGTGCCCTCGACCGTGACCGTGGTGCCGTCGGCGGTGCCCTCGAGGCGCAGCGTGAGCGCGACCTTGGCCGCGCCGGTACCGCGGGCCTCGGCGGCCTCGCCGTCCACGGCGTAGCCGCCGTCCTCGCGGGGCGAGACGCGCAGCGCCCCGCGGTAGGTGACGGAGTGTCCGCCGACCCGCAGTTTCAGCCGTCCCGAGAGGGGTTCGGCACCGGCGTCCTGCTGGAGCCCGGGGACCGCCCGGGCGACCCGGGCGGGCTCGGCGAGCGCCTCCCTGAGCCGGTCGACCGGAACCGGAACGAAGACCTGGTGCTCCATGTCGGCTGAGCCTACCCAGTCCCGGCCGGAACGCACCCTCCCGTGCATCGGTGCCCGTGGAACCCGCTCCCGTGGCCGCCCGCGGACCCGGCGATGCCCCGATCGGCGGCAGCTTCCCGGCATCGGGTCGGTCCGGTGGGCGGCGCGGGCATGGATGGGGGCGGAGGTGTTGCCGCGATGCCCAGCGACGACCGGCTCATGCGTCTCGACGAGGCCGGACGGGTGCTCGAATGGCACCGTGCGGCCCGGGAGGCGTTCGGCCGGTCCGCCGAGGAGACCGTCGGGCGGACCGTGGGGTCACTGCTGCGCGGCGGCCCGGACGGCCGCGTCGGCCCGGACGTGCTGCGGCCCGTGCTGGTCAGGCCGGTGCTGACGGACGGCACGCTGGTGTGGGAGGTGAGCGCGGCGCCGGACGCCGCGTCCGGCCACGACCTCGCCGTCCTGCGGGCGATTTTCACCCAGTCACCGGTGGGCCTGCACGTGCTCGACGACCGGCTGCGCATCGTGCGCGTCAACACCGCGACCCACACGTTGCGCGACACCGCGGAGGACCGGCTGCTGGGCCGGGTCTTCTCCCGGGCGTACGGCCTGGCCGACCCCGAGCAGGAGGAGGCGGCGGCGCGCCGGGTACTGGAGACCGGCCGGGCCGAGCTGAACCGGATCGTGCGGGTCGTGCCGGCCGCGGCGGGCCGCGAGCACAGCGTCTACTCCGTCTCCTACGTACGTCTGGAGAACGCGCGCGGCGACGTCCTCGGCCTGGTCGCCTCCGCCATCGACATGACCGAGCGCGAACACGCCCTGTGGCGGCTGTCGGTGGTGGACGAGGTGCGGCGCCGGGTCGGCGAGCGGCTGGACGTGATCGCCGCCTGCCATGAGTTCGTGGACGCGGTCGTGCCGCGGTTCTCGGGCATCGCCGTGGTCGAGGTGGTCGAGGAGGTGGTGCGCGGGGAGGCGCCGCCCCTGGTCCCGGTCGGCCGTGAGGTGCCGCTGCGCCGGGCCGCGTTCCGGGGGGTGGTGTCGGCGTATCCGGTGGGCGAGGTGCGGCGGCTGCCCTACGGCACGCCGTTCTCGCGCGTGCTGACCGACCTGCGGCCGCGGCTGGTCAGGGTCGACGAGGACAGTCTGTGGCTCGGGGCCGACCCGCCGCGGGCCGACGCCATCCGGGCCTCCGGTGCCCACTCCCTGATCGTCGCTCCGCTGGCGCTGCGCGGCGAGGCGCTCGGCGTGGTCAGCTTCTACCGGCACCGGGAGGAGGAGCCCTTCGAGGAGGCGGACGTCGCCCTCGCCGCCGACGTGTGCGCGCACGCCGCGCTCTGCATCGACAACGCCCGGCGCTACGCCCGGGAGCGGACCATCGCCGCGACCGTGCAGCGCAGGCTGCTCCCCCAGCGGCCGGCCGTGCCGGACACGGTGGAGCTGTCCCACCTGCATCTGTCCGCATCGGAGGGAGGCGGCGCCTGGTTCGACGTGATCGGCATGGCCGGCTCGCGGACCGCGCTGGTCGTCGGCGAGGTGTCCGGTCACGGCATGGCCGCGGCGACCACCATGGGACAGCTCCGCACCGTCATCCACTCGCTCGTGTCCCTGGACCTGGCGCCGGACGAGCTGGTGGCCCGGCTGAGCGACACGGCGGCCCGCCTCGCCGCGGAACGCGCCGCGCTGCCGGCGGGCGACCCGCTGCACCGCGAACCGCTGACCGCGAGCTGCCTGATCGCCGTCTACGACCCGATCGATCTCACCTGCACCTTCGTGCGGGCGGGGCTCGCGGATCCGGTCGTGGTCCCGCCCGGCGGCGATCCGGCCGTCGTCTCCGTGCCCGCGGGACCGCTGCTCGCCGGCCCCGGCAACGCCCCGTTCCCGGCCACCACGATCGACCTGCCGGCCGGGAGCACGCTGGCGATCGGCACCCGCGTCCTGGCACGAGAGGTCCTCGCCCCGGCCGCTCCGCTGCGCGCCCTGTTCGACGAGCACGCCCACGGGCCGCTGCCCGACCTGGCCGACGCCATGGCCTACGCCGTCGGCGACGAGCAGCGCTCGCAGGACGCGCTGATGCTGTTCGCGCGCACCGCGGCACTGCCCGCCGAGCGGGTCTTCGGCCGCGCCCTGCCGCCGGGGCCCGAGGCCGCGCCGTTCGCTCGGGCGGAGGCCCGGCGCCGGCTGCGGGCCTGGGGGGTCGACCAGGAGGCCGCGTTCACCACCGAGCTGATCGTCAGCGAACTCGTGGGCAACGCCGTGCGCTACGGCATCCCGCCGCTGAACCTGCGCCTGATCTGCAACGGCGTGCTGACCTGCGAGGTCAGTGACGCCGCGATGTCCGCTCCGCACCTCAAGCACGCCCGCACCAGCGACGAGACCGGGCGCGGGCTGTTCATCGTCGCCACGCTGGCCGACGACTGGGGCACCCGGTACCAGGCGGAGGGCAAGACCGTGTGGGCCCAGCAGTCCCTGCACGACCGCCCGTGAGACACGGGCACCCCCGTCAGTAGCGCGGGTGCACCAGCGTGGACGCCGGCAGTCCCCTGACCCGGGTGGCGGCGGCCGCGCGCGCGTCGGCCGCCAGGTCGTCCCCGGTCAGGGTGCGGGGTGCGGGCCCTTCGCCGGTCAGCCGCAGCGGTGGTGCCGTAGCGCCCGGTGCCGCCAGCAGGAACCCCCAGTCCTGCGGGGCCCGGGAGGCGTCGGCCGAGCGGTCGGGGCCGGCCGGGAAGCCGGGGACCCGGTAGGGGGCGGTCGCGAAGCCGGCCGCCCGGAGGGTCGACGCCACCGTCCAGAAGGCACGGGGGCGGCCGGTGACCGGTCCGGCGTGCACCACCAGCCGCCCGCCGGTGGCGAGGGCCCGGCGGGCCAGGCCGTAGAACTCCTGGGAGTACAGCTTGGTGCTGGCGGTGACGCCGGGGTCGGGCAGGTCGGCGATCACGACGTCGTACGCCCCCGCCGGCGCCCCGCGCAGCCAGGTGAGCGCGTCCGCGGTCGCCGGACGCAGGCGGGGGTCGTCGTAGACGTGGCCGTTGAGT
Organism: Streptomyces cellostaticus; assembly: GCF_023630175.1. Lineage (GTDB taxonomy): Bacteria > Actinomycetota > Actinomycetes > Streptomycetales > Streptomycetaceae > Streptomyces > Streptomyces cellostaticus_A. Next base: position 125,072 of record NZ_JALLIN010000011.1, on the reverse strand, counting down.
GCGGACAGGCCGGGGTCGCGGCGGGCCAGGCGGGTCAGGCCGGCGTCGGGTTCGACCAGGTCGACGCGGCGCACGTCGCGGTGGCGCAGCACCTCGTGGGCGGCGAGGCCGTCACCGCCGCCGAGGAGGAGCACGCGCGTGTGCGGGCCGCTCAGCGCGGGCTCGACCAGGGCTTCGTGGTAGCGCCGTTCGTCGCCGCCACCGGCCCTGAGCCGGCCGTCCAGGAAGAGGTCGAGGGGCCGGCCGCCGGTGCCGCCGGCGAGGACGACCTCCTGGACACCGGTCCGCACCGCGACCCGGACGTCCTTGCCGTAGACCGCGTGCCGGGCGGCGCGTTCGAAGTCGTCGGCGAGAGCGGCCGCGGCGGCGAGGACGCCGAGCGCGGTGAGGCCTGCCAGCAGCAGGGTCCAGCGGGCCCGGCGGCTCAGGTCGCGGCGGAACAGGCCGAGCACCAGGGCGCCCCCGGCGATCACGTTGACCGCGCCGGTGAGCAGCGCCGCCGTGAGCTGGCCGAGGAACGGCAGCAGCAGGAACGGGAAGGCGAGGCCTCCGACCAGCGCGCCCACGTAGTCGGCGGCGAACACGTCGGCGACCGCGCCTCCCGCGTCCTGGCGGCGGATGCGCTGGATCAGTTCCATCAGCAGCGGCACCTCCGCGCCCACGAGCAGCCCGATGGCGAGGGAGAAGGCGACGAGCAGACAGCGCGGGCCGTCGGCCCAGATCCCGCCCCAGCCACCGGTCCAGGCGAACACCGCGTACAGCGCCATCGCGCTGCAGCCGCCGACCAGGGCGAGCGCGATCTCGATCGCGCCGAACCCGGCGGCCGCGTGCCAGCGCAGCCGCTTGGCCGCGAGGGAGCCGATGCCCATCGCGAACACCATCACGGACAGCACGACGGAGGCCTGGGTGACCGAGTCGCCGATCAGGTAGGAGGCGAAGGCGACGAGTTCCAGTTCGTACACCAGCCCGCAGGCCGCGCAGACGAAGACGCACACCAGCACCAGGAACCGTCCGGTGCCGGGCCGGACGGGCAGCCGTACGGGGGCCGTCCAGGGCGGGACACCCAGCGGAGCGGGAGCGTGCGGATCGATCACGCTGCGACGTTACGTCACTCGCTCGGTACGCTTCGTCACCCACACGTGTGGAACTCCGCGCAGTTGACGCATTACTGGTTTACGCCGCGTGGAAGGCGTGCGGTCCCGGCCGTCCGGCCGGGACCCGCGCCCCGACCCGGGTCCGGGTCGCCACCAACTGGCCGTCCTGCGGATAGGCGTGCCAGGTGCGCCAGTGGACCTGGCCCTCGCGCCACTGGGCCAGCAGCGCGGTGAAGGCGTGCGGGCTCCCGGGGAAGACGCCGGCGAGGCCGTGCGGGTGGTCGGAGACGAGCGCCAGCAACTCCTGGGCGCGGCCCTCGAACGAGCCCGGCGCGAGCAACTCGACGCGCGCCGCGAACTCGTACTCCCAGTCGTCGACGCGCTTGGCCACGCCCAGCGGCAGCGGGGTGCTGGACCCGGGGATGCACGCGACCGTCTCGGAACATCGCCCCCGCTCCTCCTCGACCAGCACCTGGTGGGACGCGCCGAGAAGCCGCAACTGCAGGCTGGCGCCGCCGAGTTCCAGGTCGAGCGTGGCCAGCGCGGGCAGCGGCTCGCGGCCGAGGGCCCAGGCGAGGTCGGCGGCACGGGTATCGGTGTAGGAGGTGTTCAGGGTCGTGAGCATGGGTCGGCTCCGCTAACGAACAAGGAGGGGAGTTCGGCCTTGTCAGCCCAGTCAGCCCGGCCGGTGGGGGCGACTGCGGGAGTCCGAGGGCTGTGTCGGTGAGCAGGACGGCCGCATTGGTGAATTAGAGGGAATCATGAACAGTGGTGCCACCACAGCGTTTTTACCCAAGTTCGTGGGGTTTCCATCCCTCAGAGGGCTCCACAGCTCAACTGTTCAACTACGACGTGCGCGGGGCGCCGGCCCGGGGAGCGCCCGGCCGCCCGCCGGACCGGTTCCTCCCGCGGGCGCGCGGCCCGGGGGGAGCCGGCCGCCCCGTGTCGGCCGCCTCCCCCGCTCGCGCCCCGTCAGCTTCCGCCCCCGCAGCCGCCGCCACCGCACGAGGAACCCCCGCCGCACGACGAGCCGCCGCCGCACGAGGAGTGCCCTCCGCCGCAGGAGTGGTGACCACCGGAGTGACCTCCGCCGTCATGGCCGCCGTGATGGCCGCCGTGATGGCCGCCGGACGACGAACCGCCGTCCGCCGCGCCCGCGACCCACCAACTGGCGCCGCTGTCGTGCGACGACGAGGACGACGGGTACCTGGTGCGGGACGAGCGGGACCGGCCGGTCGAACGGGCCTTGTTCTTCCTCAGGTCCGGGCCCCTGTTCCGGTCCCGCTTCCTGCTCGCCGCCACCCCCGCGATGACCAGCAGCGCGAGCAGAGCCAGGCCGAATCCGATCTCCATGGCGCCCCCTCCTTCCTCTCCCCGCGAAGCGACCCCCCGTGGGCGCCTCGCCGGCACCGCCTCTCGTGCGGTGCCCGGGGGATGCCCGGCCGCCGACCGCGCCAAAGCGGAGTTGAGGAACTTCAGAGCCTTCTCACGGAGGCATGGCCCTGACCTGCACAGAAGGACAGTTCAGGGGCCGTCCGTGGATTACTGGGCCGCCTGTGGGCCGTGATCTTCCGGTCGGTGTACGACCGCGCGTCGTGTCCGTCCCGACGGCGCTGAGCCACTTCTCAGCGAGACGCTTCTTTCCGTCCGGGAAGCTCTTGGACTTCTCGGTGCCGTCGGGACCGACGTCACGGGCCCGGTAACGCGGGCCGGACCCGTGGCGGTCGCTCTGGACGCGGACGGACTTGCCTGCGGAGTCGGTCTCGGTCTTGAACCAGCGGTCCTGGATGTGGCCTGCCAGGTGGGGCGTAGTCCCTTCGGAGCACGGAACGGGGAGGACCACGGTGTGGCCCTCCCCCGGGGCTCATCGCCCGGGCGCCGGAACTGGCACGGGCCCTGCTCTCTGCGCCCGATCACCACATGGGCGTACAGCTCCTCGGACTCCGTCAGACGGGTCATCAGACCGACGCGGGTGAAGTCTGCACCGCCGCCTGCGCCCGGTGCTCGCCGGTCTCACTCAGCAGGCAGCCGCCGGGCGCGAGCCACCCGCTGTCGGGCAAACCGTCCCGACATCACTCGATGAAGCCCAGTACCTCGGAAGGAGCATTCGTTCTGGCGTACGGGTGATCTGGAGGTGAGTGCGTGCAGCAGCAGGTGGGATCGGTCAATAGACCGGGCGTAACTGCGCCGCCCCGAGCCATCGCGTCAGGTGATGACGGACCCGTCGGCGGCCCGATCACACGGAGCTGCCATGCATGATTCCGATACATCAGTGGCGAGACCCGCCGCGGACTTCGCGCCCGCCACAACGGCCCCCGGGGCCAGGAGCCGAACGTACCGGAGTTCGGTCGCACTCCTGGCATGCTGCGGGGCCCTGGCTCTTCCGGTCACCGCGGCGACGCCCGCCGCGGCAAGCACCGTCGCCGCCGCCCGTGCGGCGACCCTCGTGCCCTGTGGCGACGTCCAGGCATTGAACGCGGCGATCGTGGCCGGCAACGCCGCCTCCGGTCCCTTCTTCATCACCCTGGCACCGGGGTGCACCTACACACTGAGCAGCCCGTTCGCCGGGAACAACGGACTGACGCGTGTCACCGGGAACATCACGATCTCCGGTCTGGGGACGTCCGTCGTCCGCAGTACCACGTCCACCAGCGACTTCCGCGTCATGGAGGTGGATTCCAGCGGCTCCCTCACTCTCAACAGCATCACCGTCGCAGGCGGCAAGGCCTCCCTCGGCGGTGGGATCGAGAGCAGCGGCGCGCTGACACTCAACGGCAGCACCGTTCGCGACAATTCCGCCTCCTTGGGTGGCGGCCTGGCCGTCCTCGGCGGCAGACTGACGCTGAGCGGCAGCGCCGTGCGCCACAACACTGCAACGAACTTCGGAGGAGGCATCGCCACCGGGGGGCCCAGTGTCACGCTCGTGCTGCGCGCCAGCGGGATCGACAACAACACCGCGACCGGTTTCGGCGGCGGGATCGGGATCGGCGCCCCGGACAACACGGTGAGCATGTCCGGGGGAAGCCTCGCGCGCAACACCGCCACGAGCGGAGGCGGCTTCTTCGGCGGAGCCAACGACACCGAGACCGATTTGACGGGCGTGACCGTCAAGGACAACCGGGTCACAAGCTCTATCGGCGGCGGCGGCATTCTGAACGAGGGTCCGCTGAAGATGATCGGCGGAGCCCTCCGCAACAACAAGTCGGTGGCAGGACCGGGGGGCGGCCTGCGCAATGTGCAGATGCCCGCAACCCTCACCGGCGTCACCGTCACCGGCAACTCCGCCACGGACGGCGGGGGTGTCTTCGTCGATTCGGGACCGGTCACTGCCGTCGGCAGCTTCTTCGCCTCGAACAACCCGAACAACTGCGCACCGGCCGGCGCTGTCGCCGGCTGCTCCCATTGACGCCCAGGCCGTCACGACCCTGGTGGGCATCGACGACGCTGTCCGGCCCACCGGCCCACCGGCCCACCCGCAGCGGGCGGGCCGGTGGGCAGCCCGCTGCGGGGCTGGGACAAAGGCGGCCGCCGCACCGTCGCCTCGAGCCGTGGCGCGGCATCGCCACCGGCTACGACAAGACCGCCGAGTCCTACCAGGCAGCCGTCACCCTCGCGTCCCTGCTGATGTGGGCGTGACATCTGACGACAACTCCCAGTCCGGACCCTGCCGACGTCGAGGGCCGTGGTCCGGCGCCACCCGGGCCGCCCCTGGGCCGTCCGAGCCCGGCCGACGCCGACAGATGACGACGGTCGACACCGGCTCTCTCCCGGCTCAGAGACGGTGCCCGCCGCGTCGCTGCATGCGCTCAGCCCCAAGGCAGTGTTGAGGAACTCCGGAGCTTGGGCGCAGGATGACCGGCATGACCTCCAGCGCGCGCCCGCACCTCAACCGCCGTCTGGCGGAGTTCGGCACGACGATCTTCGCCGAGATGTCCGCCCTCGCCGCGTCGACCGGCGCCATCAACCTGGGACAGGGCTTCCCCGACACCGACGGCCCCGAGCAGATCCGGGAGGCCGCGGTGCGCGCGCTGCGCGACGGGCGCGGCAACCAGTACCCGCCGGGCCCGGGCGTCCCCGAACTGCGTGCCGCGATCGCCGCGCACCAGCTCCGGCGCTACGGGCTGTCGTACGACCCCGACACCGAGGTGCTGGTGACGGCCGGCGCCACGGAGGCCATCGCGGCCGCCCTGCTGGCGCTGCTGGAGCCCGGCGACGAGGTGGTGGCCCTGGAGCCGTACTACGACTCCTACGCGGCGAGCATCGCGATGGCGGGCGGCCGCCGGGTGCCGGTGACGCTCCGGCCGCACGCCGGCGCCTTCCGCCTGGACCTGGACGAGCTGCGCGCGGCCGTCACGGACCGCACCCGCCTGCTGCTGATCAACACCCCGCACAACCCCACCGGCACGGTCCTCACCCGGGAGGAACTGGCGGCGGTCGCCGAACTGGCGGTGGAGCGGGACCTGCTGGTGGTGACGGACGAGGTCTACGAGCACCTGGTCTTCGACGACGCCGAGCACACGCCGCTGGCCTCGTTCCCCGGCATGCGCGAGCGCACGGTCACGATCGGCTCCGCCGGCAAGACCTACTCGTTCACCGGCTGGAAGGTCGGCTGGGTCACCGGCGCCCCCGGTCTCGTCGCCGCCGTCCGCTCGGTCAAGCAGTACCTGACGTACGTGGCGTCCGGCCCGTTCCAGTACGCGGTCGCCGAGGCGCTCGCCCTGCCCGACTCGTACTTCACCGCCTTCCGCGAAGACATGCGGGCCAAGCGGGACCTGCTGGCGGCGGGGCTGACGGACGCGGGCTTCGAGGTGTTCAGGACGGCCGGCACGTACTTCATCACCACCGACATCCGCCCGCTCGGCGAGACCGACGGTTTCGCCTTCTGCCGTTCGCTGCCGGAGCGCGCGGGCGTCGTCGCCATCCCGAACGCGGTCTTCTACGACCACCGTGAGGCCGGTGCCCCGTTCGTGCGGTTCGCGTTCTGCAAGCGGACCTCGGTGCTGGAGGAGGCGGTGGGACGTCTGAAAGCGCTGGCGGGCTGACGACAGGCCCCGGGTGCCGTCCACGAAACGAGGGCGGGCGTTTCCCAGCAGTTCCGAGCTCCGGACGTCGTCTTCCGTCAGCTGGGCAGGAGCGTCGTACTCGACCAGAACGTGGACCGCACGTTCGGCTCCGGCAGCGTCTGCCTCGAACAGTCGGGGCCATTCGGCTTGCTCGTCGGCCGAGCGACCTCGGACTTCTCCACGCACGGGGTGACGCTCAGATGGGCCTGGCCGTTCGGCCCGATCAGCACCTCCAGCCGGAACCCGTCCCGAGTCTCGAAAGTGGCCGAAGGCCGTTCCTGGCTCGTCGACGCGCTGCCTGCCGCGCCGCATCCGGGAAGAACCAGCACCAGCGCGGCAGCCGCTGCAACCCTCGCCCTCATCGTGGCGTGTCCCTCACGACGTATCCGCACGTCGCCCTTCCTGCGGCACGGTCTCCCCTCTCACTCCGGTCAGCCCGGCACCTGCATCGTCTGTGGTGCAGGCTGTTACGGGCCCGGCCTCTTCACCGATCCCGTGCTGGATCGTCTGCATATTCTGACCCGATGCCAGGAGTGTTCAGGTGTCGTAGACGGTGGAGCGATGCCCGACGTGTACGACCCACACCACCAGCTCGCCGTTGTCGATTGTGTAGATCACGCGGTAGTCGCCTACCCGTAGGCGGCGCCGGTCGGGCTGGGAGACGAGGGCCGTGGTGTTGAACCCCATCGGGTCGCTCTCCAGCTCAGTCAGCTTGGCCAGAATGCGGAGGGCCATGTCTCGCGGGACCTTGCGGAGTTCGGCCTGAGCCTCGGCCCGGAAGACGGTGCGGTACTCACTCACTGCGCGCCAGCGTCTCCCTCATGATGTCCTCGATCGGGATGCCGGGTGCCGGGTTGGTCATGCGCTCGTCGATGATCCGGTTGATCTCGCGCTCTTCCCACTCCTGGTACTTGCGCAGCACCTCGATGGACACCACGGCGGCGACCTGCTTGCCGCGCCGGGTGATGACGGTAGGTACGTCGTCCCGGTCGGCCCGCTCCACGACCTCGGCCAGGTGTGCCCGGACATCGCGGATCGACTCTATGGGCATGGGCTGCGTCATGCACCCAAGGGTACCGAGTGTCTCATGTGTACACAACAGCTCACTGTCTCTCGAGTGTGCAGCCCCGTGGGCCCTCACGCGAATAAGTGCGCGAACGAGGCGTCGCCTGGGTCACCGGCTCTCCCGAACTCGTCACCGCCGTCCGCTCGGCCAAGCAGTTCCTGACGTACGTCGCCTCCGGGCCCTTCCAGTACGCCGTGGCCGAGGCCCTGCGCCTGCCCGACGCGTACTTCGCGGATCTCCGCGCGGACATGCTGGCCAAGCGGGACCTGCTCGCGGGCGGCCTGGAGCAGGCGGGCTTCAAGGTCTTCCGCCCCGCCGGCACGTACTTCATCACCACCGACATCCGCCCCCTCGGCGAGACAGACGGCTTCGCCTCCTGCCGCGCCCTTCCCGAACGCTGCGGGGTGGTCGCGATCCCCAACGCGGTCTTCTACGACCACCGCGAGCAGGGCGCACCCTTTGTTCGCTTCGCGTTCTGCAAGCGGACGGGCGTGCTGGAGGAGGCCACGCGCCGTCTCAAGTCACTGGGCGCATAGGGCCCTGGGCCGTCGGGCTATTCGGTGTCCTTCGGGTGTCGCGGAGAGGCGTACACCAGGATCACAGTCGAGGTATCCGGACTGACCAGGTAGCGAACCCGGCCGCCGCTGGTGATCTCGCACTCCCACTGCTCCAGCTCGGAGCCCTTCCATTCCCTGGTGGCGTGCCTGCCGCGGAGCTGGTGCTGGCGGTTCCAGTTGGCCCGCGACAGCGGGTCCGTGCGAAGGGCTTCCAGGCAGCGATGCGCGTTCGGCAACGCCACCCGGCACAGCTCCTCCCAACCGGTTGCTGCCTCCGTCGTCCCGTGGATGACGTTCCAGCCGCTCAGCGGTGGGACGCTGACCCGATCGCCCTTCTTCGGGCTCACCCGTGCACCTCGACCGGGCCGAGGTCGACGCCACCGAGCGGACGGAGTGCTTCCCTGAGCTGGTCAGGGTCGGCGTTGATGCGGGCAGTTGCCCGCCACGAGACGATCGCTCGGTGCACAGCCTCCCTGGCGCCCAGCTCAGCGGCGTCGGACAGCGCATCCAGGAGCTCGATGGTGAATTCCCGGACTTCTTCGTCGTCCAGGTGGCGTACCCACGGGAACACCTCAGGCAGCGCGAGCAGAAGCGACCTGGCGCCACCGTCCTGCTTCATCAGGGCAAGGAACAGTCGGGACGCGGTGGTCAGGTTTTCTTCGCTGCGCTCTGCGTGTATGGCCGTGGTCAGCACCATGTCGGGCGCGTCTCGGTGCGTGACACGCAGGCATCCCAGGGCGGCGGCCCTCGCGGCGACCGCCTTCGGGTTCCGAGACAGATCGGTGAACGAGACGGATTCCGATTCGGATACCGAGTGCACGATGCTCATACTCAGACTGTACTCTGACTACGCTCTGATTTCCAGGCCGGGACGGCAGCCGGCCGCCTGCCGGACGCGTACTTCGACAGCTTCCGCGCCGACCTCCGCCGCAAGCGCGACCTGCTCGGCGACGGCCTGCGGGCAGCCGGGTTCGAGGCCTACCAGCCCCAGGGCACGTACTTCATCACCACCGACATCACCCCCTTCGGCGAGAAGGACGCCTACGCCTTCTGCCGCGCCCTCCTCGAACGCTGCGGCGTCGTCGCCATCCCCAACTCGGTCTTCTACGACGACTCCGACGCGGGCCGCAGCCAGGTCCGCTTCACCTTATGCAAGAGGAACGACGTCCTCCACGAGGCCACCAGCCGCCTGCAACACCTCGCGTCCTGAACTCACGCCGCCTCTGGGATCGCTCGAAGCACGCGTCCTCGTCGGCAAGCTCGACTGCTGCCTGGTCGACCGGGACACAGGTGATCGGCAGCCACATCACGCAGCCCTGTCCGTCGGCTGACACGCTTCCATCAGCGATCAACCGGTGCCGCCAGGCCCGGGCCCCGAAGGATACGAACCCGAGCTGGGCTCTACGAAGAAGGTGATGGGCGGGCAGTAGCCCTCCTCGGCCAGCCGGGCGCGGGCCCTGCCGCGCTGTCGCTCATCGCGGAACCGGTGGTACCGGCTCCAGGAGCGCTCGTCACCAGCGAGGACGTCCTTGAAGCGCCGGAAGGCGCCCCGCCCACCGATGGCGATCCGCAGCCGGTCGGCAAGGGCGGCGTCCCCGACCTCTTCGATGAACAGCTCCATGTCCCGGTAACCGGCCCGGGACCACGGAGCCGGCACGTACCGCCATCGCTCGGAATCGTCCGCCTCCTCGGCCGGGGGCCCGGGCGCCAGCTCGTCAGTGAACGCCGGCCAAACCTCCCCGGTGGACAGATCCAGCCGGCCACCGGACTCTGCCGGGTCGCCCTCCAGCAGCATGGCGAGCATCTCCATCGACCGCGAGCGGGCGCAGGAGGGGGATCGCCGCGTCTCCCGTGGCCGCGCGCAGCCGATCCGCCGGCTCCTCGTCGCCCCGGAAGCCACGCTCCTGGAGCGCGCCGAGAAACAAGGCCGCCATCTCCGCAGCCCCCGGCAGGCCCTGGCCCGCGGCCCACCGGACCAACCGGTCGACCAGCAGCCCGCACGCCGCCTCGAACTCCTCCTCGGCGTCGGGTTCGAACCGCATCCGCACAAGAATCGCCCAACCTGTCCGCAGCACTCCCTGCCGTGCCACGCTACCGCCGAACCACGGTCGGCAACTCGGCCGAGGACGAGCGGCCCGCTGCCTCAAGGGCATCACGTGGTGGTAGTCACCCGCGGCAACCGAGGCTTCGAACGTCCATACGGCGAACCGAACTTCGTCGTACGGGCCCGCACCACAGAACGGCACGCCTCTCCGGCCGAACCCCATCGACGCCGGCCCCGCAGCCCCGCAGGCCCACACGGCCACACACGAGAAGGAGCCGTCCATGCGCTGTGAGAGCAGTCCGGACAGGCTCTGCGGTTGCCACGGCTCCGTCGTCCGGTGGTGACAGGGCCGCTTCAGGGGACGGCACAGGGTGTCGTCCGGAACGGGAGTGGCACGGGCGGCGGCCGGGAGAGCGCGGATGCCTTTGGAACGTGCGTCACGGGACACGAACAGCGGCCTGCTCACCGGCGGTGCCGCAGATGCCCGTGGGGCCCTGTTGCACGACACGCAAATGAGTGCACGAAACAGGAGTGGGCTGGGTGACGGCGACGCCCAGCCTCGTCTCGGCGGTCCGCTCGGCCAAACAGTTCCTGACGTACGTCGCCTCCGGACCCTTCCAGTACGCGGTCGCCGAGGCCCTGAAGCTGCCCGACTCGTACTTCGCGGACTTCCGCGCGGACATGCTGGCCAAGCGGGATCTGCTCGCGGGCGGCCTGGCGGAGGCAGGCTTCACGGTCTTCCGCCCGGCCGGCACGTACTTCATCACCACCGACATCCGCCCCCTGGGCGAGAGCGACGGGTTCGCCTTCTGCCGTTCGCTGCCGGAGCGTTGCGGAGTGGTCGCGATCCCCAACACGGTCTTCTACGACCACCGCGAGCAGGGCGCGCCCTTCGTCCGCTTCGCCTTCTGCAAGAGCGCCGAGGTCCTGAAGGAGGCAGCGGAGCGGCTGCGAGGGCTCTGAGGGGCCGGAAGGCGAGAACCGAGCACGCACGCTACTACGGACGGCTACCCTCGGGCTACTGCCTTGTACCACCCCGCGGCTATCGCCGCTCATACCGGGGAAGTCGAAGTGACAAACGCCTTAGCAGAATTAAGTAAAGCCGCCCAGGGCCTGTCCCGCAATCCGCTGGGCATCATTGCCTTGTTCATCGTGATGGTCTATGGATTCGCCGCTCTGGTCACCACGTTCGCCGATTCGCTGTCCGCAACCGAGAAGACTCCGCTCATCTACTTCCTGGTGATCTTTCCGATCCTGGTACTGGGCATCTTCGCGTGGCTGGTGAGCACACACAGTACAAAACTGTTCGGGCCCGGCGATTTCAAGCACGAGGAGAACTACGTTGAGCTGATGTCCGCCACGGCCTCACTCACACTCGCCTCTGTCAAGAGGGAGGACACAGCATCGGCGGCTCCGGACATCCAGAGCATCGCCAGGTCCGTCCGGGACGCGGTACCGGCGCGAGACATCGCAGCAGCAGGCAAGCGGGCCCTGTGGGTCGACGACAATCCCAGGAGCAATATAAACGAGCGGCAGGCTTTCGAAGCCGTAGGCGTGCAGATCTCGCTGGCACTTTCGACCGATGAGGCTCTATCGAAAACGGAGCGGCAGAGGTTCGCGCTCATCATCTCGGACATGGCTCGCAGAGAGGGCCCGGCGGAAGCCTACGTCCTGCTGGAGAAGCTGCGCGAACGCGGCGAATCCACGCCCTTCTTGATCTACACGAGCGCGGACTCGCAGAAACTCCAGGCGGAGGCACGGCGCCGAGGCGCTCAGGGATCCACCAACAGCGCCCAAGTCCTCTTCCAGACGGCCATGCGCATCCTTCTCGGCTGAACAAGCGGCACAAGTGTGCCCAGGATCGGAGCAACAGTGATCGTTCAGTGGTGCGTCAAGGGAATGTCCCTGGGGAGTGATACGGAGGCGAAGAAGGTCATTGACGACCGCGCGGGGATCATCTGCAACTGGTGGCGGGGGGCGCACACCATCACCCCGCGTGCGAGGCGCATGAAATTGACCGCCGACAACATCGACATGCACGTCAACCACTTCACCGATCCCGATCCCGCCACTGGAGAGCCTTTCCACGAGCAGACCCCGTTCATCTCGCTGACGGCCGGTTCGGTCGAGCGTGACACCTTCGCGAAGACGAACTTCGCGCACACGGCCCGGCGGACCGCTCTCTGGTTCGCGACCGAGTTCGGCCGACACGAGACCGCATATCTCTTCCGTTGCTGGGTGCTTGTGGGCCCGCGGCCGGCGGTCGAGATCGAGGGAGTCGCCGAAGAGGTGCGCGACCTGAATACCTACCGCCGGTACTCGGCCTACCAGCTGGAGGGCGAGATTGTCGCCAAGATCATCGTTCCGGACAACCATATTCACAGCTGCGAAAAGTGGGTTTGGAACCGCCGGGAACTGAGCTTCTCGCAGGCTTGGATCCATACCAATCCACGGTTCACATCCCCGGACAGACTCAGCAACGTGCGGGAGCTGATCTGAGTGAGCGAGCGTGAGCTGGATCTGCTGCGTATCGATCCCGATCAGGCCCGTCGCGCGGCCGACTTCTTCGAATCCTACGCGGCCACACTCTCGCGCGGTCTCTTCGATCCTGCGCAAAGGCACGGTCCGCACACCAGCACCGCGGTCTCCGACGTTGCCGACTGGACAGAGAGAGTGGACACGGCCACCTCGTTGCGTCTCGCGGGCCAGTGGGCCATGTTGTTCGACACGGAGCGGGCCAGGCAACTGCTTTCAGCGGCCGGCGAGATCCTGCACGATCTCGGCCACGGATTCGGCACGTACCTTCGGGTCGCCTACTCCGCGGAAGCCCCGGGCGTGTCACAGGTGGCCTCGCACATCGAGACGATGGTCGGCCGACAGGAACCGCACAGCCCGGCCGAGGGGGACAACCTTCCGCCGGAGCCTCTGTCGCACCCGCAGCAGCAGGCATACCTTCTTGTCGCCGCCACTGGCGTGGTCCGTGGTTTCGGAGCCGGCCATGTCGTCGCTGCCCCGCCAAGCGAATCAGATCCGGGGATGCACGGAGACGCCGCGCCTCGGCGGCGCGTCCAGCGGCACTTGCGGTTTCTGATCTCGGAGTCCCCACATCGACGTGGTGTGCTCCCGGTCGGCGCGCTGGGTACTCCCATCCGCGTGTACTGGGGCATCGCCTCCAGCTTGCTCCGCCCAGGACCGGATTCGACGGACTCCGTCATCAGCCATCTTCGCGCGATGGCCCAGCGGTACAGCACAGCTGTCGACCTGGCGATGGCAAACGAGCGGCTGTGGTCCAACGGTGCCGCACCCGTAGACGTGTGTGACGTGGACATCACGACTTTGTCGCTGATCGCCGCGAGGGTGCTCGGCGTCGACCGTTTCCGGTCAGCGCTCCGATCAGCTCTCCACGGCACCCCCGAAGTTCAATCGGTTCCCCTTCGCATCGCGGAGGCCATGCTGCCGGATGCCGACTGGGACTGAGCACGGCGGGGATATTGCCGGGGAGTCCACCACCACACCCGTGACACAGCCAAGAGCCGTCGCCAAGATGCCCTTCGTCAGCGATCTCCCTCCTCGGGCTCCGGGCGCGGGAGCTCGTCGAGGTCAAGAGTGAAGGTGCGGCCGTCGGCCAGGGGGATGGGAAGCTTGCCCGTGCCGTACCTGTGGGTGTGTGCCGCGATGTAACCGGTGCCGGTCGGCTGGGTGTGGAGGACGACTTCCTGGGCGTAGGGGTCCACGACCAGGTAGACCGGAATGCCGTAGCGGCCGTACTTCGCGGTGCAGTCGTCGTAGTCCTTGCGTGCGGAAGAGGTCGAGACGACCTCGGAGATCAGCAGGACGTCCTCGAAGCTGTAGCGCTTACCTTCCTTGCGTGCATCCTCGCGCAGGATCGCGAGGTCGGGGGCGGAGTTCTCGTCGGCGGGGAAGTCGATGTAGACGTCGGAGGTGACCTTCGCATGACGGCCGAGAGCGAGAGAGTCGATCTGCATCGACCTGATGGTGCTGGAGTGCTCTTCACTCCGCGGGGTCATGATCACCTTTCCGTCGGCCCCGAGCAGGACCGTTTACCCCTTGGGGAACTCGGCGTGCACGATCACGTCGACGCTCATGGACGGCTCCTTCCCTCGTGTGGTCAGGATGCGACGGACAGTGCCGCGTCACCGGGCCCGGCGGTGCGGCCGGAAGACCGGTTCGGACAGCTTGCGCGACCGGCTCACCGGCGGTGCCGGAGATCCGCAGCGGGGCCTGTCCCACGACAGACGAATAGGTGGGCCAACGAGGTGTCGGCTGGGTCACCGGTACCGCGGAACTCGTGACGGCCGTCCGTTCCGCCAAGCAATTCCTGACGTACGTGTCGTCGGGGCCGTTCCAGTACGCCGTCGTCGAGGCGCTCGCGCTGCCGGACACGTACTTCGAGGAGTTCCGCGCCGGCATGCGGGCGAAGCGGGATCTGCTCGCCGCCGGGCTCACGGAGGCGGGCTTCGAGGTGTTCCGGCCGACGGGCACGTACTTCATCACCACGGACATCCGCCCGCTCCGGGAGAGCGACGGTTTCGCCTTCTGCCGTTCACTGCCGGAGCGGGCGGGCGTGGTCGCCATCCCGAACGCGGTCTTCTACGACCACCGCGAGGAAGGCGCCCCGTTCGCGCGGTTCGCGTTCTGCAAGCGCACCGAGGTGCCGGCAGACGCCGCGGAACGCCTCCGCAAGGCATTCGCGGGCTGACCGCCGCCCTGCGGGACCGGCCGACGCGTTCCCTGCCGCCTGCCACGACACTTCCGCGCCGCGGCTGTCATTCCGGCGCTTGCCGCACCAACAGGGACGGACGTGCAATTTCCTGTACGTGAAAGGCGGTCGATCATGAAGACCATGACGTATTCCGAGTCGCGCGCGGTACGCCGAGGTGCTCAACTCCGTCACCGACGACCGCGAAGAGGTCGTCATCACCCGGGCCGGACATGAGCCTGTCGTCATCGTCTCCCTTGAGGACTACGAGTCCCTGAAGGAGACGGCATACCTGCTGCGGAACCCGGCGAACGCCCGACGTCTGCTCGCGTCCATCGACGAGCTGGAGAACGGCGGCGGCACCGTGCGCGAGCTGGCGACCGACGAATAGGGCCGCGAGTTGAAGATCACCTTCTCCTCCCGTGCCTGGGAGGACTACCTGTGGTGGCAGCTTCAGGACCGGAAGATCCTGAAGCGCATCAACACGCTTGCCGCGGACATCGCCCGGAACGGCAACGAGGGGATCGGCAAACCGGAACCCCTCAAGCACGGGTTCCAGGGCTACTGGTCGCGCCGCGTCAACGACGAGCACCGACTGATCTACAAGGCAGCCGAGGACGGCGTCCTGATCGCGCAATGTCGCTATCACTACGAGAGCTGACAGGACTCAAGGATCGAGCACAGCCTCTGCCGGCCCAGCGTCGCGCAGCGATCGCGCATGTCGGCAACCGCAGAACCTGGGCCTGACGCGCCTCTCGGCTTTCGGCGCGGGTTCGACTTCATCGTCGGCGCTGGGATCCGACTTTGGTCGCCGACCTGCGCAGCCGCTTGGCCAGCACCTCGTCCCGAGCCCTGAGGTGTCGCCCCGCCGCTTCCAGGACGGGCCCGGTGGCGGGGTGGCCGCAGCGCCACAGGTCGTCGGCAGCCTGCTCCAGACGCGGCAGTACCAAGTTCCCCTCGTGGTCCAGGAACATGGCAAATGCCTCGTCGCCCACGCCGAGTGGGCCCCACAGATGGTCGACGAGCCCCCAGAGCTGGAGTTCCGAACCGTGTCCCTCGGGGATCTCGCCACGGTCGACCAGCGCGATCGCCGCAGTCTCGGCGCAGCCAGGGACACCCGAGGCCGCTGCCTTGCGCAGGACCGCGAGCGCTCTGGGTTCATCGAGTTCTGCCAGCACCGCTGTGGCGGTCAGCCGACGGAGGGCCGCGTCGGCTTCCAGTCCGGCGCAGGCGTCGATGAGCTGGACCGCGGCCGGGCCCTGGCCCCGATGGCTGATCCATCCGGTGATCTCGGACTGGGCGGCGTCCTGGTCGTAGTCGAGCAGGACGTCGAGCAGCGTCGGGGCGTCGGCGTCGGCCAGTTCGCCGATCAGCGGAGCGTGGAGTCCCTCGGCAAGCAGGTACTCGCGCAGTCCGTGGCGTCCCAAGGGGGTGAGCCTGAGCCGTTTCCCGGGCAGGGGAGTGCCGTCGCTGTCCTCGGTGCTCCCCGTGATGCCGAGGAGGATGTGGTCGCGCTCCGGGCTCGTGTCCGGGCCGGCCTCGACCTCCGCCGCCTGGTACTCGGCGAGGAGCACGGCGGCCTGGTCGAAGATCTGCAGGACGAGCAGTTCGGCCAGTCGTGCCTCCTGCTTCGGAAGGCCCGCCCGGAGGGCGCCGACGAGCAGCGCCGTGTCCAGCCATTCGCCGTCGGGCACCTCGTACAGTGCCCGCAGCACCACCGCTGCCAGGCCGTCGCTGTCCTCGTCCCGCATGCCCAGCGCGGCCGACAGCCACGGGGACAGGCCGAGGTTCCCGAGGTCGTTCAGGTCGTCGAGTTCGTCCTCGAGCGCCTGGCACCAGAGCTCCAGTACT
Organism: Streptomyces cellostaticus; assembly: GCF_023630175.1. Lineage (GTDB taxonomy): Bacteria > Actinomycetota > Actinomycetes > Streptomycetales > Streptomycetaceae > Streptomyces > Streptomyces cellostaticus_A. Next base: position 108,677 of record NZ_JALLIN010000011.1, on the reverse strand, counting down.
CCCTCGTCTCCCTCGGTGGCGGGCAGGTCAGGACCGGGGCGGGCGGTGCCCGCGCTGATCTCCACCAGGTCCGCGTACAGAGCGAGCCGCCAAGGGGTGTCCAGACAGGGCAGGTCGCCGGAGCTGCGCAGACGGGCCAGGCGATTGTCGCGCTCCGCGGGCCGCAGTGCGCTCAGTTCTTCGTCCTGGGCCCACAGTTCGAGTTCCTGGACGGCCAGGCGGCCCAGTGCGGGCTTGAGCACCTCCCGGGACGTGACGGCTCGTCCGCCCCGGCACCAGTGGGCCAGGCGGAGCGCGGTGGCGATCAGCGGCACCTGCCGGGCGGCCGCGGCGAGCTCCGGGCGCGGTGCCAGGGAGACAGGGCGCACCGGAACGAACTCCACGTCCACGTCGTCCACGTCGTCGTGGACCTCGCCGCAGGAGCAGCGCCGCCCGCCGGGGGCGGCTGCGGCCGACCCTCGTACCTGGGTGGCCGTGGGCGGCCGCGGGTCCAGTCCGGCCAGTTCCCGGTCCAGGGTCTCGCAGTCGAAACAGGCGGGGTCGAACCCCTCCTCGCGCAGCGTTTCGATCAGGTCCGTCCACGGCTCGGGGGCCGGTGCGCCGTGGTCCGCGACGGCGTCGAGTACGGCCTGCAGCCCCCAGGCGCCGCCGGTGTCCTCGGCGTAGGGCATGGCGCGGCGTCCACCGGTGCAGTGGATACGCCGGTCGGGGGTGGACGTGGGGAAGGTCTTCTCCAGCGTGATCTGATGCCGCCAGTCGTCGCCGAAGTCGTACGTGTACCCCAGCCGACCGCCTTCGTGGGGCAGCACCTCGGCCACGGTCACGGACTCCTCGTCGGCGTCGCGGTCCGGATCGTGCTCCAAAGGCGCGTCGAAGTCGACGAATTGGCGGCCGGAGCCAGGTTCTGTGAAGGAATGCAGGTGCGAGTCGTCCCAGCCGAAGCATGCCTGGATGATGTCGTGCAGGCAGCCGAGCGAAGTGTCGGCGGGCAGAGTGACCCGGCGCCAGACCGGCGGGCTGGTCTCTCGCAGGGCGATCTTCAACTGGTAGGTGGGCACGGGGTCGGCGGTCACGGCGAGGGTTTCCTTGATTGAGGCGGTGGCGGCTTCCGGCACCGGTACGGGGCCGCGACCGCATAGGTGTCGCAGCCGTCCGTGGTGGCTGCTGATGGCATCTTTCCGCATTCCGCTGAGTGGGCGAAGCCATTCTTGACACGCCCTGTCCGCCCACGCGGATAGCCTTGCCCCACCGAGGGCGCGCGGGGGACTCGCACCCTCCCGAAGAGTTGCAGGAACGTGTGCCAGGAGTGGGCGTAGTGGCGAAGGTCTATGCGTCGGCAGAGTCCGCTGCCCCCCGCACGGCCGGATCCGGCGGGCCGGCTGCGACCGAGTCGGCGATTCCGAACCAGGAGCATCTGTCCGCCCGGTTGCCGGAGTTCGCCGCAGGCGAGGCGGTGTTCCTTCCCGCGGATCCGCCCCGGTCGGGACGGGTGGCGTTCTGGACGCCCGGCGGTGAGCCGCCGGACCTGGGGGTGGAACCCGGGGAACTCACCGTGGTCCGCCCGCACGGCTCGTCCGTACGCCGGTCCAGGGTGGTCGCCGTACTGCTGCCGGTGGAGCAGGCGCTGCCGCTGCTGACCCGCTGCCGGGTGCTCGGTACCGAAGGCAGCGGGCGGGCGTCGGCCAGTACAGCGTTCTGGGGTGCCGCGGCCCTGCTCGGTCTGGCTCTGGTCGCCCGCGGCCGGGTGCTTCCAGGGGTGTCACCGGAAGGCTTCGACGCGTGGCGGGTCGGCCCGCTGAACACCGAGGACCACGAGCGGCTGAGCTCCCTGGCAGCCGCCATGCCTCCCGAGGCCCGCGCGGTCGCGGTGCCCGGCCTTTCCCCCCTCGTGCTTCCGGCGGCCCAGCCGCTGCTGCGGGCCTTCCTGGACTCCCTGGCCGATTCCCTCGCCCGCCCTCCCGCCGCCCGCCAGGTGACCGGCGGGGCGGCGTTCGCGGCGCGCGCCCCGCAGTCCGTGCCCGAGCAGCGGGCGTGGGCGGCGGAGGTCGCCGCCGGCCGCGACGCGGGGCTGGCTGTCTCGCTGCGGCTGGAGCTGGGCCGCGCGGACTCCTTCCGGGCCGTGGTCCAACTGCGCAGCCTGGCCGATCCCACGGTTCTCGCCGACGCCGCGGACCTGTGGTCCGGCAGGGCCACCGCCCCCGAACTGTTCGGCCCACGGGCCCGGGTGGACACGCTGCTGACGCTGCGCCGGGCCGCCCGCGCCTGGCCCCCGGCCGGACGGCTGCTGGACTCCGCCGCCCCGGCCCGCCTGGAGCTGTCCGACGAGGAGGCCCAGGCGCTGCTGGGCGACGCGGCGGAAAGCCTTGCCGCCGCCGGGGTCGCCGTGCACTGGCCCAAGGAGCTGGTACGCGAGCTGACGGCCTCCGGCGTCCTGGAACCCGTACACCGCAAGGGAACGCAGTCCGCGGCCGAGTCGTTCCTGTCCTCCGGCGGCCTGCTGGACTTCCGCTGGCGGGTCGCCCTCGGAGACCGGGAACTCACCGAGGAGGAACTGGAACGGCTGGTCCAGGCACACCGGCCGATCGTTCGGCTGCGCGACCAGTGGGTGGTCGTGGACCCGAAGCTGGTCCGCCGGCTGCGACGGACCAGACAGTCCAGGGCGGTCTCGCTCACCGCGATCGACGCCCTGGGCGCCGCGCTGACCGGCAGTGTCGAGGTGGACGGCGAGCCGGTGGCGGTCACCGCCACCGGTCTACTGGAGGAACTGCGCTCCCGGATCGCCGACCCCGAGGCCCGCGCCGCGCGCGAGCCCCAGGGGCCGCCGAAAGCCCTGGCCGCAACCCTGCGCGACTATCAGCTGCGCGGCCTGAACTGGCTGCACCGGATGACCTCGCTCGGCCTGGGCGGCTGCCTCGCCGACGACATGGGCCTGGGCAAGACCGTGACCCTGATCGCTCTCCACCTGCGCCGCCAGGAGCGGAAGATCACCGCCGGACCGACCCTGGTGGTCTGCCCCGCCTCGCTGCTCGGCAACTGGGAGCGTGAGATCCGGCGCTTCGCACCGGCCACCCCCGTGCGCCGCTTCCACGGTCCCGGCCGCGACCTGGCCGGCCTCGACGGCGGTGCGGACGGCGGCTTCGTCCTGACCACCTACGGGACCATGCGCCGCGACACCGAACGCCTCACCGGGCAGCTCTGGAGCCTGCTCGTCGCCGACGAGGCTCAGCACGTCAAGAACCCGCACGCGGTCACCGCCCAGGCCCTGCGCCGGATCCCCTCCCGGGGACGGGTCGCACTGACCGGCACCCCGGTCGAGAACAACCTGTCCGAACTGTGGGCACTGCTCGACTGGACCACCCCCGGCCTGCTCGGCACGCTCACCTCCTTCCGTGACCGCTACGCCACGGCTGTCGAGGGCGACCGCGACGAACAGGCCGCCCGGCGGCTGGCCGCGCTGGTCCGCCCCTTCCTGCTGCGCCGGCGCAAGTCCGACCCGGGCATCGCGCCCGAACTGCCGCCCAAGACCGAGACCGACCAGCCGGTATCCCTGACGAAGGAGCAGGTCTCGCTGTATGAGGCGCTGGTGCGCGAGCTCATGGCCGAGATCGAGGACAAGCAGGGCATGGCGCGGCGCGGCCTGGTGATGAAGCTGCTCACCGGCCTGAAACAGGTCTGCAACCACCCCGCGCAGTTCCTGAAGGAGCCCGCGGGCGCCAGGCTCCCGGGCCGCTCGGGGAAGCTGGAACTCTTGGACGAACTCCTGGACACCGTCCTGGCCGAGGACGGGTCGGCTTTGGTCTTCACCCAGTACGTGGCCATGGGCGCGCTGATCGAGCGCCACCTGGCCGACCGCGGCGTGGGCACCCTGTTCCTGCACGGAGGCACCACGGTCAAACGCCGCGAGGAGATGGTCGACGCCTTCCAGACCGGCGAGAAGAAGGTGTTCCTGCTGTCCCTCAAGGCCGCCGGTACCGGACTCAACCTGACCAGGGCCGGTCACGTCATCCACTACGACCGCTGGTGGAACCCGGCCGTGGAGGACCAGGCCACCGACCGCGCCTACCGGATCGGACAGACCCAGCCGGTCCAGGTGCACAAGCTGATCGCCGAAGGCACCGTGGAGGACCGGGTCGCCGAGATGCTCCGACAGAAGCGGGAACTGGCCGACTCGGTGCTCGGCTCGGGCGAGGCGGCCTTCAGCGAGCTGAGCGACAGCGAGCTGGCCGAACTGGTCACGCTGCGAAGGAAGGGACGATGAGCCGACGCACCCCGGCTCAGAGGGAAGCCGCGCGCACCTTCGACGCACTCCCGCCGGCCAAGGGCGGCCGCGCGCCCTTCGCCGCCTCCTGGTGGGGCCGCGCATGGCTGCGCTCCCTGGAGGAGTCCTCCCTGGACTCCGGCCGCCTCTCGCGCGGCCGGACCTACGCGCGCGGCGGCGCGGTCGGACCGGTCACCGTCGCCCCCGGCTCGGCCGCCGCCCCGGTGCAGGGCAGCCGCCGCACCCCGTACCGCTCCACGGTCCAGGTCGAGCAGCTGACGGACCGGCAGTGGGACCGACTGCTCGACATGATCGCCGAGCGGGCCGCCAACATCGCCGCGCTGCTGGACGGCGAGATGCCCGCCGGGCTCGCCGACGACGCCGAGGCCGCCGGCGTCCCGCTGCTGCCCGGCCCCCGGGACCTCGACCCCGAGTGCAGCTGCCCTGACTGGGGCTACCCCTGCAAACACGCCGCCGCCCTCTGCTACCAGGTCGCCCGGCTCCTGGACCGCGACCCCTTCGTACTGCTGCTCCTGCGGGGTCGCGGCGAGCGGGAGCTGATGGACGAGCTCGGCCGCCGCAACACCGCTCGCGCCTCCGCCGAAGCCGCAGTGTCCGCGGCAACGGCAGGAGCGGACCCGGACGGGTCCCCGGCCCGGACCGGCGATCTGGCAGGGCCCGCCTTCGCCGCACGCGCCGACCTGCCGTCCCTGCCCGCCCCGCCCCCGCTGCCCGACCGGGCCGGCCGCGGCCCCGCGCTGGTGGACTCGGCCGTCCCGGCGCCCGGCGTGGACCCTGCCGCGCTCGAACTGCTCGCCGCCGATGCCGCGACGCGTGCCCACCATCTGCTCGCCGGAGCCCTTGGCGCGCGGCATGCCGACACGGTGCCGCCCGTCCCGCTCACCGATTGGCAGGACGCCGTCCGCTTCGCCGCCGCTCACCCCACCCTGGAGGTCTTCGCCCGGATCGCCTCGAACTGCGGCCGCACCCCCCGCGACCTCGCCGCCGCCACCCGCGCGTGGCGGCACGGCGGCGCCGCATCCCTGGACGTACTGGAAAGCCCCTGGACCCCGCCCGCCTCCCGTCTGGAGCGCGACCGCGAGGCGCTGCGAGCGGACTGGGCCGACGGCAGACCGCCCCGGCTCCGTTCCTGGCGCAACCGCTGGACCGTCGAGGGCCGCGACGCCCAACTGCGCCTGGGCCGGGACGGACTGTGGTATCCGTACACCAAGGACCAGGGCACCTGGTGGCCGGCCGGACCGCCTGACGCCGATCCCGCCGTCGTCCTGACCGCTCTCCTCACCACCTGATCCGCGCCGCAAGCAAATAGGTGTACGAACAGGGATTCGCCTGGGTCACCTCCACAGCGGCGCTGGTCGCCGCCGTGCGGTCGGCGAAGCAGTTCCTGACCTACGTGGCGTCCGGTCCCTTCCAGTACGCGATCGCCGAGGCGCTGCGCCTGCCCGACTCGTACTTCGACAACCTCCCCGCACGACCCATCCCCGCTCACGTACTTCACGATCTGCTGAGACGCGACAACCTCGGTTGCCTCGCGAAAGGGCGGCGGCGGTGCGGCAGGCCGCACGGAAGGCCCCGGCCCGCCATCTCGCCCGCGCCCCCGAGCGTCAGGCCGTGTGCTTCGCGTTGCCGTCTCGATCCCTCCCACCACCCGGTGTCGCGCGTTCCGGGCCCTCGGTTGCTTCGTCATGTGCCGGTGCCGTCCGAGGACCTCGTCCTGCCGGGGACCATCACGAGGAGCGACGTCCAGGACACCGCGAAGAGCCCCGCGGCCACCAGTGAGGACCGTGTTCCCATGGCAGCGGTGACCAGCGCGCCGATCGCGGCACCCGCGCCGAAGGACAGGATGACTGACGCGTACAGGACCGCGAGACGTAGGTCGGACCGGCTCCGGGTACGGCGTGCGGTCAGCGCCGCGCCGGTGACCCTTGTCAGGTTCCCGGTCATGGCGACCGTGAGGAAGGCGGCTGGTCTGACCATCTGGAAGAAGACGACCTGGAGTGCGACGACGAATCCGACGGATGTGGTGATTGCGGTCTGCGGAATGCCCCCGGACGCCAGTCCGATCACGGTCAGCACCGCGGTTTCGAGGGCGAGGGCGTACAGCAACGGACAGCGGACCACTCGATTGCCTTGCGTCGAGGCGCCACGGAACGACTCGGCTACGACGACGCCCGCGACGAACGCCATCATGGGCCACAGGTGCGCAAGGGATCCGTGGGATCGAGGCTGGGCCAGGTCGACACAGAACAGGACCAGATTCCCCGTCTGTGCTCCCGCGAAGACGCCACCGTGCGCCATGTACAGATAGGCATCCACGTAGCCATTGGCCACGATGACCAGAGAGCTGAGTGCGACGGGGACTGTGTCATCTTCACTCATCCGGGCGCTCCGGAGCAGCGGTTGGACAAGGTGGGGGGGGGAGCCGGTTGCTGCTCCCATGTGGAGCAGGAAACACCACCATATGGACCGTGTGGGGCACGATGCTGCCGTTGCGTGAAACGGTCTCACGGATCGGTTCCTCGGCCCGTTCGGCCGTTTTCGGCGAGTACGACGGTGTGCTGGACGATGTCTGGACGATGTAGCGGCTGACGATGCCGATGATCGCGCACGCGTGGAACCAGAAGCCTTTGGCCGGGCCGGGCAGCCGGGTGATGTCCCGGGTGAACACCCCCGGGGACCCGCGCGCGATGGGTTCGGGATCGTCCTGGACGGGTGGCGTGGCCTGGCGGCGGACAGAATCCGGTACAGCCCTGTTCCGCCGACGGCTCGGCCGCACCGGGAGCCCTTCGTCAGCGGGTGTCCGCCTCGGGCTCCGGGCGCGGAAGTGCGTCGAGGTCCAGGGTGAGGGCGCGACCGTCGGCCGGGGGGACGGGGAGCTTGCCCGTGCCGCGCGAACGGCGGTTTCGCCTTCTGCCGTGCGCCGCCGCAGCGGGCGGGCGTGGCGGCCGTCCCCGACGCGGTGGTCCACGACGACCGCGAGGCGGGGGCCGCCGTGAGCGCGGTTCGCTCCCGCGGCCCGCGCGGAGGTGCCGCGGGAAGCGGCGGAGCGGCCGCGGCGCGTCTGAGGGCGGGGTCCGGGGGTCGCGGCCCCCGGACCGGCCGGGGCGGGGTTACTCCCCGTCGTCCTCGGGCTTCTCCGCCTCGTTGACGTCCTCTTCCAGGCCGAGCTGCTCCACCAGCCACTTGTCGAACTCGATCGCGGCCCGCACCCAGCTCACCGTGGAGGAGACGAAGTGGTTGAGGTCGACACCGGTGCCGACCAGCATCTGCGCCTCGCCGATGAGGCGGACGGTGCCGTCGTCGTGGGTGTGGGTGTACACCTTGGGCCACAGCGTGCGGCGGTTCCAGTCGTCGACCGACTCCAGGAGCTGCGGCTTCTCGTCGATCTGGTGGGGGCGGTCGTAGAAGGTCCGCACCGAGAAGACCGCCTGCTCATCCTCCCCGCGGAACATGAAGTACGTGCGGAACTGCTCCCAGGGCGCCGCGAGGTCTCCCTCCTCGTCGACGACGTACTTCAGCTCCATCTGGTCGAGGAGCTGCTTCACGAGGTCCTGATCCGGGACGACGGGGCCCACCGGTCCCTGGGGCTGCGGTTCGGGCTGGCCCCCGAAGTTCGGAATCGAGGACGGGTCGATGCTCACCGTGATTTTCCCTTCATTGGATCCCGCCATCCTCCCCCATGCGGGGAGGGGGGTGGCAAGCCCCGACGCGGCCTGTCAGCCCAGGGCTGACATGATCCGCCGGACCGGGCGGCCCGTGCGGCAGGGGCGGTGCGACCTGGGGGGCGGCGGCCCCCGCCGCCAGGTCGCACCGCCGCTCGCGTCAGAGCGTCCTGCCCGTGACCGGGCCCACGACCAGGCCCCCCTCGAAGCGGTCCACCCGGACCGTGTCGCCGTCCTTGACCTCGCCGGAGAGGATCTCCCTGGCGAGGCGGTCGCCGATCGTGGTCTGCACGAGCCGGCGCAGCGGGCGGGCGCCGTAGGCCGGGTCCAGGCCCTCCTCGGCGAGCCAGGCGAGAGCCTCGGGCGTGACGTCCAGGGTGAGCCGGCGCTCGGCCAGCCGCCCGGCCAGCCGGTCGATCTGGAGCCCCGCGATCCGCTCCAGCTCGGCCTTGGTCAGCGCCGTGAAGACCACCAGGTCGTCGAGCCGGTTGAGGAACTCGGGCTTGAAGGAGGCCCGTACGACCTCCAGCACCTGCTCCCGCTTCTCGGCCTCGCTGCTCACCGGGTCGACCAGGAACTGGCTGCCCAGGTTGGAGGTGAGCACCAGGATGGTGTTGCGGAAGTCGACCGTGCGCCCCTGGCCGTCCGTCAGGCGGCCGTCGTCCAGCACCTGCAGCAGGATGTCGAAGACCTCGGGGTGGGCCTTCTCCACCTCGTCCAGCAGCACCACGCTGTACGGGCGCCGCCGCACCGCCTCGGTGAGCTGGCCGCCCTCCTCGTAGCCGACGTAGCCGGGGGGCGCCCCGACCAGCCGGGCCACGCTGTGCTTCTCGCCGTACTCCGACATGTCGATGCGGACCATGGCCCGCTCGTCGTCGAAGAGGAAGTCGGCGAGCGCCTTGGCCAGTTCGGTCTTGCCGACACCGGTCGGGCCCAGGAAGAGGAAGGAGCCGGTGGGGCGGTCGGGGTCGGCGATCCCGGCCCGGGAGCGCCGCACGGCGTCGCTCACCGCCCGCACGGCCTCGCTCTGGCCGATCAGGCGCCGGCCCAGCTCGTCCTCCATCCGCAGCAGCTTCTGCGTCTCGCCCTCCAGCAGGCGCCCGGCGGGGATGCCGGTCCACGCGCCGACGACGTCGGCGATGTCGTCGGAGCCGACCTCCTCCTTGACCATGGTGTCCCTGGCGACCTCCTCCTCGGCCTCGGAGGCGGCCTCCAGCTCCTTCTCCAGCTCCGGGATACGGCCGTAGAGCAGCTTGGCCGCGGTGTCGAAGTCACCGTCCCGCTGGGCCCGCTCGGCCTGGCCGCGCAGGTCGTCCAGCCCCTCCTTCAGCTCACCGACCCGGTTGAGGGACTGCTTCTCCTTCTCCCAGCGGGCGGTCAGGCCGCGCAGTTCCTCCTCCTTGTCGGCGAGGTCGCGGCGCAGCTTCTCCAGGCGCTCGCGGGAGGCCGCGTCGGTCTCCTTGGCGATCGCCAGCTCCTCCATCTTGAGCCGGTCCACGGAGCGCTGGAGCTCGTCGATCTCCAGCGGGGAGGAGTCGATCTCCATGCGCAGCCGGGAGGCCGCCTCGTCGACCAGGTCGATGGCCTTGTCGGGCAGGAAGCGGGAGGTGATGTACCGGTCGGACAGGGTGGCGGCGGCCACCAGCGCGCTGTCCGCGATCTGCACCTTGTGGTGGGCCTCGTACCGGCCCTTGAGCCCGCGCAGGATGGCGATGGTGTCCTCGACGGTCGGCTCGGCGACCAGCACCTGCTGGAAGCGGCGCTCCAGGGCGGGGTCCTTCTCGATCCGCTCCCGGTACTCGTCCAGGGTCGTGGCGCCGACCATGCGCAGCTCACCGCGGGCCAGCATCGGCTTGAGCATGTTGCCCGCGTCCATGGCGGAGTCGCCGCCGGCACCGGCGCCGACGACGGTGTGCAGCTCGTCGATGAAGGTGATGATCTGCCCGTCGGAGTCCCTGATCTCGGCGAGCACGGACTTCAGCCGCTCCTCGAACTCACCGCGGTACTTGGCGCCGGCCACCATCGCGCCCAGGTCGAGCGCCACCAGCCGCTTGTCCTTCAGCGACTCGGGGACGTCGCCCTTCACGATCCGCTGGGCGAGCCCCTCCACGACGGCGGTCTTGCCGACGCCGGGCTCACCGATGAGGACGGGGTTGTTCTTGGTGCGGCGGCTCAGCACCTGCACGACCCGCCGGATCTCCTGGTCCCGCCCGATGACCGGGTCGAGCCGGCCCTCGCGGGCGGCGGCGGTGAAGTCGGTGCCGAACTTCTCCAGGGCCTTGTACTGACCCTCGGGATCGGCGGTGGTCACGCGGCGTCCTCCCCTGGCCCTGGTGAAGGCCTCTTCGAGCTTCCTGGCGTCGGCGCCCTGCTTCTGGAGCACCTCGCCGGCCGCGCCGCCCTTGGCGGCGATACCGAGGAGCAGGTGCTCGGTGGACAGGTACTCGTCGCCGAGCGCCTTGGCGCGCTCGGTGGCGTCGGCGATGACCGCGAGCAGCTCCCGGTTGGGCTGCGGGGGCGCGACGGTGGAGCCGGTCACGCTGGGCAGGCCGGCCAGCACGCGCTCGGCGCCGGAGCGTACGGCGGCCTGGTCGGCCTCGACGGCGGCGAGCAGGTCGGTGATGTTCTCGTTGTCCTGGCCCTCGAGCAGAGCCAGCAGCAGGTGAGCGGGGGTGAGGTCCGGGTGCCCCCCGGTGACTGCGCGATTGCCGGCCGCGTTGATCGCGTCCCGGCTCCTGTTGGTCAGCTCGGCGTCCACGTGTCCGTTCTCCTCCTCGGCGTCGGCTCGGCGGCCGGGTCCTTCCCAGTGCTGACTTGACCAGCGTACACAAAGTTGAGTCTATTCCACTCAAGGCACGGCAGGGAGCGGGACGGGGGAATATCCGGCTAGGTTTCGGCCATGGCCCAGCACTCCGTAGACCCGGCTGCCCCGGACGAGCCCTATGTCGCCTTCTGGCGGGAACGGCATCTGTGCACCCTGACGACCCTGCGCCCGGACGGCAGTCCGCACGTGGTGCCGGTCGGGGTGACCTACGACCCCGGGGCGCGGCTGGCCCGGGTGATCACGAACGGGGGAAGCGCGAAGGCGGCCCACGTCCGCGCGGCCGGCACCGAGGGCGCCCGGGTCGCGGTGTGCCAGGTGGACGGCCGCCGCTGGGCCACCCTGGAGGGCAGGGCGCGGGTGCGCGACGAGCGCGAGCGGGTGGCGGAGGCGGAGCGGCGGTACGCCGAGCGCTACCACCGGGTGCCGGCGGAGAACCCGCGGCGGGTGGTCATCGAGATCGAGGTCGAGCGGGCACTCGGGCACGGCTGACACCGCCCGCCCGGCACGCCGCGACCGTCGGTTTTGAGCCAAGGTGGGAACACGCACATATCACTGGACACCCGCACAAACTGCAGCGGCGTCACCGTGTTCAGGTCACGGTGACGCCGCTGCGGGGGGAAGTACCTGAGCGATCTGTTACGACGGGGGAATCGCGTCAGGCACTGCGGGGGGTGGCTGAGATGGTCGTGAGTTCCGGGTCCTCCGGCTCCGCGAGCCGGTGGTCCCTCTGGTCCAGGTTCACAAAGATCATGCCGTAGCGGATGGCGCACCGCACCGGCTGCGGCGCCCCGCGCGGCTTGCGCAGGCACCGGTAGGCCCGTACGTCCTCGTCCTCGTCCCGCGTGACGACGACCGGCTCTCCGAACACGGTCACCATCAGCGAGTCACCACTGTGGGGGATGGCGGTGACCAGGTCGATGAAGTGCCAGCCGGAACGGTAGGCGGTGGCCATCTCTCGCCGGAAGGACCGGTCGTCGGGCGGGGTGGTCATGCCCTCGCACCCGCCCTCACGACGTCCCAGCCGAGATCCTGCCCGGACGCGGTCTGGCTCGTGCGGGGCGTGATGTCCCAGCCGAGATCCAGCGCGGAGTCCGCGTGACCGGCCGGCCGTACGATGTCCCAGCCGAGGTCCAGCGTGCTCACCGTGCCGAAGACCAGTCCTGTGGAGAAGGCCACGGCAAGTACTGAGCGAAGCATTCTCTTGCACATGATGGGCTTCGTCCTCACTTCCCCTGTGTCTCTCCCCCGCCCTCAAGACGATGGCTCATCAAGCCACGTCAAAGCCACAGAAGCGGTGCATCATGTTCCTGCATGTACAGGACCCTGGGGGGTGGAGATTTGCCTAATACTCACACAAACGAGACACATCATCCTCACGGGATGACAGATCTCTGTGAAGACGGCAAGCGCCTGTACGCCGACGCGCTGCGGCTGGGACGCGTCGCCCGCCCGGAGGCGGAAGTCGCCCCCTGCCTGCTGGAACTCGCCCTGCTGCACCCCGATCCGGACGACCCCAAGTGGCTGCGGCCGGTACCGCCCGCCGCCGCGCTCGCCCAGCGCCTGCACCCGATCGAACGAGAGATCCAGCAGCGCAGACACGCCGCGATCGAACTCACCGACTCCTTCGAGCCATTCATGGCCATCAGCGCCCAGAGTACGGGGGAGACCAACGCGGTCACGGTGCACGAGGGCATCGAGCGGATCAACGCGGCCATCGAACGGGCCACGGCCGACTGCCGGCACGAGGTGCTCACCGTGCAGCCCGGCGGCGGACGCAGCGAGAACGTCCTCGGGATCGCCCTGAAACGGGGTCAGGCCGTCATCGACCGCGGCATCTCCATGCGCACCCTGTACCAGCACACGGTGCGGCACAGCCAGGGGACGCTCGCGTACGCGGAGATCATGGCCAAGGGCAGGGTGGAGATCCGCACGCTCGAGGAGCTGATCGAGCGTCTGATGATCTTCGACCGCGAGGTCGCCTTCATCCCGGCCCGCGACGACCGCCAGGTGGCACTGGAACTGCGGCACCCCGGCCTGGTCGAGTACCTGGTCAAGGTCTTCGAACAGCTCTGGCGGCGCGGCGTGCCCCTCCTGGAGGAGCCGGCCTACGCTCCCCCGGTCGACGGCGTCACCGGCGTGCAGCGCTCCATCGCCAAGCTCCTGGTCGAGGGCCACGTGGACGAGGCGATCGCCCGGCGGCTCGGCATGAACGTGCGTACCTGCCGGGCCCACATCGCCAAGCTGGCCGCCGCGCTCGGCAGTGGCAGCCGTGCCCAGCTCGGGTTCCTCATCGCCCGCTCCGGGCTGCTGGACCAGGAACCGGACCAGGAACCCGGGACGCCGGTCCCGGGACAGCACCACTGACGACGGGGCGCGGGACCGGGCGCCTCAGCGGACGCTCGGGGAGCCCTGGCCGGGCACGCCCAGCGCGGCGCTCGTGGCCTGCGGGCCGCTGCGCGGGGGGCCGTCCAGGCCCACCTGGGCGAGGCGGACGCCCAGTTGGGTACGGCTCGCCGCGCCCAGTGTGTCCGACAGCCGGGCGATGTGCGCCCGGCAGGTACGGACGCTGATGCCGAGCCGCTCGGCGATCACCGCGTCCTGGTGGCCCTCGGCGAGCAGCGCGGCGATGGACCGCTCGCGGTGCGAGATGCCCTCGATCCCGGTGTCGGGCAGCGGGGCCGTCAGCGGCAGCGCCAGGCGCCAGAGCCGCTCGAAGACGGTCACCAGGTACTCGACCAGGGCCGGGTGCCGCAGTTCGAGGGCCATCGTGCGCTCGGAGTTGGCGGGGATGAACGCGACCGTGCGGTCGAAGAGGATCAGCCGGTCGATGACCTCGTCCAGGGTGCGGGCCTCGACCGCGCCGCCCATCAGCTCCAGGTAGTTGAGCAGCCCCTGCCCGTGCCGGGCGACGTGCGTGTACAGATCGCGCATGCGCACGCCCCGGCCGCGCAGCGCCAGCGCCCGGTGCAGCCCCTCGGTCAGCTCGGCCTCGCGCCGGATGCCGCCGGGCTGCACGGTGAGCACCTCCGCGGTGCACGCCGCGGTCGCCTCGTCCATCGCGGCCTGGATTCGGGAGAGCCCGTCCAGCACCCGGATGGCCGTGCCCTCACCGGACGCCGACAGCGCCTGGAGCTGCCGCCCGAGATCCGCGTACCACTCGAAGGCGGCGACCGCCGAGCCCACCCGCCGCTGGCTCTCCCTGACCTCGTCGTGGACCCCGCGCAGCAGCCGGGTCATGACCTCCTGCGGCGAGGTCGGCACCAGCCAGTCCATGTCGTCCGGATCGGGGTGCAGCAGGGCCAGTTCGAGCAGGCAGGGCACCGGCTCGGCGTCCGTGCGCGGTACCCGCCCCCGGCGTACGGCCCGGGAATACACGCGATCCCCGGCTTCGCACAGCCGGTCGGCACCGTGAGGGTGCTGCTCCGTCCCGTGCCCGGCCATCGCCCATTCCACCCCCGGTTGCCGCCTCTTCCGCAGCGCAACTATGCGCGGCCGGGACCGGGTCCGCAACACGGCTCCGGCCGCCCGGAGCGGGGAAAACGGCCGGTATACGCCGTTGCGTACGGTCTTCCGCCCGCCCCGACCGCAACAACCTGGGGGGGTGGGACACGGGCTACTTCAGGCCCATGGACGCGCAGGCCGCCTTGTACTTGGCCGTGCAGATGTCGCCGACCGAGTAGATCCCGTCGGCGACGACGGTGCCCTTGATCTTGCCCCGGGTCAGCGCGCTCACCTGGACGAGGCGGGACGGGATGTTCTTGTCGGTGGGGCTGTCGACCCGGTCCTGGGTCAGGGCGTCGAACTGGATGCCCTTGCCCTGCACCTTGGTGACGGCCATCTGGGCGGCGGCCTCGGCCTCGTCCGGGTAGGACTTGTAGACGCTCATGTACTGCTCGCCGGCGACGATCCGCTGCACCGCGTCCAGTTCGGCGTCCTGGCCGGTGATCGGGGGCAGGGTGGTGACACCGGCCGCCTTCAGGGCCTTGATGACACCGCCGGCCATGCCGTCGTTGGCGGAGTAGACCGCGGCGATGTTGTCCTTGCCGATCTGGCCGATCGCCTTGGCCATGTTGGCCTCGGCGTTCTCCGGCTTCCAGTCGGTGGTGTCGAAGGACGCCGCGATGTCGACCTTGCCGTTCAGCTCGGACATCGCGCCCTGCTTGAACTGCTTGGCGTTGGGGTCCGTGGGCGAGCCGTTCATCATGACGACCTTGTCGGAGGTGTCCACGCCCGAACCCAGGGCCTCGAGCAGCGTGCGGCCCTGCACCTCGCCGACCAGCTCGTTGTCGAAGGAGATGTAGGCGTCGATCGGGCCCTCGGCGAGACGGTCGTAGGCGATGACCGGGATGCCCGCCTCCTGGGCCTTCTTCACCTCGCCGACGATGCCGTGCGAGTCGACCGCGTCGAGCAGGATCACGTCGACCTTGTCGTCGATCATCGACTGCATCTGGCCGGCCTGCCGGGCGGCGTCCGCGTCCGCGTTGGCGTACCGGACCGTGCCCTTCTTGTGGGTCAGCTCGGCCACCTTGCTCTTGATGATCGGGTAGTCGAACCGGTCGTAGCGGGTGTTCGCCTTCTCCGGCAGCAGCAGCCCGATGGTGACGTCGTCGCCCTTCGTCGGGCTCGCGCTCGCACCGTCCCCCGTCGCGTCCAGCACGCCGCACCCGGCGAGCGAAAGGATCATCGTGGACGCTGCCACGGATATGGCGATACGACGCATTCGAGGGCTCACTTCAGGTGCGATCCGGACGTGGGTGCTGCTTTACGACCCAGGTGTCTGAAAAGACAACGCGGAGCGGCCACCCGGCGTCAAGCGGAACTACTTAACGAGTGCGCAACAGCACGCTCCGCCGTACCTGTGAAGGAGGAGCGGAACCCCCTCCAAACGGCCTTTACGGACCCTCCACGTAAAGGAAGTTCACACGCGTGCAAAGATCCGGGCAATCTCGGCGGGCGCCGCGCACGCGGAAGGGGCCGGGGACGGTCTCCCGTCCCCGGCCCCTTCCGGTGCCGTCCGCCGCGGGCGGTCAGTCCGCCTGCTGCTGCCGCTTCGGCCGCCAGACCACCAGGGCGCTGGTCTGCTGCACCTCCTGATACGGCACCAGGTCGCGCCGGTAGGAGGCGTGGACGGCGGCCTCGCGCTGCCGCATCGCGGCCGCCGCGCCGTCCAGGGCCGACTGCAGCTCCGCGACGCGGGACTGGAGCGCGGCGACCTGGTTCTCCAGTTCGATGATGCGCTTGATACCGGCCAGGTTGATGCCCTCGTCCTGGGACAACGCCTGAACCTGGCGGAGCAGCTCGATGTCCCGGGCCGAGTAGCGGCGGCCCCGGCCGGCCGTGCGGTCGGGGGAGACCAGACCCAGACGGTCGTACTGGCGCAGGGTCTGCGGATGGAGTCCGGAGAGCTGGGCCGCCACCGAGATGACGTAGACCGGGGTCTCCTCGGTCAGTTCATACGGGTTACGCCGACGGCCGGGTGTGTCCATGGGGCCCTCAATCTCCCTTCGCGGCCTCGAACAGCTCCGCCCGCGGGTCCTCGCCCGCGGTCGCCTCGCGATACGCCTCGAGCGCGTCACGAGCCTTCCCCGACAGGTCCTTCGGGACACTCACCTCGACGGTGACCAGGAGGTCGCCGCGGGTGCCGTCCTTGCGGACCGCGCCCTTGCCCCGGGCGCGCATGGTGCGGCCGTTCGGGGTGCCGGGCGGCAGTTTCAGGGTGACCGGTGGGCCGCCGAGGGTCGGGACCCGCACCTCGCCGCCGAGGGCCGCCTCGGGATACGTCACCGGCACGGTGACGGTGAGGTTGTCGTCCTTGCGCCCGAAGACCGGGTGCTCGCCGACGTGCACGACCACGTAGAGGTCGCCCGCCGGTCCGCCCCGTTCACCGGGCGCCCCCTTGCCGCGCAGCCGGATCCGCTGCCCGTCCGTCACTCCGGACGGGATGCGGACCTGCATGGTGCGCGAGGACTTGGCGCGGCCGCTGCCCTTGCACTCCAGGCAGGGGTGCTCGGCGATCAGGCCGCGGCCCTTGCAGTCGGGGCAGGGGTCGGTGAGCGAGAACCCGCCGCCCGAACCCCGGGCGACCTGTCCGGTGCCGACGCAGGTCGGGCACACGCGCGGTGTGCCGTTCTTGTCGCCGGTGCCCGAACAGGCCTTGCAGGGCGCCTGGGAGGACATCCGCAGCGGCACCGTGGCGCCCTCGATGGCCTCCGTGAAGCTCAGCGTGACCTCGGTGTCGATGTCCTGGCCGCGCCGCGGCTGGGTCCGGGTCGTGCCCGTCCCACCGCGGTTGAACAGGCCGCCGAAGACGTCGCCGAGCCCACCGCCGAAGCTGCCCGAGCTCTGCGCGTTGCCCCCGAAGAGGTCGCCGAGGTCGAAGTTGAGGTTGCCGCCGGCGCCCGGCCCGGGGCGGAAGCCGCCGTTGCCGAACAGGGCGCGCGCCTCGTCGTACTCCTTGCGCTTCTTCGGGTCGCCGAGGACGTCGTTCGCCTCGGAGATCTCCTTGAAGCGCTCCTCGGCCCTGGTGTTGCCCTTGTTGGCGTCCGGGTGGAACTCGCGGGCGAGCTTCCGGTACGCCTTCTTGATCTCGGCCTCGGTGGCGTCCTTGGGGACGCCGAGGACCTTGTAGTAGTCCTTCTCGATGAAGTCCTTGGTACTCATCCCCGACGTCCCTCCTTCCTGTCCCCGGTGATGACGTCAGCCCTCCTCCGGGCCACCGTTCTCCTTGTCGTCGGCGGCGTCCGCCTCGGTGTTCTCCTCGGCGCCCTCGGCCTTGACGGTCTGCGCGCCGGGCTGCGGTTCGGCGACGGCCACCCGCGCGGGGCGGATGGTGCGCTCGCCGATGCGGTACCCGGGCTGCAGGATGGCCACGCAGGTCGTCTCGGTGACGTCCGGCGCGTAGCTGTGCATCAGGGCCTCGTGGATCGTCGGGTCGAAGGGCTCGCCCTCCTTGCCGAACTGCTGCAGGCCCATCTTGGCCGCGACGGTCTCCAGCGACTCGGCCACCGACTTGAAGCCGCCGACCAGTTCGCCGTGCTCCCGTGCCCGGCCGATGTCGTCGAGCACGGGCAGGAGCTCGGTCAGGAGGTTCGCGATGGCGATCTCCCGGACCGCGACCCGGTCGCGTTCGACGCGGCGGCGGTAGTTCTGGTACTCGGCCTGCAGGCGCTGGAGGTCCCGCGTGCGCTCGTTCAGTGCCGTGCGCACCTGGTCCAGCTGTGCCACCAGGCCGGCGTCTGCGGTTGCGTCCCCGGCCGGGGCCGCCCCCTCCTCGGGGGCGGCCTTCGGCTCGGCGTCGTCGGGGGTGGCGCCGGAGGGGACGTCGGGCTTCTCCTCGAAGCCCGGGGTCTCCTCCGTCACGCGGCACCGTCCTTGCGCTCGTCGTCGACGATCTCGGCGTCGACGACGTCGTCGTCCGCCTTGGCCTCACCCTCGGGCGCGCCACCGGCGGCCTGGGCGTCGGCGTACATGGCCTGACCCAGCTTCTGCGAGACGGCCGCGACCTTCTCGGTGGCGGTGCGGATCTCGGTGGTGTCCTCGCCCTTGAGCTTCTCCTTCAGCTCGGCGACGGCCTCCTCGACCTCGGTCTTGACCTCGCCGGGGACCTTGTCCTCGTTGTCCTTGAGGAACTTCTCGGTCTGGTAGACGAGCTGCTCGCCCTGGTTGCGGCTCTCGGCGGCCTCGCGGCGGCGGTGGTCCTCCTCCGCGTACTGCTCGGCCTCCTGGCGCATGCGGTCGACCTCGTCCTTCGGCAGCGAGGAGCCGCCGGTGACGGTCATCTTCTGCTCCTTGCCCGTGCCCAGGTCCTTGGCGGTCACGTGCATGATGCCGTTGGCGTCGATGTCGAAGGACACCTCGATCTGCGGGACGCCGCGCGGCGCCGGCGGCAGACCGGTCAGCTCGAACATGCCGAGCTTCTTGTTGTAGGCCGCGATCTCACGCTCGCCCTGGTACACCTGGATCTGCACCGACGGCTGGTTGTCCTCGGCCGTGGTGAAGATCTCCGAGCGCTTGGTCGGGATCGTGGTGTTGCGCTCGATGAGCTTGGTCATGATGCCGC
Source organism: Streptomyces cellostaticus (assembly GCF_023630175.1). Lineage (GTDB taxonomy): Bacteria > Actinomycetota > Actinomycetes > Streptomycetales > Streptomycetaceae > Streptomyces > Streptomyces cellostaticus_A. The sequence continues at coordinate 89,853 of NZ_JALLIN010000011.1, read as the reverse complement.
CCTTGGTCTCGATGCCGAGGGACAGCGGGGTGACGTCGAGGAGCAGGACGTCCTTGACCTCGCCCTTGAGGACACCGGCCTGGAGCGAGGCGCCGATGGCGACGACCTCGTCCGGGTTCACACCCTTGTTGGCCTCCTTGCCGCCGGTCAGCTCCTTGACGAGCTCGGCGACGGCGGGCATACGGGTGGAGCCGCCGACGAGGACGACGTGGTCGATCTCGCTGAGCTGGATGCCCGCGTCCTTGATGACGTTGTGGAACGGCGTCTTGCAGCGCTCCAGAAGGTCCGCGGTGAGCTGCTGGAACTGGGCCCGGGTGAGCTTCTCGTCCAGGTGCAGCGGGCCCTCGGCGGACGCGGTGATGTAGGGCAGGTTGATCGACGTCTCGGAGGACGAGGACAGCTCGATCTTCGCCTTCTCGGCGGCCTCGCGCAGACGCTGCAGCGCCATCTTGTCCTTGGCGAGGTCCACGCCGTGGCCGGCCTTGAACTGCTGCACCAGGTAGTCGACGACGCGCTGGTCCCAGTCGTCACCACCGAGGTGGTTGTCACCGTTGGTCGCCTTCACCTCGACGACGCCGTCGCCGATCTCCAGGAGGGACACGTCGAAGGTGCCGCCACCGAGGTCGAAGACGAGGATCGTCTGGTCGTCCTTGTCCAGGCCGTAGGCGAGCGCCGCCGCGGTGGGCTCGTTGACGATGCGCAGGACGTTCAGGCCGGCGATCTCGCCGGCCTCCTTCGTCGCCTGGCGCTCGGAGTCGTTGAAGTAGGCCGGGACGGTGATGACCGCGTCCGTGACCTTCTCGCCCAGGTAGGACTCGGCGTCCCGCTTCAGCTTCTGCAGGATGAAGGCGGAGATCTGCTGCGGGTTGAAGTCCTTCCCGTCGAGCTGGATCTTCCAGTCGGTGCCCATGTGGCGCTTGACGGACCGGATGGTCCGGTCCACGTTCGTGACCGCCTGGCGCTTGGCCACCTCGCCGACGAGCACCTCACCGTTCTTCGCGAAGGCGACGACGGACGGCGTGGTCCTGGCACCCTCGGCGTTGGTGATGACGGTGGGCTCGCCGCCCTCCAGAACGCTGACGACGGAGTTAGTCGTGCCCAGGTCGATGCCGACCGCACGTGCCATGGTTGATTCCTCCAGCTGACTTGAGTGGAACAGGCTCAAGTGTGCATGAGAGGGCCCTCGCGGTCAACAGACCTGAGTCGAGCTCGCTCAACTCTTATCCGTTCCTTACACGCAACTGGCCTCTGACCTGCGTCGATGCCGTTCTTCGAGGTGGCTGAACGGAAATGCGAAGGAGTACGAGAACGACGAAGACCACCCCGCCGACCACCCAGAGCACCGCCCTGCCCCCGGTCCACCCCGTGTGCACGAGCACCCCCGCGAGCACGGACGAGAACGATCCGGCACCCAGCAGCACGACCGCCCCCGGCGGGGTCGGCCCGAGCCGCCGCAGCCGGTGCGCCAGATGGTCCGGGCCCCGCCGGAGCAGCGGACGGCGGGAGGTGAGCCGCACGAGGACGACCAGGAGGAAGTCGGCGGCGGCCACGGCGCTCAGGCTGAACACCACACCCCCGCTCTGCTCGAGCCCGTACCCCGCGCGCGTGAAGACGACCGCCGAGGAGAGCAGGAAGCCGCTGAAGAGGGATCCGCACGCCCCGAGCCCCACGCGCGCGGGGTGCCAGTTGTGCATCAGGAACCCGGTCAGCGCGGCGGCGAACACGCTGAGCAGCACGGCGAGGCCGTCCATCAGTTCCGCCGCGGCACAGACCCCGGCCCCGAAGGCGGTGACCACCCCGACGGTCCCGGCCAGCCCGTCGGCGTGGTCGAGCCCCTTGAAGGCGAGCGTGGCGAAGACGATCCACCCCACGGCCAGGAGGCCGCCCCAGGCGCCCGTCTCGTCGTACGGCACCACGCAGGCCGCCGCCACGGCCGCGCCCGTGACCAGTACCCGCGCCCGCAGCCGCCACACGTCGGCGACCAGCCCCAGTAAGGCGATCCCGGCGGCGGCGGCGAGCAGTCGGCCGACCCCGTAGCCGAACGGGGCGACCCCGATCCACTGCCCCGCCCAGGCGACCAGGCAGGTGACGGCCGCGACGGCCACTCCCCCGAGCACCGGAAGGGGCCGCTGCCGCCGCCGGTCCACGATTCCCGCGCGCAGCGCGGGCACCCGGAGCAGCGCCGCGAGCACGGCGGTGAGAAGGAGGGCGGCGCAGGCCGCGGCGATCCCGTAGAGCACGGCTCTAAGTTAGGCGCGAAAGCAGCAAATCGGTATGAATAACACGATCGGATTGCCAGTCGGCTCAGGCAGACCTCAGCGATCCAGATCACCTCGCGCCTGGCTACAGTGCGAGTGAAGATGCGGGTAGTCTCGAACGGACTGCATAAGTTACCGCTTAGTAATTTCCCTCGCAGGCCCGAGGAGCCCCGAAATGCAACTCGCCGCGATCATCGTGTCGCTGGTTCTGATCGTGGTCGGCGTGGCCCTGTTCGCCCGCGCCCTCCTGCAGATCTACAACTTCATGCGGCTCGGCCAGAACGTGCCCGCGGGCACCCGAACCGACGAGCCCGGCCGGCGCACCGTCACCGTGGTCAGGGAGTTCCTCGGCCACACCCGGATGAACCGCTGGGGCGTCGTCGGTGTCGCGCACTGGTTCGTGGCGGTCGGATTCTTCTCGCTGCTGCTGACGATCGTCAACGCCCTCGGCCAGCTCTTCCAGGCCGACTGGCTCCTGCCGGTCATCGGCGACTGGGCGCCGTACAACGTCTTCGTCGAGTTCATCGGCACGATGACGGTGCTCGGCATCCTGGTCCTGATCGTCATCCGCCAGCTCACGCACCCGCGCAAGCCGGGCCGCAAGTCCCGCTTCGCCGGCTCGAACTTCGGCCAGGCGTACTTCGTCGAGGCCGTCATCCTCATCGTCGGCGTCTGCATCTTCATGCTGCACGCGCTGGAGGGCGCCCAGCACCACGTGGACGGCTACGAGGCCTCGTTCTTCATCTCGTACCCGGTCGTCCACTGGTTCGAGGGCATGGACGTCGCCACGCTCCAGAACCTCACCTACTTCTTCGCCGGCCTGAAGATCGCGACGTCCTTCATCTGGATGATCACGGTCGCCCTGAGGACCGACATGGGCGTGGCCTGGCACCGGTTCCTCGCCTTCCCCAACATCTGGTTCAAGCGCGAGGCCGACGGCGGCACCGCCCTCGGCGCCCTGCTCCCGATGACCTCCGGCGGCGAGCCGATCGACTTCGAGGACCCGGGCGAGGACGACGTCTTCGGCGTCTCCCAGGTCGAGCAGTTCTCCTGGAAGGGCCTGCTGGACTTCTCCACCTGCACCGAGTGCGGCCGCTGCCAGTCGCAGTGCCCCGCCTGGAACACCGGCAAGCCGCTCTCCCCGAAGCTGCTGATCATGTCGCTGCGGGACCACGCCCACGCCAAGGCGCCGTACCTGCTGGCCGGCGGCGGCAAGACCATGGAGGGCGCGGAGAAGGCCTCCGAGGAGCAGCTCGCGGACGTGCCCGCCGCCGCCCTCGCGGAGGCCGAGCGGCCGCTGATCGGCACCGCCGAGGAGAACGGCGTCATCGACCCGGACGTCCTGTGGTCCTGCACCACCTGCGGCGCCTGCGTCGAGCAGTGCCCCGTCGACATCGAGCACGTCGACCACATCGTCGACATGCGCCGCTACCAGGTCATGATCGAGTCCGCGTTCCCGTCCGAGGCGGGCACGATGCTCAAGAACCTGGAGAAGAAGGGCAACCCCTGGGGCCTGGCGAAGAAGCAGCGCCTGGAGTGGCTCAAGGAGGTCGACTTCGAGGTCCCGGTCGTCGGCAAGGACATCGAGGACCTCACCGAGGTCGAGTACCTGTACTGGGTCGGCTGCGCCGGTGCCCTGGAGGACCGCGCCAAGAAGACCACCAAGGCCTTCGCCGAGCTGCTGCACATCGCGGGCGTGAAGTTCGCGATCATGGGCGGCGACGAGAAGTGCACCGGTGACTCCGCCCGCCGCCTGGGCAACGAGCCCCTGTTCCAGGAGCTCGGCATGGAGAACGTCATGGCCCTGAACACGGCGTTCGGCGAGGAGCTGGACGACGACGGCAAGGTCACGGCGGAGTCCAGGAAGCCGAAGTCGGCGAAGAAGATCGTCGCCACCTGCCCGCACTGCCTCAACACGCTCGGCAACGAGTACCCGCAGCTCGGCGGCGACTACGAGGTCATCCACCACACCCAGCTGCTCCAGCACCTGGTGGACGAGGGCAAGCTGATCCCCGTCACCCCGGTCGAGGGCATCATCACCTACCACGACCCGTGCTACCTGGGCCGCCACAACAAGATCTACACGCCCCCGCGCGAGATCATCGGCAAGGTCCCGGGCCTGCGCAACGAGGAGATGCACCGCCACAAGGAGCGCGGCTTCTGCTGCGGCGCCGGCGGCGCCCGGATGTGGATGGAGGAGCGGATCGGCAAGCGCATCAACAACGAGCGCGTCGACGAGGCCCTCTCGCTGAACCCGGACATCGTCTCCACCGCCTGCCCGTTCTGCCTGGTCATGCTGACCGACTCGGTCAACGGCAAGAAGGCCGCGGCTGAAAGCGGCTCCGCCGCGGGCGTCAAGCCCAAGGAGTCCATCCAGGTCGTGGACGTCGCCCAGTTGCTCCTCGACTCCGTCAGGACGCCGGTCGACCCGGCGGGCGAGGCGGAGACGGAGAGCGAGCCGGAGCCGGAGCCGGTGAAGTGACCACCCGCTGACCAGCCCACGGCGCCCCCGGACCGCACCTCGGTCCGGGGGCGCCGCGGTGTCCGCGGGCCGGCCGTGACCGATCCGCCGCCCCGCCCCTTACCCCGCCCCGGGGGCGCGTGCATGATGGCGGGGTCGTCGTCCGAGAGTCGGGAGAGGTGCGCGGTGCGCGTGCGCAGACGTGGGACCAGTACCGCGGCCACCGCCGTCCTCTGCGGCACCCTGCTCCTCGCCGCCTGCGGCCCGGGCGGTGCCGGCGGCGCGCAGGGATCCCCGCCCGCCCGGACGGCCGACGCCCCCGCGCGGCTTCCCGTGCCGCGCGGCGCGGGGAGCGACGTCCCCGACGACTTCAACGGCGACGGCCACCGCGACCTCGTCCTCAACGACCTCGTCAAGAAGGACAGCCACGCCGACGACGCGGGCATCGGGATCGTCTACGGCGGCCCGCACGGACTCGCACCCGGCGCACGGCAACTGCTCACCCCGAAAAGGCGGGCCGCTCCCACCGAGGGGCGGCTCCCGGCCGTCTTCGACGCGGAGGAGGGCTGCGACCTGGACGGCGACGGCTTCACCGACCTGATCGTCTCCACCGACCCGCCCTACGACGGCCAGGGCCGGCCCCCGGTGCCGCTGCAGGTGCTCTTCGGCTCTCCCGCAGGGCTGACCGGCCGCGCCGTGAGGCTCACCGTCCCGGACCGCGCCCGCTTCGGCAACGACTGGCCGGACCAGCCGGTGTGCGGCGACTTCGACGGGGACGGCAGCGAGGACCTGGTGCTGCACGCGTCCGGCGGCAGGCTGTCCTACCTGCGCGGCCCGTTCGGCCGGAACGGCGCCCCGCGCGCGGCCGGCGCCCCGCTGGCCTCCCCCGGCGAGGTGCCCGCCGGGCCCGCGGCCGACGTCGACGGCGACGGCAGCGACGACCTCGTGGTCCGCGCCGCGCAGGGCGCCGGCCCGGCCTCGCTGGTCCTCGGGGGCCCGGCCGGCCCCGTCCGCACCGGCACCCGGCTGCCCGCCGGCGTCGACGTGGCCCTCGGCCGCTTCGGCCGCGGCACGGCCCTGGACGCGGCGGTCGGCGGAGCGGCGGAAACGTCTCTGCGCTACGACCTGCCCACCCCCGCCGCGCGGGCGGCACTCACCGTGCCCGGCACGATGCTGGACGCCGCCGACTTCGACGGCGACGGCCGCGACGAACTCGTCTCCAGCGGCTCCCGGCTGCGTGTCCTGCGGGCGGGGCCGGCCGGGCTGTCCGGGACGGGCGCGGTCACCCTCGCGCCGCCCGCACCCGGCACCACCCGGGTCCTCGCGGCCGGCGACTTCGACGGGGACGGGCGGGCGGACCTGGTGGTGCGGACGCACCGGGGCGGAACGCGGGACACCGTCGCGGTGTACCGGGGGTCGGCCGAGGACCTGCTCGGCCGCAGGCCCGCGATGACCTTCTCCAGCTCGGAGTTCCTTTCCGGGTGATCCGGGCCGGCCCGGATCACCCGGCGGGCCCGTCGGCGACCGGGCCGAAGGCGACCGGGCCCCGGACGGGACCACCACCGGACCCCGCGCCGTCTCCCCGGGCACCCCGGTCGTCCCGCCGCGGGCGCACCCGTTCTCCGGCGCCGACCCCGCCGGCTTTCGCCGACCTCCCCCACCGACCCTGACGGTCCCTTAGGGGATGTCACAGGTCAGCCGCAAAGCCGGGCCCGGACACCCTGGTCCGGTACGTCGGTCCCCGGGACCAGGTACGTTCGATGACGTGGCTGGATTCAGGATCGGACGCGGGGGCCGGGACAACCGCACCCCCCAAGGACAGCAGGCGCCGCAGGGACCGTCGTACGGACAGGGGCGGCCGGGCGGGCCCGCGCAGGGACGGCCGGGACCGTCGTACGGACGGCCCGCGGGTCCCTCGTACGGCTATCCGGCGGCGCCGCAGCCGCCGTACCCGCAGCAGGGGCAGCCGTACGGGTACCAGGGACGGGCCGACGACGGCCCGGAGTACTTCGGCGACGGCGGACCGGGCGGCGGACACGGCGGGCACGACCCGTACGCGGCGAACAACCCGGGCCACACCCAGGCGTTCTCGGTCGACGAGGCCGCCGGCTACACCCAGGGCTCGACGTACCACGCCGGCGCGGCCGCGCCGTCCGGCCCGATCGGCCCGCCCCTGCACTGGAAGGAACTGCTGAAGGGCGTCGTCCTCGCCCCGAACCAGACGTTCCTGCGGATGCGGGACTACACGATGTGGGCCCCGGCTCTCATCGTCACCTTCCTCTACGGCCTGCTCGCCGTCTTCGGCTTCGACGGGGCCCGCGCGGAAGCGATCAACGCGACGCTGTCCAACGCGATCCCGATCGTCCTGATCACGGCCGTGGCGATGGTGCTGAGCGCCTTCGTCCTCGGTGTGGTCACCCACACCCTGGCCCGCCAGCTCGGCGGCGACGGTGCCTGGCAGCCCACGGTCGGCCTCTCCATGCTGATCATGTCCCTCACGGACGCGCCCCGCCTGGTCTTCGCCATGTTCTTCGGCGGCGACGCCGGCTTCGTCCAGCTCCTCGGCTGGGCCACGTGGATCGGCGCGGGCGCCCTGCTCACTCTGATGGTGTCCCGCTCGCACGACCTGCCCTGGCCGAAGGCGCTGGCAGCGTCGGCCATCCAGCTCGTCGCGCTGCTGTCGATCGTGAAGCTGGGCACGTTCTAGGGCCGCGCCGGTCAGGGTCCGCCCGTCGGACGTCGTGACGGGGCGGACCCCGGCGGACCCCGGCGGACGCGGCACCGGCCCGCCCCGTCGCCACTCGCGAAGGCCCCCGCGCTCGCCCCGCCGGGGGCCTTTCACATCTGCTCGGGCAGGAACCGCGCGGGTGAGGCTGTCCGGGGGAGATGCGGGGCACCGCAGCATGCCCAGTGATCATGGTCTGACGGCACGGTCCGGCGGCCGGACGGCACACGGGCCTCCGGCCGCCGGACCGGTCCGGGCGTCCTAGAGCGCGTCCTTGGACGGCGTCACCGGTGTACCGGACTTACGGCACGGAGGCAGCACGGACCACGGGAAGTTGATCCAGTCCTCGGTCCGCTTCCAGACGTACTCGCACTTCACCAGCGAGTGGGGCTTCTCGTAGATCACCGCGGAGCGCACCTCGGCGACGGTGTCGAGGCAGAAGTCGCGCACCAGCTTGAGCGTCTTGCCGGTGTCCGCCACGTCGTCCGTGATCAGCACCTTCTTGTCGGAGAAGTCGATCACGTTCGGCACGGGCGCGAGCATGACGGGCATCTCTAGGGTGGTGCCGACGCCGGTGTAGAACTCCACGTTGACCAGGTGGATGTTCTTGCAGTCGAGGGCGTAGGCCAGCCCGCCCGCCACGAACACGCCGCCACGCGCGATGCTCAGCACGACGTCGGGCTCGTAACCGTCGTCCGCGATGGTCTGCGCCAGCTCGCGGATCGCGGTGCCGAACCGCTCGTAGGTCAGGTTCTCCCGCGCCTCGCTCATCTGGTGGCCGCTCTCACACCTGGGTCCGGTGGAAGTTCAGGAAGGACCGGGAGGCGGTCGGCCCACGCTGCCCCTGGTACCGGGAGCCGTAGCGCTCGCTGCCGTACGGGTGCTCGGCCGGCGAGGTCAGCCGGAACATGCAGAGCTGACCGATCTTCATTCCGGGCCAGAGCTTGATCGGCAGGGTGGCGAGGTTGGACAGCTCCAGCGTCACGTGACCGCTGAACCCCGGGTCGATGAACCCTGCGGTGGAGTGCGTGACGAGCCCGAGCCGGCCGAGCGAGCTCTTCCCCTCCAGACGCGAGGCGAGGTCGTCGGGGAGCGTGATCACCTCGTACGTCGAGGCGAGCACGAACTCACCGGGGTGCAGGATGAACGGCTCGTCCCCCTCGGGCTCGACCAGCCGGGTCAGATCGGCCTGCTCGATCGCGGGGTCGATGTGCGGGTACCGGTGGTTCTCGAACACCCGGAAGTACCGGTCCAGCCGGACGTCGATGCTCGACGGCTGCACCATGGTTTCGTCGTAGGGATCGATCCGCACCCGCCCGGCGTCGATCTCGGCCCGGATGTCCTTGTCTGAGAGAAGCACGCCCCGAGGATACGCAAGGCGCGCGGAGCGCCGACAATCGCGACGGCTCCGCGCGCCTCTGTTCGTGTGCGGTCGGGTCCGGCTACCGCTTCTCCAGGGCGACCGGCACCACACTGCGGAGCCGGGCACACCGTGGACACCTCACGAGCCGGCCGGGGCCCAGCCGCTCGGCCTTCTGCATCGGGAACGAAGTGGCGCTGAAGACGTGCCCGTCCGCGCAACGAACGACGGTGCGTTCCATCAAATCCCTCAAGTCCCTTCCCCAAGAGCCTCGTCGTCCTGCTGCCCTGACGACGAAAGCCACATTACGGGATCAAAGAGACGACTCTCCAGGCGGCACTCCGGCCTCGCCCGGCCCCTCTCCCACCCCGCCACGGTACGCCCCAACTCCGTTCCCCCGCAGCGGTATCCCATGCCCCGGACGCACGTGAACCCCCCGGGTCCGGGCACCGGGGGTCCACGATGGGGTACAGTGAGCGAGCGTTCGGTCATCGGCTCCGCGGAGCCGATGTGTCCGTAATTACGCGGGTGTAGTTTAATGGTAGAACATCAGCTTCCCAAGCTGAGAGCGCGAGTTCGATTCTCGTCACCCGCTCCACGAAGAAGGCCCAGGTCAAAGACCCGGGCCTTCGCCATGTGTCCAGTGCCACGGCCCCCACAGGGCCGCATCTGACGGCCTGCTCACGCCGGTGTTCGAGACCGCCCGGCCCACGCTGTATCGACAGTCCCCAGTACGGAGCTGGCCCACTGTCGGGTCCAGGATGAACCGATCACAGCAAGTGTGGAGCGCATTTCATGGCCTCCACGTCAAATAACATCGCCTAGCGCAAGGGCCCTCTCTGCACTGTCGATAAGTTCTTTGTAAGTGAGAACTTCGACCCGATTCAGATGTGATGCGTGAACGCGCAGAGCCTCATTGATATCCGCCTCATCAACTTCCGGCTGACTTAGCGGGTGCCCAATGAGAATTAGTGCGCTTGCGCGACGCGTATCGACCCCGAACTCCCTCAATATGCGTTCTCGATCCTCGTCCAGGCCGACGAGATAATTGATGGCCTGACCCACAGCATCATGCACTTCTCTTCTTGGCACCCAGGAGCCTCGATGCTCCTTCACCAGCTTCACTCCTGCGGCTCTTTTTAGTTCGACTACGTGAAGAGAGCCATCACCACGGATGAGCGGGATATCAACCTCATCCCCAGGCACCAGCCTTCGCTGCCGAGCCTCACCGATGAAGTGTCCGCCGAATATCCAGTACATCCCCTTCAGTTCCTGCTGCAGAGCGTGTTCGGTGGTAGTGGCGTCTTCGGTCAGCCGACGCAACTCACGCAGGCGGGCCGCCCTGCGCTGCAGCTCTGCGGCACGCAGGACCGTAAGGCCGTCTTCGTCCGCCGCCAGGACGGCCAGCGCTTCAGGGGATGACACGATTCGGCGCGCAGATCCCGCTGGATCTGCCACCTCTACCCGATTCTCCAGCACTCGCTCCGTCCATAGCGCACGCTCAGCTATCCCCCGAGGGATGTAATAGCGTGCTGGATCTTCTACGGGAGCTTGCATGAATTTAGCGTCCGCACCCAACTTGCGGATGTGTTCCAAAACATCCGAAACAACAGCTTCAGGGTGGCCGTTGAGATACTTCTCGACTTCCGCACACCAGAATTCGTTGATCGTGACCATGGTTCTTGCGATCGAATCAAGCCCCAATTTGTCACGAGGGCCGCGATCCAGGTAATGCAATCGATACTTCTCTTCATAGTCGGGCCTGAGCAGTCTCCCTTCTGTATAATAGAGAGCATCTTGAAGGGCCCGCACAATCTCCCATTCTTCTGCTTGAGCGGCCGAGAATCGTGCCGCACCGAGGAGTTCCGCAAGTCGCTTTCCTCCTTTTCGCTTTCCTCCGGTTCCGGACTGTACGTGGCGCAGAGTTACGGTGACTGCGCTCCGCACGGTTTCCGCCGTAGCGGCAGAGAGGATCCTTGTGAGGTGGATCTCGAGAGCCATGTCGGATCGTGTGGACATGAGCAGGAGTCTGACGCACGGGTCTGACACGCCATCCGATGGAGTTTCTGTTGGCTGCGCGGTAGTGGTGACCCAACGCCGGCATGCTCCGCATCAGTCTCCGGCTGTTCGGACGTGGCCCAGCCGCCGAACCGCCGGCGGGGCCGCACTCCACGGTTTCGAGATCTCGCCGTAGGGCTCCCAGCCGTACCGCCGCATGCACTGAGCGTCCTCCATGCGACCGGCCGCCTCCAGCAGTTCAGCGTACTGACGCCAGGCGTACGGGTCACCGGTCCGCGAGGCGCGGCGGAGCCAGGCGAGAGCCTCGTCCGTGCGACCCGCGATGCGGAGCTGCTCGGCCACGGCGGACCGCTGGTCCGGGTAGCCCTTCTCGCCGTGACGGTCCGCGCACGACTTCAACCAGTCAAAGGTCTCGTCCGGCCCCTCGGCTGCCGTCATCAGGCGAGCGATCTGCGGGAAGACCTCCGGATCACCTCCTTCCGCCGCACGCTGGTAGCAGGCGAGGGCCTCCGAGGGTCTCCCCAGTTGCTCGTGCAGGGCGGCGACATGCACCACCGCGTCCCGTCGACCGGTGTCGGCCTCTTTCTGGTACGGGACGAGTGCTTCCGCCAGGCGGCCATGCTGCCTGAGCGCCTCTGGCGTGTTCGTGCCCTTCTCCCGAAGGGCACCCTTGGCGAGCTCCTCCACGAAATCCAGCAGTGCGGTCAAATCGCGCCGCACCGCGTCGTCCTGGCCCTCCTCATCGGCAAGGCTTCGCAATCGGCTTCGAAGGAGGGCGTCCATGGCCAGGTGCCGGAACAACGCGTGCTCTACCCAAGGGATACCGCCTCCGTCCCTCCTGCCTTCTTCCGCTGCACGGGGCAACAGCCACGCCAGGACGGTGAGGCCGCTGTCACCGCGCTCCCGCATCAGGGCGGCCGTCTCCACCACTGCGTACCCACCACTCGCCTCGGCCTCTTGCTGAAGGTGGACGAGTGCTTCCCCCGTCCGCCCCGCCTGCTGCAGCAGGTAAGCCAGCTCTGCACGTCCGCCGTGCACGCCGGCATCGGCCGCGCGTCTGAGGCAGACTTCTGCTTCCAGGAGCTCTCCAGCCCTGCGCAGAAGCATGCCGGCGTAGAGCCAGCCATACGTTCGTCCCGCTTCGGCGGCTTTCCTGTGCCAGGCCACCGCAACGTCCGGCCGGGTCGCCTCCATGAGCCCGGCCACCCGGCCCATGGCCGCGACGTTCCCGGCTTCCGCGAGAGGCAGGCACCACAGCAGTGCATCGTCCGGTCTCCCCTCTTCCTCCAAGAACTGAGCCGCTGCCATGGCAGCACCCGGCACCCCGGCTTCCACCCCTGCCGCGAGCAGACGCAGGGCGACCCTCAGGTGCCCCCTGTCCCTGGCCGCCTCGGCCAACGCGATGAAGGAATCCCGCGCGGCGTGGTCCACCAGTGCGTCCCACAGCCCCGCCGGTGGTTCTTTGGTGCGCCTTTCCTTCCTGCCGTGCTGATCCAGGTAGTCCGCGAGTCTGACGTCGTCGGTGAGGACGCGAGGCCTGCCCGGCTCACGGAAGATGACGGGCGTTAGAGGGCCCCGAGTTCCACGCCTCGGCTCGCTGAGTTCCGCCAGTGCGTGCTCGATCTCACCGTCCGCCACCAAGTCGTACTGGTCAGTGGAGAGGTAGTGGCGGATCGACGCTTCCAGGAGGATGCGCGGGAGGGGTATGTCGTGCCCGAGACGGCGGACATCCATGGCTGACTCGATCAGGGCCCTCTGAAGGGCCGTGGCGGTCTCATACCGGTCGATGAGCGCTCGACCACCCGCGAGGTACTGCGTGATCCGCCCTGGCCTCCCCTGTTCCAGCGCTTCCTTGAGCCGGGGGTCCGCACTGGCCAGGCGCCGCAGCTCGGGCATGTCCGTGTCCTCGAAGGTGTCCGGTACCCGGTAGTGCTTCCCGGTGAGGAGGGCACGGGCCTGTGCATGCGTATCTCCGCGGTCGCCGTCTTTACGCGGCTTCACCAGATCCGCCCACAGGCCGGGCCATGTCGTGCCCAGGACGAGCAGCGGCCCCCGCCGCGGGTCGTTGAGTACTTCTCGCAGGTGGGCAGCGGCCTGTTCGCCCCGGTCTCCGCTCAGGAAGCGGTGGATCTCGTCGAGCCACAGGGCGGTGCGGGGAGTGATCTCGGCCAATGCGGCGATCAGTGCTTCGGCGGGGCTCGGTACCAGAGGAAGCACGAGCCGCCAGTCCGGCGGGAGCAGGTTGAGCGCTTCCCAGCACGCCCTCGTCTTGCCGGTCGATGATTCACCGACGAGGACGGCGAGTACGCCGACCGGCTGCCTGGCGGACCGCGCGACGAGGCCGTTCACCACGTCGGCCAGCCACCGGTCGTGCTGCCGTTCGACGTAGAGGGGAAGTAACGGCAACCCCGACGCGCCACCGCCATCGATAGCCTCGTGCACTTCCAGCGTGAACGGATCGGTGAACTCACGGACCGGCCGCCCGGGGCCGGCCAGCATCGTACGCAGGACCCGCACCGGCTGCGCCTGCTCCAGCAGGTTGCGCCAATGACGCTCGTTGACACTTTCACCCGCCCAGGAACTCCACAGTCGCACCAGCGCCAGAACGTCGTCGCTGCTCCTGTCGCTCGGGACCTTCGGTTCCTTGTCGCTTGTCGGTACCCAGTCGCTGATCCGCTGGTCGCCGACTCTCCTCCCGTACGGAGGCCTGGCGAGCGCCTGGATCACCTCTCGCCGTGAGTACCGGAGGCCGGCTCGGCGGCGGGCCTCCCACGCCTGTTGCTCCAGTGCGCGCAACTGCTCGTAGAGCAGTCGCGCCTCCCGAGACCGTGTTGTCACCCGTGCTCCCCCTCCTTAGCGCCGCGCCCGGGACCGCCCGCAGCGGGTGCAGCGGGCACCTCGTCGGCCAGCAGCGTAGAACGAGAAACGCCCGGTCCTCCCGCCCGGCCGTGTCTCTTCCAAGCCACCGCACGAAACTCGGACCGCCAGCTCGCAGCAGCGACGAGATGATCGGAGGAGACCTCGATGAGCAAGCTCACGGAACGAAAGCGGCTGCGAACCGCTCGTCGCCTGGGGCGTGCCGCCCTGTTCGCCGCCGTACGCGGCGTCGCCACGGCTGCAGGCTCTGCTCTCGTCGGGTGCGGCCTGGTGTGGTGGCAGAGCCGTTGAACGAATCGCAGGCCGGCGCCAGAGCGGCAACGCGGTGGGTCAAGCCCGATGCTCATGAGCACAACACGCCGCTCTTCCACTCGGCGAGGGAGAGTGTCGAGGCGACCGAGGTCTCCGAGCCGCCCCGGGCGCGTGCGAGTCGGTACGCTGAGCGCAGCGGGATCGGGCCCGCCGCACAGTGTCCGGGAGGCGTGTCATGACTGCCGAGATGGTGGCCCCGGCGTGGATGCACCAGCAGATCACGGCCGAGGAGTACGAGTCGTGGTCCGAGGAGCAGTGCGCCGGCATCGAGATCGTGGACGGAATGGTCGTCGTGAGCCCCAGCGCATCCAAGCGGCACAATCGGCTGGCCCGACTCCTGGCGAACGCCCTGGACGCCGCAGCCGGCCCCGACTGGAACGCCGACACGGATTTCGACGTCCGGCTCCAGGACGTCCCGCTGACCAATCGCCGCCCCGACGTCATCGTCTACCGTGCGGACACGATCGACATCACGCCCACCCGTCCGGAGCACGTACTGCTTGTGGCCGAGGTGGTGTCACCGGGCTCGGAGACCACCGACCGGATCGTGAAGGTGGACCAGTACGCCAAGGCCGGGATCGGCTTCTACTGGCGGATCGAGCAGGCCGCGACGGGCACACCGCTGGTGTATACGTACCTGCTCGATCCTGCGACGAGGACATACCGCGAAGGGGACGTGTTCGCCAGCACCCTGAAGATCACCGTCCCCTTCGCGGCGGAGATCGACCTCGGCCAGATCTGAACCGGCCGCAGGGCAGTCAGAGGGGCTGCTCAGCCTGCAGTGGTGCGCCCGGCGGACTCCTGCGGGATGTGCGAAAGCAACCAAGGTTCGCTCGAGCGAGCAGAGCCCGGAGGCGTGGAACCCACACGGACGCCGCCGCACCTCTGGTCGGACAGCTTCACCGTGCCGTGCCCACCGCGTGCCCTTCAGAGCGGACGACTACGGTCAACAGGAGCATGCGCCGAAGAAGTACACCATCATCGTTGAGCGTGTATCCGCAGGTCAGCGCGAGGGCGACCACCCGAACGCCGTCGCTTCCCAAGCTGAGAGCGCGAGTTCGATTCTCGTCACCCGCTCCACGAAGAAGGCCCAGGTCAAAGACCCGGGCCTTTTTGCTGTCCGCCGTGATCCACTGTCGTGTGCCAGAACGTTGACCGGCGGTGTCGGCCGCCCCTCTTTCGGCACGGCAGCAGCGGCCCTCAGGCGCCACACCAGCGGGCGTACGCCCGGGTCAGAAGCTACCTGGCTCCACCCGGTGGCCCTGGAACGGCGATGCTGCGCCGCGGGGAGTTTTCCACCTTCGCCACCTCTTTGTATGTTTGTCTTATCATCCAGCGGGGGCGGGTAGGACGGTTACTCATCGTGGACGAGACGACGACGCCTCCGGCCGGCGCGGGCATACGGCAGTTGCTGCTCGCGCTCGGTGAGCCGGCCATCGACCTGGTCGCCGCGCCCGGCGGGCTGGAGGACATCGAGGTCTGCGACGTGGCCATCCTCGACGCCGACGAGGAGCCGGAGTCGTACCGGACGCATCTGGTGCTGATCATCGGCGCGCGTGGGCGCCGGGCGTTGCGCTTGGCGCGGGCCGCCGCCCGGCGAGGGGCCGCCGCGGTGGTCGTCAAGATGGATCCGGACGACGACCGGGAGACGTTGAAGGAACTCTCCGAGGACACCGGGACCGTGGTGCTCGGCATCCGTCCGGAGGTCCGCTGGGCGTACCTGGACTCCCTGGTCAGAGACGTGATCGCCGACGCACGTCGGGCCGGTGAGCCGGAGTCCGCCGAGCGGCCCGCCGACCTCTTCGCGCTGGCCGAGACCGTAGCCGCCCTCACCGGGGGCAACATCAGCATCGAGGATGCCACCAGCCGCGTACTGGCCTATTCCCGCTCCGACGAAGGGGTGGACGAGCTGCGGCGGCGTTCCATCCTCAGCAGGGAGGGCCCCGCCCATTACCTGTCGCTGCTGCGCGAGTGGGGTGTGTTCGAGCGGCTGCGGGCCGGCGGCGAGGTCGTGCGGGTCGAGGAACGGGCCGAGCTGGGGATCCGGCGGCGGCTGGCGATCGGTATCCGGGTCCAGGATCAGTGGCTGGGCTCGATCTGGGTGCAGGAGGCCAACGGTCCGTTGTCCGACACGGCCGAGCAGGCCCTGGTCGGCGCCGCCCGTGCCGCGGCCCTGCTCCTCGTACGGCATCGGACCGGGACGCCGTCGGACCTTCAGGTGGAGGAGGCGCTGCTCGGGCGGATGCTCGACGGCCACATCGACCCGCGCACCTTCGCCGCCCGTATCGGGGCCGAGCTGACGAAGCCGGCGGCGGTCGTGGCCTTCGCCCTGACGGACCTCGCTCGGCCGGACTCGGCTCCGACCGGATCCGCTCCCGGGGGCCCCGCCTCGACGGGCTCCTCCCCGTCCGGCTTCTCCCCGTCCGGCTCCGCCCCGGTCGGCGACTCCGCTGCCGCCGACCGCCCGGCCTTCGAGCTGCGCCGGGCGGAGATGACCAGCCTGGTCACCGTGCACGCCGGCGCGTTCCGGCGCCGGGCCCTGGTGGCAGCCGGTGGCAGCCGGGTGTACTTGCTGTTGCCCGGGCTGCCGGAAGGAGCCGGCGAGGGCATCGTCGCCGGGCTGGCGGGCGACATCGTGCGGTCGGCCGAGCAGCGCCTGCACCTCGATGTGCGCGCGGCCGTGGGCTCGGTGGTCGAAGGGCTGGACTCGATCGCCGCGTCGAAGACGGAGGCGGACCAAGTGCTGGGCGTCATCACGCACCGGGGCGATCGGTGTGTGGCCACCATTGCCGACGTACGCTCCGAGGTCCTCGTCAGCGAGACGCTCGCCCTGCTGGAGCAGCACCCGCGGCTGCGCGATCCGCGCATCTCCGCGCTGCTGGCCCACGACCGCGAGCATGAAAGCGGACTGGTGCCGTCCGTGCTGGCGTACCTTGCCGCGCAGTTCAACATGCGGGCGGCGGCCCGCCTGCTGCACCTGCACACCAACACCCTGCGCTATCGGCTGAAGCGAGCCGAGACGATCAGCGGCATCGACCTGACCGACCCGCACCAGTGCCTGTTCGCGCACCTTCAGCTGCTGCTGGAGACGGAGACAGTGCCCGTACGGGACGCGTCGCACACGTCGTCGTACGGGCACTGAGTCCAAGGAGCCCGGGTCCGGTCCTGGGACCGGCAGGCTGTGCGGTCAGCCGATGGTCTCCTCCGCGGCCTGCACCCGTGCTTCCGCCGCCCCTCGCGCACCGACGTCACCGGTGCGCAGCGCCTCCCGGAACCGGGCCAGCTCCTGCTTGACGAACGGGGCGAGGAGATAGAGGCCCACGATGTTGACCAGGGCCAGCAGGAACAGCACCGCGTCGGTGAAGTCCAGCACGCTGCCGAAGGTGAGCACCGCGCCGACCACGATGAACAGGCAGAAGATCAGCTGGTAGACGCGCTCGCTGGTCTTCGTCTTGCCGAACAGGTGAGTCCACGCCTTCTGGCCGTAGTACGACCAGGTGATCATCGTCGAGATCGCGAAGAGCAGGACGGCCACGGTGAGGACCTTCGGGAACCACGGCAGGACGGTCTCGAAGGCCGAGGAGGTGACCGTCACGCCGTCCGCCTTGCTGCCGTCGGCCGCGTACTGGGCCTTGGCCTGGTTCCAGAACGGGCTGTCGGCGATGACGATCGTCAGCGCGGTCATGGTGCAGATGACGACCGTGTCGATGAACGGCCCGATCAGCGCGACCAGGCCCTCGGTCACCGGGTAGCGGGTCTTCACGGCGGAGTGGGCGATGGGCGCGGAGCCCAGGCCGGCCTCGTTGGAGAAGGCGGCGCGGGTGAAGCCGACGATCAGCGCGCCGATGACACCGCCGACCACGCCCTCACCGGTGAACGCCTCGTGGAAGATCGCGCCGAACGCCGACGGGACCGACGTGACGTTGGTCAGGATGACGATGAGGCAGGCGCCGACGTAGATGATGGCCATGCCCGGAACCAGGCGGCTGGCGACCTTGCCGATCGACTTGATGCCACCGATGATCACGGCGCCGACGACGACGGCCAGCACGATACCCATGATCAGTGCGGAGCCGCTGCCGCCGAGCGCGCCGTCGTCACCGCCGGTGATGTTGCGGATCTGGGTGACGGTCTGGTTGGCCTGGAACATGTTGCCGCCGCCGACGCCGAACAGCAGGATCATGACGGCCGCGAGCGCGGCCATGACCTTGCCGAAGACCCGGCCGGCCGTACCCGGCAGCCGCTCCGCGAGCCCCTTGCTCAGGTACTTCATCGGACCGCCGGAGAAGGACCCGTCGGCGTGCTGGTCGCGGTAGCGCACACCGAGCGTGCACTCCACGAACTTCGACGCCATGCCGAGCAGACCGCACAACACCATCCAGAACGTGGCACCGGCACCGCCGATGGTGATCGCCACGCCCACACCCGCGATGTTGCCGAGACCGACCGTGCCCGACAGTGCCGAGGACAGCGCCTGGAAGTGGGTGATCTCGCCCGGGTCGTCGTGCCTGCTGTACCGGCCGCGCAGGAGGCCCAGGGAGAGCTTGAGGGTACGGAACTGGATGAAACCGAAGTAGAGGGTGAAGACCAGACCGGCGATCACCAGCCAGGCGACGATCCACGGAAACGTGGTCCCGAAGACGGTGACGTCGGCGAAGACGAAGTCACCGAGTCCCTTGGCGAGCGGATCGAACAACGAGTTGATCTTGTCTTCCGTCTGCCCGAGGATGCCGTCCTCCGCCCCCTGAGCCTGGAAGCGGACACCCCCGAGTCCGGGGTGCAGCGCCTGAATCCGATGCATTGCGATCCTTTCCTCGGGCCACCCGTCGACCGTGACGGGCCGGCAGGCCCTGAACTGGAGGCATCATTTCCGGGAAATGCCCGGAGCCCCTCGGGTTTGGGAAACCGTAGGAGCTGGCGGGTGCCCGAGTTCCGGTGCAAGTGCACAAAGAACCGGCCGGTACGCCGTCAATGTGACCGTCGGGCCCTCCAGGTGAAGGCTCCGTGCTCGATCGGGCAGCTCCCCCAGGCCGCGGCCTCGCTGGCCACGCTGGGCCTGTTCACCTGGGCCTGACGCGCGACCGCATCCGTACGCCCCAGGAAGCCGCGGCGGCACGCAAGACCCAGGAGTCCTCCGATGAGGAGGTCTTCCTGGCCGCCCGCTCCCTGGAGTCCACCGACTACAGTCCGCACATCTTCGGCACCCACATCGTCCTCGGAGGCGGCCCGCCCGCCGTCGCACCTCACCCCGGGCCGGGCCGGGGTGTGACGGATCCCGGTGGAGCGGCTCACCGTCAAGGACGTGTGGCGCCTCCGCGGCGGCGCCGATGGCACCGTCCCC
The DNA here is from genome assembly GCF_023630175.1 of Streptomyces cellostaticus. GTDB lineage: Bacteria > Actinomycetota > Actinomycetes > Streptomycetales > Streptomycetaceae > Streptomyces > Streptomyces cellostaticus_A. Next base: position 70,500 of record NZ_JALLIN010000011.1, on the reverse strand, counting down.
AGAAGCCCCGGCTCAGACCTTCGCCGCGCTCACGCGTGGATGCTCGGCGGTGAGCAGGCCGATGTCTTCCACATCGGAAGTCAGGATCGTCACCCGGCCGGGATGCTGCAGGGCGGTCGCGCACAGCATGGCGTCGATGGCGTACTGGTGACCGTGCAGCCCCGCCGCCCGCAGCAAGGCGGCAGCGGACTGCGCGACGACTTGGGTCACGGGCTCGACGCTCAGGCGGGACAGGGTCCACCTCAGTGCGGCGTCGTTGATCTTCGGGTGGATCACCTCGACCAGCACAGCGGCTGAGGTGATCACTGGTAGGTCCGCGTCGCGAGCCGCCGTCAGCCACTCGTGGATTTCCCGGTCACGCTGTACGGCCTTTGCCAGGCCCTCGCTGTCCAGGATCAGGACACCGCTCACGCGGCCGCCCCGGCCTGCGAATCGCCCCCGGTCAGCCGGGCGCGCTTGGCCGCCACGGCCTCGGGGTCGGCCGGGCCGTGCACCTTGTCGAAGTCCGCGATCAGCTCGTCCAGGTTGTCCCGCTCGATCTGCCGCTGGGCCGCCTTCTCCAGATAGGCCGAGACACCCCGCTTGCCGACCCGCTCACGGATCGCGCGCAGAGTTCCGGCGGTCAGGGTGACGGAGATGCCGCTGGCGGGGCCGTCGCCGGGCCGGAAGTCCACATCGTCATCAGTCACGCTTTGAGTATGCCATTGAAAATGGCATAGCAGGCGGCACGTGCACCACGCGGCTCCGGCCAGATGACGGGGAAACCCGGTACCGGAGGCTCATGGGTGCCGTCAGCTGCAACGCCTCTTCGACATCTGATCTCCGCACCGGGCGGACCGTGCGCAGTTGTCCCCTCAGCGACGCCCGCCCCCTTTCCCGTTCACCTCTTCCTCCTGGGACCGGCTGGAGGCGATGACCCTCGGGGTGCCCGGTGAGGGCTTCGGCTGGACTCCCCAGATCATGCGTCTCGCACGCTCGGCGACAGGAGACCCGGCGGCTCCGCGGCTCCGCCCGGCGCCCGTTCTCCGGACGGAGCGCGAGATCCTGATGTACGTTGTGTGCGGCGCTGCTGCGGCAGCGTGTCTCGCTACATCCGGTCCCGGCGCCGGAGCGAGCAGTGGGCTCTGGAGAGTCACCCGCAGCTGGCAGTCAGAACGCCTCAGGACATCCGATCTGTCTCTTCTTGTCGTCGCCGGGCGGCAAACAAGGAGGGCCGACGCATGTCCAGCTCACGCAACACCAACCGTCTGGCCAAGAAGATCCGCAACCAGACGTCACTCACGCTCTCCACCGCTTCCAGGCTCGCCCGGCAGGCCGACGTCTATCTCGGACCCTCTGTCGCAGACGCCGCCGAGCCCCATCAGCGCCGTCTGGAAGCGCACATGGCCCATGTGTTGGCGAGCGGCTTCCAGGACCGTCAACTCAACGGTGCTCTTCTCGGCGTGCGTGAAGCGGGGCCGGACGGTCGGAGCCTGGAACTGACCCTGGAGTCCGACATGGCGGACGAGGTTCTGCGTGAGCTCCTGCCACGGTTCGACCATGACTACGGAGGCATCCGCGGAGTCCCGGGGCTTCGCATCCGAGGGAACGGGAACCGCTTGGTTCTCCACGACGCCCTCAGCCCGGCGCAGGTCACCGTGGCCCGCTCCGATCACGGTCGCCTGCGTCTGCCGTCCGGGCGCGAGGGTGAAGTACTTCTTTGGAAGCGCGCCCCCGGCGGCCTCTCCCGCGACGAAAGGCAGGAGGCCGAGGAGTGGGTCGACTCGGCATGCAGCGCGGACCTACGCGTGCGCGATCTGTTGATGAGTCGCATCCTGCGTCGTCCACGATTGGTGAACAGAACAGCAGCGCCGCACGGGTTCGCCAACTGCTACACGCATCACTCCGGCGATCTCGTCATCGAGTGGTGCTGCGGCGACACCGTGGAGGCGCTCTGTGCGAACCTCCTGGCCCACGGCATCGCTGACGGCCTGCCACGGGGGAACGCTGTCGAGTTCCTCTCCCCTCACTCGGCTCACCTCGGCGATCGCACAGTGATCTTGAATCGCCACAGTTCATGCCTGTACGGCACCAAGGCTTGGGATGTCGTGGCGTACATCAAGAAGGGCTACGGCTCATGACCCTGTCCGCGATGACGGTGCTGGTGGTGCCCGCTTGCGTGGTCCTGGGCGTGATCGCACGTTGCGGGCGAGACCTGGCGGTGCTTCGCCGCCTGGAGCGACTTCTGGAGGGCTGCGACCAGGGCCAGCGAGTCGAGGTCTGCCGGATCCTCGCCGCCTCGCTGCACACGGCCGGGACACCGGACCCGCAGCGTGCCCCGCAGGCCGAGGAGCCTGTGTGAGGCTCTGCACCTCAGCCCACGGAGCCGACCGGCGACTTCCCGCCCGTCGTCACGGGCTCCCGCGCCATGGGCCGACCGGGCGGCCGGGCGCTTCGCCCTCCGCGTGGCCGACCGCTTCTTCGAGGGAGCCCGTGGCGAAGCTGCGCCACGCCCCCAACCGCCCCTCCCTCGCCTGCCCTTCCGGGATCCGTCGACGGCAGGCCAGGTGAACTGGCCCATCCTGCACGGCTTCAGCGCGGCATTGGTGCCACGCCCCTCCGGGTGGCGTTCCGGCGCGGAGGGGCGTGGGCAGGTGGTGGTGGCCCCACGTTGATGCGGCCGAACGGCTGCCGGTGGAATGTGGAGGAACTCCTCCGCGCCGGACCTCGGCCCGGTGGAGGAACTCCTCCGCGCCGGACCCCGGCCCGTCCTCATCGGCGTCGGGAGCATGACGGCCGAGGACGGGGCGGGGCGGTCCGTCAAGGCCGTTCAGCGGCCGGCCATCGGATGGGGTCGGCCCGAGCGCACGCCGTCTGTGCGCGCCGGCGCCGCACCGCCCGGCCGAGCGCCGTCGCCTCCCGAGCCGCGAGCGCGCGTTCCGGGAACCCCGCGGTGGCCACCGGCGGCGCCGAAGGGACGCTCCCAGGCTGTCCGGTCCGTCACCGCCCGACCGGGTTGAGGTAGGTACCGGGGTGGGTGGCGCCGTCCTGCTTGAGGATCTGGCCGCCGAACGGCCACTTCAACGTGAAGTGCTTCGTCTCGTTCGGCGGGGTGACCAGGAACTTCGCCGGAACGAACTTCTCCGTCCGCGGCGTGGACCCGGCCACGGGGAGCAGGGTGATGCTGAAGTCCACCGTGTCCCCCTGCTCCAGGGTCACCTTCTCGGCCTTCGCGGAGGAGCGCGCCAGCGACCAGGTGCCGTCGGTCGGCTGAGCGCCGATCATGTCGACACCGGCGAAGCCGGACAGGGTGCAGGTGTGCCCGCTGCGATTGGTGAACCAGATGTACGCCTGGGTCTGCTTCTCGTGCTGCCCCATCTCCGGCTTCGCGTCCTCCCCCGTGGCGAAGCCGGCCCGCAGGTCGGCGGTGTGGCAGCGGCCCGGTGCGGTCTTGGCGGCGGCGGCCGAGGCCGGGACGGCGGCGGTGCCGGCGACGACGATCGCCGCAAGGGCCACGGTGGTCAGCTTGCTCTTCATGAAGTCTCGGTTCCCCTCGAAGACGAATCGGCGCGCGAGGTCAGTGCGCGCTTACCACCTGTAGATGCGCGAAGCCGGGTGGAGGTTCGCCGCGCCGCGGAACGCCTTTCGCCGGCTGCGCCTTCCCGGACGACCCGGGTGGCGTCCCGTACGGACGGCGGCACAGGACGTTCCGGGCCACCGGTGCCGCCGGGACGGCGCTGCCGCCCGATCGCCGCGGGCGGAGTCGGACGGCCGGTCCGGGAAAAAAGCTCCGCCGCGATGCAACCCGGCGTCGAGCCCGTGCGTAGAGGTGTCGACAACCACACCTCACAGGGGGGCTCATGCACTGGAACCGTTCGGCCGGTCGGACCGCCGGTCGTCTCGGGGCCGCTGTCGCGGCCTGTGTCGCTCTGCTCTCGGCCGTCGGCTGCTCGGCGGACGCGGGTACCGGCGTCCGGGAGGCCGACGCACCGGACGCCCAGGCGTCCGCCGCGGTCGGCGCGAAGGCCGTGGGCGGGGGCGGGGACGGTACGCGCGAGACCTCGAACGCCCGCCCGGCTCCGTCCGTGCCGGAGCCCACCGTGCTCGCGCGGTCGCAGGTGCACGTGTCCGACGGGGACACGGTCGGTGTGGGCATGCCGATATCGGTCACCTTCGCCCGGCCGGTCCCCGCTGCCGAGCGCAAGGCCGTGGAGAGCTGGCTGCGCGTGGAGACCTCGTCCGGCACGACCGGCGCCTGGAGCTGGGTGCGGGACCGGAACCTCCGGGACGGGCAGCGGGTGGACTTCCGCCCCCGCACCACCTATTGGAAGCCGGGCACCAGGATCACCCTCCACCGCGGCTCGCACGGCGTGAGCCGCTTCACCATCGGCCGCTCGCTGGTCGCCACCGTCGACACGAAGACGGACATGATGACCGTCGACACCGGTGGGAGGAGGAGCCGCATCCCGATCACCGCGGGGAGGCCCGGGCTGGACACGTGGAGAGGGACGATGGTCGTCATGGACAAGGAGCCCAAGGTGTTCATGGACTCCCGCACCGTGGGCATGGGCCCGAACGACACGTACCACGACTACTACTACTGGGCCCTGCACCTGACGGCGTCCGGTACCTACGTGCACCAGAACCCGCACGCCGACACGGCGGCCGGGCACGGCAACGTCACACACGGCTGTGTCGGTCTCGCCACCAGCACCGCCAAGGGCTTCTACGACCAGGTCCTGGTCGGCGACGTCATCAAGGTCACCGGCTCGAACAAGGACACGGTCGCCCCCGGAAACGGCTACGGCGACTGGAACCTGACCTGGAAGCAGTGGCTCGACCACAGCGCCGCCGGCGCCACCACGACCGCATGACCACCGCCGCAGCGGCGGTACACCATGCCCCCCGCGCCGTAGGAGGAAAGCACCACCCGGTGACCGAAGACGAGTTCGACCTCTTCTACACGGCTGCCTACCCGCGTCTGGTCGGCCAGTTGTACGCCCTGACGGGCGACCACGCCGAGGCGCAGGACGTGGTGCAGGAGGCATTCATACGTGCCTGGGACAGGCGTGCGTCCGTCCTGAACGGCGACCGGGATCCGGAGGCGTGGATCCGCACGGTGGCACACCGCCTGGCGATGAGCCGCTGGCGGCGGGCACGCCACTGGTGGCAGCTCGTCCGGGGCGAGCACGCCCCGCGGCCGGTGTCCGGACCGAGCCCGGACCACGTGGCGTTGGTCAGCGCCCTGCGGCACCTGCCGGAGGCCCAGCGGACCGCGATCGTGCTGCATCACCTGTGCGATCTGAGCGTGGAGCAGATAGCCGCCGAGACCGGAGCGGCTCCCGGCACCGTGAAGGCGCGCCTGTCACGCGGCCGCACCGCACTCGCCGCTCACCTCGTGAGCGAGGCATCGCACCCGACGGAGGAAGCCTGTGCCTGAGCCGCAGCCCCCGCAGCCCCTGACGGAGTCGGAGCTGTCCGCCCGGTTCCACCACCTGGCCGTGTCGGGCACGGCGCCGGCCCCGACTTCGGGCGCGCAGGTCAGAAGCCGGGCGGTACGGCGGCGCCGCAACCGACGCGCCGTGCTCGCCACCACCGCCGTCGCGGCAGCGGCCCTCGGCGTCGCCACCGTCGTCACCTCCGGCGTCCTCGACTCCCCCGCGAAGCCGGCCGCACCTCCCGCGACGTCCGTGTCCCACACCCCGCGCCCCGCCCCGTCCCCGGCGCCCGTGCGGCGGATGACGGTCGACCTGAACTCCAAGCTGCTGGTCGTCGGGGGCGACACGTACGGAATCGACGGGCCGGTGGCCCTCTGCCCGATCGGCGAGACGGCGGTCACGGTCACCGCCAAGTACCCCACGCTGACCATGCCCGGCCCGGCCGGCGTCGGCGAGACCTCGGCGACCAGGCGGTGGGCGGTCACCTTCACCGACCGCGATCACCACGAGCGACTGCTGCTCTGGGCGCTGGACCGCTCCGCGGGTCTCAACAGCATCGGCCACGACACCAACTCCGGTTCCATCGCCCTCGGACCCGACACCGGCAAGGAGGTGTACGACGTCATCGGGCCCGGGACACGGGTCGAGCTCAAGGGCTGGCAGGCCGCGAACGCGCAGCCGGACTCCGTGTGCTCCGACCGCCGGCCGATCACCGGCACCGGCACCGGCTGACACCGAAACGGCCGGCGCGCCACGCCCAGGACGAAGGAACCGGCCGCACCCGGGCCGCCGTCCGCCGGGGCCGGCCGCGGACCGGGCAGGGCGACGACGACATCGCTCAGGGCCGCGAGGTGGACGCCGCGGGCCGTCGCGTGAGCTGTTGCAGTTCGGTGTCGTAGAGCACGGCCGGGTCGAGGCCCATGCCGGTGAAGTGGCCCGCCAGTTCCAGGGACAGGATGCCGTGGAGACGGGTCCAGAAGGACAGGGCGCGGCGCAGGGCGGGCGGGGCCGCGGGGTGGTCGGCCGCCCACTCCCGGTGCTCGGCGAGGTGTGCTTCGAGACGGGCCTCGTCGGGACCGTCCGCAGCGGCGTCGGCGGGGGCGCCGGCCGGCCGGGCGGCGTCGAGGAGGGCTGCCATGATCCCGGACGCGATCGTGGTGATGTCATCGGGGGCGTGGTAGCCGGGGACCGGTGTGCCGTAGACGAGGAAGTAGCGCTGGGGGTCGTCCAGCGCCCATGTGCGCAGCGCGTGCCCGAGCCCGGCCAGATCCGCTCCGGACGCGGCGGCGTCCCGCATGGTGTCGGCGAGGCTGCGGTAGGCGTCCCGGACCAGCTCGGTGATCAGGTCGTCGCGGCTGGCGAAGTACCGGTAGAGCGCGGGTCCGCTCATGCCCATCTGCCGGGCGATGGCGTTCAGGGACAACCCCGACGCCCCTGAAGCGGCGATCTGCTCCCAGGCGCGTTCCTTGATCTCCGCACGCACCTGGGCCCGGTACCGCTCCCGCGGCGTCGTCCCCTTGCCCTTGGTCGCCACGTGCCCCGTCCCTTCGCTCACCGAACACTTTCGTTAGACCCTATCGCGAAAGCACTTGACCGTCACGCTCTTGCTAGTTATAACTTCTAACGAACAAGTGAGCCACTGACATGCATGAGAACCTCTGGAGGTAGCCGTGAGCGGCGAAACGCTGGTCGAGGTCGTACTGCCGGGCACGGTGGAGCCCGAGGGGCTGCGGATACGGCGGGGAGTCGTCCCCGCCGCGGGTCCGGGTCAGGTCCTGATCCGCCTGGAGGCGACCGGTGTCTCCTTCGCCGAGCAGCAGATGCGCCGGGGCCGCTACTACGACCAGCCGCCGTTCCCGTTCGTCCCCGGCTACGACCTGGTCGGCACCGTTTCGCAGACCGGAGACGGTGTCCGTCCGGACCTGGTCGGCACCCGGGTGGCCGCGCTGGTCAAGGTCGGCGGCTGGGCCAGCCACGTGCTCGTCGACGCCGCCGACGCGGTGCCGGTGCCCGACGGGATCGGTGCGGCCGAGGCCGAGACCGTGGTGGTCAACGGCATCACCGCCTGGCAGATGCTGCACCGCAAGGCCCGGGTGCGCGCGGGGCAGACCGTCCTGGTGCACGGCGCCAACGGGGGCGTCGGCTCGGTCCTGGTGCAACTCGCCCACGCCGCGGGCGCGAAGGTGATCGGCACCGCGTCCGTGCGCCACCACGACCTCCTGCGGGAACGGGGAGTGACTCCGATCGACTACCGCACGGAGGACGTTCCGGCCCGCGTACGTGAGCTTGCCCCGGACGGGGTGGACGCCGTCTTCGACCACGTCGGCGGCCGCAGCGCCGTCGACTCCTGGCGCCTCCTCGCGCCCGGCGGAACGCTGGTCTGCTACGGCAGCGCCTCCACCCGGGACGACAACGGCTCCAAGCAGTGGCCCGTGCTCAAACTGCTCGGCCGGGTGTGGGCCTGGAACGCGCTGCCCAACCGCCGCCGCGCCTACTTCTTCAACGTCTGGGCCGGCCGGGGCTTCAGCCGCGGCCGCTTCCGGGCCCGGCTGCACTCCGACCTCGCCGAGGTGTTCGCGGCGCTCCAGCGCGGGGAGATCACCGCTCAGATCGCCGCCCGGCTGCCGCTCACCCGCGCCGCCGAGGCGCTGCGCCTGGCGGAGTCCGGCACCGTCGCCGGAAAGGTCGTACTCAACCCGTAGCGCCCTGATGAGCTTCGGCGAGGAGTCCGACGCACCGACAGCGCGCACGGCGGCCCACGCCCGCGCGCACCGGTACGTCAGCCGTCCCGTGCGTCAGCCGCCTTGCGGTTTCGGGCCTCCCGGGGCTGCTCCTCCCTGGCGGGTGGCGGTGTCCCGCCTCGTGCTGCTTGCGATCCCGGGTCCGGTCACCGCTTCGATGCGGGGCCGGGCGGCCTGGTGCCCGGCGGGAGGGTGCGGCCGCGTGCCCGGATGACGGCCTCGGCGAGCACGGCGACACCGAGCATGGCGCCGAACACGGCGAGCTGCCTCGGGATGGTGGTGGCGGCGTAGGCGGTCAGCGCCGCGAGGCAGCCGACGCACGCTGCCACGCCGCAGCCCGCGGCGGCCCTCACGGCGGGGCGGGCGTCCGGGACCCGGGACGCGGCGAGGTTCACGGCGGCGAAGACGACCAGAAAGCCGGCCGAGCCCATCAGGCTGATGCCTTCGATGTCGACCAGGTTGACGATCAGGAGCGTGCCGAGGGTCGTGGCCAGGAGCCCGCCGATCGGACGGTTCCAGACCGGCTCGGCGAGGTGCTCGGGAAGTTCTCCGTGGCGGGCCATCAGGTAAGTGAACTTGGCGGTGCCGTAGAGGGTGGCGTTGATGGCGCTCGCGGTGGAGACGACGGCGGCGATGGCGATGAGGGAGAACCCCGCCTGGCCCAGCAGCGGCCGGGCCGCGACGGCCAGGGCGTAGTCCCGGTCGTGGGTGATCTGCCACGGGGTGAGGTTGCCGACCGCGACGAACGCCACCAGCACGTACAGGACGATCACGCTGCCGATGGAGAGGAGGTACGCCCGCGGAAGGGTGCGCTCCGGTTCCGCGGCGTCCTCCGCGGCGTTGGCGATCAGTTCGAAGCCCTCGTAACCGAGGAAGATCAGGGTTCCGGCGTAGACGACGGCGCCGCCGTGCGGAAACGCCGACGGAGCGACCCGGGCGGTGTCCACGAAAGCCAGCCCGCCGACGCAGAAGACCAGCAGGACGGCGACCTTGAAATAGACGAGTACCGACTCCGCCCGGCCGACCACCTGGGCGCCGGCCAGGTTGAGCGCCGCGAAGCAGATCACGACGACGCTGCCGAACGGTCGGTTCCAGCCGCCGGACAGGCCCAGCAGCGCGGCCAGGTAGGAACCGAAAGCCACGGCGTAGAGCCCGAGCATCACGAAGTAGCTCAGCCACAGCAGCAGGTTGAGCGGCCCGGCCACCCGCGTTCCGAAGGACTGGTCGAGGAACGCGGCGGTGCCCCCGCGGCTGCGGACCCGTACCGACAGCATCGCGTAGGAGACACCCGTCAGAGCCGCCACGACGCCACCGACGAGGAAGGAGACATAGGCGCCCGCACCCGCCACCTGCACGGTCAACCCCAGGACCGAGAAGATCCCCCCGCCGACCATGCCGCCGACACCGATCGACACGAGAGCCGGCACACCCAGCCCCGCCGGCTGTTCCCGCCCACCTGATGCCCTCACTCGGTCTCCTCGCCTCCGCGCCCGCCGTGCAGTGACACGTTCCCGGGCGCCGACCGTCGTCACACACCGGCGGGCGGGAGACGGCGGCCGGCCGGCACTGACGTCGGCTCTCCGGCCGGCAGCGGCCGCGGGAGCGGCCACGGCGGCAGGTGCGCGGCCGCCGGCCGCCGACGCCGGCGCCGTCACCGCTGCGCGGCCGACCGGCCGGCGAGTCGGAGACCCACACATGGACGGTGGTGTTCGAGGACCGTTCGCCACGGCCGGGCCGTTTCCGCGCCCCGGCGTACGTCCAACCACCGAAGGCCGAGGACGCTAGCGCAGCGCGGCGGCGACCAGGCCCTCCAGGGCCTCGCGCCCTACCTCGCCGCCGCTCACGAGCCGATCGAAGACCAGTCCGTCGATGCAGGTCAGCAGGGTGTGGGTGCGGCTCTCGACGTCCGTGACGCCGCGCGCGGCGAGAAACGACCGGACGGCCTCGCGGCCGGCGTTCTCGCGGGGGACGAGGATCTCGCGCAGTTCCGGGTCGCGGACGCTCTCGACGGCGCAGGCGTAGCGGGCGAGCGAACGGCGGCGGCCCTCGCCGGCCAGCCGCTGCCGGGCGAGCAGGGCCATGCCGGTCACCAGTTCCTCGGCGGTACGCAGCGGGGGCAGCCCCTCGGCCGTCGTCCGCAGTTCCTCCTGGTCGAGGTGGACCAGGCGGGTGACGAGTGCGGTGAGCAGCGCGGCGCGCGTGCGGAAGTAGGCCGAGGTGGTGCCGGTCGGCAGGGCGGCCCGGCGGTCGACCGCGCGGTGGGTCAGGCCGCGGATCCCCTCGTCGGCGAGTACGTCGATGGCGGAGTCCGCGAGGAGGGTGCGCCGGTCGGAAGCCATACCCCCTTTCTACACCTGTAGAACCTTGGATAGGATCACCTTCTACAGGTGTAGAAGAACCGGGGGGTCGGCATGGGCGGCAGGGCAGTGGTGGTCGGAGGGGGCATCGGCGGGCTTGCCGCCGCCATCGGCCTGCGCCGCGTCGGGTGGGACGTGACGGTCGTCGAGCGCGCGCCCGCGCTCGACGACGCGGGGGCCGGTATCTCACTGGCGGCCAACGGTCTGCGGGCGCTGGACGAACTCGGCGTCGGAGCGGCGGTACGGGAGGCCTCGCGGGGCCAGTACCGCGGCGGCACCCGCACACCACGGGGCGGTCGGCTGGCCCGCATGGACGGCTCGGCGCTGGAGAACGCGGTCGGCACGCCCATCATGGGCATCCCCCGCTCCACCCTGCACCGGCTGCTCCGCGACCGCCTGCCCGCCGCATCGCTGCTGATCGGCTCCGAGGCGACCGCTGTCGAGCAGACCGGCCCCGGGACGGTCCGGGTGCGCTGCGGCGACAGGGTCCTGGACGCCGACCTGACGGTGGCGGCCGACGGCATCGGCAGCAGGGTGCGCAGCCGCCTCCTCCCGGCCCACCCCGGCCCGGTCCACAGCGGCTCGACCGTGCTGCGCGCCATCACCGAGCACGCGGTCGATCTGCACGACGACTTCGAGCTGACCTGGGGCCGGGGCATGGAGTTCGGGCACATCGCCTTCCTGGACGGGCGGGCCGAATGGCACGCCGTCCTCGACCTCCCCGCCGGGACACGCTTCGCCGACCCCCTGACCTGGCTGCGCAGACGGTTCCGCACCTGGCACCACCCGATCCCCGCCCTGCTGGACGCGACCCGGCCCGACGCCGTGCTCCACCACGACGTCGACGAGCTCCGCACGCCGCTCCCCGCGTACGCGGTCGGCCGGATCGCCCTGCTCGGCGACGCGGCGCACGCGATGACACCCCATCTCGGGCAGGGTGCCTGCCAGGCGCTGGAGGACGCGGTCGTGCTGGCGGCCTCGCTCGGCACCGAGCCCACCGTCGAGGCCGCGCTCGCCCGCTACGACGCCGAGCGCCGGCCGCGCAGCCAGGCGGTCGCGCGGGCCGCCCGCCAGGCCGGGCGGATGGGCCAGCAGCTCTCCCACCCCCTGGGTGTCGCCCTGCGGAACACGGCGATGCGGCTGACACCCGGCCGGATCAGCACGCGGATGATCCTTCGGCACCACGCCTGGGTCCCGCCGCGGCTGACCTGACCCGCTCCACGCTCCGCAGCCTCGCCGCCGGGCACCCTCGCCGCGACGGGCCCAGCCACGGAACCGGCGACGTGGCGATCCGGCGATCCGGCGATCCGGCGATCCGGCGATCCGGTGGCCCCGCCGAGCCTTGCCCTCCGGCCCCGGGGGCCTCGCGTGGCCGCGTGGTCGCAGGGGGATCGCGGCCTCCCCTCGTCCCGCCCGCGCCGCCCGGCTCGGCCGCCCTCCTCCCGGGGAGGGGCCCGGAGCGCATGCCGCCATGACCGGCACACACGGCCCGATGCCACAATGGCGTGCCATGTCTGCCACACCTGCCATCAGGAATGAACGGCTCCGGCGCTGGGAGCAGCGCACCGGCGGCTGGCTCATCGGCCTCGCGGTGGTCTACCTCACGGCCTACGCGGTGCCGATCCTCGCCCCGGAACTCCCCCGCGCCTGGCGGAACACCGCCGCAACCGTGACCTTCGCCATCTGGGCGCTGCTGGCCGTCGAGTTCGTCCTGCGCTTCGTCATGGCCGGCAGCCGGTGGCAGTTCGTCAAGGTACGGCTGTTCGACCTGGCGACCCTGATCCTGCCGCCGCTGCGCCCCCTGCGGCTGGTGACCATCGTGTTCATGGTGGTGCGCCGCAACGCCTCCACTCTGGGCCGGGTCCGGCTGCGTCTGGGCACCTACGTGGGGGCCTGCACCGCTCTGCTGCTGTTCCTGTCCAGCCTGGCGATCCTCGACGTCGAGCGGCGCAACCCGGACGCCTCGATCACGACGTTCGGTGACGCCCTGTGGTGGTCTGTGACCACGGTCACCACCGTCGGTTACGGCGACCTCTATCCCACGACGACCGAGGGGCGCCTGATCGCCATCGCGCTGATGGTCGGCGGCATCGCGCTCGCGGGTCTGGTCACGGCGACGCTCGCGTCCTGGTTCATGGACCGGTTCTCCGAGCTCCGCGCCACCGAGGCCCGGACGAACAGCGAGATCTCCGCCCTCACGGAAGAGGTCCGCCGGCTCCGCGACGAACTGCACGCCCAGCGCCGCACCGTCCCGTCCGCCCCGGCGGCCGGCACCACCGGCGCCACCGAGGCAGGCGCCCCCTCCGGCCTGGCGTAGCCGGGCCGGAGGACCGGCCGGCGGCCGCGCCCGCGCGGGTGGCGAACGCGCCGCCGATCCGGGGCTCGGGCCGCGAGCGCGGGCACCGCGCACAGGTGACCGCGCAGCCGCGGGGTCCCGTGGTCCCGGCCCCAGGAACAGCGGGCGCGGTGCGGTCGCGGTGCGGTCGCGGACCGTATGAGGTCCAGGGCCTCCGCGTGCCTCCCGGCGCGAAGCCCGGCACCGCGCGCGGTCCGCCGTCACTGCCGGGATCCGGAAGCCTTCGATCGCCCGGACCGCACGGGCGCCGTGCGGACCGCCACCGTCCCGGCGCGCCCGGCCGACCGAGAGCCGGGCCCGGCGCCGGCGGCCCGGTCTCCCCGTCGTGCTCGCCCCGCATTCACCGTGCGAGCGGGCAGTCCCCCCAGACCGCGGCCAGGGCTTCGGGAATCTGCGGGACGTCGCGGCAGCCGTGGGCTCCACGCGGGAAGGCGTCGCTCGTGAGATAGGTCCAGCCGCCGGCGGACGTGAAGCGGAAGTACTTGGTGGCACTGCCCTCGTCCTGCATGCCCACGAGTTCCTCCTGCGTGGCACCGGGGGTCGCCTCGAAGCGGGTGGCGGCGTAGCCGACGTCTCCGCACCGGCCGTAGAAGAACTGCTGCGGCACCGGCCGGACGTGCACGAAACGGGGAAACGCGCGCTGGTACGACCCCGTCACGGCGGCCTTCACGGTGTCGCTGACGGTCAGGTTGCGGCAGTCGTTCCGGGCGGCGGGCGGGGAGAGGGTTCGCGTGGGAGCGGGGGACGCGCTCCCGGCCGTGACGGCGGAGGCGGACGACCGCGAAGGCGTGCGGGTGGCCGGGTTCGCCGGCTCGGTGGCGGCGGAGGCCGAAGGTGTGGCGGTGGCAGGAGCCCTCGGCGCGGTGCCGGCCGGCGCCGAGGCGCTCGCGGCGGGCGAGGACGCGGAGGGGGCGGACGAACCGGCGTGGGAGCCCGCCGCATCCTGACACCCCGTCAGCAGCAGGATGCCGCCCACCACCGCCGTCAGCGACGTACCCCTCAGACCCGGCACGGCAAGTCCTCTCCTCGATGGTGAAGCCACGGCCACGACCCGCGCGACCACCCGCCCGGAAGGTGGTGCCGTGCGGCCGGCCGCCGGCTCGTTCCCGGATCAGAAGTCGCTTCCGGTGCCGCGTCGGTCACCGTTCGCGACGGGGCGAACCGTGACCGACGCGGCACTCCAGCGCTGCGACCGGAAAGGTTTGCCGCACTAGACCCGTGGGCCGCCGCCGGGGTTGTGCGCACGGGCGTGCGGGAAGGTCTCGATTCCGCATACGCGCGCGCTTCGGGGTGCCGCACCGGCGAGCACCGGGGCCCCGGCGGCAGCCGGCGGCCGGCCCGGAGCGGGGCCGGTGCCGTCCGCCCGGCTGTCGACCGGCATCGAAAACGCGTGAACATTGCCGGAACCGGGAAATGAAACCCCCACCCTCAGGTGTCAGGATCACATCAGGACGAAGACCGGCGACGGACGAGAGGGGGACGGCACGCATGGCCTGGTTTCTGGGACTCGGCATCACGGGGGTCGTGCTGCTCGCCCTGTCGCTGGTCTTCGACGGGTTGCTGGACGGCGTGTTCGACGGCGCGCTGGGCGGCGGCCTCGACGGGTGGCTGTCGCTGCCGGTGGTCGCCGGATTCCTGGCGATGACGGGGTTCGGCGGTGTCATCACACAGGCGACCACGGGGGTGGGCCCGGTGGGAGCCGCCGGCGTCGGCGCGCTGACGGGGGTGGGCGCGGCTTGGCTGACATACCGCTTCAGCCGCGCCCTGATGCGCGACCGGACGGCGGCGGCTCCCACCGGGGACGACCTCATCGGCGCGTCCGGCAAGGTGGTGACCGCCATCCCGGCCGGCGGGTTCGGCGAGGTGCTGCTGCGCCTCGGCGGCCAGCCGGTCAAGCTCGCGGCGCGCAGCACGGCGCCCGTCCCCCTCGGCTCCGAGGTGTGGGTGGAGGCGGCGCCGTCCACGACGTCCGTCCTGGTGCGCCCGGTGGACCGCTGACCCGCGCCGCGTCCCGCGGCCCGTTCGCCAACTTCTCACCGCCCTGACGGGGCGGTCCTTCCAACCCTCCGGGGTGCTACGTGTCTGGGGGCACTGTCATGAGTCCTGTAGTCGTCGCCGTGATCGGAGTCGTCGTACTCCTGGTCCTGTCGGCTCTCGTCGTCGTCAGCCGCTACAAGGTGGCCGGTCCGAGCGAGGCGTTCATCATCACGGGACGCCGTGGCAAGAAGACCACCGATCCCGAGACCGGGCGGGTCTTCACCGACAACAGCGGGCAGAAGGTCGTCGTCGGCGGCGGCGTCTTCGTCGTGCCGTTCGTGCAGCAGAAGTTCACCCTGGACCTGTCCTCCCGGCACATCCCCGTCGCCGTGCGCGGCGCGGTCACCCTGCGCGGCGTGAAGGCCAACCTCGAGGGTGTGGCCATCGTGAAGGTCGGCGGCACCGAGGACTCCATCCGGGCTGCCGCACAGCGGTTCCTGATGCAGCAGGACGGCATCGTCGGCTTCACCCAGGAAGTGCTCTCCGGCGCGCTGCGCGCGATCGTGGGACGGATGTCCGTGGAGGACATCATCCGGGACCGGGCCGCGTTCGCCGGGCAGGTCGCCGAGGAGGCGGAGGCGAGCCTGTCGGGGCAGGGCCTGGTGCTGGACGCCTTCCAGATCCAGGACATCACCACCGAGGGCTCCTACCTGGAGGACCTCGGCCGCCCGGAGGCCGCCCGCGCCAAGCAGGAGGCCGACATCGCCGAGGCCGTGGCCCGGCGGGCGGCGGAGCAGGCCCGGCTGAAGGCGGAGGAGGAGATCGCCGTCGCCCAGCGGACGTTCGCGCTGAAGCAGGCGGAGATCAAGGCCGAGACCGACGAGGCCGGGGCGCGGGCCGCGGCCGCCGGTCCGCTCGCCGAGGCCGCCCGGCGGCAGGAGATCCTCATCGAGCAGGAGAAGGTGGCCGAACGGCAGGCCGCCCTGACCGACCGCCAGCTCGACACGCAGGTCCGCAAGCCCGCCGACGCGCAGCGCTACGCCGCCGAGCAGGAGGCGGAGGCCAAGCGGGTCGCGCGGGTGAAGCAGGCGGAGGCCGAGCGGCTGGCCGGCATCGCCGCCGCGCAGGCGGAGGCCGAGCGCGCGCGGCTGACCGGTGAGGGTGAGAAGCAGCGCAGGTCCGCACTGGCGGAGGCGGAGGCCGTCGAGGGTCTGAAGCAGGGTGAGGCCGAGCGGGCCCGGCGTGCGGCGGTCGCACAGGCGGTCCGGCTGGAGGGTGAGGCCGAGGCGGCGGCCATCGGCGCCAAGGGCGCCGCGGAGGCCGAGGCGATGCAGAAGAAGGCGGACGCGTTCGGGGCGTACGGCGACGCCGCGATCCTCCAGATGCTGGTGGAGGTGCTTCCGCAGGTCGTCGCCAAGGCGGCGGAACCGCTCGGCGCCGTGGACAAGATGACGGTCATCTCCACCGACGGAGCCGGGCAGCTTCCCCGGACGGTGGCCAACAACGTGGCGCAGGGACTCGAACTCCTCGGTTCCACCACGGGGGTGGACCTCGCGGAGATGCTGCAGGGCATCACCCGGCGCGGGCGCGACGACCGGGCGGAGAAGGCCGGTACCCCCGAGACCGGCGAGAAGATCGAGATCAGCGGCTGACGCCCCCGCCCGGACCGGCAGCCGCCGGCACGCTCGCCTCCCCGCCGCTCGCCGCGGCGGCGACGGCGAGCGTGCCGGCGTCCGCGCGGTCGCGGGCGTCAGGGGGCGTGCGGCCGGGCCGCGCCGCCCCTGGGACCGCGGGAACAGCCACATGCAGTCGTGCGACCCTCGCTCCCCACGGCAGGGGGGGGCGGGGCAGAGGGGGAGACAGTGACCACATGGGGACTCGTCGTCGAGACGACCGTGGGGACCGGGGACCGCAAGCACATGGAGGCGTCCGTGGTGGCGCACGTCACCGGATCCCGTACGGAGGCGCTCGCGGAGCTGGAGCGGCGGGCCCGCGTCCACCTGCCCGCGCATCCGCTCAGTGCCAGGCGCCGTCGGCTGCTGCGGCAGGGCGACGGGTTCCTGCTCGTCGTCGACGGCGCGTGGCAGTCGTTCGCCACGCGCTTCACGGTGGCGGAGCTGCTGGAGGACTCCGCCGCGCCCGCCGCCCCGCAGCTCGCGGCCGAGCAGCCGGCGGGCGGGACCGTTCGGGCGGCGGCCGGCCCCGTGCCCGCGCCGCCCGGACCGGAGCGGACTGCGCAGCCGGAGCCGGAGCCGGATGTCGAACGGTATGCGGACGGTGTGCCCGTCAGGCCGTCGTGGCTGGGGCGCGGCGACCTTCCGTGACACCGCTGCGCACGCGTGGGGTGACATAGGCTGCGCCTGTCGGCGCAGGACCCGGGAAAGGAAGAGACCGCAGGTCATGGCACGGGGGATACGGGGGCGGCGCCTGCTGCCCGGCAGGCGGGTGCTCGGGATCGTGGCGGTGGTGCTCGCCGTCGTCGCGGGCGCGACCTGGGCGGCGAAGCCGGTGTGGCAGCCCTGGTGGTACGCGGCGAAGCTGTGCGGGGGCAACCTGTCGGGCGGCGAACTCGCGGAACTGCTGCCGGACGAGAGGCTGCGGGCGGGCAAGGACACCTTCGGCTCCGGGAGCTCCTCGCTGCGGTGCGGGGTGGACAAGAGCGACGGCCGGCACTTCGCCCTCCTGATCGAGGCGGAGACCGACACGGGGAAGCGGCTGGGTCCGCTGGACATGGAGTTCGCCATTCCGAGGGAGCTCGACTACGCCTTCCCCCGGTCGGTACCCGGTTTCTACGGCCTGTTCGGCCCGGTGATCATCCAGGAGTGCCCGAAGCTCCGCCCCGATGCCGAGGGCCGCGAGCGGCGCCTCGTCACCAGGGTGTTCGCCAACGGCGTGGAGAGCGCCCCCTCACGCGAGTCCCTGCGCACGGCCGTGCGCATCGCCAACGGCGCCAACGTGGAGATCGGCTGCGGGGCCGAACCGCTGCCGCTGCCGGACCACGTCGCATCCGCCGGAAAGCTGTCCCTGGGCCGGGCGCGGAACACCATGTGCGGCTGGCTGGCCCGGGACACGCTGCCCAGGAGCCCGTCCGGCAGGCAATGGCAGGTGGTCGCCCCCACGGACGAGCGGGCGCCGATCACCAGTTGCTCGCTGGTCGACTCCGGTACGGGCGAGACGGCCGTACGGCTCACGGGCTGGTACGGCGATTGGGCGGAAGAGCCCTTCGAGCGGCTGCTCTCCTCCAACGCGCGGATCCCCGAGAGGCACAGCGCGAGCGAGGCGCTGCTCGGCACGCATTTCGGCCGTGCGAAGGCCCGTTGCGCCGGGGAGGTCGCCAACTTCCTCGCCGACAGCCACTCCCCGAACGCCTCCCGGTCGGTGCTGCCGATGAGCGACGTACGGCACCTGCTCAACGCGTTCGCGGCGGATCAGGCCGAGCGCCGAGGCTGCACCGGCCTGGAGCTGCCCGGCCCCACGGTCCACCCCGACGCGCCCTGACGGCCGCCCAGCGCGTCCGGTGTCCGGACGGCGGGCGTCCGGCGCCGGGCACGCGGGCGCCCCTTCGGGGACCGGTCGACGACGTACTCCGCCCGGACCGGGAAACACGCCGGAGGCCCAACGGACTCGGCGCGATGTCGAGTTGCGCCGGCACGCAAGTGCGGACGGCGGCGGACGAGAACGGCCCGACGCTCCGGAAAGTGCTCAGGTGCTGCGACCGGTACCTGTGTTAGCTTGCTGCCGGTTGCTGTTTTGGTTACCGGAGATTTTTTCTTTGCACAGCTTTCCGGATCTTTCCGGAGGGGTGATCATCGCGACCACTCGGATCCGTAAAACGCGGGTCCGGCACCGCCCCTCAAGGGAGATTCAATATGGCATCTGGCACCGTGAAGTGGTTCAACGCGGAAAAGGGCTTCGGCTTCATCGAGCAGGACGGCGGCGGCGCTGACGTGTTCGCCCACTACTCGAACATCGCCACCACCGGCTTCCGCGAGCTTCAGGAAGGCCAGAAGGTGACCTTCGACGTCACGCAGGGCCAGAAGGGCCCGCAGGCGGAGAACATCGTTCCCGCCTGACGCCGACGCGAAGCGCCGCGAGCCGCTGGTTCGCGCGCCGTGGGCCGGGGTCCGCACCCTTGGGGTGCGGGCCCCGGCCCATTCGCGTGTCACCGGTTCAGGGCGTCGTCCATGGTCGACTGCCAGTACGAGACCCGGATCGAGTCGTCGACGTACACGCCCTTCGCGGGCAGCGACGGACGTGCGGCGGCCCGTGCGCCCGTGTCGAAGTAGACCTCGAGGGACTTGGCCGTGTGGCCGTGGTGGCCGCTGCCGTCGTGCTGGAGGACCTGCATGTGCGGGTGGTGGAGAAGAGCGCGCCGCTCGCCTGGAACGACTTCGAGATGGGGGTCGGGTGCGGTGGCGGCGTGGGGACGGCGGCGTTCGGGACGGACCTCGACGCCGGGCGGCCCACGCTCACCCCGAAGGCCGGTCAGCGCGACTTCCCGTACAAGGTGAGCGAGTCCGACCCCGAGGTCTTCTACGTCTTCGCGGACGCGCGGGCGCACAACGTGAGCTGGTACCTGGAGCTGGACTGGTCCGGCGGCGACCGGCACGGCACCGTACGCGTCGACGACCGCGGCAGGCCCTTCCGGACCAGCGGGAACGTGGGACGCCCCGCGTACAGCCACCCGCTCGGCTCCTCCGAATGGGGCCCGCCCAGCCGGGGTGACGGCCGTCCGGTACCGGGGCGTGGGACGGCCCCGTCGGGGTATCCGCACTCTTTCCCCGTCAGGACCAATCCGCCGCCTCCCCGGGATCGGATTACGTCCGGAGATGTCGCAACCGCGGAGGCACCTTGTGAGAGAAGCCGTGTACATCGGCGCGAATCCCTCGTCCCGACCTGATCTGCAGGAGCTGATGGGCCGCGTCGCCCTGGGCGACGAGGACGCGTTCGCCTCCGTCTACGACGCCGTGGCCGGTCCGGTCCTCGGGGTCGTGCAGGCCGTGCTGCGTGACCCGGCCCAGTCGGAGGAAGTGGCGCAGGAGGTACTGGTCGAGGTGTGGCGGACCGCTCCCCGCTACCGGTCCGAGATCGGGACCGCCCTCAACTGGGTCCTCACGCTCGCGCACCGCCGCGCGGTGGACCGGGTGCGCTCGGTGGAGGCGGCGGCGGTCAGGGACCACAAGGCGGCCCTGCTGGCTCGGACGCCCGAGTTCGACGAGGTGACCGAACAGGTCGAGGCCAGGCTGGAACGGGAACAGGTACGGCGGTGCCTGCGCACGCTGACCGAGATCCAGCGGCAGGCCGTCACGCTCGCCTACTACCGCGGGCTGACCTACCGCCAGGTCGCGGAGGCGCTCGCCCTTCCGCTGGGCACCGCCAAGACCCGGCTGCGGGACGGTCTCATCCGGCTGCGCGACTGCCTGGGGGTGACCGCGTGACCACCACCGCCGACCTGCACCTGATGACCGGCGCCTACGCCCTGCACGCCCTGTCCGACGAGGAACACGCCGCGTTCGAGCGTCACCTGGCGGACTGCGAGGCGTGTGCGCAGGAGACCGCCGAGCTGTCCGCGACCGCGGCGCGTCTGGGGCTCGCCGCCACCGTGACGCCTTCGGCCGCCCTGCGCGGGCAGGTCCTGCGCCGGATCTCCTCCGTCCGGCAGGTGCCGCCCGGCACGACCGGGACGCGTCCGGTCCGGGCCGGACGCCGGGCGCGGCTGCTGTCCCGATGGGCGCTGGCCGCGTGTCTCGCGGCGGCCGCCACGCTCGGCGGTACGACGGTGTGGCAGCACCAGCGGGCCGAGGACGCCCTGCGGCAGGCGCGCAGCGCCCGGCAGGGCACCGCCGAGATCGCCGCCGTGCTGGCGGCGCCGGACGCGCGGACCCGGACCGCCGACCTGGGCGACGGCGCCACCGGCAGCGTCGTGGTCTCCCGGGAACGGGACAGGGCCGTGTTCGTCGCCTCCGGGATGGCCCGGCCCGCGGGGGGCAAGGTCTACCAGCTCTGGTACGACGACGACGGCACCATGCGGTCGGCCGGCTTCATGGATCCCGGCCGCACCGATCAGGCGGTGCTGCTGCGCGGCGGGGTGGACGGCGCCTCGGGCATGGGGGTCACCGTGGAACCGGCGGGCGGCTCCGCGGAGCCGAGCTCCACGCCGGTCGCGCTGCTGGGCTTCCCCACCTGAGACGCGGGCCCGGGCCGGTGCCGGGCCGGTGCCGGGGCGGGCGCCCGGCGGCGAGGTGCCGGGGCGTGCGCCCGGGCGCGGTGCCGGATCCCGCCCCGGATCAGACCAGGCCCGTCACCGTCACGGTCACCCGTGCCGGCGGGCCGCCCGGGGACAGCGCGGCCAGGTGTGCCTGGACGGCGTCGCGGACGGCGCGGGTCACGTCCACCGTCCGGTCCCGGCGCGACGCCACCACCTGGACGTCGACGTGCCAGCCCTCGGGGCCGGGCGTCAGACGGATTCCCGCGGCCGGCGGGCGGCCGGCGCCGGGCCCCGCGGCGGGGCCGGACCACGCCGAGCGGAGCCGGGCGGCCAGGCCCGGCTTGAGGAAGGCCACACCGGGCACGCCCTCCACGACCCCGGCGACGTCCTCGACGAGCGTGTCGTGCGCGATGTGCGCGGTCATGCGGTTCGCCCTTCCTGATCGCCGGCCGGGGCGTCGACGAGGTCGGTGACCCGGATGTCCACGGCCGCTATGACCATGCCCAGGTGCCGGTCAGCGGTTTCCCGCACACGCCGCCTCACCCGCTCCGCGAGCTCCGGCAGGCCGGCGCCGGCCGGGGCGTGGATGTCGAGGCGGAGTTCGACGGCGCCGGTGTCCGGGCCGTCGGCGGGCGCGAGGCGGCAGGAGCCCGCGCGGACGCCGTCGACCGTCTCGGCGGCCTCGCGCAGCGCGCGGGCCGCGACCGCTTCCATGATCCACAGGTCCTCGGCCGGTTCGCCCAGGGGAAGCGGCCGGCCGGGCCGCAGCTCCAGGCGGACGAGGTCCATGACCCGCCGGGTCAGTGGCCCGGCGTCGTACGCGTCGGTGCCCGGGAACTCCTCGCGCAGGCCGCGCACGGCCGTCTCCAGTTCGTCGAGTTCCCGTACGGCCCGGCGGCAGTGCGGGCAGCCGGTCCGGTGGGGGTCCTCCGTCCGCCGTTCCCAGTCGTCCCAGACCCGGGACAACGGCCTCCCGCACGGCAGGTGTTCGTCGTCGCCGTGGACACGGGCGTCGTCGGGCGGGTCGGTGTGGGTGGTCATCGCCAGGCCCCCAGTGCTCGTGTCAGGCAGCGGCGTGCGCGGAAGACGCGGGCCCGGACGGCCTCCTGGCTGAGGCCGACCGCGTCCGCGATGAACTCGTAGGACCGGCCGTCCAGTTCTCTCAGCACCCAGCAGGTGCGCTGTTCGGCCGAGAGGCGGTCGAGGGCTTCGCGCAGCTCGCGGACGGCGTCGCGGGACTCGGCGAGGCGCTCGGGGGAGGTGGTGTGCTCGGCCGCCGGCACCTCCCCGGCCGCCTCGAGGGGCGCCACGGGTCTGCGGGCCCGCAGCACGTTCAGGCAGCGGTTGGTGACGATGCGGTACATCCACGTGCCGAAGGACGCCCGTCCCTGGAACTCGGGCAGCCGGCGCCAGGCGCTCAGGAAGGCTTCCTGCACCGCGTCCTCCGCCTCCGCCGGGGTGCCCAGCAGTCGGGTGGCGAGCCGGATGAGCGCCGGTGCGTGGCGCTGCACGAGCACCGCGAAGGCGTCCTCGTCGCCCTCCGCGGCCCGGACCGTCAGCAGGGCGTCGTCGGTGACGCCCCCGACGTCCGGTGGTGCGGTCGGTGTGCGGGCCCCCGCCACTGGGCGGCTCCTCTCGTCCGGTCTCTCCAGGTTGGACACCTGTGCGCCGAGCCTGTGACGCGTGACCTCTTCGGCGGTCAGGCGCCGGCGGATGCACGACCGGAAGGGCCCGGGAGTCCGGGACACTCGATTTTTTCTCTTGTCTCCGTAGCGGTGCGGCACGCGGATGGGTGCGGAAAAAAGATTCACTCGATCGAGGGGACGGCCAATCCGGAACCCCCGCGGAACCGGATTCCCCACGTGACCGACGACGAGAAGGAACCGCGCGGGCCCTTGGGGCCGATCCGGGTGACGGCGGGCGCGCTCGCCGGTGCCGTGGCGGGCTTCGCCTCGCTGGCCACGGCCGAGCTGGTGTCGGCGGCGGTCCGTCCGCAGGCGGGACCGGTCGTCGCGGTGGGAGGGGCGGCGATCGACCGCACGCCCGCCGCCGTGAAGGACTGGGCCGTCCGGAATTTCGGCACCGACGACAAGCTGGTGCTGCAATGCGGAATTCTGGCGCTGCTGGCGCTTTTCGCGTTCGCCCTCGGAATCGCCGCGCTGCGCTTCCGGCGGACCGGCGCGGCGGGGGTTGTGCTGTTCGGCGTGGTCGGCGCGCTGGCGGCGACCGGCCGGCCCGACTCGAGCGGCCTGCCGGACGCCCTGCCCTCGCTGGTGGGCGCGGGCGCCGGGGCGGCTGTCCTCCTCGTCCTCGCGGGACGGCTCGCCGGGCGGCAGCCCGACTCCGGCGGGCGACCCGTGTCCGGGCGACCCGCATCGGGCGGAGAGCCGGATTCCGGCGGGCCGTCCGATCCGGGTGCCCGGGAGGACTGGGACCGGCGCGGGTTCGTGATCGCCGCCACGGTGGCGGCCGCCGCCTCCGCCGGGGCCGGAACGCTGGGCCGGGCGCTGAACGGTGCGAGCGCCCGGGGCGCGGTCGCCTCCCGCGACCGGCTGGTGCTGCCGGCGCCGGGCTCGCCCGCGGCCGCCGTGCCCCGGGGCGCCGGTCTGCGGATCCCCGGCGTGAGCCCGTTCATCACCCCCAACGGCTCCTTCTACCGGGTCGACACCGCGCTGGTGGTCCCGAAGGTGGACGCCACCACCTGGCGGCTGCGCGTCCACGGCAGGGGCGTGTCCCGTCCGGTCGAGCTCTCCTTCGACGATCTCCTCCGCCGCGACCTGGTGGAACGCGACATCACCCTCACGTGTGTGTCCAACGAGGTCGGCGGCCCGTACGTGGGTACGGCGCGCTGGACCGGCGCCCGGCTGGCCGACCTGCTGGCCGAGTGCGGGGTGCGGCCGCCGTCGCGGGGCGGCCCGGCCGACCAGCTCGTGGCCCGCTCGGTGGACGGCATGACCATCGGCAGCCCGGTCGAGGACGTCATGGACGGCCGGGACGCGCTGCTCGCCGTCGGCATGAACGGGGAGCCGCTGCCGTTCGAACACGGCTTCCCCGCACGGATGGTGGTGCCCGGTCTGTACGGGTTCGTCTCCGCCTGCAAGTGGATTACCGACATCGAGCTGACCACCTTCGACGCCTACGACCCCTACTGGGTCGAGCGCGGCTGGGCCCGCGAGGCACCCGTCAAGACGCAGTCCCGGATCGACACCCCCAGGCCGTTCGCCCGGCCCGGGGCCGGTCCCGTCATGGTCGCCGGGGTCGCCTGGGCCCAGCACCGCGGCATCGGCAAGGTCGAGGTACGGGTCGACGACGGCCCCTGGCAGGAGGCCCGGCTGGCCACCGAGGACAGCCGTGACACCTGGCGCCAGTGGTCCTTCCCCTGGCAGGCCACCAAAGGCGGTCACACGCTCACCGTGCGCGCCACCGACCGCTCCGGCCGGGTGCAGACCGACAGACGCACCCGGACCGTCCCCGACGGTGCCAGTGGACGGCACTCCGTCGTGGTCACCGTCGAGTGACCCCCTGAACCACCTCTTTTCCCTCACACAGGGCAGCTCGTGCTGCCGCTACCCACAGGAGAAACCGCATGAACACCCGTATCAGCCGGATCGCCGTGACCCTGGCCGCCGCGGCCGTCCTGCCGCTCGCGCTCAGCGCCTGTTCCGACGGCGGCAGCGACTCCGACAAGTCCGACTCCGCGTCGAAGGCGTCGGCGCCGGCGCCGGCCGGCGCCTCGGACGACGGCATGGGCAGCTCCGCCTCGGCGATGGACGAGCCGTTCGGGCCCGCCTGCTCCTCCGTGCCCGAGAACGGTGCCGGTTCCTTCGACGGCATGGCCAAGGACCCGGTGGCGACCGCCGCCTCCAACAACCCGGCCCTGTCCACCCTGGTCTCCGCCGTGCAGAAGGCCGGTCTGGTCGACACGCTCAACAACGCGCAGGACATCACCGTGTTCGCCCCGACCAACGACGCCTTCAAGAAGATCCCCAAGGCCACCCTGGACAAGGTCCTGGCCGACAAGGCCGAGCTGACGAAGATCCTCACCTACCACGTCGTCGGCCAGAAGCTCGCGCCGAAGGACCTGGAGAACGGCTCCTTCCCCACCCTGGAGAAGTCGAAGCTCGCCACGTCCGGCTCCGGTGAGTCCTACACCGTCAACGACTCCTCGAAGGTCGTCTGCGGCAACGTCAAGACCGCCAACGCCAACGTGTACATCGTCGACACGGTGCTGATGCCGTCCTCCTGACGGTGCGCCCGACGGGGGCCCGGACCGCTCGGTCCGGGCCCCCGTCCGCGTTCCACCGGACCCTTCCGGGAACTTCCGCGTCACAACGGCGGCCGGAGCGGGTCCGAAGACATGCAGGCACCACAGGAACGAGCCGACGCGGGAAGGACACCACCATGACCACCCAGAGCACGGTCACCGTCAAGGACACCCACGCAGCCGGGACCGGCGGCAGGACCGAGGGCACCACGGCGCTGGCCGGCGGCTCCGCCGGCGCGGACCAGCCCGCCGCGAACCGCGGCCGGACCTCGATCGCCGACCTCGTCGTCGTGAAGGTGGCGGGCATCGCGGCCCGGGAGATCCCGGGCGTCCACGACATGGGCGGCGGGCTGTCGCGCACCATCGGCGCCGTCCGCGACCGGGTCCCGGGCGGCCGGCCCAACGTGGGGCGCGGCGTCAAGGTGGAGGTGGGCGAGCGGCAGACGGCCGTGGACCTGGACCTGGTCGTCGAGTACGGCGTCCCCATCACCGACGTGGCCCGGGACGTCCGCGAGAACGTCATCGCGGCGGTGGAACGCATCACCGGGCTGGAGGTCGTCGAGGTGAACATCACCGTCAACGACGTACGGCTGCCCGACGAGGAGGAGCCCACCACCGGCGCCGAGGCCCGCGTGGAGTAGCGGTACGGGGGAATGCGCAGGCGGCAGCGGAACCAGTCGGGAGGTGAACGGGCGTGGACGCGCCGTTCGTTGGGATGATCGCGGGGATGGCCCTGGCGTTCGCCGGATACTTCGGCGGCTTCGGCGCGTTCCTGCTGGTGGCCGCGCTCGGCGGGGCCGGCTGGGCGGCGGGCCGCTGGGCCGGGGGCGGCGCGGGTGCCCGGGAGTTGCGGGAGATGTTCGAGCGGAGCCGCCGATGACCACCGCCGCCCGGCGGGGCACCACGACGGTCACCGACCGGGCCGTGCGCCGGATCAGCGAGCGGGCGGCCGACGAGGCGCTGCGGGGCCGGGCCGGCGCGCGGACCACGAAGAGCGCCGCGTCCGTGCGGGGGCGCCGGGCCGGGGTCGCGCTCGGCATGACGCTCCCCTATCCCGCGCCCCTGGCGGAGACGGTCCGGAGCGTGCAGGAGCATGTGTCGTTCCGCACGCGGGAGTTGAGCGGACTCGACGTGCCCCCCGCACGGATCGAGGTCACCGCGCTGTGCCCCGCGGCGACCGGCGGGCAGGCGCAGGCCCCGGGCGATGGGGACACGGCGGCCCCGGGGGGCGGGACCGCGCCCACGGCCGCCCCGCCGGTACACACGCCCAGGCGGTCGTGGTCCGGGCGCCGGCTGCCGGCGGCCGTGGTCGCCGCGGCGGCGGCCCTGCTCTGCGGCGCCCTGGGCGCCGATCTGATCCGGGTGCGCACCGCGCACCGGCCGGCCTCCGCCTGGCGGGTCCTCGCGGTGCACTGGCTGCCCGGGCACGGGCCGGGCGACGCGGCCGTGGTCGCCGCGGGCGTGCTGACGGCCCTGCTCGGGCTGTGGCTGGCCGTCCTCGCCGCCACTCCCGGGCTGCGCCGCCGGGCGACCGTGCGCACCCCGGCGCCGGGGGTCGTGGCGACGGTGGACCGCACGGCCGTCGAGTCCCTGGTGCGTGACGCGGTGACCGCGGTGCCCGGCGTCGGGCCGGTCCGGGTCCGGATGCGCCGTCGCCGGGTGACCGTGCGGGCCGGACTGCTGTTCGGGGAGCACGCGCAAGCCCGGGCCGCCGTCACGGCCGCGGCCGGCGGTGCGCTGACCTCCTGCGCGCTGCGCCGCTCGCCGCGGCTGCGGGTGGGGCTCGTCCAGGAGGCCGTGTGGCAGCCACCGGCACCGGACACGGGCGCGGACACGGACACGGACACGGAGACGCGGACGGACGGGGAGAAGGCCGGATACGGTGCCCCTGGCCCCGCCCCCGGCGGCGTCGTGGAAGGGAGGTCGTGATGCGCCGGACCCGCACCGTCGTCAACCGGTCGCTCCTCGGCGTCACCGGTCTCGTGCTCGTGCCGATGGGCGTGTGGCTCTCGGTCACCGGCACGTCCCTCGCACGCCGGCTGCCGTCGGGGTGGCCCGTGCCGTCCGGCGGCCGCCTGCCCGCCCCGGACCGGCTGGACCGGCTGCGCGGCGAGGACTGGTGGCCGCCCTCCCTCCTCGGTGCCGTTGCCGTGCTGACCGCCGTGTTCACCTGGTGGTTCCTGGCCCAGTTCCGCTCGGGCCCGGCCCGGTCGCTGCCGCTGGCCGCACCGGGCGGCACGGTGCGCTCCGGGGCCCTGGCGGAAGCGCTGGCGCTGCGCGCGGCGGCGGTCCCCGGGGTCGCCCGCGGCCGCGCCCGCGTCGTGCCCAGGTCGCGGCGCCGCCTGGAGGTGCGGTTGCGTGTCTGGCTCGGCCCCGGCACCCGGCCGGCCGACGTGCTCCCGGCCCTGTGCGCCGTGACGGCGGAGGCGGAGCGGTCGGCGGCCCCGTACACCGCGCACACCCGGCTGCGCGTCAGCGCCATCCGGCACCGGACGCCGCATGTCCGCTGACCCGTTCCCCGACGACGCGGACCGTCGTACCGAACGCGCCCGGCCGCTCGCCGCGTGGTGGCCGGCGCTGCGGCGCACACCGGTGTCCCTGTGGAACGACGACATCTCGGACTACGCGGCCGCGCTGACCTACTACGCGATCCTGGCCCTGCTGCCCGCCATGCTCGTCGCCGTACTGGCGTTCGGCCTGATCAGTCCGGACACCGCCAGGGACTTCGTCACCCACGTCACCGCGTACGCGCCCGCCGAGTCCGCCGCGGACCTGCACGCCGCCCTCGTCCGCATGCTGGCCGTGGACGGCGGTACATGGCCGCTGCTGGTGGCCGCTCTCGCGAGCGCTCTGTGGTCCGCCTCCAGCTACCTCGCCGTCTTCCGCCGGGCCCTGCACCTCATGCACCGGGTGCGGGACGTGCGCTCGCCCTGGCGCAAGGCGCACCGCATCGTCCTCACCGCCCTCGCGCTGCTCGCCCTGCTGCTGACCGGCTCCCTCGCGCTGCTGCTCACCGGACCGCTGGCCGAGACCGCCGGCCGGGTCCTGGGGCTGGGCACCACCGCGGCCTGGGCCTGGAACGTCCTGCGCCGGCCGCTGCTGCTGTGCCTGGTGGCGCTGATCGTCGTGGTCGTCTTCCACACCGGTCCCGCCGAGGCCCGCCGGCACGGCCACAGCGTGCCCGGCGGTGTCCTGGCGGCCGTCCTGTGGCTCGTCGTCTCGGCCGGGTTCGCCCTCTACGCCTCCACCCTGGGCACGTACAGCAGGCTCTACGGCTCCCTCGCCGGGATCGTGGTCTTCCTCGTCTGGCTGTGGCTGTCCAACCTGGCCCTGCTCACCGGCGCGCAGTTCACCGCCGAACTCGGCAGGGACCCCACCGCCCGTCACAGCACCGGCACGCTCCCGGAGGCGTAGCACCGCGGCGGCAGCGGATCGGGGTGGCCGGCGGGGTCGAGAAGGTGGGCGACGACGGCGGCGGTGGTGCCGTGCCAGAGGCGGTACCGGCGCAGCATCGCGTGATCACCGTCCCCTACGAGCGCCATCGCCGCCCGGTCCGCCGTGCCGCGCGCCCGGCGGACGCAGGCCGCCGAATCGGCGGGTGAGGTGACGCGGTCCCGCTCCCCGTGCAGGACGACGAGGTGACGGCCCGTCGTCTGGTGCACCGGTTCGTCCGCCGGCCACCAGGGGGCCAGGGCGACCACGGCACGCACCTGGGGATGTCCCGCCGCGCGCAGCACGGCCCGGCCGCCCATGGAGTGGCCGACCAGCACCGTGGGCACGGGGCCCGCCAGTCCCGCGAGGGCGGCCAGCGCCTCGAGGGTGTCCGGCACGGGGTCGGCGTGGGCGCCGTTCCAGCCGCGCAGGCGGTAGCGCACCGCTGCGAGCAGGACGTCCTCGTGCGGCAGCCGGGCCCTGATCGCCCGGTGGAAGGGGCGCATCCGCAGGGCCGCCGGGTGCCAGGGGCGGGCGGGGCCGGTGTCGTTCGCCCGGCCGCCGTGCAGCACGAGCACGGCGGCGCGGGGACGCTTCGGCAGCAGCAGCGGTACGAGGGCGCCGCCCGGCGCCGGCTGCCGGCCCGGGCCGGTCACGGACGCCTCGGCGGGCGGGGGAAGAAGCCGCTGGTGCGGGCCTGGTAGGCGGCCCAGCCGGGCCTGCCGGCCATGTGGCGTTCCAGCAGCCGCTTGCCGCTGCCGCGCACCAGCAGCACGCTCATCACCACCGGGGACACCAGGGAGACGGCCGCCGCGGCGGGCGAGTCGCAGGCCAGGAGGTACAGGCCCCACCAGACGCAGAAGTCCCCGAAGTAGTTCGGGTGCCGGGTCCACGCCCACAGCCCCCGGTCCATGATCCTTCCCCGGTTGGCCGGATCGGCCTTGAACCCCGCGAGCTGCGCGTCCCCGACCGCCTCGAAGGCGAGGCCGGCCGCCCACAGCGCGGCGCCCGCCCAGGTGAGGAGGGACGGCGGTCCGGGCACGTACTGCGCCGCCTGCACTGGCAGGGACACCAGCCAGACCAGGGCGGCCTGCAGCAGGTAGACCATGCGCAGCGCGTAGGCGTTCCGGTTGCCGGGCGCCCTGGCCAGCATCGCCTCGTAGCGCGGGTCCTCACCGTGGCCCCGGCCCCGCCGGGCGATGTGGACGGCCAGCCGCAGTCCCCACAACGCGGTCAGCGCCGTGACCAGGACCCTGCGCACCGGGTCTCCGTGCCCGGTGGAGGACGCGAAGGTCACGGCGGCCACGGCGGTGAAGCCGATGCCCCAGGCGACGTCCACGATCCGGTGCACGCCCGCGCGCACGGCGACGGCGAAGGTCACCAGCATGACCGCGAGGACCGTGGCGGCGGCCCGGGCCAGGTTGAGGGCGAACGCCTCCCACGGGAAACCGCTCACGTCTTCCGCAGCCCCTCGTACCAGCCGGACGTGGTCGCCGGCATACCGGAGGCTCCGTCCCGGCCGGGCCGTACGGCCAGGATCTGGTCGACACCCATGC
Source organism: Streptomyces cellostaticus (assembly GCF_023630175.1). Taxonomy (GTDB): domain Bacteria; phylum Actinomycetota; class Actinomycetes; order Streptomycetales; family Streptomycetaceae; genus Streptomyces; species Streptomyces cellostaticus_A. The sequence goes on along the minus strand of NZ_JALLIN010000011.1, from coordinate 40,192 downwards.
GTCCCTCCTCGAAGGCCAGTGCCCCGCCGACGAGGTAGAGCCGCCACACCCGCGCGGTCTCCTCACCGACCAGTGCGGTGAAGTCCGCCCAGCGGTGCTCCAGGGTGCGGTGCCAGGCGGTGATCGTGCGGACGTAGTGCTCGCGCAGCGACTCGGTGTGCCGGACCTCGAGACCGGCCGCCTCCAGCAGGCCGGTCGTCCCACCCAGCGGGCGCATGTGCATGTCGGGGGCGATGTACGCCTCGATGAAGGGCCCGCCTCCGGGGGCGCTGCGGCCGCGGGACATCTGCTGCACCAGCACCCGACCGCAGGGCCGGACGAGCCGGTGCAGGGCGGCGGCGAAGGCCGGGTACTCGGCGTCGCCGACGTGCTCGCCCATCTCGATGGTGCCGACGGCGTCGAAGCCGCCGCCCGCGATGTCCCGGTAGTCCTGGCACACCACTTCCACCCGGTCGGTCAGGCCGCGCTCGCGCACCCGCTCGCGCACGTACGCCGCCTGCTCGGCCGCGAGGGTGACGGCGGTGACCAGGGCACCGTGCCGTTCGGCCGCGTGCAGGGTCAGCGCCCCCCAGCCGCAGCCGATGTCCAGCAGCCGGGCGCCGGGCTTCAGGGCGAGCTTGCGGCAGATCAGTTCCAGTTTGGCCCGCTGGGCGTCGGCGGGTGTGAAACCGGGGGCGTCGCTCGCCCAGTAGCCGCAGGAGTAGGCCATGGTGTCGTCGAGGAGGAGGGCGTAGAACTCGTTGGACAGGTCGTAGTGATGGCTGATGGCGGCCCGGTCCCGGATCCGGCTGTGCAGGCCGCCGCGCAGCCGGGCCTGGGAGGCGGGAGTGGGCGGCGGCGGGCCCACGACGCCGAGGCGTACGGCGGCGGCGAGCGCCCTGGCCCGGTCGGCGGGGGTGAGCCGGGGCGGGCGCAGGCCGCGTTCCCTCGCGGCCGCCCACATCGTGCGCAGGCCGTCGCCGAGATCGCCCTCGACGTCGAGTTCGCCCGTGACGTAGGCCTGGGCCAGGCCCAGTTCACCGGGCTGCCACAGCAGGCGGCGCAGCGCGCGGCGGGACCGCAGCACGACCAGGGGCGCGTCCGCCGGGCCCGACTCGCTGCCGTCCCAGGCGCGCAACCGCACGGGCAGGGGGCCGCCGAGCGTCTCCGCGGCGAGGGCGGCGAGCCGGTGCGCGGCACCGCGCCGGGCGGCAGGCTGGAGAGCGGTCATCGGGCGGTGCCCTCCTTCGTGAAGAGGTACTGCTGTACGTCGAGGTAGCCGGCCCTGAAGCCGGCCTCGGAGTAGGCGAGGTAGAAGGTCCACAGACGGCGGAAGGTCTCGTCGAAGCCGAGCGCCCCGACCGTCTCGGCGCGCTCGGTGAACCGCTCCCGCCACAGGCGCAGGGTCTCCGCGTAGTGGGCGCCGAAGGCGTCGCGGCGCACGGGGCGCAGCGAGGTGTGGTCGCGGACGGTCTCCTCGATGGCCCGGGTGGAGGGGATGATGCCGCCGGGGAAGACGTACTTGTGGATCCAGGTGAAGGTGTCCCGGGCGGCGAGCATCCGCTCGTGCGGCATGGTGATGGCCTGCAGCGCGACCCGGCCCCCGGGTTCCAGCCGGTCGTCCAGCGCGCGGAAGTACACCGGCCAGAACTCCGCGCCGACCGCCTCGACCATCTCCACGCTGACCACGGCGTCGTACGTGCCGCGTGCCTCGCGGTAGTCGCGCAGTTCGACGGTGACCCGGTCGTCGAGCCGTGCCGCGCGCACCCGTCGCAGGGCCAGCTCGCGCTGCTCCCGGGAGAGGGTGAGCGAGGTGACCCGGGCGCCGCGGGCCGCGGCGCGCAGGGCCAGTTCGCCCCAGCCGGTGCCGATCTCGAGCAGGCGGGTGCCCTCGCCCACGCCGGCCAGGTCGAGCAGCCGGTCGATCTTGTGCCGCTGGGCCGCGGCGAGCTGTTCCGGACTCGCGGGGAAGCCTCGGAACACCGCGGAGGAGTAGGTGAGGGTGTCGTCGAGGAACAGGGCGAACAGGTCGTTCGACAGGTCGTAGTGGCGGCTGATGTTGGAGCGGGAGCCGTCGGGTGTGTTGCGTTCCTCGCCCGGGTGCCGCGGCGCCCACAGACCACGCAGCCGTTGCAGCGGCGCCGGGACGAGATCGGCGGCGTGCGCGGCGAGCACCGTGAGGGCGGCGACCAGGTCGGGCGCGTCCCATTCACCGGCCATGTACGACTCGCCGAACCCGACCAGGCCGCCGGTGCCGAGGCGGGCGTGGAAGGCGGCCGGATCACGCACCTCCAGCAGCGGCCCACCCCGGCCGACGGGCTCCGCGCCGGCGAACCGGGCCCGCAGCGGCAGCCCGCGCAGGGCCCGGCGGACCAGGGCCCCGGTCACGGCGGTGCGCGCCCGCGAGGCGGTGGGAACGCGGGCGACGTCGGGCCAGCGGCCGGGGTCGGCGGTGGCGCGCCCGGTCCGGGCCCCGGGTCCGGCGGTGGCGGGCACGGCGGCGGGAGCACTCCCCGCCGGGCGTGCGCCGGGTGCGGCGGGGGCGTGCGGCGCCGATCGTGCGACGGGTACGCCGGCGGTGGGGGCCGCCGGTGCGCCGCGTCCGTCCGGGGTGGTGCCGGGTCCTGCTGTCCTCATGTCGTGTTCTCCGGGATGCGGTGGTCGTGGGGCCGGGGCTGGACGGGCAGTCCCCGCAGGTAGAGGCGTATGCCGTGGGCCCTGATGGCGGCCGAGACGGCGAGCGTGGACCAGGGGCGGCGCAGGGCCAGCCGCAGCAGCGCCGCCGGGGTCGCCGCCCGCCGGGTGCCGCGCACCGTCGCGGTGAAGGCCCGGCCGCCCGCTCGGTCCAGGTGCACGGTCAGGTCCAGCCGTTGCGCCGGTGGTGGCAGCCGCATGCGGTACGCGCCGTCGACCGGGAAGAACGGCGAGACGTAGAACTCCTTGCCGGTGCGGGCCGTGCCGGTCGCGTCCGGACGCAGGAGGTAGCAGTGCCGGCCGCCGTAGGTGTTGTGCACCTCGGCGACGACGCAGCGCAGTTCGCCGCCGGGCCCGTGGCACCAGTACAGGGAGAGCGGGTTGAAGACGTGCCCGAAGACGCGGGCGTGCGTGAGCATCGTGACGCGTCCGCCGTCCAGGCGGACGCCGTGTTCGGTGAGGAAGGCGTCCAGACCGGCCCGGATCGAGGGCTGGTCGCCGGTGAAGTGGTCGCGGGGGTCGAACCGGGCGAGCGGCCGCAGGAGGCGCGGCAGGCGGGGCGGTCGGTCGGGGTCGACGAGCCACAGGTAGGTGCGGTGCCGCAGCGCGTGGCGCGTGGGGCCGGTACGCACATGGGTGATCGTGCACGGGTAGAGGGCGCTCGCGGTGTTCACCAGCGCGCTCCCAGCGCGGCGGCGGCCGCCACGCCGGAGCGGCAGCCGTCCTCGTGGAAACCCCAGCCGTGGTAGGCGCCCGCGAACGCGCACACCGGGCCGTTCAGTTCGGGCAGGAGCCGCTGCGCGGCCACCGACTCGGGCGTGTAGACGGGGTGTTCGTACACCATGCGGGAGAGCACCCGGCCGGGTGCGACGCGGTCCTCACCGCCGAGCGTGACCACGAACGTCTCGTCGGCGTCCAGGCGTTGCAGCCGGTTCATGTCGTAGCTGACCCGCACCCGGTCCGCGTCGGCCGCGCACGCCGGCATCAGGTAGTTCCAGGAGGCGCGGGCGCCCGGGGCCCGGGGCAGCAGCGCGGTGTCGGTGTGCAGCAGTGTGCTGTTGCGGGAGTAGCGGAAGGCCCCCAGCACCTCGCGCTCCGGTCCGCTCGCGTCCGCGAGCAGCCGCAGGGCCTGGTCCGGGTGGACCGCGATCACCACGGCGTCGTACGACTCGGTGCTGCCGTCCCCGGTCGTGACGTCGGCCCCGTCGGTGTGCCGCCGCACGGCTCGCACGGGCGTGCCGGTACGGACCTCGGGGAGCTGCTTGGCGATCCGGTCGACGTACTCGCGCGAACCGCCGCTCACCGTGCGCCACACCGGCGACCCGGTCACCGACAGCATCCCGTGGTGCTCCAGGAACCGGAACAGGTAGGCGGCCGGGTAGCGCTGGGCGGTGGCGGCGTCGCAGGACCACACGGCCGACACCACCGGCGTCATGAAGTGGGCGCGGAAGTAGGCGGAGAAACCCTCCCGGTCCAGGAACCCGCCCAGGGTGAGGCTCTCGTCGGCCCCCTCGGCCAGGAGCCTTCCGGCGGCCCGGTGGAAGCGGGGCACCTCGGACAGCAGCCGCAGATAGCGGCCGCGCAGCAGGTTGCGGGGCTGGGCGAAGAGCCCGGCCGGGCCGCGGGCGCCCGCGTACTCGAGACCGCAGCCCTCGCACCGCACCGACATGCTCATCTCCGACTCCCGCGTCTCGACGCCGAGTTCGTCGAAGAGTCGCAGCAGGTTCGGGTAGGTCCGCCGGTTGTGCACGATGAAGCCGGAGTCGACACGGTGCACCCGGCCGTCCGAGGGGGAGGTCAGCTCGTGGGTGTGCGCGTGTCCGCCGAGCCGGTCGTCGGCCTCGTACAGGGTGACGTGACCGGCGCGGGCCAGGAGGTGGGCGGCGGTCAGTCCCGCCACCCCGGACCCCACCACCGCCGTCCGCCGTCCGGCGCGCGTCGTGTGTGCCGGGCCGTCGGGGACCTGCGACGTCCGCTCCATCGTCTCTCCTCCGCGCTGCGTGATCAGCCTTGCGCGGGTAATCCGGAGCAGGACGGAGGACGGATTGGCCCCGGTGCCGTCGGGTTCACCTGAGGGGCCGCGGGCCGGCTACGCCCGGGCGGTGAACCGCCGGCGCACCAGGACGAGGGCGATCCAGCCGGCCAGCATCACGGCGCCGCCCAGCGCGGGCCACGGACCGCCCGCCAGGACACCGAAGGCCGCGAGCGAGGCGCCGGACAGGACGACGGCGGCCACCGCCGACTCGGCGCGGAGCCGGCGGGCCGGGCGGGTGCTCGCCGAGGGTCTCACGAGTTGGCGGCCGAGGACGGCCTGCGCGGCGTTGATCACGGCGAGCAGGGCCGCCAGGGCACCGAGGAGGACGAAGGCCGGGGACACGGCGCGAAACTACACCGGCCGGACGGCGCTCCGGGCCGGCGGGTCCTCCCTCGGCGGCACACGGCCTTTGCGGAACGTGTCCGCCCCGTCCGCCCGCGAGGCGTCCCGGGACCCGCCCCGTACCGGTCCGACCGGTCGACTCCCCGGCGGGCGGGGGCCGGAGGGGTCGTCGCGGGGCTCGGCGCACGACGTCATCCGGCGGCGGTCCCGGCGGATCAGCACGGCCGTGCAGAGCGCCGTGATCAGCGCCGCGACGGCCGGTGGGATCAGGAACGACGTCATCATCGGGCCTCCCGGGTACGGACGTTCTCGGCCTTCCGCGCCGGCCGGCGGCGCGGGCGGCACGGTCGACGGCAGGCGAACGCGGCCCGGCGCCGGGCACCTGCCGGTGCCGGCACCGGAGCCGTCCGTGCTGCTCCCCGCCCGCCATGCTGCCCGACCGGCAGCGGCCGGCGCATTGCCGGTGCCCGGCAGTGTTCGCCGGGCCGCGCATGCCGGGGGGACCGCCGCGCTGCCGCCACCGGGACCAGGGAGACCCGAGAGGCGTGGCAGCGGCGACCGTCACCGCGGGGGTGTCCCGGCCCGCGCGGTCACGCGGCGGTCCGGACCGCCCGGACCGGCTGCCGCACGACGCGGCGGCGCCGGCCGGGGACGCCGAGCGTCGGATGGGCGACGCCCCAGGCCGCGCCCTTGCAGACCAGTTCCTTGTACAGGGCCGCGAGCCGTCCGGTCAGGGCCGCCCGGACGGCCCGGTCGTCGGCGGTGACGTACTGGATCAGGCCCTCGCCGCGGCCCAGTGACACGCACCGGTTGACGTAGCGCAGCGGCACGTTAGGCAGCTTCCCGCCGGTCAGGCGGGCCGCGATGGCGTCGGCGGCCTGCCATGCGGTGGGCACGCCCGAGGCGCAGGACATCCGCAGCGGCAGGCCGGCGGCGCCCGTCGCCATGGCCGCGTCGCCGATGGCGTAGACGTCCGGGTGGGACACCGAGCGCATGGTGCCGTCGACCACGATCCGGCCGGTGCCGGTGACCTCCAGGGTGGTGGCCCGCGCGATCGGGTGGACGGCGAAGCCGGTGGTCCACACGGTGACCGCGGCCGGGATGGTCCCGCCGCCGGCGGTCACCACCCGGTCGGCCTCGACGGCGGTGACGGTGGCGTGCTCGTGCACGGTGACGCCGAGCCGGCCGAGGACCTTCCGCAGGTGACGGCCGCCCCTGGGCGAGAGCCGGTCGCCGAGGCCGCCGCGCGCGACGAGGGCCACGTCGAGGTCGGGGCGGGCCTCGGCGATCTCGGTCACCGCCTCCAGGCCGGTGAGTCCGCCCCCGACCACGACCACGGCCCGGCCGGCCTCCAGGCCGGCCAGCCGCTCGCGCAGCCGGAGCGCGCCGGCACGGCCCGCGATCTCGTGGGCGTGTTCGGCGGTGCCGGGGACGCCCTGGTCGCTCCAGCCGCTGCCGAGGGCGTACACGAGGGTGTCGTACGCCAGTTCCTCGGCGCCGTCCGCGGTCGTGACGGCCACCTTCGCCCGGTCGGCGTCGACGCCGGTGACCTCGCCGAGGCGCAGATGGACGCCGGTGCCGGCGAACATGGCGCCGAGGGGCCGGGGCCGCAGCTCCTGGCCGGCCGCGAGCTGGTGCATCCGGACGCGCTCGACGAAGTCGGGCTGGGCGTTGACGAGGGTGATGGCGACGTCTTCGGGGCGCAGCCGCCGGGCGAGGCGTCCGGCGGCGACGGCCCCGGCGTATCCGGCTCCGAGGACGACGATGCGGTGCTGCATGTCCCTGCTCCTGTCTTCAGCGGATTCGCCCCTTGAACCGGGCGGCCCGCCGTTTCCTGACAGGTTCCCGATGTGAAGCGGGTCACATCGGGTTCAGAAGGCGTGGAACAGGGGTGCTCCGTGGTCGGCGGCCGCCCAGCGACCGGTCGCGCGTTGCAGCTTGTCGGGGTTGATCTGGCTGCGGAGCGCGGCGATGCCGTCGGCGGTGACCTCCAGGCACAGGACGCCGATGACCCGGCCGTCCAGGACCACCACGACGGCCGGGCCGCCGTTGGCCGTCGCGGCGTGGACCTCGGGCGAGCCGCCGACCAGGGCCCGCTTGGCCTTGCCCGGCTTGAACAGTCCGCGCAGGAACTTCGCGACCGCGACGGCGCCCTCGAACGCCTTGCTGCGGGCCGGGACCTTGCCGCCGCCGTCACCGATCGCGACGGCGTCCTGGGTGAGCAGCCGCACCAGGGGCTCGGTCCGGCCGCTGGTCGCGGCCGCCAGGAACTCCTCCACGATCCGCCGGGCGGCGGCCTCGTCGATCTCGGTGCGGGCCCTGCCCCGCGCGAGGTGGCTCCTGGCGCGGTGGAGGATCTGCTGGCTGGCGGCCTCGGTGAGGTCGAGGATCTCGGCGATCTCCCGGTGCGGGTAGTCGAACGCCTCCCGCAGCACGTACACCGCGCGCTCGTTGGGGGACAGCCGCTCCAGGAGGGTGAGGACCGCGTACGAGACCGACTCGCGCTGCTCGGCGGTGTCGGCGGGGCCGAGCATCGGGTCCCCGGCGAGCAGCGGCTCGGGAAGCCACTGGCCGACGTACGTCTCGCGCCGCGCACGGGCCGAGGCGAGCTGGTTGAGGCACAGGTTGGTGAGCACCTTCGTCAGCCAGGCCTCGGGCACCTCGATACGGCCGAGGTCGGCGGCCTGCCAGCGCAGGAACGTCTCCTGCACGGCGTCCTCCGCCTCGGCCGCCGAGCCGAGCAGGCGGTAGGCGACGGCCTCGAGGCGGGGCCTGGACGCCTCGAACCGGTCCACGTCGTGCACGGTCAGTGCCATGACTACGGATCCTAAGGGCTGTCCCGCGATCCCCGGCGGGCGCACGACGACGGCTGCGGCACCTCGCCGCGCTGTCGGATCGCCCGAATACGCCCGGCACGAGGACGACCCTCCGCCGTGCGACGCACCGCATCCGACGCCGTGCGCCGCCCCCACCGGGGATCACGGGACGGCCCTTGGTGCGGCGCCGGGCAGGCTTCGCCCGTAGAGGAGCGGCGTCCGGTGGGCGCCTCCCGGCGTGCCGGCCGGAAGCCCGCGTACCGGGTGTGCTCGGGCCTTCGGGGCCGACGGCGTCGTGCTCGTCGTCGACCTCCCCGACGCGGCGTCCATGGCCGCCGTCGGCCTCACCGTCGAGGCCGGCGGCGCCCCGCACACCCGGGCCGCCCCGCTGCCCACCCTCGAGGAGACCGGCGGGGCCGCCCGCCGGCAGGTGGCGTTCCGCGCTCCCGGCCGATGGGCCGGGCCCGCCGTCCGGGACCTACGCCGCCCGCGTGATCTCCTTCAGCTTCCCGGTGGCGATCAGGTCCGGGACGCTCCTGGCCGTCATGAACTGCCGGCCGAGTCCCGGCTGTCCGAACCAGGGCCTGATGGGGCCGGCCTGGACCGTGAAGTCCTCGATGACGCGGTAGAGGTGGTAGTTGAACGGCGGGGCGGCCGGGTCGTACTCGTCCAGGTTGGTCGGCGGGATGGCCCGCTCGGCGTACGGCGTGCCGGCCGGCGCCAGGAAGTTGCCGCGGCCGCTGCCGAACAGGTCGACGAGCCGCCCCCTGCGGAGCGTCTCGGCCTTCTGCACGGGGCGGCCGTCGCGCAGCACGAAGCCGTTGTTGTCCGGGTACCACCAGCCGGACACGTTCTGCTGGTCGGTCTGCCAGTAGCAGCCCAGGAACCAGTAGGAGGAGGTGCCGTCCTGCGGTTTCCAGCCCTTGAGCATCCGCGCGACGGGGCCGCTGCCGGGCAGGTGGCTGGGGCCCAGCCGCCAGTCGTCGCGGTAGTAGTTCTGCAGCCCGGCGGGCGGCGCCTTGGTCAGGCTCGCCGTCCGGTGGGCGACCGGGCAGGCGCGGCTGTCGTGGCGGAGGTGCGCTCCGGCGGCCTGGGCGGGGGCCGGCACGGCCCCGAACAGCAGGAGCGTCGAGGCGAGCGCGCTCCACAGGAGACGGCGCAGTACGCGCATCCGAGTCCCTTCTCCTCCGGTGCCCGCGGGGCACCGGCTACGCGGGCATGTTCGTGGACGCGCGACGGGACGGCACGGAGCGGACGCCCTTCACGCGGCACGGTGCATTCAATGCGCGGCGCGGGGACGGAGCGCCGAACTGCGGCGGGAGGGGCACCGGAACGGCGTAACAGAACACCCCGGGCGGCCGAGGGCCGGTCCGCCCGGCGGGGGACGCCTCAGCCCTGGCGCGGGTTCGGCCGCAGCACGGCGAACACGGACCGGTCGGGCGCGCTCAGCCAGGCGATGGTGCCGACGTCCGGGACGTCCACCGCGGGCATGAGCACCGTCGCGCCCGCGGCCCGCGCGGCGGCGACGACGGCCTCCGGGTCGGACACGGCGAAGTACGGCACCCAGCGCGGGTCCCCCTGGCCCCCCTGCAGCGGGGCCACCCCGCCGAAGGCGCCCTCCTGCTGGTCGCCGTCGGCGATGCTGAGCACCTGGTACGTCATGCCGGGCGCCGTCATGTCCGCCGAACGCCAGCCGAAGACCCCGCCGTAGAACCGGACCGCGGCGTCGGGGTCGGTGGTGTGCAGTTCGACCCACACCAGGGCGTCGTCCTCGGAGGTCCGCTGCAGCCCCATGGGGGACCGCAGCACCGCGAACCGGGCGCCCTGGGGGTCGGTGAACTGGGCCATCGAGCCCTCGCCCACGCTCATCGGCTCGACGCGCACCGTGCCGCCGCCCGCGACCACGGCACGAGCCGTGGCCTGGATGTCATCGGTGTGGAAGTACGTCATCCAGGCCGGGGCGGCGCCCGGTTCGGTGAGGTGCCCGAGCGCGGCGACGGTCCTGCCGTCCTTCAGGAAGAACCCGTAGCCGCCCGCTTCCGGCCCGGCGGAGGCGAACTGCCAGCCGAAGACCGCCCCGTAGAAGGCCGCGCTCGCGTCGGTGTCCGGGCTTCCGAGGTCGAGCCAGACAGGCGATCCGGTGCGGAAGTCGGTGCCGAGCATGCGTTTCCTCCTGGGGCCGGTGCCAAGACGCCCGCCACTATGCCGCAAACCATCCGAGAAAGTGACAGACAGGCACGAAAGTGTTGATAGGAAAATAAGAGATGATTCACCGCTTTGCTGACATAGTGCGGCCATGAACCACACGAGGTCCGGCAGCCCCGCCCGCTCCGCAGGCCCGCACGGCCGCCGTACGGCCCTCGGGCTCGCCTGCGCCGTCCTCGTGGCCGGCGCCCTCTCCTGTCAGAGCGGTCACGTCGCCCCCCACCCGGCCCGCCGGGCCCCCGGCTCCGGCGCGGGCGCGCCGGGTGCGGCCCCCTCCCCCGGCGCCCGGGGCATCGGCGACCCGCTGCTGCCGCTCGACGGCAACGGCGGCTACACGGTGCGCCGTTACGACCTCGCCTTCGACTGGCGGGCGCCGGGCACGCCGTTCGAGGCCGGCGCCACCATCACGGCCACCGCCACCCAGGCCCTGTCCCGCTTCGACCTGGACTTCGCGGGCAACACGCTGCACACGGTCACCGTCGACGGACGCACCGCGCGGGCGGAACGCGACGGCGACGAACTCGTCGTCACCCCGGCGCGGCCGGTCCCGGACGGCGCCGCCTTCACCGTGCGGGTCACCTACACCGCCGACCCGGGCCTGCGCCGCCACCGCCGCGACGCGATCGGCGAGTACGGCTGGGTGCCCACCCCCGACGGCACCGTGCTCTACCCGCAGCCCGACGGCGCCAAGATGATCTTCCCGGCCGACGACCACCCCAGCGTCCGGGCGCCGTTCACCTTCCGCATCACCACCCCGGCGGACCGCCAGGCGGTGGCCAACGGCCGGCTCGTCGAGCGGAAGCGGCAGCCGGGCGGACGCGTCCGGTGGACCTACGACTCCGAGGAGCCGATCGCGGCCCAGCTCGTCCAGGTGGCGATCGGGAGGTTCGAGTTCGCCGACGGCACCGGGCCGCACGGGCTGCCGGTGCGGGACGTGGTGCCGCAGGACCTGGTCGCGGACACCGGGGAGTACCGCTCCCTCACCCCGCAGCACCTGTCCTGGCTGGAACAGCGGCTCGGCCCCTACCCGTTCCGCCGCTACGGCGTGCTGGTCGCCGACACCGACCTGCCGGTCGCGCTGGAGACCCAGTCGCTGTCCGTCGTGCCGAGGGACAGCCTGCTGGGCGACCGGGTGCACGCCGAGCGCGACCTGGTGCACGAGCTGGCCCACCAGTGGACGGGCGACAGCGTCGCCCTGCGGCGGTGGTCGGACCTGTGGCTGAGCGAGGGGCACGCCCGCTTCTACGAACGCCTCTACTCCGACGCGCACGGCGGGGTCTCCCTCGAGGACGCGATGCGGGACGCCTACGCGCAGCACGACCAGTGGCGGCACGACGACGGGGCGCCCGCCGAGCCCACCGAGCCGGCCCTCTTCCGGAACATCCGCTACGACGGCTCCGCGCTGGTGCTCTACGCGCTGCGGGAGGAGGTCGGCGAGGAGACCTTCGAGCGGATCGAACGGACGTGGGTGACCCGCTACCGGGGCCGGGCCGCCGGCACCGCCGACTTCGTCGCGCTCGCCTCCGAGGTCACCGGACGGGATCTGGGACCGTTTCTGAGGCCGTGGCTGTACGGGCCGCACACCCCGCCGATGCCCGGGCACCCCGACTGGCGGGTGGACCCGGTCGAGGACGAGAGCGACTGAGCCACCGGGCGGCCACGCCGCCGACCGGGTGGCCTGGGCGGGGTCACTGGTCCACGCCGGTGACCCTTGGCGCGACGTGGCGCGGTGGGCACGGCAGCGTACGAGGGGTGGCGTGGAGCACTCGCTCCCCCTCTGTGCAGCACGAGCGCGGTCGGAGGCACTTGCGTATGTGGAGTCGTGTCATGTCCCGTGTCCCCGGCGCCGTACGCGGACGCAACGGCCTGATCTGCGCCACCGCCTCGGCGGCGCTGCTGCTGCCGTTGCTGGCCTGGCCGCCGTCCGACGACGGCGGGGCGGAGGACGGGCGGCTCCAGGACGACTTCGCGGCCGCCGCGCAGCACTACCACGTACCCGTGAGCGTCCTCATGGGCGTGTCCTATCTGCAGTCGCGCTGGGACTCCCATCCCGGCGTCCCCAGCACCGGCGGCGGCTACGGTCCGATGCACCTGGTGGACACCGGCATCACGGGGGCGGCGGGACCCTCGCCGCGCCCCGCGGCACGGCCCGCGCGCGGCCGCCCGGAGCAGCAGGCGGCGGACCTGCACCGGGCCGCCCGCCTGACCGGGGAGGCGACGGACCGGCTGCGGCTGGACGCCGCCGCCAACGTGCGCGGCGGCGCCGCCCTGCTGGCGGCGACCCAGAAGGCGCTCGGCAAACCGCTGAGCAAGAACCCGGCGGACTGGTGGGACGCGGTGACCCGCTTCTCCGGCTCCAGCGACAAGGCGGAGGCGGCGACGTACGCGCACGACGTCTTCGAGGTGATCCGGCAGGGCGCGCACCGCACCACCGACGTCGGTCAGCGGGTCAGCCTGGCCGCCCGCCCCGAGGTGCGCTGGAACCCCGCCGGCCGGTCGGGCCCGCAGCGGGCCCAGGACCCCGAGTGCCCGCCGGAGCTGTCCTGTTCCTGGCTGAGCGCGTCCTACGACGTCACCGACGACGACGGCGGTTACGGCAACCACGACCTGGCCGACCGGCCCCGCGACCAGAAGATCGACTACATCGTCATCCACGACACCGAGGCGATCCTGCCGAACATGTTCCAGACCGTGCAGGATCCGACGGAGGCCTCCTGGCACTACTCGATCAGCTCCCACGACGGGCACGTCACCCAGCACATCAAGACCAAGGACGAGGCCTGGCACTCGGGCAGCCAGTTCGTCAACGCCCGCTCGATCGGCATCGAGCACGAGGGCTTCCTCACCCAGCCCGACGCCTGGTTCTCCGAGACCATGTACCGGACCTCGGCCCGCCTGGTGCGCTACCTGGCGAGGAAGTACGGCGTCCCGCTGGACCGGCAGCACATCTTCGGCCACGACAACGTGCCGGCCCCGACCGCCGACTCCATCCCCGACATGCACGACGACCCCGGCCCGTTCTGGGACTGGCGGCACTACTTCGACCTGCTCGGCGCCCCGCTGAAGGCGACGGCCGGAGCGGACAGCCCCATGGTGACCGTGCTGCCCGACTACGCCACCCACAAGCCGAAGTTCACCGGCTGCACGGGCAAGGGCGACCCGTGCGCCCCGCACGGGTCCAGCGCCGTCCGCCTGCGCACCGAGCCGTCCGACGACGCGCCGCTGATCCAGGACATGGGCCGGCACCCGGACGGCGAGGACTCCACGGAGGACGTCAACGACCTGGGCTCACGGGTCTCGGCCGGCCAGACGTTCGCGGTCGCCGGGCGCAGCGGCGACTGGACGGCGATCTGGTTCCAGGGCAACAAGGCCTGGTTCAAGAACCCGAAGCAGCACCCGACGGCCGTCGGCGCGGCCGGCCGCATGGTGACGCCCAAGGAGGGCCTGAGCGAGATCCCGGTCTTCGGGCGCGCGCTGCCGGACGAGAGCGCCTACCCGGACGGCGTGGACGAGCAGCCCGAGTCGCCGCTGCCGTACGACCTGCGCGCGGGCCAGCGGTACGTGACCCGGTCCAGCGTGCTCGGCTCCTGGGCGGGCAAGTCCTTCGGCGCCGTCCCCAACCCGGTGGTGAAGGGGCGGGAGCGCTACTTCGAGATCCAGTTCGGGCACCGGCTCGCCTACGTCCGCGAGCAGGACGTGGACCTGGTGAAGGTGCCGTCCGCGAAGACCCCGAAACCCGCGGCGGCCGGCCCGCGGCGCTGAAGCGGCGCTCCCCCGCGAGGTCCGGGCACCGGGGGCCGCGCACGGCCGGGACGGGACGCCGGACACGGCTCACCCGGACGGCGTGCTCCGCCGTCGGCACCGTCCCGGCCGCAGCCCGGCGCGCCCCGGCCCGGCCCGGCCGCCGATGGCGGGATCCTTACGGACCGGTGACGCGCCGTCCGCCGCGCGGGGCCGGGACCGGGACCGGGCCTAGCGTGGACGTATGCGTGTACTGGTCACCGGCGGTGCCGGGTTCATCGGGTCCCATGTCGTCGACGCCCTGCGGGCACGCGGGCACGAGCCGGTCGTGTACGACGTCCGGGACGATCCCGGGGCCGACGTGCGCGACCCGGCGGCGGTCGCCCGGGCGCTCGCCGGAGTGGACGCGGTCTGCCACCAGGCGGCCATGGTGGGCCTCGGCGACGGCGTCGCGGACGCGGCCGAGTACGTCTCGCACAACGATCTGGGCACCGCCGTCCTGCTCTCCGCGATGGCGGGGGCGGGTGTGCGGCGGCTGGTGCTGGCGGGCTCGATGGTGGTGTACGGCGAGGGCCGCTACGAGTGCCCCGCGCACGGCGTCGTACGTCCCGGCCCGCGTGCCGAGGCCGCGCTGGCGGCCGGCCGCTTCGAGCCGGACTGCCCCGCCTGCGGGGCCGAGCTGACCCCGGGACTGGTCGCCGAGGACGCCCCGGCCGACCCGCGCAACGTCTACGCCACCACCAAGCTCGCCCAGGAGCACCTGTCCGCCGCGTGGGCGCGCTGCACCGGCGGCACGGCCGTCTCGCTGCGCTACCACAACGTGTACGGCCCCCGGATGCCCCGCGACACCCCCTACGCCGGCGTCGCCTCCTTCTTCCGCTCGGCCCTCGAACGCGGTGAGCCGCCACGGGTGTTCGAGGACGGCCGGCAGCGCCGGGACTTCGTCCATGTGCGCGACGTGGCCGCCGCCAACGTGACCGCGCTGGAGGCCGGAGCCGCCCCCGGGACGCTCACCGCGTACAACACCGGCAGCGGCGAGCCGCACACGGTCGGCGACCTGGCCCGCGCCCTCGCCACCGCCCACGGCGGCCCCGAGCCGCTGGTCACCGGTGAGTACCGGCTCGGCGACGTCCGCCACATCACGGCGGACTCCTCCCGCCTGCGCACGGAACTCGGCTGGAAGCCGGAGGTGGGCTTCACGGAGGGGATGCGGGAGTTCACCCGGGTGCGGTGAGCGGTCGCGCGGCCGCGGCCGCGCGCCGGCTTCCGCCGCACCGAGCGGAGCCGTCGCGGCGCCCGTGCGAGCGCCGCGGGGCCGGCCCGCGGTCCCCGCAGGTCGCTCGACGACGGCCACGGCAGCGCGCCGCGTGGTCGACTCGCCCGAACGCGCCCGGCCCGAGGCCGGCCCTCCGCCGTGCGGCGCGCCGCGTCCGGCGCCGTGCGCTCAGCCACCGGGGGCCGCGGGGCGGCCTTCAGGGGGTGGCGGCCGGCAGGGTCACCTCGAAGCGGCAGCCGCCCGGGATGTTGCGCACCGAGGCGTGGCCCCGATGCGCCTCCACGATCCCCCGCACGATCGCCAGGCCGAGCCCCGCCCCCGCCGGGGGTGTCCGGGCGTCGGTGCCGCGCCAGCCGGTGTCGAAGACGCGGGGCAGGTCCTCCTCGGGGATGCCGCCGCAGCCGTCCGTCACCGACAGCACCACACCGCCGGCCGCGCGCTCGGCGGCCACGGCGACCGTGCCGTCGGCGGGGGTGCGGCGGATGGCGTTCACCAGCAGATTGGCCAGCACCCGGCTCATCTCCTTGCCGTCGACCTCCACCGGCACCGGCTCCACCTCGTCCCCGACCAGCCGAACCCCCTGCTCGCGGGCGAGCGGGCCGGCTCCCGCGAGGGCGTCGCCGACCAGGTCGTACAGGGAGACACGGGCCGGGCTGAGGGGGAGCGTCCCGGCGTGGATGCGGGAGAGCTCGAAGAGGTCGCCGACCATCTCGTTGAGGCGGTCCACCTCGGTGCGGATCTGCTTGAGGTAGCGGTCCGGATCGGTGGCCACCCCGTCCTCCAGCGCCTCCGACATGGCCCGCAGCCCGGCCAGCGGGGTGCGCAGGTCGTGCGAGATCCAGGCGACCAGCTCGCGCCGGGACGTCTCCAGCGCACGTTCGCGGTCCCGGGACGCGGCCAGCCGGGCGCTGGTCGCGGCCAGCTCCCGGCTCAGCGCGTCCAGTTCGGCGGTGGCCGGGACGGCGGGCGCGGCGAAGGCGCCTCCGTCACCGAAGTGCCGCGCCGCGTCGGTGAGTTCCCGGCTGCGGGCGACGACCCAGCGGCCCAGCAGCAGCGCGGTGGCCAGGGAGACGACGGCGGCCATCGCGACGACGGCGGTGACGACCCGCAGGTCGTGCGCGGACAGGAACATCGCCTGGGCCACGGCCATGGTCCCGGCGAGCATGGCCATCACCCCGACGGCGGCGACCACGGCGAGCGAGGCGGTGAGGGAGCGTCTGCGGATCAGGCGCAGCACGGCCGCGCCGACGAGGCCGGTGGCGGCGGCGCCGAGGAACGCGTAGAGGGCGATGAGGAGGTTGTCGCGCACGTCAGACCGCCTCCTTCCCCGTGGCGTCGAAGCGGTAGCCGACGCCCCACACGGTCTGGATGAGGCGGGGCCGGGCGGGATCGTCCTCGACCTTGCCGCGCAGCCTGCGGACATGGACGGTGACGGTCGACAGGTCTCCGAAGTCCCAGCCCCACACCTCCCGCATCAGCTCCTCCCGGCCGAACGCCCGGCCGGGGTGGCGCAGGAAGAAGGCGAGCAGGTCGAACTCCCTGAGGGTCAGCAGCAGTTCCACCCCGTCCTTGGTGGCCCGCCGTGCCTCTGGGTCCACGGTCAGACCGGCCGCGCCGAGCCGGCCGCGCGGTGCGGCGGGCAGGGCGCGGCGCAGCACCGACTCCACCCGCAGCACCAGTTCGCGCGGGCTGAACGGCTTGGTGACGTAGTCGTCGGCGCCGACCTCCAGGCCGAGGATGCGGTCGTCCTCGTCACCGCGGGCGGTGAGCATGACGACCGGCACCGAGCCCCGCGCGCGCAGCCGGCGGCACACCTCCAGGCCGTCCATGCCGGGCAGCATCAGATCGAGCACCACCAGATCCGGCCGGTGCTCGGCGGCGCGCTCCAGGGCGGCCGGCCCGTCACCGGCGCGGTCCACGGCGAACCCGGCACGGTCCAGATAGCCCGCGACGACCTCGGCGACGGTCGGGTCGTCGTCCACGACGAGGATCCGGCCCCGGGTGTCCTGCCGCCGTCCGGTGTCCGGTGATGCGTATGGCTGCTGCTGCATGCTCCCACCCTGGCACCAAGCCGCCGCCGCGGCCCGGTCCCGGCTCCGACGTCCGGGTTTCGTAAGGAGCGGGTGTCCTTTTCGTCCTGGTTCGACTTCGTAGGGTGAACGCCGTGACCACCTCACCGTCCCCCATCGGCGTGGACGTCGTCCTGCCCTGTCTGAACGAGGCCGAGGCCCTGCCCTGGGTACTGGAGCGCATTCCGCCCGGCTGGCGCGCCCTCGTCGTCGACAACGGGTCCACCGACGGCTCCGCCGGCATCGCCCGCGCCCTCGGCGCCACCGTCGTCACCGAGGAACGGCGGGGCTTCGGCGCCGCCTGCCACGCGGGGCTGCTCGCCGCCACCGCCGACGTGGTGTGCTTCTGCGACTGCGACGCCTCCCTCGACCCCGCTCACCTGGTCCCGTTCGTCAGCGAGGTCCGGGGCGGCGGGGCCGATCTGGTGCTCGGCCGGCGCCGCCCGCAGGCCCGGGGCGCCTGGCCGGCCCACGCCCGGGCCGGGAACCTGGCGCTGGCCCGGCTGCTGCGCCACCGCACCGGTCTGCGCCTGCACGACCTGGGCCCCTTGCGCGCCGCCCGCCGGGAGGCCCTGCTCGGCCTCGGCCTCACCGACCGGCGCAGCGGCTACCCCCTGCAGATGGTGGTGCGCGCCGCCGACGCCGGCTGGCGCGTCGCCGAGCACGACGTCCCCTATCTCCCCCGCACCGGCACCTCCAAGGTCACCGGCACCTGGCGCGGCACGTGGCACGCCGTGCGGGACATGAGCGCGGTCCTGAAGGAGCCACCCGCCGTCCACCCCCGGCCGGACGCCGACGGCGGCTGAGCGCGCGGTTCCCCGCGCCCCGAGGAGTCGCACCGCCCCGTGCCACAGAAGGAGACCGCACCATGACCACCCTCCTGGTCATCGCCAAGGAGCCCCGACCCGGCAGGGTCAAGACCCGCCTCACCCCGCCCTTCAGCCCCGCCCAGGCCGCCGCCCTCGCCGAGGCCTCCCTGCTCGACACCCTGCGCGCCGTGGCCGGGACCCCCGCGACCCGCAGGCTCCTCGTCCTGGACGGGCGGCCCGGCCCCTGGCTCCCGCCCGGCTTCGACGTCGTCCCGCAGTGCGCGGGCGGCCTGGACGACCGCCTCGCCGACGCCTTCGCGCACTGCGCCGGCCCGGCCCTGCTGATCGGCATGGACACCCCGCAGGTGACCCCCGCCCTGCTCACCGTGGACTTCGCGGACTGCGACGCGTACTTCGGCCCGGCCGAGGACGGCGGCTTCTGGGCGCTGGGCCTGGCCCGCCCCGAGCCCGCGCTGCTGCGCGGTGTGCCCATGTCCACAGCGGCGACCGGGTCGGTGCAGCGGGAGCGACTGGTGGCCGCCGGACTGCGGGTGCGGGACCTGCCCAGCCTGCGGGACGTCGACACCGCCGCCGACGCCGCCGCCGTGGCCGCCCTGGCGCCGCACGGCGCCTTCGCCGCGCGCCTCGCCGACTGCGCGGCCGGCCGATGAGCACGGCCGGCGCCCCGCCCGCCTGGGCGGCCTGCGATCCGTACACCGCCGCCCTGCGCAGCGGCCGGGGCCCGCTGTTCCTGCGCCACGCCGACGGCCGGCTGCTCCCCCTGGAGGTGGAGCGCTGGTGCGCCGACGCGGACGCGGTGGACCGGGCGGCGCTGGCCCGCTGCGAGGGCACCGTCCTGGACGTCGGCTGCGGACCGGGCCGGCTGGTCGCGGAACTCGCCGCCCAGGGCCGCACCGTGCTCGGTGTCGACGTCTCCGAGGCCGCCGTCACCCGCACCATCACCGTGGGCGGCCAGGCCCTGCGCCGCTCCGTCTTCGGCTCGCTGCCCGCCGAGGGCCGCTGGGGGACCGTCCTGCTCATGGACGGCAACGTCGGCATCGGCGGCGACCCCGGCGCCCTGCTGCGCCGGATGGCGCAACTCCTGCGTCCCGGCGGCCTGCTGATCGCCGAGACGGACCCGGAGGACGTCGACGAGCACGCCGAGGTGCGGGTCGTGCGCCACGACCGGGAAGCCGCCGGCGATCCGTTCCCGTGGGCCCGGATAGGCACCCCGGCCCTGCTCGGGATCGCGGACCGGGCCGGATGGCGGACGGCCGCTCAGTGGACGGCCGGTGGGCGCCGCTTCGTCGCCCTGCGCACGCCGGGCCCCCGCAGCACCAGCAGCAGCGCCGAGCCGCCGAAGAGCACGGCCGTGATCAGCAGCCAGCGGCCGAGGTAGACGTCGGCGGACATGCCGGTGGCCGCGCGGTACCGCGTGTCCACCAGGTTGAGGATCAGCGGGCACCACACCAGCAGCAGCAGTCCCGACAGCACGGCCGGCACCCGTACGTACGGCGCCCACGCACGGCGGCCGGCCGCCCCGAGGCCGCTGAGGACCGCCCGGTCCGCCGCCGCGTACAGCGGCAGCAGCACCAGGTCGTGCAGCAGGGCGGCGCCCACGATCCACAGCACGATCCCGCGCCAGTCACCGTCGAACAGCCGCACCCCCGCGTACCCGGCGAAGGCGAACGAGCAGGCCAGCAGGAGCAGTTGGAAGGGACTTCCGAGGGTAAGACGGCCGCGCATCACAGGTCTCCGAAGGTCAGCCGGGCCACCCACTTGGTGTTGAGCACCCCGGGCGCCGCGGGCACGATGATCCGTGCCGGGTAGCCATGGTCCATGGACAGGTCCTCGCCGTTGACGGACAGGGCGAGCAGGGAGCGGCCGTCGGCCACCTGGTTGGCGCGCAGGGCCGCGTGGCGGAAGGCACCGTGCCGCTGCAGGGACTCCACGAACACGTCCGGTACGTCGCCGTCGTACCCCACGAGCGCCGCGAGGTCGCGCAGCCGCACCCCGCGCCACCGCTGGTCGGCGGTCGACCAGCCCTCCACGCAGGCGATGGGCAACGACGCGCTGTGCTGGGGCAGTCGCAGCAGCTCGGCGCGGCCGAGGCGGACCGTGCCGGTCCGCCCGGTGACGACGAGCCGCCACGCGTCCGCACCGGTCTCCACCGTGTCGATCCCGGCGCGCGCGGCCGTCTTGTTGATCTGGAAGCCGTTCGGGCCGCCCCCCGGCTCGGCTCCGCCGTGCGGCGCGAGCAGGGCGGTACGGCGGAACGGGCCGCCCAGGCTCTGCCCCACCGTGGTCAGGAACAGCAGCAGCGAGCCGCCGCCGACCAGCCCGAGCGCCCCGCGCCGGGAGACGGTGGGCGGGTCGGGGCGCGGGGCGGCCAGATCGCTCCGCGGTTCCTCTTCCTCGCGCAGGCGGCGCCGTACGGTGCGCAGGGCCGCCGGTGTCTTCAGCACGGCGTGCGCCACGAACGCGGCGAAGAACACCCAGGCCCCGTAGAAGTGCAGCGGGTAGAAGGAGCCCGGGAAGACGTAGGCGAGCTGGACGTTGAGCACCCCGGTGGTGAACTCGAACAGCCCGCCGCCGACGAGGAGCAGCAGCGACAGCCGCTCCAGCGCGTGGGTGAGGGACCGGGCCGGCGGCAGGGTGAACAGCCGGGGCACCACCGACCACAGCTTGGCCAGCAGGACCGGGACCAGGGTGACGCCGAGGGTGACGTGCACGCCCTGGGTGAACCGGTACAGCCACACCGGGCCGGCCGGCCAGGCGAAGAGGTAGAAGCCGAGGAGGCCCTTGTCCGGCGTGGTGTCGTTCACGGCGGACAGGTCCGGGTTGTAGGCGGCGTACGACAGCAGGCCGGTCACGAACAGCACGGTGATGCCGGCGAGCAGCACGAGGCCGAGCACCGAGGTGAGCCAGGGCCCGCGCAGGGGGCTGCGCCAGAAGCCGGGGGCGGTGGGAAGCCGGGGATGGTCGCGCATGTCCCGACGGTAGGCCGCGCGGACCCCCGGGAAGGGCCCGCGACCGATGACGAAACGCTGACGTCCGCGCCGTGCGGCGGCTCCGGCGGCGGCGCGCGGCCTACCGTTCCGACGTGACCCGCTCCCTCCCGCCCGACACCGGCCGCGACCTCCGCCCCGACGGCCCCGACGCCCGCCGCGACCTCCGCCGCGACCTGTACGCCGTCGGGGCCGCGGTCCTGCTGGTGACGGCCGCCGTGCTGATCGGCCGCCACATCCAGTTCACCCGTCACACCCTGTTCGTGCGCTGGCCGCCGGTGCTGGCCACGTGGGATCCGCACCTGGGGCCCGGCACCCCGGCCGCCGTGCTCCTCGCCGCGGCCGGCGTGGCCTACGGACCGCGGCTCGCCGCCCGCCTGCCCTGGCGGGGCCTGCTCGCGGCGGCCTGGGCGGCATCGACGGCCTGGATCCTCTCCCTGGCCCTGGTCGACGGCTGGCACCGGGGCGTCGCGCGCCGTCTCACCACCCGCGAGGAGTACCTCCGGGTCATCGGCCGCTTCCACGACATCCACGCCACCCTGCGCGACTTCACCCACCACATCGTGGCCGGCACCCCCGACCCCTGGCCCGCCCACGTCGCCGGCCATCCGCCCGGTGCCACGCTCACCTTCGTCCTCCTCGACCGGGCCGGGCTGCACGGCGGCGGCTGGGCCGGGCTGTGGTGCGTGCTCACCGGGGCCACCGCCTGCGTGGCCGTCCTGGTCGCCGTACGGGCCCTGGCCGGCGAGGCGTTCGCCCGCCGCGCCGCGCCCTTCCTGGTGCTGGCCCCGGCCGCGGTCTGGATGGGCACCTCGGCGGACGGCTGGTTCACGGCCGTCGCGGCCTGGGCGCTCGCCCTGCTGGCCCTCGCGGTCACCCGGCGCTCCCTGGCGTGGGCCGCCGCCTCCGGCCTGCTGTTCGGTCTGACCTGCTACCTGTCGTACGGGCTCACGCTCATCGCCCTGCCCGGCGCGGCGGTGCTGTGGGTGGCCCGCGACCAGGTGCGCCGGCGTCCCGCCCTGCTCCTGGCCTGCCTCGCCGGACTGGCCGTCGTCCCCCTGGCGTTCACGTTCGCCGGGTTCGACTGGTGGACGGCGTACCGCCTGCTGGTGACCCGTTACCACCAGGGCGTCGGCGGCACCCGGCCCTACGGCTACTGGGTGTGGGCCAACCTGGCCTGCACCGTGCTCATCACGGGCCCGGCGACGGCTGCGGGCCTGCGCCGGACCGCGACCGCGCTCACCGGCCGTGCGTCCCGCGCCGCCGTCCGCCCGGCGGTCCTCGTCTGCGCCGCCCTCGTCGCCCTGCTCGTCGCCGACCTGTCCGGGATGAGCAAGGCCGAGACCGAGCGGATCTGGCTGCCGTTCGCGGTGTGGCTGCTCCCGGCGTGCGCGTACCTGCCGCGTCCCCAGGCCTGGCTCGCGGCCCAGACGGCGCTCGCCCTGCTCCTGAACCACCTGCTGATGACCGGGTGGTGAGGCGCGAGGGCGGGGGCCGGTCCACAGCCTGTGGACAGGCCCTGGTGCCGCGCCGGCCGGGGTTCGGCCGGCGAACCCCGGCCGACACCCCCTAGTAGTCCTCCTCCCGCACGGGCCGGGTGCGGCCCGGTTCGGGAAGTTCGCCCAACTCGCCGCGGACCACCAGCACATCGCCGATGAACAGGTCGTAGACCAGGATGCCGATCACGGCCCCGATCAGCGGCCCGACGATCGGGATCCACCAGTACGCGCTGAACGAGCCGTCCACACTGCCCGGGAAGGCCAGACTGTCCCAGCCCGCCGCCCAGGTGAACAGCCGTGGCCCGAAGTCGCGGGCCGGGTTGATGGCGTAGCCCGCGTTCGCGCCGTAGGACATGCCGATCGCGGCGACGACGAAACCCACGATCAGCGGTGCCAGGTTGGCCTTCACGGCCTGGTTGCGCAGGTCGAGGACGGCGGCGATCAGCATCAGCAGGAAGGCCGTGCCGACGATCTGGTCGATCAGGGGCCCCCAGACCCCGCCGTGGAAGTACGGAGCCGGGAAGGTGGCGAAGATCGAGAACGTGGCATTGGTATGCCCGTTCACCTTCGGTCCCGGCACGGCCGCGTCGAAGGCGTTGATCGCCTGGTGGTAGACGAGGTAGACCAGCGCCGCGCCCGCGAACGCGCCCACGACCTGCGCGAACCAGTAGGGCAGCACCTTGGCCCAGGGGAACCCGCGGCGCACGGCCATGGCCAGCGTCACCGCCGGGTTGATGTGGGCGCCGCTGACGCCGCCGGCGACGTAGACGCCGAAGACGACGGCCATGCCCCAGCCCCAGGTGATCAGCAGCCAGTCACCGGCCGCCAGGAAGATCGTCGTCGGGGTGGCGGCGCGGCCCGAGCCGGGCAGCGCGGCGACCGCCATCGCGACCACACCACAGCCGAAGGAGATGAGGACGAAGGTCCCCAGGAACTCCGCCAGACACTCGCCCAGCAGCCCTCCCCGGCTTCGGAGCCGGGACGGTTTGATGAGCGTAGGGATTTCCACAGCCATTGAGGCCCCCTCGAAGAGAGCAATGCGGCCAACATCACCATATTGGCGCACAAATGCTCTTCACGCAGGGCAGCGCCCGGGACCCCTGCCCGCCTGGGGTTTCAGGCGTCGAGGTCGTCGGCGTAGTGCCGGAATCCGCGCCGGTCGCGGTGCAGGGCCCACAGGGTGTCCGCCAGCACGGCCGGGTCCTTGCGCACGTGCCCGGGCGTGATCGACCCGGGGATGATCAACTGGGCGACGTGGATGCCCTCGCCGGCCAGCCGGTCGTGCAGCAGGTGGCCGTAGGCGCTCTCCGCTGCGAACGCGATCGAGGTGCCGGCCCGCTCGGGGTGCGGCACGGCGGCCGTACCGCCGTTGACGAAGAGAATGGTCCCGCGGCCCAGCGCGCGCATGCCCGGAAGCACCTGCTGCACCGCCGCGACCGGCCCGTACACCGAGAACTCGATCGGCCCGAGCAGATCCCGGTGCCGGGTCTCCAGCACCGGCCGCATGAAGTCCCGGTGCGGCACCGGGCTGTACTGGAGCACCTCCACCGTCCCGAGGGCGCCGTCCGCGTCCCTGAGCGCGGCCACCAGCTCCTGGGGGCGGCGCACGTCGGCGGCGAAGCCGCGCGCGGTGACCCCGTCGGCGGCCAGCTCACGGGTCAGTTCGTCCAGCCGCCCCGGGTCCCGTGCGACGAGGGCGACGTCGTAGCCCTCCCGCCCGAACCGGCGGGCCGCGGCGGCCCCGAGTCCGGGACCGGCCCCGACGATGGCGATGACGCTCACGGAAGAAATCCTCCCCGCCCCGCGGCCACCTCACCACCCGCACGGGGACGAGGCCCGCGCACCGGCCGAGCCCGAGTGCCCCGTCACCCGCCGGCGGCCCCGACGGGCTGCCGCGCCGCACCGCGGCCGCGCTCCCGCCGGATCCGCTCCACCTGCGCGGCGGTGACCGTCCGCACGACGAACGCCCCGGCCACGGCGGCCCCGACCACGGCGGCGTCGGCGAGGAGCAGCGGCCACACCTCCTCGTAGGCCCGCGCGATGATCTCGTCCGTCGAGTCACGCGACACCAGGCCCACTCCGCCGAACATGCCGATCAGCCAGAGCACCCACCACACGTTGACGGAGACCGGCAGCCTGCGCTCCGGGGCGGTGGACCGGAAGGCGTCCGCGACGATCCCGCGCGGGAACCAGAGGTTCACGACGGGCACGATCCAGCCCAGGTACACCCAGATCCCGAGGTACTTCGCCGGCCGCCCGGACAGCACCCGCGCATTGTCCCGGACCCGCCACAGCCAGGCCAGGAACAGCAGCGCGCACACGAAGGCGACGCCACCGCCCAGCGAGGTCACGACGTGGTACGAGTCCTCGAGCCCGTTGAGCGGCCGGTGCACCCCGCCGCCCTGGTCCGGCGGCCCCGAGGCGGGCTCCCCCGCCACGGCCAGCCTGATCTCCCAGACCCCGCGCACCACCCAGGCGGCCCCGGCCGCCAGCAGGGCCCCGCCGGCCAGCCAACCGGCCGTCCGCACGGACCGCGCCCCGAGCCGCCCGCGCGCGGCTCCCTCCCCCATGAGTTCGTCCATGCCCCCGATCTTGGCGCAACGGCCTGCCCGGTCCGCGGCCACCCCCCCCCCGCCGGAGACGGTCCCTTGTGGGAGGTCCAGGTCCGGTGCGGGCGGAGGAAGGGCCACCGGGCCGCTCCCGCGGCGCAGTCGGCCGCGCCGCAGCCGCGGGTCGGCGCGGCGCCACACCGCCCGGCCGCCGGCCGGAGGCCCCGGCTCAGGCCATCCAGAAGAAGACCGCCGTCATCCGCTTCTGCGCCGGCTCCCGGCCGAAGTAGCCCGTCGCGCTGTGCACCAGGTTGGCGTTGTAGAGGAGCAGCCGGTTGTACCGGTGCGGGACCCGGACGTCCTCCTCGAAGGCGCCGGCGGTCACGAAGCGGGTGCCGAGCGCCTCCACGAGGTTGTCGTGCGGGGCCTGGACGACGTTGCCGCCGAGCCGGCCGCCGGGCAGGGACTGGCGGTAGAAGCCGGTGCCGCAGTCCGCGGGCACGCCCGGGTTGAGGTACAGCACGGCCGCGTACCGGCACAGCGCGCGCGAGTCGGTGTGCGGGCGGGGCTCGCTCTCGCCCTCGCCCACCACCTGCACGCAGTTGTGGTTCAGGGTGCCACCGCCCGGCGCCCGCTGCACCCACAGCCTCCCGGCCCCGGTCGCCTTTCTCACCAGCCGCTCGACGCGGTCGAGTTCGGGGGGTTCGAGGCCGGGCATGGCGCGCAGTCCGGGCCAGGTCTCGGAGGTGTACGGGTGGCCCCTGGCCCAGTCGTCCTTGGCCAGGCACCGTTCCCGCACCGCGTCGGGGTCCGGGAGGACGTCGTCCAGCACCCAGTAGTCACGGCCCTTGGTGGGCTTGCGGTAGGGCAGGACGGGCAGCGCGGCGGGCGTCCTCGGGGACGGTTGCGGGGGCATGCGGCGAATCTAGGACCGCCTCCGGTCTGCCTTCTCCCGGCGGCGGGTCAACCTTCGCCCAACCATCTGCCATGTGCATCCATCGATCGCCAACGGATCGCAATGGCCGGGCGCGGGGAGCCCGTCGGCGCCCCGTGGAGACTTTTATCCCGCGACACAGAGACGATCGGCCCTCGCGTCCGTACTGCTGTGCGTACGAACTGCCCGCGTGTCGTCGAGGGCGGGATCCACGACCGGGCAGGAGGCACGGTGCGCTTTTCGCGGAACGCGACGGGAACTCTCTTCGTGGGCGGTGCGATGGCCCTGACACTGGGCGCGCTCGCCTACCCGGGCATGCTGGGGCTGAACACCGTCTCCACCTCGCAGACGCAGATCATCGCCCAGACGCAGTGGGGGCCGCTCACCGAGGGCGACCGGGACTTCGTGGTGAAGGTGCGGGCCGCCGGCCTCTGGGAGTACCCGCTCGGTCAGATCGGTCTGCAGAAGGGCGCGTCGAAGGGCGTTCTGGAGGCCAGCAAGCACCTGATCGACGGGCACGCCGCGCTGGACGCGAGCTGCCGCAAGATCGGGCCCATGCTGAACATCACGCTGCCCAACGTGGCGAGCCCGCAACAGGAGGGCTTCGTCGTCCAGCTCAAGGCGGAGAGCGGCAAGGCCTTCGACACGGACTTCGCCAACATCCTGCGGATGACGCACGGCTCGATCTTCAACACGATCGCCAAGATCCGGTCGACCACCAAGAACTCGCTGGTGCGCTCCCTCGCCGACCAGGCCAACGACACCGTGCTGGACCACATCACGGTGATGGAGAAGACCGGTCTGGTCGACTTCGACCAGACCATCTTCCAGCAGACCACCCCGCCGAAGCTGCCCTCCGACAACCTCACCCCGCCCCCGCCCGCTCCCGGCCAGCCGCAGGTGGTGCTCACCCCGCCGCCGAACGCCACGTCCACCCCGCTGAACATCGGCGAGCCCGCCGCCGACGGCGGCGGCTCCGGCGGCGACGCCCCGGCTCCCACGCCCAGCCCGGCCGTGGGCTAGTGCCGCGTCGCGGCACCGAGGGCCGGCCCCGTGATCCCCGGCGGGTCGGCGCACGGCGTCGGATGCGGTGCGCCGCACGGCTCAGGGCCGTCCTCGTACCGGGCGTGTTCGGGCGATCCGGCAACGCGGCGAGGCGCCGTGGCCGAGGTCGTGCGCCCGCCGGGGATCGCGGGACAGCCCTTGGCGCCTCCCGCCCGGATCACCCCGGGTTCGCGGAGGTCCGGCCGGATCCGAACGAAAGACCCCGGCCGAGCCACACGGTGGTGTCCGGCGGGAGGGGGCCGGCCGCGGGGAGCGGGGTGCTGGCGAGCAGCACCTCGCCCGGCGGCAGCGGTACGGGCCGTCCGCCGAGGTTGGTGACGCAGCGCCAGTTCCCGGTGCGGGCGAAGTCGAGGACACCGGCCGGGGCGGCGGGCGTCCAGGTCAGCGTCTCGCCCTCCAGCAGCTTGCGGCGCAGCCGCAGGGCGGCGCGGTAGAGCTCCAGGGTGGAGTCCTCCGCGCCGGCCTGCACCGCCACCGCGCGGGCGGCGAAGGAATCCGGCTGCGGCAACCAGGCGGCTCCCGGGCCGAAGCCGTACGACGGCCCGTCCGGGGTCCACGGCAGCGGCACCCGGCAGCCGTCGCGCCCCTTGCGGACGTGGCCGGACTGCTCCCAGACCGGGTCCTGCAGCACCGCGGTGGGCAGGTCGGCGACCTCGGGCAGGCCGAGTTCCTCGCCCTGGTAGACGTAGGCGGAGCCGGGCAGCGCCAGCATCAGCAGGGTGGCGGCCCGGGCCCGGCGCAGACCGGCCGCCGGGTCGACGGCCGGGGCCCTGCCGCCGGACAGCAGCCAGGCGTTCTCGTCGGTGCCGGGCGGCAGCAGCAGGCGGGAGGCGTGCCGTACGACGTCGTGGTTGGAGAGCACCCAGGTGGCCGAGGCGCCGGCGCTGCGGGCGGTGGCGAGTGAGCCGGTGATGGCGTCCCGCAGTTCGTCGGCGTCCCAGGCCGCCTGCAGGTACTCGAAGTTGAAGGCCTGGCCCAGTTCGTCCGGGCGGGCGTACAGGGCGCGGCGGGAGTCCGGGACCCAGGCCTCGGCGACGGCGGTGCGGGGCGGGGTGTACGCGTCGAAGATCTTGCGCCAGTCGCGGTAGATCTCGTGCACCTCGTCGCGGTCCCAGTACGGGTGGCTGCCCGGCGCGACGCTCAGCAGGGCCTCCTCGCCGGTGGCGCCGATGCCGCCGGTGTCCCGCAGCGGTTCGGCGAGGTCCTTGACCAGGCCGTGCGCGACGTCGACGCGGAAGCCGTCGACGCCCCGGTCGGACCAGAAGCGCAGGGTGGCGCGGAAGTCGGCGCGGACCTCGTCGTTCTCCCAGTTCAGGTCGGGCTGTTCGGGAGCGAAGAGGTGCAGGTACCACTCGCCGTCCGCGGCCCGCCGCCAGGCGCTGCCGCCGAACACCGACTGCCAGTCGGTGGGGGGCAGTTCACCGTGTCGGCCGCGGCCGGGGCGGAAGACGTAGCGGTCCCGGGCGGCGGAGCCGGGGCCGGCCCGCAGCGCCTCCTGGAACCAGGGGTGCCGGTGCGAGGTGTGGTTGGGGACGATGTCGACGACGACCTTCAGACCGAGCCGGTGCGCCTCGGCGGCCATGGCGTCGAAGTCGTCCAGGGTGCCGAGGCGGGGGTCGACGCCCCGGTGGTCGGCGACGTCGTAGCCGCCGTCGGCCAGTTCCGAGGGGTAGAAGGGGCTCAGCCACAGGGCGTCGACGCCGAGCGCGGCGAGGTGGTCCAGGTGCTGGGTGACTCCCCTGAGGTCGCCGAGCCCGTCCCCGTCGGCGTCGGCGAAGCTGCGCGGGTACACCTGGTAGATGACGGCCTGACGCCACCAGTCGGGGTTCCGGGACGAGAGGTCTGCCATACGGGCTCCCTTCGGGAAGGACGACAGTACAGAGACTGTCCACATTGCCCGGAAAGGGAACCTTCGGACGATGGGGAGCGGATCATTCCCGGTGTGATGAAGTTGTGACGACTTCATGAACGACCCTTGTATTCAAGCAGGTTGACAGGTTTCAACAGGGCCGATCACCATGGCCTCACACTGTGGCGCATGTGACCAATGGGCCGCGTGTCTCTTCTGACTTCTTCGCTCACTCGAGCTTCTGCGATGGGATATCCATGTCCATAGCCAGACGTGTCACCGCGCGCCGCCTGCTGGGGACGGGCGCCGCGTCACTCGCCCTCTGCGCCGCCTCGGTCGCCGCCGCCTCCGGCGCCTGGGCCCACGGCACGCACGGCGGTGACGGCTGGAAGACCGGCGGCCACTACGCGCCCGGTACCGGCGCGGGTACCGAGACCGGCACCGACCGCTGCCAGTTCTCGCTGGACGGCGTGAGCTTCTTCGACTCGGTGAAGGTGGACGACCAGAACCTCAGGCCGACCGAGGACGGCAAGGTCCACGTCAAGGTGCGCGCCGCCGAGGACGCCGCCGGCTGCACCGCCTCGCTCGCCTCCTACCTCGCCCACGGCGCGAGCTTCGCCACCTCCGGCGAGCAGGTCCTCGTCGGCTTCGACACGGTGGCCGTCAAGCCGGGCGAGACCGACTCCCTCGACATCGCGGTACCGGACGCGGGCTGCTTCGCGCAGGTCGACCTCTACCGGGGCGCGGTCAGGTTCGACGGCAGGACCGACGCGAACGACGGCTTCGAGCACGGGGACCTGCCCAAGGGCCCCGACCACCCGGTCATCAAGGACAAGCTGATCGCGGCCTGGAACGGCGGCGCCAAGGACTGCACCGGCACCCCGGAGGAGCCGCAGTCCCCGTCGCCCAGCGCTCCCGCGGAGGAATCGGCCGGCCCCGGGCCGAGCGCCTCGGAGTCGTCCGCGGCACCGTCCCCGTCCTCCTCGGAGTCCGCGCCGGCCCCGTCCCCCTCCGAGTCGCGGGCCGGCTCGGTCCCCACGCCGAACGGCGGCGGTGACGACGGGGGCGACCTCGCGGAGACCGGTGGCGGCGGCGACTCGGGGCTGATCGCGGGCGGGGCCGCCGTGCTCGTCGCCGGCGGCGCCGCGTTCGTGCTCCTCGCCCGCCGCAGGCGGGGCGCCCAGGGCTGACCGCCCGCCCCCGCCACCCGCCCACCACGACCCCCGCCCCTCGCGGCAGCCGCAAGGCCCGCGGGACGGCGGGGGTCGCGCCGTGTGTGATCTTGGGTACCCGCACCCGTGCGCGGCTGTACGGGCGGGCGGTGCCCCGCCTACGGTGGGCGGGCCGTGGTGCTCGGGAAGTCGGTGACGGCCCCTCAGGGGTCCATGCCGAAGCGGCCCTCGCCACTGTGATCGGGGAGTTCCCGTCCCGTCCGGCGTCCGCCGGGCCACTGGCCGTTCGCACGGCTGGGAAGGCAGGGACGGCGAACGCACCACCCCGTAAGCCAGGAGACCGGCCACGGCAGCTCACGAGATGATCCACGAGGTGCTGGAGCGTGAATCCGATGGCCCATGCCGCTGCCTTCCGCTGGCGACGCGAGGACACGATCAGGACAGCGGGGCTGCTGGCGGTGATCGCCTCCCTGCACGTCGTCGCCTTCGGAGTGCTGTTCCTGCTGGTCGCCCCCGGGCACTACAGGGTCGGCCAGGACGTCTTCGGCGTCGGCCTCGGCATCACCGCCTACACCCTCGGCATGCGGCACGCGTTCGACGCCGACCACATCGCCGCGATCGACAACACCACCCGCAAGCTGATGGCCGACGGCAAGCGGCCGGTCTCGGTGGGCTTCTGGTTCGCGCTGGGGCACTCCGGGGTCGTGGTGCTGCTGGCCCTGCTGATCGCGGGCGGCACCCGGCTCGCCGGCCGGGTCATGGACGAGCACTCGCGCACCCACCAGGTGCTCGGCCTGACCGGCACCACGATCTCCGGCACCTTCCTCTACCTCATCGCCGCCCTCAACCTGGTCGCGCTGGCCGGCATCCTACGGGTGTTCCGGGCGATGCGGTCCGGCACGTACGACGAGCGGGAACTGGAACAGCACCTGGAATCAAGGGGGTTCATGAACCGCGTCCTGGGGCGGCTGACCAGGTCGGTCTCCCGGCCGGGCCAGATGTTCCCGCTGGGCTTCCTGTTCGGCCTCGGCTTCGACACCGCCACCGAGGTCACCCTGATGGTGATGGCCGGTTCGGGCGCGGCGGCCGGACTGCCCTGGTACGCGGTGCTGTGCCTGCCGCTGCTCTTCGCCGCCGGGATGAGCCTGTTCGACACCCTCGACGGCACGTTCATGAACTTCGCCTACCAGTGGGCGTTCTCCAACCCGGTGCGCAAGGTGTTCTACAACCTCACGATCACCGGGCTGTCCATCGCCGTCGCCTTCTTCATCGGCACCATCGAACTGGTCGGCGTGCTGCACGAGAAGTTCGCCCTGGGCGACGCCGTGACCGGCTGGATAGCCGGGCTGGACCTGGACAGCGTCGGGTACGTCATCGTCGGGCTGTTCGTGGTGGTGTGGGCGGCGGCGCTGGCGTACTGGCGGCTGGCACGGGTGGAGGAGCGCTGGGCGGCACGGGTCCCGGCGACGTCCGACTGACCCCGGGCCCGCGGCCTTCCCCCGCGGCTCACCCGGCCGAACCCCGGGTCCCCTCGACGGTCTCCAGGTACAGCTTCACGAACCGGTCCACGTCGACCTGCAACGCCACGTCCACCAGGGCCTGTTCGCGTACCCCCTCGTGGATCTCGGACTCGCCGGGGCGCGGGCGGCGGTCGACGAGCGTCTGCCCCCGGGCCGGCCCGGGGGCCAGGGACACCTCGACCGGCAGGAGCCGGGTGGTGATGCCCGCCGGATCGGCGACCGCGCACACCGCGCCGGCGTCACCGAGTCCGCCCGCCTCCTCGGCCTCCGGCGCGCCGCCCTGCGCGGCCGGCCGGTGGGCGAGGAGCTCCCCGGCCAGCCGGGTGCCCGGATCGGCGCTGCCGCGCAGCCGGTGCACATCGGTGCCGGGCACGACGACCCGCAGGAAGACGTCCAGCCCGTACATCGTGATCGGCACCCCGGCGGTGAGCAGCACCGCAGCCGCCTCGGGGTCGTGCCAGACGTTGAACTCGGCGACCGGCGTGGCGTTTCCGGTGGCGACCGCGCCGCCCATGAACACGATCCGCTCGATGTTGCGGGTCACCTCCGGGTGGGTGCGCAGCAGCAGGGCGATGTTGGTGAGCGGGGCCGTGGGCACGAGGGTGACCGGACGGTCGGAGGCCAGGATCTCCCGGCGGAGCAGGGTCACGGCGTCCACGTCGGCCGCGGTGCGGGTGGGCGCGGGCAGGCCCAGGTCGCCCATGCCGTCCGAGCCGTGCACATGCCGGGCCGGACGGGCCGGCTCGATCAGGGGGCGCTCGGCGCCCCGCGCCACCGGGACGTCGGGAGCACCGGCCCGGTCCAGCACGGTCAGGGTGTTGCGGACCACCCCGTCCACGTCCGTGTTCCCGGCGACACAGGTGACGGCCCGCAGATCCAGCCCCGGGTGGCGTACGGCGAACAGCAGGGCCAGGGCGTCGTCGACGCCGGTGTCGCAATCGATGATCACAGGAACAGCGGACTGCCCGGACACGAAGGTCTCCTTCCGCCCACCTCGACCCGAGGGCTCGCCACGAAGGCCCCCTCAGCCTACGGCCGCCCGCCGTACCCGGCCGCACGGCGACCGCGCCGCTCTCCCGCGGGAGGGGCGGCCCGGCCCGGCCGGACGGCCGGGCGCCCGGACCGTGCGGCCCTTCCGCGCCCGTCCGGCCGCCGGGGACGGAGCCGGATCGGCCGCGCCCGGGAGGGCCGCCGGGTGCTCGTCCCGGGCGGGTCCCCCGTCGGCCGCGTCTCCTCACCCGGACGGCCCGGAGCGCTGGTGAGCCGGTGTGGGCGGTGGTGGCGTGGGAGGTGGCACCACCACCGGCCCGCACAGGAGGCCCACCGATGACCGCCGCGATACGCCCCCGTGCCCTTCCGCTCGCCGCTCTCGCGGCCGGCCTCCTCGGCCTCACCGGCTGCGCGGCGCTCGGCCTGGAGCACCCGCCGACCGCCGAGCAGCCGCTGCCCACCGTCGGCCCGGCCTCACCGACGCCGAAGGCGCCCGACGGGCGCGACGGCGCCCTGCTCAGCGACGACCAGGCCCGGGCCGCGCTGCTGACCCAGAACGACCTCGGCGCCCCCTGGGCGGCGACGCGCGGGGCGGCCACGTGGCGCGACGGCCTGCTGAAGGCGCGATCCGGGGCCGCGGAGTGCCAGCACCTGCTCGACGCGCTCTACGCCGACGAACTCCTCGGCGCCCCCGCCCGGGTCGCCGTCGGCCTGGACGACGCCGACACCGACGCCCAGCTCCGCTTCCAGATCGGCGCGCGCCGCCCGGCCGACGTCGACGCCGCCCTGGCCTGGCTGCGGACGATGCCGGCGCGGTGCGCGCGGTTCACCGCCACCACCGAGAACGGCCTGGTGGAGGACGTCCAGGTGCAGGAGGCTCCGCTGCCGGAGGTCGGGGACGCGCGGCAGGGCCTGCGGCTGACCCTCTACACCACGACGTCCGACGACCGGGACGTCGTCCTCACGATGGACGTGGCCGCCGTCCGTGTCGGAGAGGACTCCTTCGCGCTCACCAACGGCGGCCTGGGCGACGTGCCGAACGAGGCGACCCAGGCGGCCGTGCAGATCGGCGCGCTGCGCCTGGCGGACGTCCGCAGGCAGGGCCGCGCCCAGGTCTGAGGAGCCGAGCCCTTGCCGAAGGGCCCGGCGGCTGGGCCGACCCCGCCCCGCCCGGCGGGCACCTCGTCCGGACCGCGGCCCGGGGACCGTCACAGCGGGGGCTGGGCCGGGGCCGGGCCGAGGGTGGTGGTGCCCGGGGCGGTGCGGTGGCCCAGGCCGGTGCGGTAGGCGTCGAGGGCCGCCTCCACCCGGCCGGTGCGGCGCAGCAGGTCGCCCAGCATCCGGCACAGGTCGGCCAGGTCACCGGCCGCCCCGGCCCGTTCCAGCAGGCTGAGGGCGCGGACGTAGTGCTCCTCGGCCGCCTCGGTGTCGTGGGCGTCCTCGGCGATGATGCCGAGGAGGCGGTGCGCGGCGGCCGCGTGCACGGCGCCGCGCTCGGAGGAGAAGTCCCCGAGGACCCCGTTCAGCAGTTCGGCCGCCTCGGCGGACCTGCCGCGCCGGTGCAGGACGTCGGCCAGTTCGACGGCGGCCTGGCTGCGGTAGAGGGCCGCCCGGGTCCGGGAGAACATCGCGAGGGCCTGCCGCAGCTCGGCCTCGGCGCGGTCCAGTTCGCCGTTCTGGGCGCAGACGTAGCCCCGCATCCAGTGGCAGTTGGCGAGTTCGGTGCGGAGCTGGAGCTGCCGGTTCAGCTCCGCGGCCTTGGCCAGGGAGGCGTCGGCCTCGGCGAGGCGGCCCTCGGCGAGCAGCGTGCGGGCGACCGAGCGGTGCATCCGGGCGATCAGCGCCGGGTCGGCGACCCGCGGCGCGAGGGCGAGGGCGAACTCGGCGGCCTGGGCGGCGCGGGCGTGGGCGCCCATGTCCATGTAGGGGCCGATGACGCCGGCGTAGAGGAGCAGCAGGGCGTCCGGGTCGTGCAGGCCGCCGCGGTTCAGCTCGTCGAGGGTGGATTCCAGGAGGTACACGGCGTAGCGGAGTTCACCGGCGAGGTAGTGGGAGACCGCCCGGCCGCGGACGGCCGGCACCCGGGCCGGCAGCGACTCGCCGGCCAGGCGTTCCTCGGCCCGCTCGAAGTGCTCGCGGGCCCGGCCCAGCTCGCCCGACTGCAGTGCGGTCTCGCCCAGCCCGAGCAGCGCGGTGGCCTCCTCGGCGAGCAGGCCGTGCTCCTCGGCCTCGGCGAGCAGTCCGGTGTACCGGGCGGCGGCCTCCTCGCAGCCGCCGTCGGCCAGGACGCGCTGGGCCTCGGCGAGCCGCAGCCGCAGGCCGGTGGCCAGATGGGCGGGCCGGCCGACGGCCAGCTCCTCGAAGGCGACCCCGAGCCGGCCGGCGATGTGCCGCAGCGCCTCGTCGGAGGCGCGGACCCGGCCCGCCTCCAGGGTGGAGATGTAGGCGGGTGTGTAGGCCGGCTCGGCCAACTGCTTCTGGGTCATGCCCCGTTCGGTGCGCAGTTTTTGCACGCGCCGCCCCACGACCTGCGGATCGTCCCGTTCCGGCATCTCCCCGTCACCCCCAACTCGCTTGGTGGGCCTTGCCGTTCGCGTCCGTCAGCCTCTAGGTTAAACGGCGGATCAAGCATGTTTAACAGGCCGCTGTCGTTGCGAGGTCGCCGTGCCCGGACGCACATCCGAACCCTACGGACACCCTGGCGCACCGACCCCCGTCCGGCCCCGCCCGGCCGGCCTGACCCCCACCGCCAGGGGCGTCGCCGCGGCCGTGCTCGCGATAGCGGCGCTGGTCACGGCGGCGAACGCGGGGCCGGCCCGGGCCGCGGACCACGCGCCCGCCCCGCCGGCCGTGGGCCGCGCCCATCCCTGACACCCCGTCATCACCCGAACCGCAGGCGACCCGGGTCCAGTTCGTCAACCCCTTCGAAGGTTGTACGGGAGTGGCATTTCTCACCACTCCCCCCATCCCATCGCGCCACACCGATAATGTGTGCGATCCGGTGCAGCCGGAGACGCGGCGGGCGCCGTCGGGGTGGGAAGGCAGAGAATGACGCTGGACGCACAGGCGCGGCCGGAGGGGACCGGCCGGCACGACGACGGCACCGAGGAGGGGACATCCGGCGGACCGCGTCGTGGGCGCCGGATACTGCGCTGGTCGGCCCTCACCCTGGCGGCCCTCGTGTTCGGCGGCGCGGTCGCCGGATACCTCTACTACGAGCATCTCAACGCCAACATCACCAAGGCCCGGCTCAACCTCGGCGACTCCACGCCGCCCAGGGCGGCCCCGAACGCCGCGGGCCAGACCCCGCTCAACATCCTGCTGCTCGGCTCGGACAGCCGGAACACCGCGGCGGACCTGAAGCTCGGCGGCTCCAGGGCCGACGTGGGCCGTCCGCCGCTCGCGGACGTGCAGATGCTGCTGCACGTCTCGGCCGACCGCGGCGACATGTCCGTGGTCAGCCTGCCGCGCGACACGATGATCCCGATCCCCGAGTGCACCGACCCCGACGGCGGCAAGGTGTACGGCGCGCTCGACCTGGCCATGGCCAACGAGTCGCTGGGCCGCGGGGGCCCCGGCTGCACCGTCGCCACCTGGGAGAAGCTGACCGGTATCCACATCGACCACTTCATGATGGTCGACTTCTCCGGCGTGGTCTCGATGGCGGACGCCATCGGCGGGGTCCCGGTCTGCGTCAAGGAGAACGTCTGGTCGCACACCTCCGAGGGCCACGGCTCGGGCCTCAAACTGAAGGCGGGCACCACGTACGTCAAGGGCAAGCAGGCCCTGCAGTGGCTGCGCACCCGCTACGGCTTCGAGGACGGCACCGACATCGGCCGCACCCACGCCCAGCACATGTACATGAGCGCGATGGTCCGCCAGCTCCGTGAGAACGCGACCCTGGGCAACCCCGCCGCGATGCGCCGGCTCGCGGAGACCGCGACGAAGGCGCTCACGGTCGACGAGGGTCTCGGCACCGTCAAGAAGCTGTACGACCTGTCCACGGAGCTGCAGAAGGTCCCCACCGAGCGGATCACGATGACGACGCTGCCCACGGTGCAGTGGGCCCAGGACCACAACCGGCTGGTGCCCGCCGCCGAGGACGCCGACCAGCTCATCTCCATGGTCCGCACGGACACCCCGCTCGACGGCGGGGCGGGGCCGAAGGAGCAGTTGTCGGACGATCCCGCCGCCCCCGCCGGCGCCCTCGCCGTACAGGTCCGCGACGGCACCGGAACCACCACCCGGGCCCCCGTGCCGCACCGCGCCGACGCCGTCGTCCGGGCGCTGCGGGACAAGGGGTACACCGAGGCCGCCGTGGACACCACGGCCGCGACGGGGACCACCACGACCGTCCTGTACCCGGACCACCAC
The DNA here is from genome assembly GCF_023630175.1 of Streptomyces cellostaticus. Classification (GTDB taxonomy): domain Bacteria; phylum Actinomycetota; class Actinomycetes; order Streptomycetales; family Streptomycetaceae; genus Streptomyces; species Streptomyces cellostaticus_A. The sequence continues at coordinate 3,266 of NZ_JALLIN010000011.1, read as the reverse complement.
CTGGAGGGTGACGCCCAGGCCGTGGCCCAGGCCCTCGGCATCCCGCTGCCCCAGGTGCGCCCGTCCGCCGACGTCAAGGGTGTCACCCTGACCGTGGGCGCCGACTGGCGCACCGGCGGCAGCTACCCGAAGCCCGCGGCCCCGGCCAAGGCACCCGAGTCCGCGGCCGTGCTGAACGGCGGCAAGACCGACGCCTGCATGCCGGTCCAGCCGGGATTCACCTGGTAGCGCGGGGTCATCCCGCCTGGAGCTGCCGCAGGTGCCGCTGGACGTTCTCCAGCGCGCCGCGCCGGCGGCCGGGCACGCGCAGCCTCAGCTCCGCGAGCGCGGGCCCCAGCTCACGGGCCCGCGCCGGGTCCGTGATGCTCCCCCACTGGTGATGGGCCCGGTCCACGGCCGCCTCCACGGCGGGCGTGTCCGGTGTCTGCCCCGCCGCCAGCCGCACCCCGGCGACCACCAGCCAGGCCCGGCAGCTCCGCGCCGCGTCGCCCGCGAACATGGCGAGGTCCGCCCGGACCTCCGCCCAGTGCAGGGCCTCCCCGGCGGCGGGTCCGAAGGCCCGCACCGCGGCCTCCTCCTGCCGCGCGGCGAGCGCGTCGGCCTCGGCGTGCCGGCCGGCCCGGACGGCCTCGCTGATGGCCGCGTGCGGATCGCCCGGCGCGGCCGGCGGCGCGGGGGGCGCGGCCGGCGGGGCGTCCGGCGTGTACGGGCGGGGCACCACCGGCAGGGGGGCGGTGCGCTGGGCGAAACCCCCCGGACCGGCCAGCACCAGGTCACGTACCGGGCCCGGCTCGGCGATCCGGGCCAGGGCGTGCTCGTGCAGCTCGGCGAGGGGCGGCCGGTGCCCGCTGCGCAGCAGCGTCGCCACCGCCTTCATGTACGCCGGCTCGGCCGGGCCCCGCCCCCTGGCCGGGGGCGCGATGCGGCCGTGGACCGACGTCGTGCGCCCGGAGTCCAGCGGGCGCTCGGCCAGGTGCCGCCAGGTCTCCGCGTCGGCGTGCAGATCGACCACCAGCGCGGTGTCGGCCGCGGAGCGCAGCCGCAGCTCCTCCCGGATCCACGCCCAGGGCAGGGCCGTGTAGCGGACGGTCGCCGGGGTGGTGCGGGCCAGCCCGAGATGCGGTTGGCGCTGGCGCCGGTCCAGGTGGAGCTGGCCGGTGAGGTACACGGTGAGCGGTCCGGGCGCGGCCGCGGCGGCGCGCAGCCGGGTGAGGACGGCCTGCGGTTCGAGCGGGTCGGCGAGTTCGACCACGTTCGCGGTGTCGGTGCCGGACAGCACCGCGGGGGCGACCGCGGCGAGGACGGGCAGCACAGCGGCCGCGTCCACCAGACGCCCCCGGCCCAGCGGCGAGGCCGCGAGCAGCAGCACGGTTCCGGGCATCGTCCCTCCCCTGTGGATCGCCCTACAGCCAGCACCGTAGCCGCTGCTGCTGCAAAGGGTCGGCTCAGGACCGCAAACGTCCCTGTACGGGGTCTTCGCACATCCGCCGAATGGCGAACACCGTGGTGTCGTCCTCCAGGTGGCCGCCGGTGTGCCGGAGCACACCGTCGCGGACCCGGCGCACCAGCCGGTGCGGCTCGGCACGGCCCGGATCGGCCAGGACCGCCCGGGTCACCTCCGGGACGAGCGGGTAGAACTCCCCGGCCCCGTCCCGGGCCTCGGTCACCCCGTCGGTCACCAGCAGCAGGGTCTCCTCACCGCCCAGCGGCACCCGGTGCAGCGGCGGACGTCCGGCCGCCAGGTCGCCGAGCCCGAGCGGCAGGCCGTCACCGGCCGGCAGGGCGCGCACGCCGTGCGGGCCGACGGCGAGCGGCGGCTCGTGGCCGAAGTTGATCAGCTCGACCGTCTCCGGGGCGTCCTGCGGGAAGCCGAGCAGCACGGCGGTGGAGAAGCGGTCCTCGTCGTCCTCGCCGAGCGCGATGCGGTGCAGGCGGTGCCGGGTCATCCGGTTCTCCAGCCGCTCGGCCACGACCGTCAGCTCCGCCTCGTGGTAGGCGGCCTCCCGGAAGGTGCCGAGGAGCGCGGCCGCCGTCTCGACCGCGCCCAGCCCCTTGCCCTGGACGTCCCCGACGAGGACGCGGGTGCCGTGCGGGCCGGGCTGGATGTCGTAGAAGTCGCCGCCGACCCGCGCGGCCACGTCGGAGGCGAGGTACGCGCCCGCGTGCTCCAGCCCTCCCCAGTTCGGCGGCAGCCCGCGCAGCACGGTGCGGCGGGTGGTGTCGGCGATGTTGCGCATGTGCAGCATCTGCCGCTCCCTGCGCACCCGCGCGGCGGCGGCCAGCGTGGCGAGGGCGCCGCCGAGGGCGACCAGCAGGAAGTCGGCGAGACCGGCCCGGTGCTCGCTGGGCCAGGCCCGGTCCACGGCGACGTACGTGCACAGGGAGAGCACCGCGTACCCGGCGGTCGTCCACACCCCGCAGAGCGCTGCGGCCGTGCCGGGGACCAGGACGATCCAGGAGACGATCCGGAACCACTCGGCGGTCTCGAAGTCCAGCACCGTGATACCGGCGAGGAGCAGCAGGGGCAGCAACTGCACCGCGGCCCGCCCGCCGGTCCACAGCGGCTGCCGCCGGCGCCAGGACTCCATCTGCGTCACGGCGGGCAGCGCTCCATGCCCCTCAGCGAAGCACGGGATCAAAACCGTCGCATCCGGGCCCCCGGCCGTCCTGCCGACTTGCCGGGCCGTCCCTCCCGGGTGTGCTCTGGAGAGCGGGGGCGAGGAGCGAGAGGAGTGCTCTCATGGCTCAAGCGGCACCCGCGCCCGGTGGCGTGCCCGGGCACACGAAACCGCCCGCACTCGGCGGCCCGGACACGGCCGCCCGCAACCGGCCGCCCGACGTCTTCGACGAGCGGACCCACGCGATCGCCCGGTGGGTGCTGCCCATCGTGCTCGGCCTCGTCTACGGCTACTGGGCCGCCGCCAACACCCGCTACGGCGGCCCCATCACCGGCTGGAACGTGCTGTTCGGGGTGGTGACGGGCATCGTCTTCTTCACCCTGTTCCGGGCCCTGGAGTTCTTCGCCGCGCGCTGCCGGCGCGAGGTGCACGCGCTGCTGTGGGCGGCCTTCACGGGGATCGCGGTCGGCTTCCTGTACAGCCTGAGCGGCCGCGGCCACGGTGTGTGGGAGTCCGCGGTCCTGGCCCTGGCGGTCGCCGTGCCCACGTTCGTGGTGCTGTTCTACCGCTACTACACCCACGAGGACGCGGCCGGCAACCGCATCCGCTGAGGACACGGTCCCGCGGCGTCGGGGGGCGGCCCCCCGG